>NZ_MUXZ01000017.1 GCF_002015075.1 Canicola haemoglobinophilus
GATTAACTAAAAGACGTAATGTTATGTTTATTAAGGATTTTTTAAATAAAAAAAGTTGCTAATAACTTGAGAAAAATATTATTAGCAACTATTTTGTCCATTACACCAAAAAATAAAGGCGCTATTAAATGCGCCTTTATTTTCAATCAGTTGTTAATTAACAAATAAAATTATTTGATAATTTTAGCAACAACACCAGCACCTACTGTACGACCACCCTCACGAATCGCAAAACGTAAACCTTGGTCCATTGCGATTGGGTGAATTAAGCTTACTGTCATTTTGATGTTATCGCCTGGCATTACCATCTCAACACCTTCTGGTAATTCGATAGTACCAGTTACGTCTGTTGTACGGAAGTAGAACTGTGGACGGTAACCTTTGAAGAATGGAGTATGACGACCACCTTCTTCTTTTGATAATACGTAAACTTCTGATTCAAAGTCTGTGTGTGGCGTGATTGAACCTGGTTTCGCTAATACTTGACCACGTTCGATTTCTTCACGTTTTGTACCACGTAATAATGCACCAATGTTCTCACCTGCACGACCTTCGTCTAACAATTTACGGAACATTTCAACACCAGTTACTGTTGTTTTCGTAGTTTCTTTGATACCAACGATTTCAACTTCTTCACCTGTACGGATGATACCACGCTCTACACGACCAGTTACTACTGTACCACGACCTGAAATTGAGAATACGTCTTCAATTGGTAATAAGAATGGTTGGTCTACTGCACGCTCTGGCTCTGGAATGTAGTTGTCTAGGTAGCCCGCTAATTCAAGAATTTTTTCTTCCCATTCCAGTACGCCGTTTAATGCTTGTAATGCTGAACCTCGAACAATTGGAGTATCATCTCCCGGGAAGTCATATTGAGATAGAAGTTCGCGTACTTCCATTTCTACTAATTCTAATAACTCTTCGTCATCTACCATGTCGCATTTATTTAAGAATACGATGATGTATGGTACACCTACTTGGCGACCTAATAAGATGTGTTCACGAGTTTGTGGCATTGGTCCATCTGTTGCTGCTACTACTAAGATAGCGCCGTCCATTTGTGCCGCACCAGTAATCATGTTTTTAACATAGTCCGCGTGTCCCGGGCAGTCTACGTGTGCGTAGTGACGAGTTTCTGTATCGTATTCAACGTGTGAGGTGTTGATAGTGATACCACGCGCTTTTTCTTCTGGTGCGTTATCGATTTGATCGAATGCACGAGCTGCACCACCGAAGTGTTTTGCTAATACTGTCGTGATTGCTGCTGTTAAAGTTGTTTTACCGTGGTCAACGTGGCCGATTGTACCCACGTTTACGTGCGGTTTTGTACGTTCAAATTTTTCTTTAGACACTTTTCAGTTTCCTTTTATTGAGTCCCCAAAAGTGCGGTGCAAATTTGGGGAGTTTTGTTGATTAAATAAAATTATTTTTTACGTGCTTCAATTACTGCATCAGCAACATTTTTCGGTGCTTCAGCGTATTTTAATGGTTCCATTGAGTATGATGCACGACCTTGAGTTTGTGAACGTAGGTCTGTTGCATAACCAAACATCTCTGCTAATGGAACTTCAGCATTGATCTTAACAACAAATTCATTTGCTTCTTGACCATTTACCATTGCACGACGACGGCTTAAGTCACCGATTACATCACCAACGTAATCTGGTGGAGTTTCAACTTCAACCTTCATGATTGGCTCAAGTAATACTGGGTTTGCTTTGTTAAATGCTGCTTTAAATGCTAAAGATGCAGCAAGTTTAAACGCAAGCTCAGAAGAGTCAACATCGTGGTATGAACCGAAGTGTAAACGAACACCTAGATCTACTACTGGGTAACCAGCTAATGGACCTGATTTAAGTTGTTCTTGAATACCTTTATCTACCGCTGGGATATATTCGCCAGGGATTACACCACCTTTGATTTCGTTAACGAACTCGTAACCTGGACCTTCTGGATCTAATGGGTATAAGTCGATAACAACATGACCGTATTGACCACGACCACCAGATTGTTTTGCATGTTTACCTTCAACATCATTTACGCGAGTGCGGATAGTTTCACGGTAAGATACTTGTGGTTTACCAATGTTCGCTTCAACTTTGAATTCACGACGCATACGGTCAACGATAATATCTAAGTGTAATTCACCCATACCTGAAATAATGGTTTCACCAGATTCTTCATCTGTATGAACACGGAATGAAGGGTCTTCTTGTGCTAAACGACCTAATGCCAAGCCCATTTTCTCTTGGTCAGCTTTAGTTTTTGGTTCTACCGCAACAGAGATTACTGGCTCTGGGAATTCCATACGCTCAAGAATAATTGGCGCATCCATTGCACATAAAGTATCACCTGTACCAACATCTTTTAAGCCGATAGCAGCTGCGATATCACCCGCACGAACTTCTTTAATTTCTTCACGTTTATTTGCGTGCATTTGTACGATACGACCAAAACGTTCACGTTTGTCTTTTACAGAGTTCAATACAGTTGCACCAGACTCAACCACACCAGAGTACACACGGAAGAAGGTTAAGTTACCAACGAATGGGTCTGTTGCGATTTTGAATGCTAATGCTGAGAATGGCTCATCATCACTTGCATGACGTTCACCTTCTGTTTCATCTGGGTTAATACCTTTGATCGCCTCAATATCTGTTGGTGCTGGCAAGTAATCAATTACTGCATCCAGCATTGCTTGAACACCTTTGTTTTTGAATGCAGAACCACAGGTTACAAGGATGATCTCAGTTTTTAATGCACGTGAACGTAAACCTGCTTTGATTTCTTCTTCAGTTAACTCTTCACCAGAGAAGAATTTATCCATTAACTCATCTGAAGATTCAGCTGCAGCTTCAACTAAGTTTGCACGCCATTTTTCACAGTCAGCAAGCATTTCTGCTGGAATATCTTCATAGGTAAAAGTCATACCTTGGTCAGCTTCATTCCAGTTGATTGCTTTCATTTTAATTAAGTCAACAACACCTTTGAAGCTATCTTCTGAACCAATTGGTAATTGTAAAGGAACAGCATTACCACCTAAACGAGTTTTGATTTGCTCAACAACACGTAAGAAGTTAGCACCAGTACGGTCCATTTTGTTTACAAATGCAATACGTGGCACTTTATACTTGTTAGCTTGGCGCCATACAGTTTCAGATTGAGGTTGAACACCACCAACTGCACAGTAAACCATTACCGCACCGTCAAGAACACGCATTGAACGTTCTACTTCGATAGTGAAGTCAACGTGTCCCGGAGTATCAATAACGTTGATACGGTGTTGTGGATATTGTTGTGACATCCCACTCCAGAATGCTGTTGTTGCAGCAGAAGTGATTGTGATACCACGCTCTTGTTCTTGTTCCATCCAGTCCATGGTTGCAGCACCATCATGTACTTCACCAATTTTGTGACTAACACCTGTATAGAATAAGATACGCTCAGATGTAGTTGTTTTACCTGCATCGATGTGAGCACTGATACCGATATTACGATAGCGCTCAATAGGGGTTACGCGAGCCATTATTTATTTCCTTGTTTGGAAGTCTATAAATCTAAAATTTTAAATATGGAGAAGGCTCCACCGCATAAAATGAGATGAAGCCTGAAAAACTTACTTGCTAACCAATTACCAACGGTAATGCGCGAACGCTTTGTTAGCTTCAGCCATACGGTGAACATCTTCACGTTTTTTCACCGCTGCACCTTTGTTTTCAGACGCATCTGATAACTCATTCGCTAAACGTAAAGCCATTGATTTATCACCACGTTTACGTGCAGCTTCAACAATCCAACGCATACCTAATGCGTTACGACGAGCTGGACGAACTTCAACTGGTACTTGATATGTAGAACCACCAACACGACGAGATTTAACCTCAACTGTTGGACGTACGTTTTCTAATGCAATTTCAAAAGCTTCTAATGCTTCTTTACCTGTACGTTGAGATAAAGTTTCTAATGCACCATAAACGATAGATTCAGCGATAGATTTCTTACCATCTACCATTAAAACATTAATAAATTTCGCAAGTAATTCTGAACCGAACTTCGGATCTGGAAGAATTTTGCGAGGTTCAATACGACGACGACGTGGCATTGCAATTTCTCCGATTTTTATCTTCAGGATTATCCAAAACTCTTTGTGTGAGATATTACATCTTACGGTTACTGGAGTTTATGATAATTAATTTGTTTAATTAGCGTTTGGCCTTACTTAACGGAGAACCATTAAGCTTTAGGACGTTTAACGCCGTATTTAGAACGACCTTGTTTACGATCTTTAACGCCGGCACAGTCTAATGCACCACGAACTGTGTGATAACGCACACCTGGTAAGTCTTTAACACGACCGCCACGGATCAATACAACACTGTGCTCTTGAAGGTTGTGACCTTCACCACCGATATAAGAAGTTACTTCAAAACCGTTAGTTAAACGAATACGGCATACTTTACGTAATGCTGAGTTCGGTTTTTTAGGTGTAGTTGTGTATACACGAGTACACACGCCACGTTTCTGCGGGCAAGCCTCTAATGCAGGAACGTTGCTTTTTACAACCTTTTTCACACGCGGTTTGCGTACTAGCTGGTTGATAGTTGCCATTAATAAAACTCCAATAGTTTTTACAAAAATGTATATTTAATAATCTACCTATATAAAGATAGACGCAGAATTTTAATCATCCAAACGGATATTGTCAAGAATTAAGCAGTTCGATCCTGCAAAAACAACAAAGGATCCTACTGCCAAAACGATAAAGTTATGCTTTAAGCTTCTCGATAGTTTCTTGATTGAAGAAATAATGTGTCCCACAACATTCGCATTGCATATCAATACTTCCACCATGTTCTTGCAAAATTTCTTCTATTTCCTCATCAGAAATTAAAAGCAATGCTGCCCCTGAGCGCTCCAACGAGCAACCACAATGAAACTCCACCGCACTTGGTGGATAAATTTCTACAGTTTCTTCATGGTACAAGCGATACAGTAATTCTTCTGCAGTTAAGCCAAATAGTTCATCATCTTTTACTGTTGCCGCTAATGTAGCCAAATGTTCAAAATCCTCTTGTGAACCTGTGCCATCGGGCATAATTTGCAGTAATAATCCAGCAGCCACAGGTTTACCTTCAAACTCGCCCGTGCGAATAAGTAATTGAGTTTGCAATTGTTCCGAACGAATAAAATAGTCTTCTAAACATTCTGTGATCGTTGGTTTATCTAAAGCAATCACACCTTGATAGCGCTCTCCTTCTGTTGGCGCAATAGTAATTACTAAAACCCCTTTGCCCACTAATTCAGTCAAGGTCATCTCATTATGAACCTCGCCTTGCAAACGCGCTAATGCACGAATTTGTTGACTGTCGGTACCATTGACCAGGGCTAATTTTAATGGACCATCACCTTGAACTTGCACCGTAATATTGCCATTGAACTTTAAGGTTGCGGTTAACAAATTGGTGGCAACCATCATTTCGCCCAATAAGTTTTGTACAACTTGCGGATATTCATGGGTGTTAAGCGTATCGATAAAAGTATTATTCAAACGCACCCACTCGCCACGCACTGCACGATCTTTAAAAAGGTAGCGATAAAGTTTGTCATTATCTACTTGATATGTCATATATTTTTCCTAATTGTCTATTTTCATCATTTAAAAAGAGGTGGCTAATATAGGGCTAATAGCCTAAATTGCAAGCACCTCTCTATTCCTGATATTTAAACTTGAGCAAATCTCGCCGCTCTTTCTTATTTGGCCGGCGATCTGGATGTGGCATAGAAAGTGCATTATTCTTACGTGCTATTGCCATTTTTTCACGTTGTTCAATACTTCTGGCTGTTTCACGATAGAGCAATTGTGCTTCTGGCGCACCTCGGCGCTGTGTAGATAAAGCGATCACTTCCACTTCTTTTTCTTCATTGCCTTGACGCAATTTAATCATTGCGCCCAATTCCACAGTTTTATTTGGCTTAGTGCGTTGGTTATTGTAATGCACCTTGCCACCATCAATCATTTCTTTTGCAATAGTACGAGTTTTATAAAAGCGCGCTGCCCAAAGCCATTTATCGAGCCGAACGCTATCATCTTTTTCTGCGAGTAAATGCTGTTTTGCCATATTCGTCATTTTCATTCAGTTAAAATCAGGGGTATGATAGGGCGATTAAAGACATTTGTAAAAGGGAAGATAATGAAGGAATTGAAAAGTCAGGCGCTATTAGAAAACGCCTTACAAATCGCTTATCAAGCAGGACAGCACCTCAATCGCTTTTATAATGGCGAGGTTAGTCTTCAGACGAAAACAAAATCAGATAAGACACCTGTCACCAGTGCGGATTTATTTGTAAGCCAATTTCTAATAGAAAAACTGACCGCACTTACCCCAAATATTCCCGTTTTATCAGAAGAAAGTTGCCAAGTATCTCCTGAACAACGCCAACAATGGCACACTTATTGGCTCATAGATCCTTTAGATGGCACACAACAATTTATTAATCGCACAGACCAATTCTCAGTTCTCATCGCATTAGTTCAACAAAATAAAGCGATCTTAGGTATCATTCATGCCCCCGTGCTCAAACAAACCTATTACACGATGCAAGGACATGGTGCTTATAAACAAAGTGAGCATTCGCTAGAACAGTTACAAGCAAGAAAGATAGATTTAAGCCATAGTGTAAATATTGCTGTTGGTTCAAAAAGTGCCGAACAAAAAGTGCGGTCTATTTTGAACCCAAATTACCAGTATGAATTTACCATTTATGGTTCAAGTGGATTAAAGACCGCACTTGTCGCCGAAGGTCGTGCTGATTGTTATCTTCGCTTAGGACAAACAGGCGAATGGGATACTGCTGCTGCACAGGCGATCTTACAAGAAATTGGCGGCGATATTGTTGATTTGCAATTTAGTCCTCTAAGTTACAATCAACGCAAAACCTTAATAAACCCGGATTTTCTGGCTCATGCAGATAAAAATGCTTGTTGGCAAAAAATCTTTCAGCTTACTTAACTATAAATATTGGTAATTTTTACCAATAATGAATATCATAACGCCACAAAAAATAACAAAAGGTTAACAAGAATGAATGTAAACGCAGAAAACAATTGTATTGTCATCTTTGGCGCATCAGGAGACTTAACATACCGAAAATTAATCCCTGCCTTATATAATCTTTATAAAATTGGGCGCCTAACCGAAGATTTTTCCGTATTAGGTGTTGCCCGAACGGAATTAAGCGATGAGGCATTTCGTGAAAAAATGCATAATGCGCTGATTAAAGCTGGAGATGCGGATGATGAACGACTAGAAAAATTCTGTTCACATCTTTATTATCAAGCCATCAATACTTCTAATGCTTCCGATTATGGCAAACTTGTCCCTCGTTTAGATGAGCTACATGACAAATACCACACTGGCGGTAATACCCTTTACTATATGTCCACTCCGCCAAGTTTATATGGCGTAATTCCAGAATGTCTTGCCGCCCATGGCCTAAACACCGAAGAATTTGGCTGGAAACGTATCATTGTCGAAAAACCATTTGGCTACGATATGAAAACGGCGAAAGAGCTTGATGTACAAATTCATCGTTTCTTTGAAGAACATCAAATCTACCGTATCGACCATTATTTAGGCAAAGAAACCGTACAAAACTTGCTCGTTTTACGTTTCTCAAATGGCTTATTTGAACCGCTGTGGAACCGTAACTTTATAGACTATGTTGAGATTACTGGTGCTGAAGAAATCGGCGTTGAAGAACGTGGCGGCTATTATGATGGTTCTGGTGCAATGCGTGATATGTTCCAAAATCACTTATTACAAGTGCTCGCCATGGTTGCCATGGAGCCACCAGCGATTATCAATGCTGACTCAATGCGTGATGAAGTAGCAAAAGTCTTACATTGCTTGCATCCATTAAGTGAGGACGACATCAAAAACAATCTTGTATTGGGTCAATATACCTCTTCAACCATTGATGGCGAAACAGTTAATGGCTATTTACAAGAAAAAGGCGTGCCAGCAGATTCAAATACTGAAACCTATATTGCGTTACGCTGTGAAATTGATAACTGGCGTTGGGCTGGCGTACCATTCTATGTGCGTAGCGGTAAACGCCTACCAGCTCGAGTAACAGAAATTGTTATTCACTTTAAAACCACTCCTCACCCAGTATTTAGTCAAAATGCACCTGATAACAAACTGATTATTCGCATTCAACCAGATGAAGGTATTTCAATGCGTTTTGGCTTGAAGAAACCAGGAGCAGGGTTTGAATCTAAAGAAGTTTCAATGGATTTCCGCTACGCAGACTTAGCAACACCAAGCCTATTAAGTGCTTACGATCGTTTGTTACTTGATGCCATGAAAGGTGATGCGACTTTATTTGCTCGTACTGATGCTGTTCACGCTTGTTGGAAATTTGTACAACCAATTTTAGACTACAAAGCAGAAAATGGCAGAGTTTACGAATATGAAACTGGTACTTGGGGACCTACAGAAGCCGATAAACTCATCGCTAAAACAGGCCGAGTTTGGCGTAAACCAAGTGGTATGATGAAGAAGAAAGTTTAAATCAGTGAAGTCAATAAAATTGTGCAGCAATCCGCTGCACAATGATTAACAGCCATCCAACTTAATATTGTAAGGAATATGAATGAACAGCAAAGTTTTCGACACAGCCCAGCAAGTCGTTGAACAAATCTCCCACGAATTTGTGCAATATAGCCAACAAAATCGCCCTGTGCATATTTCTCTTTCAGGCGGTTCAACGCCAAAATTACTGTTTAAAACCCTAGCTCAAGCCCCTTTTAATACAGAAGTGCGGTGGCAAAATTTACATTTTTGGTGGGGCGATGATCGTATGGTTGAACCAAATGATCCAGAAAGTAACTATGGTGAAGTGCAAAAATTACTGTTCGATCATATCCAAATTCCAGCTAAAAATATTCATCGTATTCGTGGCGAACAGCCTGTAGAACAAGAACTTGCAAGATTTTCCGAAGAACTGACCGCTTGCGTACCGAACCTTGAATTTGATTGGATTATTTTAGGTATGGGAACGGACGGTCATACCGCCTCGCTTTTCCCACATCAAACCGATTTCAACGATCCGAATGTGGCAGTGATTGCAAAACACCCTGAAACAGGGCAAATCCGTATTTCTAAAACCGCTCAATTGATCGAAAAAGCTAAACGAATTACTTATTTGGTAACAGGAGGCTCAAAAGCGGAGATTCTAAAAGAAATTCAAACAACACCAGCAGATCAATTACCTTACCCAGCAGCTAAAATTAAAGCAAAAAATGGCGTAACGGAATGGTTTTTGGATAAAGAAGTGGCGAAACTGTTATGAAGTGCGGTAAATATTTTCAAAGTTTCAGTGAAAGATACCGCACTTTAGAACCACAATTTGTAACACTAGATATAAGAGGAAAAACATATAATGATAAGCAAGCAAGCAAGCAAGCAAGCAAGCAAGCAAGCAAGCAAGCAAGCAAGCAAGCAAGCAGAGCATAGTTGATATTACTTTTGTTGTGCCAATTTATAATGCAGAAAAATATTTATCCGAATGTTTAGAAAGTATTTTATGGCAGAATGTAGCTAAAGAAATTTTATGTATAAATGATGGCTCAACGGATAATAGTCTTAATATTTTAGAAAAATATGCAAAAAAATACCCTGAAATAAAAATTATCAATAAGAAAAATGAAGGTGTGTCTAAAGCAAGAAATTTAGGAATAAACAAAGCGAATGGACGTTATATTTGGTTTGTTGATGCAGATGATTATTTACTTGTCGATGATATGGCAGAACTTATTGGAATCGCTGATAATCATAGACGTGATTTAGTGCGAGGTTTGCTTTGTCGGGAAGATGAAAATGGAGGGGCTGGAATACTTTCTCCTGCATCAAACAAAGTTCTCGAACAATATGTTAAAAAAAATAAATATGCTGAAAGTATTTCAAATAGCCAATTTTTATTAGGAAGTATAAATGAAGGTTTTACGCCTAAAATCACCGCAGGATTTTATCGTACTGATTTTTTAAGAGAAAATCACTGTTATTTTCCTAATTTGCCAATAAATAATGCCGAAGATGAATATTTTGAGATATTAGTATTTAGTTGCTCGCTTGATGTCAATTTATTTGAAATATCTATACCTGTTTATTTTTATCGTTATAATCAATCAAGCTCTAGTAACTTTCTGATAGAACAGTTTAAGGGATCTTTAGCAGTTTTGCCCTTAATGTTAAAACACTGTGAAAATATCGAAAAAAAAGTGATGATGTTAAACAAAGATCAAAATTATTTTTTTGAAAAATTGAAATTATTATGGACAATACGATTTATTTCATTACGGCTTAGTTATGTTGCTTGTTGTGATATTTATCCACAACTAAATAAAGAAGATAAATTATATGTTAGGCATTTAATTACGCAGGAAAATTTATTTTATTTAGATGAATTTAAATATATGTTATTAACTAGTGAAAGTGGTAAGCGTTATTTATCTTTGTTAAAACATGTATTAGAAAATATTGGTCAATTTAAAAATCTTTTAAATGAATAGGATCAAATTCCAATAAAATAGGATCGGTTCAATGGCATTGATGATTAGCCCACAAGAATTGGATATTGTGCAACAAATTTTGCAAAAAAACGTACCGCACTTAGAAGTTTGGGCGTTTGGCTCGAGAGTAAAGGGAAAAGCTCGTCCTTATTCTGATTTAGATTTAGCGATTATCAGTGAAGAACCGCTGGATTTTTTAACCTTGGCAAACCTAACAGACGATTTTTCCGATTCTGATCTACCTTGGAAAGTGGATATTTTAGATTGGGCAACCACTTCAGAAGCATTTCGAGAGATTATTCGGGAGAAGTATGAAGTTGTTCAATCAATAGATGATTAAAGTGCGGTAATTTTTAAGAGAGAAAACATGAAAAAATTAGACATAGCACCATTTGAAAATGCCTTTATTTCACTAGGAAATACGTTGGAAAAACTGGCGGACGAACAATGGTTTAATGCACAAGAGGAAATTGTTCAGGACACTTTAATTGCAGGTACTATTCAGAAATTTGAATTTGTCTATGAGCTCAGTATTAAAATGCTAAAACGTCAGCTTAAAGCAATGGCGGATTTTGAAGATGAGATCGATCAAAGCGATTTTCGTGATGTTTTACGTTTATCAGTAAAAGCAGGTTTGATTAATGATATTGAAAGTTGGATAAAATATCGTCAAATGAGGAATATCACTTCTCATACTTATGATCAAAGTAAAGCACAGCAAATCTATGAAAATATTCAAAATTTCCTTATTTCTGCTAAGTTTTTAGTTGAAAAATTAAAAGCGTTGCAGAAATGAGGGAAAGTGCGGTTTAAATTTAAAAATATTATTTCTAAAAAACATAAAATTATCCGAATTTTATATGTTATAAAATTGTATAAATAAAAAACAAGCAATCCGTTTTCTTTAAAATTGTTACAAAAACTATATTAATCTAGGAGATTTTTATGTATGTAAATAAGCAAAACCAAATTGAGCTTTTAAAAAACAAAACTGGGGTTTCAACATTTAACTCCATATCAAAAGAAAAATTTGATGAAATTCAGAGAATGATGATAAGTGAGAATAAATTTACTCAGCAAGAATTATCTCTTTTAGTTGAGTTGATGCCTAACTTCGTAGAACTACAAAAAGACTTTATTGATGGTGTTAAAAAAATAGCAGAACAAGCGGGCAGTTCTCAGAAAAGTGCTTTTGATGTCATTGATAAACAAATGGCTATATTAGAAACTTTAGCAAAGTCAGCTCAAACAGACGAGACAAGATCAGATATAGCAAAAACTCTACTAAAAATTTCCGAAAACACTAATGAGATTCTTAAAGAGATGAATGCTAACAATAATGAGTTCTGGAAATATATAACAGGGGGGGCTGCAGTGGCGATTGGGGCGGTAGTCGGTGGTCTTTTCTTGATGAAGGATAAAAAATAGATTTCTTAAAAAACAGGAGCAAAAAATGTCAGTAAAAGGCGATATCGGCGTTATCGGATTAGCGGTAATGGGGCAGAATTTAATTCTGAATATGAACGACAATGGCTTTAAAGTGGTAGCGTTCAACCGCACCACGTCTAAAGTTGATGAGTTCTTAGCCGGGGCTGCGAAAGGCACGAATATTATCGGGGCTTATTCGTTGGAAGATTTAGCAAGCAAGTTAGAAAAGCCACGCAAAGTGATGTTAATGGTGCGTGCGGGTGAGGTGGTTGATCAATTTATTGACGCATTACTACCGCACTTGGAAGAAGGCGACATCATTATTGATGGCGGTAACTCGAACTATCCAGACACTAACCGTCGTGTAAAAGCCTTGAGCCAAAAAGGCATTCGCTTTATTGGTTCGGGCGTATCGGGCGGTGAAGAAGGTGCACGTCATGGACCTTCAATTATGCCTGGTGGTAATGAAGAAGCGTGGCAATATGTGAAACCAATTCTACAAGCGATTTCAGCTAAAACAGATAAAGGCGAGCCTTGCTGTGATTGGGTAGGTAAAGAAGGCTCAGGCCACTTCGTGAAAATGGTGCATAACGGTATCGAATATGGCGATATGCAGTTGATTTGTGAAGCCTACCAGTTCTTAAACGATGGTTTGGGCTTAAGCTATGATGAAATGCAGACGATTTTCCAAGAGTGGAAAAAAACCGAGCTTGATAGCTATTTAATTGATATTACAACCGATATTCTTGGTTACAAAGATGCTGATGGCGAACCGTTAGTGGAAAAAATCCTTGATACTGCAGGGCAAAAAGGCACAGGTAAGTGGACGGGGATCAATGCGTTAGATTTCGGTATTCCATTAACCTTAATCACAGAATCTGTATTCGCTCGTTGTGTTTCTTCTTTCAAAGATCAACGTGTGGCAGCCGCTAAATTGTTCAACAAAACCATCGGCAAAGTAGAAGGCGACAAACAAGTGTGGATTGAAGCGGTGCGTAAAGCTCTATTAGCTTCAAAAATCATTTCGTACGCACAAGGCTTTATGCTTATTCGTGAAGCGTCAGAAAATTTCGGCTGGAACATCAACTACGGAGCGACCGCACTTTTATGGCGTGAAGGCTGTATTATCCGTAGCCGTTTCTTAGGCAATATTCGTGATGCCTATGAAGCAAATCCAGATCTGATTTTCTTAGGTTCAGATCCATACTTCAAAAACATTTTAGAAAATGCGTTGAGCGACTGGCGTAAAGTGGTAGCGAAATCTATTGAAGTGGGTATCCCAATGCCTTGTATGGCAAGTGCGGTGACATTTTTAGATGGTTATACATCTGAACGTTTACCAGCCAACTTACTACAAGCACAACGTGACTACTTCGGTGCTCACACCTATGAACGTACCGACAAGCCTCGTGGCGAGTTCTTCCATACCAACTGGACAGGACGTGGTGGAAATACAGCGTCAACGACTTATGATGTGTAGTTAAAAATAAAGCGGACATAATGTCCGCTATAATCATTTGATGTTTAACCTAGTAAGATTATATAAAATATCTAGCTAGGTTAATTTTTTATTATTAACCAGTAATCTCCGTTAAGTTCACTTTACGATTTTCATAACGTGATTTAGTGCAAGCATCCGCAGTTGCAATGGCTGCACGAGCAGCTTCACCAGTTAAAAGCTTAATAAACTCTTCGCTTGGTTCCATGCCATGCATGATATCGTTGAGATATTTCATCTCTTTTCTCATCACAGAGCTTAGCCACATTGGTGTTCTTTTACCTGGCTTACCGTATTGAATAGCTCCGTCCATTTCTGTACTGGTGTAGATACGAGTACGATCATCATCTTCTTCTTGGCTTTCATGAATTAAGAAATAGCTCTCTTTTCCATCTAAACGTAATGTACCTTTACAATGATACATATCAAGTTTAATAGCGCCTTTTTCCCCTTGAATGAGAACATAGTGTTCCCCCCAGCGGAAGGCGGAACCCCATTCCAATACAGCGAAACGATCGTCATCAAATTCCATATTTAAGAACATCATATCGTCTTCATCACCAAATTTTTCACCTTTATGGGCAACGTTAGCCGCTGTCATCGTAACGGTTTTTGGCATTCCTCCCATTAGGAATTGTACACAGTCTAGTTCGTGAATATGGTGATAAAGATGACCGCCTGATTTCTCTCTAATTTTTTTCCAAGAAATCGTTGGCTGTTCATCTTCCCAGCCGTTACGGGCTGAATGGCAATAAAGTACCTTACCAATAACGCCTTGATTGATAAGTTCTTTGGCATGATGAACACCATTAAAGAAGTTCATAATATGCCCCGCCATAAACACAACGCCATTTTCTTCACAGGCTTTGACCATCTCATCACAATCCTGATAGCTAAGTGCGATAGGTTTTTCACAAAAAACGTGTTTTTTATTACGAGCGGCTAAAATTACGGGTTCTTTATGCAAATAATTTGGTGTGGCAACAATAACGCAATCCACTTCAGGGCTTGTTACGAGTTCTTCCAAACTTTTTGCTGCAACACAATTAATTTCCTCAGCAATGGTTTCACCATTTTCAGGATCATAAACCATAGTGACTTTTGCATTTTCATTTTCGTTCATAAAGCGAGCCAAATCTGCACCGAAATAGCCAACGCCAACAACACCATATTTCATCATTTTGAGTCTCCTCATTTAAGTTTATATTAAGTTTATTTCACTGAGCCTTCAGAAAGCCCACTCGCAATTTTGTTTTGGATAAAACAGAAGAAAATAACCGATGGAATTACCACTAAAACGGAAGCAGCCATCATATCGCCCCAGTCTAAAATTTCTGCTCCATTGAGAGAGCGTAATGCTACCGCTACAGTCATTTTGCTCGTGTCGTTCACTAAGATCAGAGCATATAAGAACTCATTCCACGCATTGATAAAGGTATAAATTGCGGTTGCGACAATACCTGGGGCAACAAGCGGTAATACAATTTTGAAGAAGACAGTGAATTTATTTGCACCATCAATTTTGGCTGCCTCTTCAATTTCAATTGGCACGGTTTGAAAGAATCCCACAAGTAACCACACTGCATAAGGCACACTAAAGGATAAATACACGATAATTAAACCGCTTGTTGTATTGGTTAACCCAACTTTTGCCATTGCGATGGAATAAGGAATAGCAAGTAAAATCGGCGGGAAAATATATGTGGTGACCAATAGTTTCGACATAATTGAACCCAGTTTCGGGAAGAAACGAACGATACCGTAAGCTGCCATTGCCGAAATCGTGATGGCTATCACTGTGGTGATTAGTGAGATAAATAAACTATTCTTAATATTCACAATGAAATTGAGATCATTAATCACATGGTCAAAATAATCTAAGGTGAATATTTTTGGCCAGAAGCGAGTAGGTTCGCTAGTTAACTCGCCTTTTCCTTTCACCGAAGATAGGAAGATCCAAACCAAGGGGAAAACGGCAATAATGGTGGTAACAATTAGGAATACGTGGGAGATAATATCGCCAATAAGTGTTGATTTCTTTTTCATTTTATTTACTCTCCTTTTCCCAGCGATTGATAATCGTAAAGTAGATAAAGCAGATGGCGAGTAGGAAGATAAATAGCAAGACGGTAACGGCTGACGAACGTCCTAATAATTTGCTTCCCCAGCCCATATCGTAGGCATATATTGGTAGCGTCATTGTGGCGTTAGCAGGACCACCACCCGTGATAAGGTAGATGATGTCAAAGTTGTTGAATACCCAAATGGTTCTGAGTACCACTAATAAACCAACGACTAATTTAATGTGCGGTAAGGTAATGTAGCGGAAAATTTGCCATGCATTTGCACCATCAATTTTGGCGGCTTCATATTGATCCGCTGGTACGGTTTGTAATGCTGAAAGTACATTAACCATAATCATAGGTGCACCAAACCAGATATTAATAAAGACTAAGCAGACAAATGCCCAGGTTCTATCCGATAAGAAATTCGGTGCAATATCCATAAAACCGAGTTCAACTAGCATATTCGGTAAGTAGCCGTAAACACCGTTTAAGATCCATTGCCAAGAAAAAGCGATAACAATGGTTGGGAATGCCCAAGGAATAATGAGTAAAATTTTATAGAGCCATTTGAAACGTTTTACTCTGTTTAGTGCTAAAGCAAGGAAGAATCCCATGAGAACTTGTCCAACAAGGGAAAGTGCGGTCCACTTCAAAGAGTTTAGAAAAGACATCCAGAAATTAGGATCGGAAAGTACTGCTTTATAGTTCGCAAATCCAACAAAACTGTAATTTGGCATTATTAAGTTTTTGTTGGTAAAGCTGTAAAAAATACTTGATAGGAATGGATAAATAAAAAGTACCGAAACGACTAATAATGCAGGCAATACAAATATCCATCTTGTATAGTTTTGTTGTCGATAATACATAAGGAAAACCCCTTATTTCGTTGCTAATGTACTGAATTTTAGGTAAAAGCCCCCTAATGCTTATTTTCGTAAGCACTCATAACCTTGATTGAAGAATAAGATTAGGGGGACAGAGGAGTCTATTTAGCCGTTACTGCCTCTAATAAGCTGTTTAGTTCTTTCTCTGCTTTTTGTGCAGCCACCATTGGATCTGTGCCGTTGATAACAATATCTTGGAACATTTTCTCAATGATATGCTGATTAGTGATAACCCCTGCTGGTACATTCGGTCCATGCTCATATCCGATAGCGGTGCCACGTTTGACGTGATCAGCAATCACTTTTTCAGCATGATTAAATTGTTGAACCATTGGGTCATCTTTATAGGCTGGATCTTCAGAAATGCCAGTAATCGCAGGTAACATACCAACTGGAACGGCTTTTAAGAAGCTGACATAACGATCTTTATCGTATAAGGTTTTCATAAAGGCCTTAGCTACGTCAGGATGTTTTGCATTTTTCCAAACCACCATCGGAATATTTGCTGTTTCTAAGCCATTATCTGGATCATTTTCATTAATTTTTGGTACAGGATAAGCATCAATAAACTCAAGCAATTGTGGTGAGTTTGCTTTTACACCGCCAATTTGGAAGCCAGAGTTAAAATCAAATGCCGTTTTACCTTGATAATATAAGGTAGCTTGTTGTAAGACGTTGTAGTTTACAGAATCTTTCGGTGAAATTTCTTTATACATTTTCACCCAATATTTGATACCGTCTTGTGCTAATTGGCTAGTAAGATCAACTTTTAAGTCCTTAGTTAGCAAACTACCACCGCCACTACGTACATATAAATTCAAGAAACGAGTTGCCATAAAGTCATTACTGCCCATAGGTACAGAAATACCATACACACCATCTTGGCTTAATGTTTTGGCTGTAGTGTAAAGTTCATTCCACGTTTTAGGCACAGGTAAATTGTGCTTTTGCAATAAATCTTTACGTACCCACATTACTTGGGCATGTGAATAAAGTGGAATCGAATAGTTTTTTCCATCCACTGTTCCTTCATTAATAGAGGCTTGAGCAAACTTCTCACGACCGATGCTATCAATAAGATCACCTAATGGTTGTAATGCACCAAAATTGATCATTTCTACCACTTGATTTGGAAGTGCGGTACTTAAATCAGGCACATTTCCAGATGAAAGCCCTGTTGTCCATTTGGTATAGAAATCGTTCCAAGAAAAAGTCTCAATTTTAATTTTGACTTTCGGGTGCTTTTGTTCAAATTCTTGAGCTGCTTTTTGAATGACTTCCAAACGAGGGCCTTGTGTGAAAGAGTGCCAGAAAGTGATATTTCCAGCCAGCTCTTGATTATCTTTAGGCATCGCAGCATTGGTGTTTGTTGCCTTATTTTCCTCATTACAGCCTGCTAATATTGATGCACCAGCAATCAACGGAATTAATGCAGAGAATAATTTTCTTAGTTTCATAACAGTGTCTCCTATTTTATTGAGAATAAAAAATCATTAAATGGTCATTAATGATTTTTCTGTTTCTGGATCAAAGAAATGGGCGTATTTCATATCAAACACAAGATTTAAAACTTGCCCCATAGAAATATTTTGTCTTGAATGAACAATCGCTTTAATTGGCTGCCCATCAATATCAGTATGTAAAATATATTCTGCCCCTAATAACTCTGAGACATTTATATTTGCTTTAAGAATAGAATGTTGATAAACACCTAATAACATTGGATCATTAGAAATATTCTCAGGACGAATACCTAAAATAATTTCTTTATTTTCAAATCCTTTTTGTTTAATCATTTCATAATGTTGATCATTTACTGCAATTGATATGCCATTTGGTGTAACGAATTTTCCTTCTTTTACGATACCTCGGACAAAATTCATTGTTGGTGCACCAATAAATCCAGCGACAAAAATATTATTGGGTTTATTATAAATTTCTTTTGGTGTTCCTATTTGCTGTACGACACCCGCTTTCATTACCACAATACGATCTGCCATGGTCATCGCTTCTGTTTGGTCGTGGGTAACATAAATAGTAGTTGCTTTCAGCTTTTTATGAATACGGATAATCTCCGCACGCATATTGCCACGCAATTTTGCATCAAGATTAGAGAGCGGTTCGTCCATTAAAAAGACTTTAGGTGAGCGAACAATGGTTCTTCCTAATGCAACCCTTTGACGTTGTCCGCCAGAAAGGGCTTTAGGCTTACGATTTAATAATGCATCCAAGCCGAGAATTTCAGCAGCTTCTTTAACCTTACGATCAATATCTTCCTTAGCAAACTTACGTAGTTTTAAAGCAAAAGCCATATTCTCATAAACAGTCATATGTGGATATAACGCATAGGATTGAAATACCATTGCAATATCTCTATCTTTTGCCTCTACATCATTAACAAGTAGATCATCAATATAAAATTCACCACTGGAAATATCTTCTAAACCAGCAATCATTCTTAATAAAGTTGATTTACCACAACCTGAAGGGCCAACTAATGCAATAAACTCCTGATCTTCAACGGCTAGATTAAAATCTTGTACTGCTTCAAAGCCATTATCATAACGTTTATTAATATTATTTAGTAATAACGTTGCCATACATGTCCACCTTAAAGTAATATATAGAAATCTGATCCATTGAGTTTAATGTTGAGATTTCTTTGTTTTAATTAACTCTAGACATATGATGTCTTATATCCAGCAAAAAATAAAGAGATCTAGATCACATAAATGAGAAATTTATGGAAAAACTAACAAAAAAAGCTGCGTCATTAGCACTTCAAGAAAAAATCAAATCACTGATTATCAAACGTAAGATGAAATCGGGTGATTTAATGCCAACAGAAAATGAATTGATTGATCTATTTGAGGTAAGTCGCTCAAGTTTAAGAGAAGCCATTAAATCCTTAGAAGCGTTGCATATTCTCGATATCAAGCATGGTATAGGTACTTTTGTGGGAACGCCATCCCTTACCCCTATGGTACGTGGGCTGACGTTTCACGCACAGCTCCATTTACAAGATAATCTAAAAAGCATTATTGATATTTTAGATATTCGGGAAATCTTACAATATGGCTTTGCGCCCTTAGCTCTTGAAAAAATCCAAGAGAATGAAGTTGATGAATTGCAACGTTTAGTCAGAATCATTGAACAAAACGCCTCTCTTGGACATTTTTCTATTCAAGAAGAACATCAGATACATTTGCTTACCTATCATTCCATTAAAAATGATTTATTGACTCAGTACCTTGATGCCTTTTGGGAAATCTACCAACAAGTGAATGCTGATCTACCACCGCTTGCTATTTCACCTACAGAATTGGCTATGCAATATCGAGAATTAGTTGATGCCGTTGAAGCACGAGATTTAGAAAGAATGCTAAGGGCTATCCTTTATTATTTTCATACGATTAGAAAGAATTTGAATTAGAGGCAATGAGAATGAATAAAATAAATGTTGTTTTAGTTGGCTGTGGTTTCTTCGGGCAACAATTAGCATCAGGCTTTACTAAAGCAGGCGCCAATCTACTTGGCGTTACTGATGTTTCAATGAGCTTTGCACAAAATCTAGCGGAAAAATTCAATACTCAGGCTTATACTGATATTGATACTTTACTGAATGAAACTAAGCCTGATTTAGTGCTGATTGCCACACCTAATTATGCTCATAAAATCCCTGCACTTATAGCCTTAAAACATCAATGCGATGTTTTTATTGAAACACCTCTAAGTATTCACCAAACTGATGCTGAAGAAATCTTGAGTGTCGCTAAACAGAACGAGAAAAAAGTTTTTGTTGGTCATCTACTTCGTACCTTACCAGGTTTAATTAAAGCAAAACAAATTCTACAAGAAGGCACATTAGGAAAAATAACTGTCGCTAGAGCAACCCGCCAACGTTGGATTGATTCTTTTCAAGATAAGAACTGGTGGAAAAATGACGTCAATTTAACAGGCGGCAAACTTTTTAATGAAATTCACGAACTAGATTTACTCTGCTGGTTACTGGGTGATGTGAAATCTGTCTATGCACAATCAACTAACCGCTCCCACAATGATACACCAGACAACCACGATATTATCCAGCTTCTATTGCAATTCGAGAGTGGTGTTTTCGCTTCATTAGAAATGGGAACAGCTTATCGCTTACATGAATGGGGCATCACTATACATGGAGAGCTTGGTGCGTTAGTAGTAAATTTCTTCACATCAACAATGACGCTTACTCTCGCTGATGGCACGAGAGAACAATTTCATCTTTATAACGAATTTGAAGCTGACCTTTCTCTAAGAGAAAGTGGGAAAGGTACACAAAAATATAATTTGCCAAACACCCTTTCTCCACTTTGGTTAAGTAGAGCTGTCGAAATTGAGGCTGAAATCGTAATCCAAAGTTTGCTCAATAAAAATGAAAATTGCCTACTGAGTAGCAACGTGCTTGATGCAGTAATCGTAGCAAGCGCAGCTAAAAAATCGATGCTAGAAAAACAACTTATTCAATTAATATAAAAAGCGGTGATTAACCGCTTTACCTATAAACGTCTTTTAAAAATATTTAGAGCTTATTTAAAAGTATATTTGACTGGGTTACTTGCTCCTTTTTTACGATAAATTTCAGGAAGTCGTTTTCGATTATATAAAGCACGAATATATTCTTTATCGGTTGGCTTTCCCTTAAACCCAAATCTTCCTTCACGTTTTTGCTGCAATTCAGGAAAATTTTCTGGAGTTGCCTCTAACCATTCATCAGCCTCTAAAATATCAACAATTAAACCTTTCTCAACAGCCAAGATAAAATCAGCTTTCTCTGCTCTTTTTTTATCCAATTTCCATGCTAAATGAACTGCATCATATGCACTTTTCTGCTCCGAAAAAGATCTATTTATATTAATAATTAATAGCTTATGTTTAGGATCAAATTCCGCAACCTTTGCATCATAAAGTTGATTTATTTGAAAAACATTCATTGCCCCATGCTCATTGTTTTTACCACTCTGTAAATTCGTCAAGCCAGGATAAGCATCAATTAAAGCTGCTTCTACTTCTCGGGCAACTTCATCAGTCATTCCATGTCGATGAATAATATGAATGACCTCTAGCCCTGCTCTCTGAATGTCCTGAATACGAGAATATTTTGCTGTTGCTTCATCTTCATTGCTATCTAATTGCAAAGCACGTTTTAAGTGCTCAAAAATACGATTATTTTGTCCTTTTCCCACATAAAACGTTTCTGCGTTCCGTGGATCTATTAAACGATAAACATAATGTTTTAACTCTTTACATGTTTCAGGAGAAAAACCTTGGATTGTATTCATGATGCCCTCACTTTTCTTAACTCATTTTATCTAACTCATAAGAGTTTTCCTTTACGAAGCTATTTTTAGTAGCTATAACATAGATTATAACAACCTAAAATTCCCGTCTCCTACCTCAATCACTTGTCCACCAACATAAATTACTTCTTGTTCGTCCACTTTTAGAGATAATCTATTGGCTCTTCCCATTTGGTCGCCTTGATGAATTTGGCGAGTGAGTGGAAATTTGCTTTGGGAAAGAAAGTATGCGCCTAAATTGGCAGCGGCAGAACCTGTGCCGCTATCTTCTAAAATTGTGCCATCTTTGCCATAGAAAAAACGACTGAAAATTTGACCGCACTTTTCATCTTCATACCAAATATAAATCGCAGTTCTACCATTATCTTGCTGGCAAATTTGCTGAAGTTTATGGAAATCTACGTTAACTTGCTCAATGGTTTGTGGCTCCAGTAATTGCAATAAAAGCTGAGGGGAGCCACTGTTAAGCCAATAAGCTGTTGGTGCTATTGTATTTACCGTTAACCCTAAACAATCGGCAAGTTGTTGCTGTGTGGCAAGGCTGGCTCTGATTTCATAGCCTTCGATTGCCATTTCTATATTATTGTCCTCAGTCTGTAATCTCACTGCTTTTGCAGGTGTGTTTAGCACAAATTGGTTTGGTAGTTGATGTAATTGTTGCAATACAAATGCACAACCTAAAGTTGGGTGCCCAGCAAGTGCTAACTCATGCTCAGGGGTAAAAATGCGTAAATTTGCCACCGCACTTTGTGAACGAAAAGCAAAGACGGTTTCACTTAAATTGAACTGTTTAGCAATTTGCTGCATTTCTTCATCCTTCAATCCATCAGCTTGAGGAAATACTGCCAACGGATTACCACCAAAATGCGTTTGTGCAAAAACATTTACCAGTTTAAAAGAATATGTTCGCATGTTGTTCTCCCTATAAATGCCCAATATGAAAATATTAACTAGCCAGATTTTAGGGAGCTATTGATGCTTGTTCAAGCTAATTGGGGGATTTTTATAGTTCGTTATATTTCTAGATTAAGTAAATCATTAATTTAGATAAGTTGTTTATTAATTGTATGATTTACTTTGAGTTAAGGAATAAGTTGTTTATTAATTGTATGATTTACTTTGAGTTAAGGAATAAGTTGTTTACAATGCACTAGGATTTTTTATTCATCAGGATCAAAAAATGAAAAGAGCCAAAAAAAGTAAATTAATTATCACCGCACTTAGTGCAATGTTATTACTTTCCGCTTGTGCCACTATTGATGAACAAACGGGAGAGCGTAAAGATCCCTTAGAGGGATTTAACCGTGCAATGTGGGATTTTAACTATAAAGTTGCTGATCCTTATGTGCTAAAACCGATGGCAAAAGGTTGGAAAGAATATGTACCACAGCCTGTTAAAAAAGGCTTAACTAATGTGGCAAATAATCTTGATGAACCAGCAAGTATGGTTAACCGCTTGTTGCAAGGCGAATTTAAAAAAGCTATGGTGCATTTTAACCGCTTTTGGATTAACTCTATCTTTGGTTTAGGTGGATTAATTGACTGGGCAAGTTATAGCGAACCACTGAAAATCGAAAATCAACATCGTTTCGGCGATACTTTAGGGACTTATGGCGTAGAAACTGGCTCTTATGTTATGTTGCCACTTTATGGGCCTGCAACACCTCGTCAAGATATTGGAAATCTAGTGGATACCACCTATCCGATGTTGTCCTTACTAGGTCCTTGGGCATTACTCAAATCTGGCATACAAAGTTTAGATTCTCGCGCTAACTTGCTCGGAAAAGAAACTTTATTAGAACAATCCAAAGATCCTTATGTGACTTTCCGCGAAGGTTATTTACAACATTTAGACTATCACACCCATGATGGCAAAATAAAAAGAACCACGGAAGAAGAATTTTCTAAAGAAGACTTAAAAGACATCGACTAAATACTTAAGAAGGAATTTATTATGGAAATGACCTCAACTCAGCGCTTAATCTTAGCCAATCAATACAGATTAATGGGCTTATTAGATCCAACTAATGCACAAAAATATCAACGTTTAGAAGCTATTGTTAAAGGTGGCTTTGGTTTGGAATTGAAAGAGTTAGACAAAGAATTTTCTGATCTTTCAGAAACAGAATGCCGTACGGTATTAGATACGTTAGAAATGTATAACGCATTACAAATTTCTTACAACAACCTACAAGATAAATCTGGATTAACGCCACATCGCTTACAATTTGCTGGCTATTGTGCTGTTCGCGAGAAAAAATATCTTAACTATCTACGTTTTATTACTTCTGTTGAAGGCAAATATCAAGAGTTTATGCGTTGTGAACATGGTTGTGATTCACAAACACCAATGTGGGATAAATATCTGAAAATGCTTGATGCATGGCGTGCTTGTCCACATGAATATCATTTAAGCATGGCAGAAATTCAGAAAATCTTAAACGCTTAATAAAGCTTGATAAAAAATACCACACTTAGCAAAAAGTGCGGTATTTTTTTATGCAGTTTCCAACAATAAATTTGCCACAACTGGCGGAATAATCTTTGGTTGAGGAATTAAAATCTGTTTGTGGCGGTTAAGTTCGCCTTTCTCTAGCACAATTTCACTTTTCGCCACTTTAAAAGCCTTACTTAAAAATTTCAGTAAATGTGCATTGGCTTGTCCATCAATTGGTGGGGCTGTAATACTGATTTTAAGCTCGTCATCATGCAATCCAATAATCTGATCTTTGCTCGCTTTCGGTTGCAAAAAAATTCTCAAGCGTAAATCATCTCCGATTTTTTCTACGGCAAACATAAAAAATCCACCAATTTTGACCGCACTTTTGCCCTAGTAACTTATGCTAAAGCCCAATAGCTGCCTAATAAATCATAGAGTACACGATTACCATAGAACAAAATAAAGGCGAGTAGCATTGGGGAAAAATCGATCATGCCCGTTCTTGGTAATAAACGACGTACTGGTTGCAACAAAGGCTCACCAAGTTGATGCAATAAGTAGCCTAAAGCACCACGATTAAACCAACTTAAAATTGCGCCTAAAAATAAAATATATAAGAACAATTCGCCGAAAGTACGCAAGGTATGTAACAGGGCGATAATGACACTTTGCTCAATAGGGAAACGCGTACCCACTACGGCAAAAATGGCATGATATTTCAATACGCCTAATACAAAGACACAAAAGAGCGGTGCAAAATTTATGTTTTTTATGGTTGGAAAAACTTTTTGCAAAGGCGAAATAATCGGATTGGTAAATTTCACCAAAGATTGTGAAAAAGGATTGTAAAAATCAATGCGGCAATATTGAAACCACATACGCAACATAAAAATAAAACTTAATATGTCAAAAACTGTATTCAAGAGAAATTGAATTGAGTTCAATTGATAAACCATTATAGCCATCCTTTACGTTTAAAATACCAATAAGGTGCAAATGCAGCCAATGCCATTAAACCCAATGCCATTGGGTAGCCAAATTTAAAGCCCAATTCTGGCATATTACTGAAGTTCATACCATAATTTGATGCCACTAATGTTGGTGGTAGGAAAATCACCGACACAACGGAGAAGATTTTAATAATGCGGTTCTGCTCAATATTAATAAAGCCCATTGCCGCTTGCATTAAAAAGTTTACTTTTTGGAATAAAGACTCATTGTGTGGTTGCAAAGATTCAATATCTCGTAAAATTTCACGAGCTTGTTCTAACTGATTAGCTGGCAAACGTGTTTTACGCACCAAAAAGCTCAAAGCGCGCTGCGTATCCATTAAGCATAAACGCACTTTAGAACTGGTATCTTCTTGTTCTGTAATAGTCGCAAGAGCTTCATCAAATGCCTCGCCTTGCTTACCTTCCAAAATAATGCGGCTCAATTTTTCCAAATCGGCATACACATTTTCAATAACGTCCGCTAGCTGCTCAATTTTGGTTTCAAATAAATCCAATAAAACCTCATAAGCATTACATTCAACCAAACGCTGATTACGCGAACGCATACGATATAAACGAAAAGCGGGCAACTCACGATCTCTTAAAGTAAATAAACGACCATCACGAATGGTAAAAGCAACGCTAGCTAAATCGGCATAATCATTTTCGTCTTCACAATAAAAGAAAGAGTGCAAATGCAAGCCATCTTCATCTTCGAAAAAACGAGCAGATGCCTCGATGTCTTCTAACTCGAGAAAAGTCGCTAAATTTTGCCCTAGCCCTTCTTGTAATAAATCACGTTCTTCCTTACTCGGTTCAAGTAAATCTAACCAGATAGCATTATTCAGTTCTGTATCAGTATTGTCATCAATACGGACTAAACGAGCATCTTCGAGTGAAAAAGCATTAATCATTTTGTCATACTCCTAAAGGATTATGAACAACGCAATGAACAAGGAAAATCAAATAAGGTGCATAAAAGTGCGGAGAAAATTTTATCTATTTGATTAAAAAGATACCTGAAAAAATAGGTAATGGAACTTACCTGCGTAATCCCGCCGATAAGTGCTAGAAAGACAAGACGAGATTTAGAAAAAAGATAATAGGTATCGACTATGACTGTCCAAAGTGTATGTCCTCTTATTACTAAATCGTGCGGAATATTACGCTTGAAACGCCTATTCGTCAAGGATTTTGCGGTAAAAGTTATGAACTGGGGGAACTGGATTTTGCTAATAATGAGAATAAATGAAAGAAAAAATCAGTATAGAGAAAATTCCCTATACTGAACTATTTTTTATTCTTCACGCCATATCTTTTTAAGCTGATACAAATAGTCCAAAGCTTGTTTCGGACTAAGTTCATTTGGATCTAGTTTTTCTAACATAGATAAGACCGCACTTTGTTTTTCATCTTCTGCCATTAAAGCTAATTCGCCTTGTGCTTGAGTTAAAACATTCTTGGCTGGCAGATCTACATGATTTTGTTGAGATAACTTTTCCAACTGCTGCAATTTCTGTTTCGCTGATTTAATGACCTCTTGCGGTACTCCAGCCAAAGCGGCAACCGCTAAACCATAGCTTTTACTTGCCGCTCCTTCTTGTACAGAATGCATAAAGGCAATGCTGTCTTTGTGCTCAAGGGCATTAAGATGAACATTGTGAATACCTTTAATTTGTTCAGGCAAAACAGTCAGCTCAAAATAATGTGTGGCAAATAAGGTCAAACAACGGATTTTTTGTGCCAATTGCTCTGCACAAGCCCAAGCAAGCGAAAGTCCATCGTAAGTTGATGTTCCTCGCCCAATTTCATCAATCAACACCAAACTGTGCGATGTGGCTTGATGCAAAATATTTGCCATTTCTGTCATTTCCACCATAAAGGTTGAACGACCAGAGGCAAGATCATCAGAGGCACCAATACGAGTAAAAATGCGATCAACAGGTCCAATAACCGCACTTTCTGCTGGCACAAAACTCCCCATATAAGCCATGAGAGTAATCAATGCCGTTTGACGCATATAAGTACTTTTACCGCCCATATTTGGACCTGTAATAATCAACAAATGGCGATCTTGATGAAGTTCTAATGGATTAGCAATAAAAGGCTCTTTTAGCACTTGCTCCACCACAGGATGACGACCTTGTGTGATTTGCAAACCAATTTGCGAACTAAATTGTGGTTGCACATAATTCAAGGTTTCTGCTCGCTCCGCTAAATTAGTTAAAACATCAAGTTCTGCCAGGACCAAACTAGCGAGTTGTAACTCAGCTAAGTGCGGTAATAATTGCTCGAAAATTTCATCATAAAGTTGTTTTTCTAAAGCAAGTGAAGCGCCTTTCGCTTTCAGCACTTTGTCTTCGTAGGTTTTTAATTCAGGAATGATGTAACGTTCCGCATTTTTTAACGTCTGACGGCGTACATAGTGCATAGGCGCTTTGTGCGCTTGCCCTTGGCTAATTTGAATATAGTAGCCATGCACGGCATTAAAGCCTATTTTTAAGGTATCAATACCCGTATTCGCACGCTCACGTTGCTCCAATTCTTCTAAATAACGAGTAGCTCCAGCAGATAAACTACGCCATTCATCAAGCTCTGCATTATATCCTTCGGCAATCACACCACCGTCACGAATAAGCAATGGCGGATTATCAATAATCGCCTTTTGCAAAAGGGTTAATTGCACCGAAAAATCGGCGATTTGCTGTGAAAACTGCGTAAAGTGCGGTGTGTTTTCTAATTGTTTTTGAATAAAAGGGATTTGCTCTAAGGCGGTTCTGAGTCGAGTTAAATCTCTCGGGCGAGCAGAACGCAGTGCAACTCGCGCCAGAATACGCTCCATATCGCCCACTTGACGTAAAAATGGTTGTAATTCTTCTACTAAATTTTGCTGCAAAAGCATTTGAATATGCTGTTGGCGGCGCTGTAATTTATCAATATTGCGAATAGGCTGATGAATCCAACGCTTGAGCAAACGGCTTCCCATTGGTGTCACACATTTATCTAAAATAGCCGCAAGGGTATTTTCACTGCCACCAGCAAGATTTTGGGTCAATTCTAAATTTCTGCGAGTCGCTGCATCAAGTTGTACAGTATCGCTATTTTGCAACAAACTAATACTTTGAATATGAGGAAGTGCGGTGCGTTGGGTTTCTTTGGCATATTGCAACAAACAACCTGCCGCACATAAGCCCAAAATTGCTTTTTCCACCCCGAAACCACGCAAATCTTTAGTACCAAATTGGCGATTAAGTAACTGAACAGCAGTGCCTAATTCAAACTCCCAAATCGGACGGCGGCGCAATCCTTTAAATTGCTCGATCAAATGCTTATCCGCAAAATCCTCTGCATAGAGCAATTCAACGGGCTGAATTCGTTGTAACTCGGCTTGTAAACTTGCAACATCTTGTAACTCAGTTATCTGAAAACGCCCAGATGTCATATCTAAAATAGCCAAGCCAAATTGTGTTTTTTCTTGATAAATAGTCGCAATCAAGTTGTCTTGTTTCTCAGGCAACAAAGCTTCATCGCTTACTGTTCCCGGTGTCACAATGCGCACAACTTTGCGCTCAACAGGACCTTTAGCCGTTGCTGGATCACCTACTTGCTCACAAATCGCCACACTTTCGCCAAGTTGCACCAATTTTGCCAAATATCCCTCTACCGCATGATAAGGCACACCAGCCATGGGAATGGGCTGTCCCGCTGATTGTCCTCTTTTGGTCAGAGAAATATCCAATAATTCCGCTGCTTTCTTTGCATCATCATAAAATAACTCATAAAAATCACCCATGCGATAAAACAGCAAAATATCGGGATTTTCTGCTTTAAGTTTTAAGTATTGCTGCATCATTGGGGTGTGTTGTTGTATTTTTTCATTTAAATTCATATTTTTATTTTATGTAAATAATTGATATTAAATAATTTTATATAAACTCATCGTTTTATAAAGTTTCTCAAAGCACTATAAGGTCTCATAAAAACCTATACTTAAGTGTAGGTTTATTTGTAGGTTATCATAACCAATAGTATAATATGTGTACACAAATAAGCACTTTTCTTTTGAGGAGTTATTTTATGAGTAATGCAGCAAAAAAGCCATTAACAACAAAAACTATTGAAATGATGAAACCTAAAGATCAAGATAAAGCTGATATTGGAGAATACTCTGGTTTAAGAGTTACGTGTGGGAAAACTGGTATAAAAACCTTTTTTTATCGTTATTCAAGCCCAATAACGAATAAACTCATTCAAGTCAAAATAGGCTCATTTCCTGCTGTTAGTTTAGCAGAAGCAAGAAAACAACTTAAAGAATTGAAAAATATTAGACTTTCTGGTCGTTGTCCAGCTACGGAACTGAAAGCTTATAAGAAGGAACAAGAACAAAAAAGAAAACAGCAGCAGTTTTATGTTAAAGATCTTATTGAGCTTTATATGTCGCAGTATATTGAGGATCATTATAGTGATAATGGAAAACTGATAGCAGGAGCTAGAAAACCTAAAGGGCAAGATGAGGTTCGGAGAACGTTATACAATGATGTGGTTATTCCATTTGGTGATCGAATTGCCTCCTCTGTAACAAGAAAAGAAATCGTCGAACACATTTTAAAAATTGTAAATGAAAGAGGAGCAAGGGTTCAAGCAGGTAGTGTTCTTAGAGAATGGTCGCTGGCTTATCGCTTTGCCATAGGGTTAGATAAATTTGATGAAAACTTTGTAAATCCAGCATTTTTAGCAAAAGAAACGTTAAAAATGACAGCTGTTAAGCTGACAAATAACAAAGGAACTCGTGCTTTCGATCATAAAGAACTGACTACTTTTATGAATTGGATAAAGCAATCGAGTTTTACCAAGAAAATCCAAAATGTTTTTTTTACTCACATTATTGACGGGCTGCCGTACAGGGGAAATTTGTGCTATTTCTTGGGACGATATTGATTTAGATATGAAAACCATTTTTCTTAGAGAAACCAAAACGGGAGCCTCTCGCTACGTTCAACTATCAACACAAGCAATAGAGCTTATAAAAAGCTGCGATAGATCGACAAAATATCTATTTCAAATGCGGTTACAAGAAAAGCCAATTCAACAAAAATATTTAACGGAAAGAACGTGGACACTAAGAAAGAATGGGCTAATGTTAGATATTGAGCATTGGTCGCCACACGATTTACGCCGAACAGTTCGCACAGGCTTGGCTCGTTTAGGCTGCCCTAATGAAGTCGGTGAGGCAATCTTAGGACATTCTAAAAAGGGTATTGAAGGCACTTATAACTTACATACTTATGATAAAGAATGTCGTATTTGGTTGCAAAAGTGGGGAGATTATTTGGATAGTCTAACTGATGAAAAGTAAACAAAAGGCGGGAATTTCCGCCTTATTTTTATAATAAAGTCCGCTTTCCGTTATTCATTGCAGAAACAATTCCTTTTTGTTCAAGTTGATCCATTATGACAGCTGCTCGCTTAAATTCTATTCTAAAATGTCGCTGCATAGCACTAGTATATAAGATATTTGTTTCACGTATAAATTGAACTGCCTCATCAAATAACGGATCTAATTCACTATCTGAGTATTGGATTTCTTCTTTTGGCGGTAGATATTTTGATAAATCAATATACTTAGAATGACCTTGTTTACGCAGCTCATCAGTTATACGGGCAACATCGTCATCTGATAAGAGTGGTGCTTGAAGTCGGATTGGTTTAGTTGCACCCGCACCAAGAAATAGAAAATCTCCTAGCCCTATTAAGCATTCTGCTCCCTCATTATCTAATATAAGTCTTGAGCCTGGTTCTGTTGCAACAGTAAAAGCAATTCGACTAGGAATATTAGCTTTAATAACGTCTGTGATCACATCATAAGTTAGGCGTTGAGCTGCCATAATTAAATGAATGTTTGTTGCTCTTGCTTTTCGAGCTAACCGAACTACTAATTCCTCAAATTTATCCTTATGTTTAGAAAGCATCAGGTCGGCAAATTCATCAATAATAACAACAATATAAGGTAATTTCTCGCTACTTTTGACCTTATCATTATATTGTTCAATATTACGTACCATAGCTTTAGATAATAATTCATAACGCCTTTCCATTTCCTCAATACACCAAGCTAATGCTGAATTTACATAATGTTGATCAGTAATAACTGGGTATAGTAAATGAGGAATATCATTATAGATTGAGAATTCCACAACCTTAGGATCAATTAAAACTAGTTTTAGGGTTTCTGGCGAATGATGATATAAAAGACTTAATAATAAGGAGTTAATAAAAACGCTTTTCCCACTTCCTGTCGATCCTCCAATCAATAAATGAGGTGTTTTAGCTAAATCAATAACAAAAGCACCTTTTCTTTCTCCAAGTAAAACAGGTAATTGCATTTCTTGAGGATTTTGGAATTTTTCATCTTCAATGGCAGTAAGAAAATTATAGACTTTGCTCTTTTTATTATGTAGTTCAAAAGAGATATGGGTATCATTATCTGATACAACTCTTATAACTTTGAGGTTTAAATGATGAGTCAACTCAAAAAGAAACTCTTTTATATGAGATAAGTGGGTAGATTCGTTTTTAACAAATGTATAGGATTTAAAATTTAAATAAGAAGTGATTGATCTAAATTCAATATTTATGTCCTTGCTCTCATAGAAAGCCTGTATTTCTTTGGCTCTATTTATCTGAGAGTCTGAATAGAAAATAATATTGTTATAGTTTTCTTTATTCATAGTGTTCACCTAATTTGATGATTATGGAGAAAATTGAGTTATTCTTTCTCAATAATCCATTCTTTAGTATCGCCATCTTCAACTAAAACACCCTCAACACCCAAGCTACCATCATCTTCATCAATAGATAGAGTTACATTTGCTTTATTATTGGAATTTTGTGAAGAGATTAACTCATATTGATCTAACTCTACCTCCGTTCCTTTATATTGATGATAATTTCCTTCTTCATCTTGGTATTCTATCGTTAATTCTTTACCTTTAACTCTGATTTCAACAGGGTAGGATTGAAGATAGTTTCCACTATGAAGATCGTATTCTCTAGCGGTTAGCTCTCTTTGGCTAATAATATTATTTTGTTCAATAATCTCTTGATCTTCGATTAGGCTAACAGGACGTCTTTTAACTCTAATTCTTCTTGTGTAGTAGCATAATTGCCCATCTTCAGCTTGATAAAAGTAAGCTACTGTAAATGGATATCTGTGTGGATTACCTCGCCCTAATGAAGGAATATTTCGATATTCTTTAAGAGTTTCAATGACTTCTTCATCAGTTCTACGCCCTTTAAAATCAAATAAAACCATTAAAGAATGTTCTGGGTGTCTAATAAGTTTTCTGACTTCGTTCACATTATGCTCAGCTTTAAGATTATTTCCTCCCTTTCTTGCTGATCTTAAAGCAAGCTCTACAGCGACATTACCAATGAGAAAATCAAAACGCCCCTGATAATTAGCTGTAACCTGAACAGGTGATTCGGGTTCAAGTTGATCAAAATATCCTAGAAGATAGTGCCTTATCGCTGGTAGCAACTCTTGCTCTGTTTTTTGAGTGAAATTGAGAGTTTTAGTGAAACGTTTGTTGTGATAAGCACAATATAAACGAAAGAAAGCATCAATAACTTGTTCTTGGGTAATCATAATAATCTCCTTAAAAGTACAAAAAAGATGAAATATACTATAACCGATATTCTTAAAAGAGTAAAACAATCACAAAATACCAATAAACGATAATAAAAGAGCTTATTGGTATGTCAAAACTCTCGGTAACAGAAGTAGATAGACTGGTTGGAAAACGGATTCAACAGAAAAGGAAAGAAATGGGACTTAGTGCAGCTATGCTATCCGAACAAATCGGTATTGCTCAACAGCAACTTTCTCGCTATGAACGTGGGGAAAATAAGATTAATGTTGCCCATTTAGTTGAAATTGCCACAGCTCTGAATACTGATATTGGTTGGTTTTTTATCGATTGTATGTCTGATCTGAAAAGCAATGCTAAAAGGACATTTATTCCTATTTCTGAAGATAGTATTCAAAACCGATTAAATACTCATTTAGAACGCCTAAGTGCGGATAAAAAACGAGGACTTTTAGTATTTTTGGAGACTGTTTTGTAGATAACGTTAAATATGTTAAAATATTGATATATAAGGTTTAATTATGTTTTTTATGAAAGCATTGCAACAAGGTGAGCTTGACTGTTTATGTGGAATTTATAGCATTGTTAATGCTGTGTATTTTGTATCTCATAGAAAAATAAAGCGTAAACCTCTATTCAATGAGTTATTACTCGCCTATATGAATAATTGGGGGATTTATGATCTTCTGATAGGTGGTTTAGATATTTATCAAATGCAATATTTGCTCAACCATATCTCTAAGCTATACAAAAAGCTTAAAATTCAGCCTAATGAGATAAAGCGACGATCAACGCTAAAATCGAACATTATTACCCACTTACAATCCCCAAATTCAATCGTTTTATTCTCTACTAATTCCCATTGGAGTGTAATCAATCATTATACTGATGAAGAATTAATGCTTTTTGATAGCTGTTCAATAAAAAGTATTAATATCGCAGAGATCCTACCCACATCAGTTTTCTTTATATCATTTAATCCTTAAACAACACAAAATCTTCCAATCTTTCTCTATTCCACTCACCTTTTTCAGGAAATTTTCTATTTAATCTTAATGTGAGCTTTTTGATAGATACGTTATTTTCAACTAGTTGATCGTGAATAAATCTAAGTAACTCAAATTTATCTGTACTATTAGACATATCAATATAGCTAGTGATCGCAAGGGATTTTAACTCACTTTTTCTTAGTTTTATGTCTAGTTTCTCATATATAGCAGCGAGTTTAGCAATCCTTTTTTCTACCTTCTGAACAGTCCTTTCATATGTGTAGAAAGTTATTGTCTTTGGAAACTTCTTCTTAATATCAGCCCTTCTATTTTGTTGCTCTTCACAGTTTCTTTTTTGCTTCTCTGTTTGCCCTATCAAATTTTTATGCATTATTAAATTTCCCTCAAACTAGCTGACAGTCAGAACTCAATTTACCTATATCTGACAGTCAGTAATTTAGCCTATTTAAAGCTGACTGTCAGCTTTAAAACACCTTTCTCCCTAAAATCATACCTAAATCTGATTTTTGTAAAGCACTAGAGCAAAAGGTAATTCCGCCTTTTGATAACTCAAAGAGGTGCTTATGCAACTAATCAAATTAAACCAAGTAATGCTTAAAACCACATTATCAAAATCAACTATTTATCGATTGATCAAAACTGCGGATTTCCCCAAACCGAAGAAGTTATCTCTACGGGCGGTTGCGTGGCTTGAAAGTGAAATAGATGAATGGATTAAAGAGCGTTCTTCTGCTTGTAAATCTGTTTCTGCTCACTCTATTAGCACATTACAAGCATATTTACTTAATAATACTAATATGGGGAAATAACTATGAATAATATGGTTATATTAAATAAGGCAAGTATCTATAGAAATAACAATTTTATTAAGGTTGGTAAATTCAAAGGGAATTTGCTTTATATGGGAATTGATAAGCTCTCTTTTGTTTGCGATATTAAATCAAAGATAGAATCTCAAGATATATATAGAAAGCTAGATTTCTTATCCAAAGAGAAATCAAGAAGGTATAAAGTCAAAAAAGTATTGAGTAAGCAATATAAAGAAAACTTTAAAATTAGTGCTAAAGACAATTCCGACTTTTATTTATTGGTTTCCTATGAGCCTTTGCATAATCCAAATAGCCCGAGCGTTCGTTTTGAGCTATCTCCACAATATGCAGAAACAGATTCAATCTTTAATATAGTAGGATGGTTAAAGAAAGGTATTGGCGGAGGAACAATAGAGAGATTATTTAAAAGAGCTAGGATAACAAGGCTAGATCTCACTATTGATATCTATAGTAAAAAATTTATAACCGATTACTATTTTTCCATATTAAAAGCGAGAAGTGGAGTGAAATTTATAAACAACAAGGATGATCTTAAAAATAACTACGCTGTTGGTTCACAACGTTCAAATTTTTATCTATTGGTTTATGAAAAAGTAAAACTGTACACTTCTAATAGTTATACAGAAGAGCTGATAACTGTCAGAGAAAAAGATATTGAAACTCGTATAACGAGGTTAGAACTTCGGATAAAGCCCAAAGATAAGGATAAAAAGTATCAACTTCGGAATTTATCCAAGCTGGACAATCCATTTCCCCTCATCAAGATTTACGATGAGGAACTGATAAGGAATGACATCTGTGGTTTTCTACCATTCTTGCAAGCTAAAAAGAGTTTACCTGTTGCAATCAAGTGTTACTTAGCAAAACAAAATGGTTCAACTCGCTATAATCGAGCTGTTTTGAATGACCTATTAGAAAAAGCTGAAAGCAAATTTCAACTTGATATAAACTGGGCTAAATGGCAAGATATAGCAAGAAATCTCGAACCATTCTATAAATAACAACTCACAACAAAAAAGCTACATAAGTGTAGGTTATTATGTAACTTTTCATTTCAAAAACGTGCCAATCCTTGTAAATCAAGCAACATAGCCTTATGCATCAGGCGTGTGATTTTCAAAGTTTTGCATAGCGTTCATGGCTTTAATAGATAAAAAGAATGGGCGGAATTATAACAAAAGTGCGGTTGAATTTGCTGGAGTTTTTCTGCGAATGATCTAAACCAACATTAACAAAGGCTCAACATCGGGCATCACGCCACTCCATAAATAAAAGGCATGAGCAGCTTGTCCAACAAGCATACCAAAACCATCACAAGTTTGTTTTACCCCTTGTTGTTTACATAGCGCAATAAAAGGCGTATCGCTTTCTTTGCTGTATTGCATATCATAAGCGGCAGTGGCAAGTTGTAAAATCTGTGGATTAATATTCAAGGTTTTACCTTGGAGCCCTGTTGATGTGGCATTAATAATTAAATCGAACTTTTGCACTGGAATATGCTCTAGTTCAACGGCTTGAATATTGCCATATTGGCTAAATTTAGCCGCCAACTCTTGCGCTTTACTAAAAGTGCGGTTGGTAATAAGGATATTTTGTTGAGCTTGTAACAAAGGTAATAAAACACCTTTTGTCGCACCACCAGCCCCTAAAATCAAGATGTTCTGATTTGCTTTTAGCCAGTTTAAGCGCTGTAAATCACTGACCAAACCTGCGCCGTCAGTGTTATCCGCAAATAAAGTTCCGTCCGCTAATTTTTTTAAAGTATTACAAGACTCGGCACTTAAACAACGTTCACTATGTTGTTGCGCTAGTTTAAATGCACGCTCTTTGAAAGGTGCGGTAATATTACAGCCTTGCGCACCTTGTGCAAAAAAGTCGAGTAACTGTTGTTCAAATTGTTCTTCATCCCCCAAGATCGCTACATAATCCAAGTTTTGTTGAGTTTGTTGAGCAAAATGACGATGAATTTGAGGGGATTTACTTTGTGCGATAGGATTTCCCCAAACAGCGTATTTATCCATACGTTATCCTTGTCTAAATAATTGATCTGTCAATAGATCACGAATTTCTGAAGGCTGGCTTGCTGTGCCAACGGACATATCTAATACAGGAAAATCTTCGCCAAATTGCAACCGCACTTCATCACTTGTTTTACAAGGCGTGAGCCCTGTTAAATTGGCACTCGTCGAGGTTAAAGCAAAACCAGTTTGCTCACAAAGCATCTTAATCGCTGGGTGTTGGCTAACTCGAATAGCAATACTATTGAAATGACCACATAAAAATTTCGCAATATCTGCTTTGGCTGGCACAACCCATGTTGTCGGTCGATCATAGACTTTTTGTAGTTTTTGCCAATGTTGCGAATTGAGCTTATCTTCATCAATAAAAGAGCGAAAATAATCTAAATTTGGCGCAACGAGAATTAAGCCTTTTTCGATTGGACGTTGCTTTAACATTAATAATTTTTCTACCGCACTTTGACTAAAAGGATTACAACCCAAGCCGAAAACCGCTTCCGTTGGATAAGCAACGACTTCATTTTGTGTTAATTTTTCGCTAATTTCGATGATATTCATATTGTTGTTTTAAAGCTATGTTGGCAAGATTTATTGATGCATAACCAAGTGCGGTGGTTTTCTTCCTCTTTTTTCAAAATCGCCCCCAGTGTTTGACATTGCGGACAAGTTATCAAATGCGGTTTTTGCGCCAAAGTAAATTTGCATTTTGGATACTGGTTACAACCATAAAAAGTTTTTCCTTGCCGCCCACGTCGAGCAACAAGCTCGCCAAGTTGACATTCTGGGCAAACAATTGGTTGCTCTGTGGTTTCTTGCTCCTCATGCACAATAAAACGGCACTCTGGGTAATTACTGCAACCAATAAACATGCCGTAACTGCCTTGTTTTAGTTGTAAAATATGACCGCACTCTGGACAATTTTGCGCAAGATTTTTAAGCACTTTACTTTCATTGTGTGGGTGAAGCGGCTTGATATAATCACAGGCTGGATAATTAGAACAACCTAAAAACAATCCTTTTTTCCCTTGTTTTATCTGCAAGATAGCCTCACATTGAGGACAATGTTCCTGATGTTTGGTATGTTGGAAAAGGCGCTTTGACATATTCTTTTTTCAATCCTGACGAGAAGGGCTAACAATAAACTATCCCATCAATAATATCAACTTAGAATCCCAATTTGAAAGCCATTCTAGCCCAGTGTAAAATGTGCATCATTGTATTTAGGATAAGAATTTTATGAATTTACAAGATCATTTTTTAATCGCCATGCCTCATTTAGAGGACGAAAATTTTCAACGTTCTGTGGTGTATATTTGCGAACATAATGAGCAGGGCGCAATGGGCCTAGTTTTAACTCAAGTCACAGATTTAAGTATTGCTGAATTATGCGCCAAAATGAATTTTATGATGGCAGATGAACGTGAATATTCCGATAAATTAGTCTTAGCTGGTGGCCCCGTAAATCTAGAACGAGGCTTTATTTTACATAGTAAAACAAATCAAGATTTCCAACATAGCTATAAAGTCACTGACAAAATTTACCTCACCACTTCAGCGGATATTATCAATACTTTTGGCACCGCACTATCGCCAGAAAAATATTTGGTCACCCTAGGTTGTGCAAGTTGGGAACCAAACCAACTGGAACAGGAAATTGCGAATAACGATTGGTTGGTGGTACCTGCCGATGAGCATATTCTATTTGATGTAGAGGCTTCAGAACGCTGGTTAGCAGCCAATCAATTACTTGGCATTGAGCATGTCAATTTTGCTTATCAACAAATAGGACGTAGCTAATGGCAATCACTGTTTTAGCCTTTGATTTTGGCACCAAAAGTATCGGCTGTGCCGTAGGACAAAGTATCACGGGCACAGCGCAAGCTCTTCCAGCCTTTAAAGCACAAGATGGTATTCCAGACTGGCTAAAAATTGAGAAATGCTTAAAAGACTGGCAACCCGATATTGTCGTCGTTGGCTTGCCTTTAAATATGGATGGAACTGAACAAAAATTAACCCTCAGAGCAAGAAAATTTGCTAATCGTTTAAATGGACGATTTGGGGTCAAAGTTGAGTTACAAGATGAACGCCTCACCACTACCCAAGCACGAGATGAAATCTTCCAAAGAGGCGGCTACCGAGCGCTAGAAAAAGGCAAAGTAGACGGCATTTCCGCTTGCTTAATACTCGAAAGCTGGTTTGAAAATAGGGATTGTGAGGAGTAATTACACTAAAATTAACTCTATTTCCATTTCTCTGATTGACTCTTGTACATTGGGTAATAGATTTTTATCGCAAATAATGCGGTTAAAAACACCTAGTTCACAAATAGAAAATGTAGCGGTTTTCCCATATTTAGAAGAGTCAGAAACTAAAATTTTATTATGACTAGATTGTAAAATTGCTTTCTTCACAGGCAATTTTCTTTCATCTGGAGTGGTTAACCCTCTCAAATTCCAAGATGATGTGGAAATAAAAGCAAGATCAATAGAAAGTTGTTTCAGCAATTGTGTCGCTAATTCTCCCACAGAAGAGAAATTTGATTTATTAATTGAGCCCCCAGTATGAATTAATTCACATTGGCCATTTGTCATTAAAAAATTCGCAATGACAAAGTCATTCGTAATAACTAATAAATCTTCTCTTTGTACTATATGATGAGCAATCTCTAATGTTGTCGTTCCTGCATCTAAATATACAGTCGTATTTGTTGGTATTAGTTCAGCAGCACGGCGACCAATATTCTCTTTTTGTAAAGTTGAGAGTAGTGATTTGTCATTATGTGTGGGTTCGGTAAATAAATGTTCTAATAATTTAACGCCGCCGGATACAGAAACAACAACCCCCTCTTGCTCTAATTTTTGAATATCTCGGCGAATTGTCATATGAGACACATCTAATAATTTTACTAATTCATTAATACTGATTATTTCTTGCCGACTAATCAGCTTGAGGAGTTTCTTTTGTCTCTCTGCCGGTATCATTCTATGCTCCTAATTTTTTTATTCGTCATTATATCACTTTTCATTTTAGGCTAATACACATCACATAATTTAACATTAATTAACATAAATGTTAAATTATGTGACTTCGATCTCATTTTTTTGTGTAAAAAAATTGCAAAATATATAAAAAATAATAGAAGGAGAAATAAACATGAGCCACAACTCATATTCTGTAGCTATCATTGGACTTGGAGCAATGGGAATGGGCGCAGCAAAATCTTGTATTCGCGCAGGTTTAAATACCTATGGAGTGGATCTGAATTTACACGCATTAGAGAGTTTAAAAGCGCTTGGCGCAACTCAAGTGGACACAAAAGCAGTAAGTTTTGCAAAAGATTTAGATGCAGTATTACTACTAGTTGTAAATGCAAATCAAGTCAATCAGGTTTTATTTGGAGAACAAGGATTAGCAGCACACTTAAAACCTAAAACTGCAATAATGGTTTCATCAACTATTTCTGCACAAGACGCTAAAGAACTTTCACAAAAATTAACAAGTAAAGGATTGTTAATGTTAGATGCACCAGTATCAGGCGGTGCCGCTAAAGCTGCAAATGGTGAAATGACAGTTATGGCATCAGGCTCAGAAGAAGCTTTCGAGAAGTTAAAACCTGTTTTAGATGCTGTTGCTGGGAAAGTCTATAACATTGGTGCAGAAATTGGGTTGGGTTCTACTGTTAAGATTATCCACCAACTGCTTGCGGGGGTTCATATTGCGGCCGGTGCAGAAGCTATGGCATTAGCTTCAAGAGCCGGTATTCCTTTAGCTCTTATGTACGATGTCGTAACAAATGCAGCGGGTAATTCTTGGATGTTTGAAAATAGAATGAAACACGTTGTTGATGGTGACTATACCCCTTTATCAATGGTTGATATTTTTGTTAAGGACTTAGGGCTAGTTGCTGACACTGCAAAATCTTTAAAATTTCCATTACCGTTAGCAAGCACCGCTTTTAATATGTTTACAGAAGCAAGTAATGCAGGCTATGGAAAAGAAGATGATAGTGCGGTAATTAAAATTTTTAATGGCATTGATTTACCAAAGAAACAGGAGAAATAGGATGTTAGGCGTTATTGCAGATGATTTCACTGGAGCAAGTGATATTGCTAGTTTCCTTGTGGAGAATGGTTTAAATACCGTACAGATGAACGGTGTACCTAGTTCATCATTGACATACAAAGTAGAGGGTATCGTTATTAGCCTAAAATCTCGTTCTAATCCAGTAAATGAGGCGATAGAACAATCTTTGAGCGCTCTAAAATGGCTAAAAAATAATGGCTGTACTCAATTTTATTTTAAATATTGTTCAACATTTGATAGCACTGAAAACGGAAATATTGGTCCTGTTACAGATGCTTTGCTGAAAGAACTGAATGAAGATTTTACAGTGATTTGCCCCGCACTTCCGATTAATGGACGTACCATTTTTAATGGTTATCTGTTTGTGGGTAATGTTTTGCTGAATGAGTCTGGAATGCAGAATCATCCAATCACACCAATGAAAGATGCTAACTTAGTACGCTTAATGGATATGCAGGCACAAGGCAGAACAGGGCTTGTTACTTATTTTGATCTTATGCAAGGTGCTGAGTTTGTTCAGAAACGTTTTTCTGAATTAAAGCAACAAGGATTTAAATATGCGGTTGTGGATTCTGTAGATAATAGCCAATTAGCTGTACTTGCAGAAGCAATTAAGGATATGAAATTAGTAACCGGTGGATCAGGGCTTGCTGCCTATATGGCAGAAAGAATTAGCGGAGGAAAAAGGGGGGAGAATGCCTTTACTCCACCAAAAGCCAAGACTGTAATACTGTCAGGCTCTTGCTCAGTCATGACAAATAAGCAAGTTGCTAAATATTCAGAAAATGCACCGCACTTTTATTTAGATGTGGAGCAAAGTTTATCTAATTCTCACTATGCAGAAGAAATCGCTCAGTGGGTTTTAAATAATTTATCGAGCGAGTTTGCACCAATCGTTTATGCAACAGTTCCTCCAGAGAAATTAAAAGAAATTCAACAAAAATTTGGTGCAGATGTTGCGAGTCAGTCCATCGAACATACTTTTGCAAAATTGGCAGATAAACTGAAAGCTGCAGGGATTAAGAATTTCATTACTGCGGGTGGAGAAACCTCGAGTATTGTTGTTCAGCAGCTAGGTTTTACAGGATTCCATATAGGTAAACAGATTGCCCCTGGTGTTCCTTGGTTAAAAGCCTTAGACGAAGATATTTTCCTCGCTCTCAAGTCAGGAAATTTTGGTTCTGAAGACTTTTTCTTTTTTGCACAAGGAATGTTTTTATGACGGAATTAGAGCAAAAAATTGAAATGGTCAATTTGGCTCGTTCATTATTTGAACGAGGTTATACAGTCGGGGGGGCGGGTAACTTATCAGTACGCTTAGATGAGAATAGGGTTCTGGTTACACCAACAGGCTCATCTTTAGGTAGATTACAAGCTGAACGTTTATCTGTATTAGATCTTGCTGGTAATTTGTTGTCTGGGGATAAACCGTCTAAAGAATCTGTTTTTCATTTAGAAATGTATCGCAAGAATCCTGAGTGTCATGCAATTGTTCATTTGCATTCAACGTATTTAACTGCCTTATCCTGTTTAGAAAATCTCAATACAGAGAACGCAATACAAGCCTTTACCCCCTACTATGTAATGCGTGTTGGCACATTGCCTGTCATTCCTTATTACAGACCAGGAGATATAAATATAGCCAAAGAATTAGGCGAAAGAGCTTTATCAGGAAAAGCCTTCTTACTTGCTAATCATGGGGTTGTAGTTACAGGAAAAAACTTAATTGATGCAGTAGATAATACAGAAGAATTAGAAGAAACCGCTAAGCTTTATTTCATTTTACAAGGACAGAAAATTCGCTATCTAACGGAAAATGAAATTAAAGATCTGCAAAATAGGGGGAAATAACAATGCCAAAATTTGCCGCAAATTTAACAATGATGTTTACAGAGGTTCCTTTTTTAGATCGCTTTGAAGCCGCAGCTAAAGCTGGATTTAAGTATGTCGAATATCTCTGGCCTTATGAATATTCCGCAGATGTACTAAAAGCAAAATTAGATCAATATGGATTACAACAGGTTCTTTTTAACACTCCTGCAGGTAATGTAGATATTGGAGAATGGGGTGTTTCCGCTATCCCAAATCGTGAACAAGATAGCCATAAAGATATTGATCTTGCTTTGGAGTATGCGTTAGCGTTGAACTGCCCTAATGTACACATTATGGCAGCAGTAGTACCAGAAGATGCTGACAGAGAACTATATAAGCAAACCTTTGTAAATAATATTCGTTATGCTTCGGAAAAATTTAAACCTTATGGAATTAAAATTTTATTAGAAGCACTTAGTCCACAAGTCAAACCCAATTATTTATTAAAGAGTCAGTTAGACTCATTAGAAATCGTTGAGTTGGTTGATCGTGAGAATGTATTTATTCAGTTAGATTATTTTCATGCACAAAATGTAGAGGGTAATTTATCTCGTTTAACTGACCGCTTGAAAGATAAAGTCGCACATATTCAAATCGCCTCAGTGCCAGATCGCCATGAACCAAATGAAGGTGAAATCAATTATGAATATTTATTCAATAAACTTGATGAAATTGGCTACCAAGGATTCGTTGGTTGTGAGTATAAACCACGCTCTGAAACCATCGCTGGTTTAGATTGGTTTAAACCCTACAAATAGTTTATAGCGTTTTTCGTGAAATGCCCTATTTTTCATGGGTAGGGCTTTTTACATCTTGCAAACAGCAAAATGTGCCAAAAACAAGCAGTTTTTGTATAAGGTGCAAACAATTTTAAGGAGAACACAATGAAAATTGTTATTACTGGAGGACAAGGATTTTTAGGGCAACGCCTTGCGAAAACTTTGTTATCTCATTCAAATTTGTCCATAGATGAGCTAGTGTTAATTGATGTTATTCAACCTGTTGCCCCCAATAATGATCCTAGAGCACGTTGTCTAGAAATGGATTTACGCAATCCAAAAGGACTAGAAGATATTATTGATGCTAAAACAGATGCTATTTTCCATTTAGCCGCGATAGTAAGTAGCCATGCAGAGCAAGATCCTGATTTAGGATATGAAATTAATTTTCTAGCAACTCGTAATTTATTAGAAGTATGTCGGAAAAATAACCCTAAAGTGCGGTTTATTTTTTCCAGTTCTTTGGCAGTATACGGTGGAGATTTACCTGATGTTATCCAAGATCATACCTCTGTTACCCCACAATCTACATACGGTTCACAAAAAGCAATGTGTGAGTTACTTATCAATGACTATTCCCGCAAAGGTTTTGTTGATGGTATCGCATTACGTTTACCAACAATTTGTATCCGTCCAGGAAAACCAAATAAAGCTGCATCTTCCTTTGTCAGCAGTATTATTAGAGAGCCATTAAATCATGAAGACGCCATTTGTCCTGTTTCTGAAAAATTGGACTTATGGCTTTCTAGTCCAAATACCGTAGTAAATAACTTTATTCATGCTTTAACACTTCCATCTTTGCCTTTGAGAGATTGGCATACCATCAACTTACCTGGATTTACTGTCAGCGTAGAACAAATGTTATCTAATTTAGTAGAAGTAAGAGGGAAAGAAATTCTAGAAAAAGTGCGATTTGAATTTGATGAAAATATTAACAATATCGTGGCAAGTTGGCCTGCTCAAATTAACTGTCAGCAAGCATTAAATCTTGGCTTTAAAGCAGATCAAAATTTTGTTGATGTTATCCAGCAATTTATTCAATTTGACATGTCATAGGAGGCATTATGTTTGGTTTACCTATCCCCATTATAGGATTATTAGTTGCGGTATTTGTTTTAGTTATTTTAGTGTTAAGAACCAGAGTTCATGCCTTTATTGCGATGTTAATTGCTTCTGCAATTGCTGGTTTAATTGGCGGTGTGAGTGTAGATAGTACTTTAGGTGCAATTACCAAAGGCTTTGGTGGTACGCTAGGTGGTATTGGTATTGTGATCGGCTTAGGCGTTATGATGGGAAGTATCCTAGAAGTTTCAGGCGCTGCTGAGAAAATGGCATATAGCTTCATTAAATTCCTTGGCAAGAAAAAAGAAGAATGGGCACTTGCAATTACAGGCTATGTTGTTAGTATTCCAATCTTTGTGGATTCAGCCTTTGTTATTCTCTATCCAGTAGCTAAAGCCTTAGCCAAAAATGGTAAACGCTCACTATTGACTTTAGGGGTTGCTTTAGCTGGTGGTTTAGTGGTAACTCACCATACCGTTCCACCAACACCAGGTCCGTTAGGCGTAGCAGGATTATTTGGTGTCGATATTGGTGCTATGTTGCTAGTTGGTATGGCAATGGCGGTGTTTCCTGTAGTTGGGATTGTTCTCTATGCTAAATGGTTAGATAAAAAGTACCCAACTTTTAATCAAGAAGTCTTTACGCAAGAAGAACTTAAGCAAAAATACGATGATTATATTGAAAGTCGTGAGAAAAAAGACTTACCAAGCTTAGGTTTATCATTATTACCCATTTTATTACCAATTGGTCTAATCTTTATTAAAGCTATATTAGGTTTAATCGCAAAAGGTAACCCAGCATTAGCAGAAAATACGTTATATCAAGTATTTAATTTTGTTGGCCATCCTATGATCGCATTAGCAATTAGTGTACTTGTAGCTGTATATACCTTATTACCAAAAACAGATAAAACAACAACCGCACTTCATCTTGAAGAAGGAGTAAAAACTGCAGGTATTATTTTGTTAGTTACTGGTGCTGGTGGGGCATTAGGCGCTGTATTACGTGATAGTGGAGCAGGAAAACAACTTGCAGAGCAAGTTGCAGCGTTACCTATTTCACCAATCTTAATCCCATTCATTGTTTCAACATTAGTTCGTTTTATTCAGGGATCTGGTACTGTTGCAATGATTACGGCGGCTTCTATTTCTGCTCCAATTTTGGCTCAAATTCCTGGTGTAAATATGTTGTTAGCAGCGCAGGCTGCGACAATGGGATCATTATTCTTTGGTTACTTTAACGATAGTTTATTCTGGGTTGTAAATCGAATGATGGGAATTAATGACGTTAAAAAGCAAATGATCGTTTGGTCTGTACCAACAACTATTGCTTGGGCGATTGGCGGTAGTTTAGTTATTCTCGCTAATTTAATTTGGGGTAACGATGGCTCAATTACTGATTTATTACTTCCAGTAGGCGTGCTAGTTGCAATTCTTGCTTATGTAAATCTACAAAGCAAAAAAATGTAGCTGATACTAATACATATAACTCAAAAAAACACCGCACTTCCAAAAAGTGCGGTGTTTTTTATCAAAATTTACCTTTGACCTAATGAGTTTTATGGCTTGTGCCGTAGAGGATTTTATCGGTATAGGCCATAGCGACTGCGGAAACTAAGAACCCTAAATGGAGAAATAATTGCCACATCATTGTTTTCTCATCCATGTTTGCAGCATTTACAAAGGTTTGTAGCATGTGGATAGAAGAAATACTAATGATCGACATGGAAAGTTTTACTTTTAAGACAGAAGCATTTACGTGACTTAACCATTCTGGTTCATCTGGATGTCCGCCTGTGCGTAATTTAGATACGAAGATCTCATACCCGCCCACAATTACCATGACCAATAAGTTTGCGATCATCACCACATCAATTAAATTTAATACAGCCAACATAATCGCTGTAGAGTCGAGTTCTTGTAAATTAACAATCAAATGCCATAATGATTTGATAAATTTATAAGCATACACGCCTTGAACAACAATTAATCCTAAATAGATAGGTAGCTGTAACCAACGGCTAGCAAAAATAATATGACTTAAAAACGTGGGCGCTCTGCGTTGTGAATTGTTTTTTGTCGGTTGGATATGTTCCATGATGTTCCTAAATAAATAATAAAATTGAGCGGCAAAAATTACCGTTTTTCTCCCTAGATTTCAATATGTAAAGACAAAAAAACGGTGCAAATTTGCACCGCTCTTTTATCCTAGGTTATTTTAACGAGCTGGAATATTAGCCAATATGCCAGTTAAAACTTTCCAATAGGTTTCTACTGCTGGGATATGTACTTTTTCATCTGGAGAATGTGCGTTTCTAATAGTAGGTCCAATAGATACCATATCCATTGCTGGATAGATTCTTTTCAATAAGCCACATTCAAGCCCTGCATGAATGACTTTAATTTCTGGTTCTGCACCTAAAACCTGTGCATAAACTTCCTTGGTTAAATCTAAAATATCGCTGTGGCTTTGTGGTTCCCAACCTGGATAATCTCCCGAGAAACTCACATTGCCTTGTGCTAATGCGGCTAAAGATTTTAATAATGAGGCAACATAGGTTTTGCCACTTTCAATTAATGAGCGAACTAAAATCGTCCCTCTCACCACATTATCTACCGTATCTAACACACCAATACTCAATGAAGTTTCCACCACATTTTCAATCACATCGCTGTTGCGCATTACACCATTTGGCAAAATGTTCAAACAATGTAGGATATTGTACGCAGATTGGGTAGAAAATACTTGTTGCGCTTTTTCTGCTTTTTCAATTGTGAATGTTAGATTTGGCTCAATAAGCGCTAATTCAGTTTTAATTAAATCAGCAAATTTTTGTACCGCACTTTCTAGCACAGCCACATCGCCATTAAAGGCTAAAGTTGCAAAACTTTCTCTTGGAATAGCATTGCGAATAGAACCACCACGAATATTGGCTAAAGTGAAGTCAAAGTGCGGTTGATTTTGGCGAAGTTCTGCGAGGAAACGCACTAAAACTTTAATGGTATTGGCTCGTCCAGTGTGAATATCTACGCCAGAATGTCCACCACGCAAGCCTTTTAATACCACTTGATAGCAATGTTCAAAATTATTCGCTTGATATTCAATTGGTAATTCCAAATTAGCATTTTCGCCACCAGCACAACCAATATAAATTTCGCCATTTTCTTCCGTATCTGTATTGATTAAGATCTCAGATTGAAGCCAATTTGGGCGTAGTCCAAGCGCCCCCTCCATGCCTCTTTCTTCAGTCATGGTTAACAATACTTCTAATTCAGGATGCGCAATATCATTGCTTTCTAATACAGCAAGTGCGGATGCCATACCAATGCCATTATCCGCCCCTAAGGTTGTACCCTTCGCCTTAACCCATTCGCCATCAATATAAGGCAAAATTGGATCAACACTGAAATCATGTTGTGTTCCTTCATTTGCTTGTGGAACCATATCTAAGTGCGCTTGCAATACCACTGGTTTACGATTTTCCATTCCAGCTGTTGCTGGTTTACGAATCAGCACATTGCCCACCTCATCACGTTCAGCAAAAAAGCCTTTAGCCTTTGCCCAATCAAGGATAAATAACGCTAATTGTTCTTCTTGATAAGAGGGATGAGGAATAACACAAATTTGATCAAACCAGTGCCACAATAATTTAGGTTGTAAAGATTGAAGATCTGACATAAGTTTCTCCTTTTTATCTGTGAAAAATGTGGAAAATAATAGCATAAAAATAGATTTCAGGTTATCCTAACGCAATTTTATTTCTCTGGCGGTCATTCCGCCCTTAACTGACTTTAAGGTGAATTATGAGCGAAAAATATGTTGTAACTTGGGACATGTTCCAAATGCATACACGTAAATTATCTGAACGTTTACTTCCAGCAACACAATGGAAAGGTCTTATTGCAGTAAGTCGTGGCGGCTTATTTCCAGCGGCAGTAATTGCACGTGAATTGGGTATTCGTCACGTTGAAACAGTTTGTATCTCAAGCTATGACCATAATCAACAAGGCGAGCTAAATGTATTACACGCAGCGCAAGTAGAAAATGGCGGCGAAGGTTTTATCGTTGTAGATGATTTAGTGGATACAGGAAATACAGCTCGTGCTATTCGCGAACTCTATCCAAATGCACGTTTTGTAACAGTGTTTGCTAAACCAGCAGGCGCTGCTTTAGTTGATGATTATGTGTTATTGATATTCCACAAAATACGTGGATTGAACAGCCTTGGGATATGGGAATTACTTTCGTTCCACCATTGGCAAGAAAATAATTACTACAAAATAAAGCCAGCGTTAATGCTGGCTTTATTCATTTATGTGTTAATCTTTTGATGAAATACGTTTCATATCTGTCATATAACCACGTAATTCTTGACCAATAAGCTCAATTGGGTGATTGCGGATAACGTCATTCACATCACGCAATACAACATTATCAATTTCTACTGCTGGTGTTGGTTCACCCAAATCACCACGTTGTAGGGTTGGTAATACTTTCGCACGGAAAATTGGTGTCGCCACATTCGCAAATAAATAGTTACCATATTCCGCAGTATCTGAAATAACAACATTCATTTCATATAAACGTTTACGAGCGATTGTATTTGCGATTAATGGCAATTCATGTAACGACTCGTAATAGGCTGATTCTTCGTAGATACCTGCCGCAACCATAGTATCAAATGCAAGTTCAACCCCAGCTTTAACCATTGCCACCATAAGCACACCATGATCAAAATATTCTTGTTCAGAAATTTTGATATTGTCGCCAACAGGTGCATTTTCAAAAGCGGTTTGGCCAGTTTCTTCACGCCATTTCAATAGATTCGCATCGCCATTTGCCCAGTCCGCCATCATAGTTGCCGAAAACTCGCCACTGATAATATCGTCCATGTGTTTCTCAAATAAGAAAGTAAGTTCTTCCTTGATTTGCTCAGATAGCTCAAAAGCACGTAACTTAGCGCTATTAGATAAACGATCCATCATTAAGGTAATACCGCCTTGTTTTAAGGCTTCAGTAATCGTTTCCCAACCATATTGAATTAATTTTCCAGCATAAGCAGGATCTTTGCCGTCAGCCACTAATTTTTCATAGCAAACAATTGAACCCGCTTGCAACATACCGCACAGAATGGTTTGTTCGCCCATTAAATCTGATTTTACTTCCGCAACAAAAGAAGATTCTAAAACCCCAGCACGATGACCACCAGTCGCAGCTGCCCATGCTTTAGCAATTTCTAAACCATCGCCTTGCGGATCATTTTCAGGATGCACAGCAATTAATGTTGGTACACCAAAACCACGTTTATATTCTTCCCGCACTTCTGTTCCCGGACATTTTGGTGCCACCATAACAACAGTAATATCGGGGCGAATTTGCTCGCCAACTTCAACAATGTTTAAACCATGCGAATAGCCAAGTGCGGCGCCTTTTTTGATTAAAGGCATAACATCAGCAACGACTTTTGAGTGCTGTTTATCTGGCGTTAAGTTGATCACTAAATCTGCTGTTGGAATCAGTTCTTCATAAGTGCCAACTTTGAAACCATTTTCTGTTGCTCGTTGGAAAGAGGCTCGTTTTTCTGCAATGGCTTCTGGGCGTAATGCATAAGCAATATCCAAACCAGAGTCACGCATATTTAAACCTTGGTTTAAACCTTGTGCACCACAGCCAACAATAACGATTTTCTTCCCTTTCAAATAATCCGCCTTATTGGCAAACTCATTACGATCCATAAAACGACAACGACCTAATTGGTCTAATTGCTGGCGTAAATTTAATGTATTGAAATAATTAGCCATGTTTTTAATTCCTCTATAAATTTTAATTGTATGATGTTGTTTGTGTGTATTTCATTATAAGTATTTTTATCATTGCGTAAATTGAAATTATTTCAATATAATATTGCAATTAATGCAACAAAATCACATCAAAAGTGCGGTCTCTTTTTATGGAATTTAATGATTTAAAACTCTTTCTTGACTTAGCTGAAAATAAAAACTTCAGTAAAACAGCCATTCAACACCACATGTCCCCTTCAACGCTCTCACGCCAAATTCAACGAATGGAAGATAATTTGGGGCAGCCTTTATTTTTACGTGATAATCGTCAGGTATCGCTCACAGAGTGCGGTGAGAAATTTCTGCAATTTGCTCAACAAAACTGGCAGCATTGGCAACAATTCAAACAGCAACTAAATACGAACGAAGAGGAATTAAGTGGTGAATTGAAATTATTTTGCTCCGTAACCGCCGCCTATAGCCATTTGCCCGCTATTCTCGAACGTTTTCGTACCCTTTATCCCAAAGTAGAAATTCAACTAACTACAGGCGATCCAGCGTTAGCCTTGCATCTGGTACAATCACAACAAGTAGATTTAGCGCTAGCTGGACGTCCTCAAAATTTACCGCACAATATTATTTTCCATTATATTGATGATATTGCCTTATCCCTGATTGCACCACGAATAGCTTGTTCAGCAACACAGTTACTGCAACAAGATCCTATCGATTGGCAAACCATTCCTTTTATTCTGCCGGTGGAAGGCCCTGCTCGCCAACGCATTGATCAATGGTTTAAACAGAAAAAAATCAAACACCCTAAAATTTATGCCACAGTCAGTGGGCATGAGGGCATTGTGTCCATGGTGGCATTAGGTTGTGGATTAGCAATGTTGCCAGATGTCGTTATCAACAATAGCCCAATGCACAGCCAAGTTTCTCATGTCTCCCTCGACACGCCAATTGAGCCTTTTGAACTAGGTATTTGCGTGCAAAAAAAGTGCCTTGAATTACCGCTAATTCGTGCATTTTGGCAAGTATTAGAGTAGGCTATACAGCCTTAAGTGCGGTTATTATTTTGTGAGAATTATGATAAAAGGTATTATTTTTTCATTATTAGCCTCTTTTCTCTTTGGCTATATTTATTACTTTTCTACGTTGCTTTTACCTCTAGGTGGAGAGGATATTTTTGGCTATCGTGTTATTTTTACCGCTCCTTTTGTCATAAGTGCGGTGTTTTTATTTAAGCAAAAATACCATTTAATCGCTCATTTCAAACGTATTCAACGCCAGCCTTGGTTCATTCTCGTCTTTTTACTCAACGGATTAATGATGGGATTTCAAATGTGGCTATTTTTGTGGGCGCCAAACAATGGCGGTGCGATAAGTGTCTCATTAGGCTATTTATTGCTTCCTTTAGTCATGGTGGCAGCAGGTAGAATTTTCTTTAAAGAACATATTTCAAAATTAAAATACCTGGCTATTTTATTGGCAACAATTGGCGTTGCAACCAATATAGTCCTAACAGGCGGATTGTCTTGGGAAAGTATTGCAGTATGTGGATATGCTTTATATTTCATGATAAGAAAACACTTCAATATCGCTGATATTGCAGGATTTGCTATTGAAATGAGCTTAATTTTGCCGATCTGTATCTTTTTTGCTGCTCAAGTCAATATTGAACAAGTGCAGCAAGTTAACCCGCATATCATTTGGTTACTCTTACTTTTAGGTATTTTCAGTGGCGTAGCATTCATTTTTTATATTGCTGCAAGCAACTTACTTCCAATCAATTTACTTGGTTTGCTAGGTTATATAGAACCCATATTAATGCTTGGGGTTGCCTTTATGTTGGGAGAAAAAATATCCCTTGAAAGCTATCCATTATTTATCTGTTTAATTTCAGCAATGTTGCTGATTTTGGTTGATGGAATAATAAAAATAAGGGGCAAAAATGCAAATAAAGTGCATCTATAATCATAGTTTAGTATTCATTTTTAACTTGTTCAGCTTTATAATTCGCCCCTTTTTTTACCGAATGTGAACCAATAATATAACCCAATGAAAAATAACCTTAAATTAACCGCTCTTGCTATATTCACTCATTTAATATTCCAACAAATTGCTTATGCTTCTGTGGTACGCGATGATGTGGATTACCAATACTTCCGAGATTTTGCTGAAAATAAAGGGAAATTTTTTGTTGGGGCAAGTAATATTGCCATTCATAATAAGAATGGCGATTTAGTTGGAATTGCCATGCGTGATTTACCAATGCCTGATTTAAGTGCGGTAGTCCGTGATGGCTTTGCAACAGCAATTTCCCCTCAGTATATTAATAGTGTTAAGCATAATACTGGTTATGGGAGTGTTCAGTTTGGTGGAGCAACAAAGAACCCTGATGCTAACCACTATAATTATTTAGTTGTAGATCGAAATGATTTTCTAGGTGAAGACAAAGGGATCAATGCAGATTACCACTTACCTCGCTTACATAAATTAATTACTGAAATTGAACCTACAGTAATTACATCTGCTGGTTCCGCAAGTAGAACCTATTTAAATAAAAATCGTTTTCCCTCTTTTGCTCGTGTGGGAGCAGGCACTCAGGGAACTCGAGATCCAAACAATGTGACCACAAGAATTGCAGATCCTTACCGATATTTGCTTGGTGGAACACCACTCAACATCACACGAGGAGATTTAAATGGTTGGGCAGATGCCAGCGGTAACCTTTTTGAAGACTATTATGGACCTTTAGCAAACTATGCAGCAGCTGGAGATAGTGGCTCACCTCTTTGGGTTTTCGATAAGCAAGAAAACCGCTGGGTCTATTATGCTGCACTAAGAGGTGGAAAAAATGGGATTAATGGAAATCTAAATAGTTATATTGTTGTTAGAAAAGATTGGAATAAGCAGCAAATGCAAGAAGATATTGCAGGCACAATCACAAATAACAGCACAGCGCCACTTAATTGGACAATTCAAGATAATGCAATAAGTAACATTAGCAATGGTTCAGATATTGATTTTAGCCTCGCAATACATAATCCTAATTTAGTCAATGAATCAAAAAGACCTGCTGACCTAGCTAAAAATCATGGTAAAACCGTCTATTTTAGTGGTCAAGATTGTGTATTGCATTTAATGCAAAATATCAATCAAGGTGCTGGTGCGTTATATTTCGATACCAACTTCAGCGTTGAAGGCAACAGGGATGATATTGAATGGATTGGCGCAGGAGTTTCGGTTGCAGAAAATAAACAAGTAACTTGGAAAATTCATAACCCTGAGAATGATCGCTTATCTAAAATAGGCAAAGGAACCTTATATGTAAATGGCAAAGGGGCAAATAAAGGGGACATTAGTGTTGGTGAAGGGAAAGTTATCCTTGCTCAGCAAGAGAATGATGCAGGAGAAAAACAAGCCTTTAATCAAGTTGGCATTGTTAGTGGACGTTCAACAGTTGTTCTTAATGATGCAACACAAGTCGATCCAGATAAAATCTATTTTGGTTTCCGTGGTGGACGCTTAGATTTAAATGGTAACAATTTAACTTTTAAATACATTCAAAACACAGATGAAGGTGCGAGAATTGTTAATCATAATTTAACAAAAGCAGCCACTGTTAAAATAACAAATCCTCCATTGACTGACACCAATAAAATTTCTGCTTTTAATGGCTATTTTGGGGAAAATGATAAAAATAGAAAGAATGGGCAATTAAATTTAAACTTTGCACCAGAGACAGATGAGCACCTTTTCTTTATTACTGGTGGACTTGAGCTTAATGGTGACATCAATATCACAAAAGGTAATTTATTACTTTCTGGTAGGCCAACCCCACACGCCTATGACCATTTGAAAGGAAAAGATGTCATTATCGAAGATGATTGGATTGACCGCACTTTTAACGCAAATACAATCAATGTAGAACATGGCAATTTCTATGTTGGTCGTAATGTGCAAAGTGTCAATGCCAATTTTAGTGCTCAAAATCAAGCCAATTTACATTTAGGTTTTATCCAAAATCATACCCCAGTTTGTATTCGCTCTGATTACAGTGGCAAGGTCCTTTCTTGCCAAGCAGAAAATCTCGAAGAAAAAGTTTATCAATCCATTCCTACGACAAAAATATCAGGCAATGTAAATTTAGCTGATAACAGCAAACTAGCATTAGGCAAAACTGAGCTTAAAGGGCATATAACAACTTCGCCAAATACTGAAGTTCAGCTTTATAAAGATGCTCATTGGATTATGTCCAATGACAATACTGTCGATAATTTGGTTCTAAATGAAGGCAGTCGAGTTAGTCTAAATGGCGATGAAAACAATACTAATATCTTAACCATTAATAGAAGTTTATCAGGCAACGGGATATTTCGATTTTCTACCCATACCTCAGATCAAGTCGGAAATAAAATTCTAATAAAAGGAGCCGCACTTGGTAACTATCAGTTCGATGTTGAAGATCAAGGAGCCTAGCCGGATAAATCAAAACGTCTTACCTTACTAAGAGTCGAAAATGGTAATTTAGATAATCAGCTAAATGTGAGCCTACATAATAAAGATCACGTGGATTTAGGCACCTATCGTTATCACCTAATGAAAGATGATCAAGAGTTTTACTTATATAGCCCAGTTCAAGCGGAATATGATGCTGAAATGGCTCGGCTTGCTGAAATAGAGAAGAAATTATTAGCAGCTAACAATACACAAGCTGACTTAATTAGTGCTTCAGCAAATGCTGCCGTATCTGAGTTTTCATCGCAAATAAATGCTCTGTTGCATATTAATAGCTATTTAGATAGAAAACTGACTGAAAAACAAAACAAAGAATGGTATTTCTGGTCAAGAGTAGAAAATCAAAAAATGCATAACCGCTCAGATTTATACCGCTCTTATCAGCAAAATATCAACTTGCAACAAATGGGTATAGAAAAGCAACTATCTAATAATGTTGCTTTTGGCACGCTTTATTCTCTTACCCAAACAAAAGATCTTTATGCAGATAATATTGTGGGAAAAAGAAAAATCCATCAATTGTCAATGTATCTAAAAAAATATTGGACTGATAATTTCTTTTCCAGTATTGATATTGGTTATGCTAAGTCCAACAACCAAATAGATGCAAATGGCGAACAAAATAAGTTTAGTCGTAATATCTGGAGTTTTGGCGCTAATTTAGGTTATGGGTTTAATGTTGCAAATGTAAAAATCCAACCTCATCTCGCTTTACGCTACTATCAACTATCTTCCGTTGACTATGCAATTAACGAGCTAAATGCCAAAGCAAATGAAAATGTACTTGCATACCATGCTGGCATCTCAATTAGTAAAGTATTTCAATACAATGAATTAAGCATACGTCCTGAATTTACTTCTTATTATGTGGATGCAAATCATAAATCTGCCAATATAGAAAGTAATGATATTCAGCTTTCATCAGAATTTAATCGACAACTACGCAATGATTTAAATGTAAATCTGCAATACAAAAATATGAATCTAAACCTTGGATTTGGGTTGGGGTATGGTAGTAATGTAGATAAACAGCGATTATTGAATTTACAATTTGGTTATACATGGTAAAAATAAGCCTCTCGATTGAGAGGCTATTTTTATAGCATACAAAAAACTCGAAGAATAACCGCACTTTTCAGCTATATCTTACTTAGTCAAATGTACAACCAACATATAACTAGCAATAAATAACAAAATAAAACCGAGAATTTTTCTTGCTAATTCAGGTTTTAAAATGCCACGGATTTTCATGGATAAAAAGCTAGTACAAAATGAACTAAGTACCACAATACTTACAATAGAGAAATTCACATAGCCGATTTGCCAAGAGTTTTCTAATTGAAATGGTGCAGTTTTAGACAGATAACCATATAAACTTCCTAGACCACCAAGCACCATCATATAGTTTGTATAAGGTGCGATTTGATAAGGCTTCACAGAACGAAGTTGGCTAATTAAGGGCGCCATAATTGAGCCTCCGCCGATCCCTGTCATCCCTGCTACACTTCCACCAAATAAACAAAGAAGACAGCCTTTTAATCCGTCCTTATGAGGTCGTTCATCATGTTCTTTTTTACCTTTGGAAAAAATGGTTTTTATTGCTAATGTCGTCAGCGTTATCACAAATACAGCAATAATAAAATTGTCATTAAGATAAAAACTTGCCTCAAAGCCAAGTTGCACGCCAATTAACATTCCTAATGACCATAACAACATTGACTTAATGTTAATCTGAATTTTCTGTTTATAAAAATAAGTGAGATTAATCAGGGCAGACCCAATAACAATAGTTAAAGATGTGGCGGCAACCATCTGTAAAGGGAAATTAGGAAAAAGCGTATAGAGAATAGGCACCATCAGCACGCCACCACCAATACCCAATATAGCGGACATCAAGTTAGTTAACATGCCGCATAACACCAAAATCATAAGTAGCTGTAAACTCATCACGACTCCTTTTTTAGTTTTTCTTTAATTATCTAATTAGAGTAGAAATAATTATTATGATCATGCTCATATTCAATAAAAAAATTCTGAAATTATTTTTTGAACTGTGATCTAGCTCAGAGTTGGCCTATGATGAAGATCATAAGTATCCATTTTCCTATGTATTATACTAATTACGTATCTTAATAGATGCTTGTATTTTTTCATGCATTACAGGAGGACTATATGTTTTTAACCATTGTCAGTTTTCTAGTGGTAACAGGCTTAATTGCGGGGATTTCTTGGTATAAAACCAGAAATGATGATTTAACCACCTCAAAAGGCTATTTCTTAGCGGGTCGAGGTTTAAGTGCGGTGGTGATTGGTTGTTCAATGGTATTAACCTCATTATCAACAGAACAACTTATTGGCGTGAATGCGAACTCTTATAAAGGCAATTTCTCTATTATTGCTTGGACAGTTCAACCTGTTATTCCACTCTGTTTCTTAGCACTTTATCTTCTTCCTAAATATATTCGTAATGGTTATACCACCATTCCAGAATTCTTTGAGAGCCGTTTTGACCGTCAAACTCGTTTGATTATGTCAACGCTATTCTTAGTGTTCTATTTATTTATCGTAATTCCAACCGCACTTTACACAGGGGCAATTGCGTTTAACAAAGTCTTTAACTTAGAAACTATTTTTGGTTTAAGTTATGGTCAAGCCATTGTTTATACGGTTATCGCCATCGGCGTGGTTGGTGCGATTTATGCGATTTTCGGTGGTTTAAAAGCGGTTGCTGTTTCTGATACTTGGAATGCGGTTATCCTTGTGATTGGTGCATTGTTAGTGCCTATTTTCGCATTAAGTTATTTAGGTGATGGTAGCATTAGTGAAGGTTTTAAAATCATCACAACTACTCATATTGAAAAATTTAATGCGATTGGTAGTGCAACCGATGCTGTGCCATGGCCTGCAATGTTTACCGGTATCTTAATCGTACACTTCTTCTACTGGACAACTAACCAAGCAATTGTTCAACGTGCATTAGGGGCGAAAGACTTAAAAGCAGGGCAAAAAGGTATTTTAATTGCGGCATTATTCTTGCTGTTATTACCAATTATTCTTAACCTTCCAGGCTTATTAAGTTTCCATATTTTAGGCGAAGGCTTAAAAATGGACGTAACCTATCCTCAATTAGTGAATAAAGTATTGCCAACAGCATTACAAGGTTTCTTTGTTGCAGCATTATTCGGTGCAGTATTGAGTACATTTAACTCATTCTTAAACTCAGCAGCGACTATTTTCTGTAAAGACCTATTACCTTCAATCAGCAAAAAAGAGCGTTCAGACGTTGAGCTTATCGCCTTTGCGAAAAAAATCTCTGCGGTAATGGCGGTGGTAACAATTATTATTGCTCCGTTACTCATGTTTGGTACTGATGGTATTTTCTTAGTGACAAAACGTTTTGCAGGTTTCGTTAATATTCCAATTGTTGCATTATTTGCTGTCGGTTTATTTAACAAAACTGTGTCTGGATTAGCCGCTCGTATCGCTTTATTAGTTCACGTTGTACTTTATTTCTGCATCGTTTGGGTCTTCCAAGTGAAATGGAACTTCGTGTACGTCATGGCATCATTATTCGTCTTCGATGTTGTATTGATGTTATTCTTAGGTCAGTTCTTAAAACGTGCAACTCCTTATGAAGATAACAAAATCAACCATGCAAACGTTGATTTAACCAACTGGGAATATGCGAAATTGACTGTTGCGTCATTAGTATTAGGCTTAGTTACTCTTTATACTATCTTGTCACCTTTAGGATTAGCTTCAGAACAAGGTAATACAAGCCTAATTTTAGGTGTATGGGCAGTGTTACAAGTGATTGTAATCTTTGTATTCGGACGTAAACAAAAAGCATAAAGGCGTTATCTATGAATAATATTATCTATATTTTGCTTGATCAGGTGCGTAAAGATATGTTGGGTACCTATGGTCACCAAATTGTTAAAACACCGAATTTAGATCGCTTAGCAAAAGATGGTATTCGCTTTAATAATGCATTTACACCAGCTTCAGTGTGTGGTCCTGCGAGAACTTCACTTTTTACCGGATTAATGCCATCTAGCCATGGCATTATCAAAAATGGTGAAAAAGGCGGAACAGGGGAAATCAGTCAAACTTCCCCGAATATTGCTCGCTTAGAAGGATATAACACCTATGTTGTAGGTAAATGGCATGTGGGTACTAAATCTGTGCCTGAAGATTATGACATCAAAGGGCATAATTTTGATGGCTACGGCTACCCTGGCAGTGGCGTGTATAAAAATTTAGTGTTTAATCAGCCACCAACACATTCCAACCGTTATAAAGAATGGTTGGAAGAAAAAGGTTATGAAGCACCGACGGTAAGTAATGCGTACTTTGGCGATAATCCTCATTTACGCGTACAAGAACTTTGCGGATTATTGTCGGGAACGAAAGAAGAAACCATTGAGTATTTCATTATTGATGAAACTAAACGCTATATTCGAGAATCCTTAGCCGAAGGGAAACCGTTCTTTACATGGGTAAACTTCTGGGGACCTCATACTCCTTGTGTTGTGCCTGAGCCTTATTATTCGATGTACGATCCACAACAAATCGTACTCGATGAAAGTTTCTTCACACCATTAGAAGGCAAACCAAACCATTTCCGCACCATTTCGAAAATGTGGGGAATGTGGGAAGCCAGCGAAGAGCATTGGCGTGAAGTGATCGCTAAATTCTGGGGCTACATTACAATGATTGATGATGCCATCGGCGAATTATTCACCTTCTTAGAAGAGAATAATCTCTATGACAACACCTTCCTTGTTGCTACAGCGGATCATGGTGATGCAATGGGCGCTCATCGAATGATTGAAAAAGGTGAATTTATGTTTGAATCCACCTACAACATTCCGTTGATCATCAAAGACCCAAAATCTGATCGTAAAAATCAAGTGGATGATAATCTCGTTTATCTACACGACTTAACTTCTACAGTTTACGATATTGCAGGGCAACAAATCCCAGAAGCATTCCAAGGGGAAACCATCCTTCCAATCACTCGCCAAAACCAACCTAACCAACGCAAAGGGTTATTAGGGCAACTGGCAGGGCATTTCGTCTATTTCGAACAGCGAATGTGGCGTCGCAAAGATTACAAGCTAGCATTCAACGCGACTGATCTTTGTGAGCTATACGATATTCGCAAAGACCCAGATGAAATGCACAATCTCTTCTACGATCCTGAATACCGCGAGATCAAAAAAGAGATGTTGGAAGAAATGCGAGTAGAGATGAAACGTCTCAACGACCCGCTGGAAAATTGGGTATATCGTATTATTGATGAAATCTAAAAAAATAACCTTTGTAGGACGCCACGCTGGCGTCCTTTTTTAATCCAAACAAGCGGTCGATTTTTTATTATTTTTTGCAAATTGAGTTGCGGACAATTCCAACCGCACTTTATCAAATCTACAAATTCCCCATTAAATTGATCTATCAATAATTCCTATTTTCTTTTTTATAATTGTAACTTTTTCAAAACATAAAAAAGTTTAAAGTATAATTGAAACTTTTTTGATTTAGCAATGAAACTTCAATTATAAATACATTTGATGACAATACTTTTTAGGAGAAATAGTAGCTGAGTGTCCTCACAGGTGCCCGAAATATTATCAAAATATCACCGCACTTTTGGTTGAATCTTAAACATTAATGAAGATACAAGTACTAGCGAGAAAAAAGTGAATCGATTATTATGGTTTTTGAGTTATTTGATACATTTCCAACATCTGTCTCAATAGTGCAATTTCTTGCTTTTGATGTTCTATGGTTTCATCTTTATGGGCAATAATTAGCTGTAGCTTTTCATTCTCGAAAATAAAATCTTTAAACTCTTTGAGTTCTGAGCCAATGTTTACCGCATTTACTCCCGAAACATAATGATTCACTTGATAGGAAATGTTTCTATCACCAGAATTAATTAATTCTACGATATCCATATCGAAAATATTCGCAATCTGCTCTAACTTATCTAAAGTTAATTTCGTTTCACCTCGTTCTAATTTTCCATAGCTATTTGGCGACAAGTGCATTTTTTCTGCCATTTGCTCTTGAGAAAATAAATGTTCTTCTCGCAGTACACGAATACGTTCATTGATTTTTGTCATAACGCCCTCTTTTTTCGATGTAAATACATCGTTTTTAGGTTGATTACTTGCCTATTTCTTAATGGCAAAATAAGCGGTGCTCAGATATTCTAGCAAAGTTTGAATTTATCTACTAATCTAATTATTTGGGGTACCAATAAGTAAGCTCTTCAAAATTGTGGTGGAATAAGTCTAAATAAATTTCCTTTTTAGAGGAATGTGAATTTTGCTCTAACGTTGGAACACCTAAAATGCAAACTTAAAACCATTGCGAAAATGGTGTTTAGTACCAATCAATTATTTAAATAAACATATAGGAGAAAGAAAACTATGGGATTTTTTGACGCTTTATTTGATGCAGGAAAAAGTATGGTATCTGCAGCAGAAGAAAAAAGTAAGGAACTTATTTCTACAAACTGGGAGCAAATGAAATCTTTTAATAGTGAACGTTTGAAAAGTTTTATTCAACCGAAAGGGGCAACTAATGCTCTAAGCAAAATTGCTCTGTTGAGATTATACGAAATTGATCATTATAGCTTTCGTCATTTTATGAATGATGAGCAAGTGAAAGCATCTATTATTCAATTTTGTAAAAGTAATCCAATACAAATGAATACTCATCGAAATGCGGACGAGTTTATTCGTGTTGCAAATAGAATTATCAGTGAATTATCTTAAAATTTAGGGTTGTAACTGGTGATTAAACAAATTACTTACAGAAATAAACGAACTACTTAAAAATTAAAGAAAGGCGAGATTAAACTCGCCTTTTTTGTTACATTATTCAATCAGTAAATAACCAATAAAAACAACCGCACTTTTCCAATAAAAAAGGATAATTATGACTAGCCAGCTAATTTTGCCATCAGATTTAAAGCATTGTCATCTCAGTTATTTGCATCAACTACCTAAAGGGATGACTGTTTACCAACAAGGAGAATCAGCACAGGGTTTTTATTTTCTAAAACAAGGGCTGATTGGGCTTTGTCATACCTTAGATAATGGCAAAGAAAGTTTGGTGCGTTTGTATAAACAAGGGGATTATTTTGGTTTTCGCACTTTATTTGGCTTGGGAGATGGGCGTTATCATTGTAATGCGAAAGTATTAATTGAGGCGGAGATTGTGCAAGTTTGCCCTGAAGATATCGATCAATTTCTCGCACAAAATGCCCAATTAAGCAAAATCCTTATGCAGACTCTTGCCAATGAATTAAGAGATGCGGAAGAGCGTTTAGCTAAAAGTGCTTATTTACGCACTTTAGATCGTGTGATTGATAGCCTATATTTTCTTACGACCAACTTTCCTTACTATAATTGGACTTATCGTGAAATTGCCGAATATGCGGGCTGTGAAACAGAAACCGCCATTCGTATTGCCAAAGAATTGAAGCAAAATGGCTTATTTAACAATGTATTACCTAACAATAAAAGCAAATAAGTGCGGTGAGTTTTAGGACGTTTTATGGCATTTTTTACCCCACAAGCCCATTTTCATTTAATGGCAAAGCCGAGTAGTTTCCATTGTAATATCCAATGTAAATATTGTTTTTACCTACAAAAAGAACAGGATTTTGGTAAACAAGCGGCGTTTATGTCAACAGACACCTTGCGAAACTATATTAAAAATTACATAGAATCTCATGCGGGAAATCGAGTGGAATTTGCTTGGCAAGGTGGCGAGCCTACTTTGTTGGGCTTAGATTTTTTTAAAAGAGCGGTCAGTTTTCAACAAGAATTTGCCAATGGTAAAACCATTACTAATGCTTTTCAGACCAATGGCATAGCCTTAAATCAACAATGGGCAGAATTTTTTAAACAGCATCATTTTCTTATTGGCTTATCCATTGACGGCATTGCTGCGGTGCATAATCGTTATCGCATCGCAAATAATGGGCAAGGCACTTTTGATCGTGTACTTAAATCTCTCGAGTTATTAAAAAAATATCAGGTGGATTTTAATACCTTGACCGTAGTAAACGATCAAAATTGGCAAAAAGGCAAAGAAACCTATTTAGCATTAAAAGAACTAGGCTCAACTTTTATGCAATTTATTCCCATTGTGGAAATAGCTCCATCGGACAAACTTCAGCCTTTTTCCGTGTCTTCCGAAGGATATGGGCGTTTTTTAGTGGATGTTTTTGAGCAATGGAAACAGCAAGATATTGGCAAAATCTTTGTTTTAGAATTTGATAATTTATTGGGGCAATGGTTAGGTTATCCTTCAAGTAGCTGTGTTCAACAAGAGAGTTGTGGCAAATCTTTAGTGGTTGAAGCGAATGGCGATGTGTATAGCTGCGATCATTTTGTTTATCCAGAACATAAAATCGGCAATCTCAATCAAACGAGTTTAGTGGATTTAGTGCTTTCCAAACAGCAACGGCAATTTGGTTTTGCTAAGCAACAACTCACGCAAATTTGCGAACAATGTGAATTTAAGCGATTTTGTTATGGCGGTTGCCCGAAACATCGGATTATCGAAGTAAAAAATGAACCTGTTAAACATAATTATTTATGTGCCTCTTATCGTTACTTCTTTCAAAACACAGCACAAGATATGCAAAATATGAGCCAACAAATTCGTCTTGGACAATTCAGATAATTAAGGAGAAAAAATGTTAATCCAACATATTCAACAAATCAGCTCGGAATTAAACCTATTTCATTACAATGAAATTCCCGTTTTAGAATTAAAGCATTCACTTGGCGAAGCAAAAATTTCCCTACAAGGTGCACAGCTATTAAGCTGGAAACCAGCAAATGAGTCGCAAGATGTGCTGTGGTTAAGTGAAATCGATCCTTTTCAATTAGGTGTTGCAATTCGTGGAGGTATTCCACTTTGTTACCCTTGGTTTGGTGGAGCAAAACAACCGCCTCATGGTACGGCTCGTATTGCATTATGGCAGCTTACAGATTACAGCATCGCTCAGGATAAAGTGCGGTTGGAATTTAGTTATTTTGATCAGCAACAAGTCCTACAAGCGAAAGTTTGTATGTTGTTTGATGATAAGTGTGAAGTACAATTTACCCATTGTACTGATGAACAGGTACAACTAGCATTACATAGCTATTTCAGTGTGGGCGATATTGCACAAGTGGAAGTGCATCCTTTGCCAACCGTTGCTTTTAATGCTGTTAGCCAACAAAAAGAACAATATCCATCGCCACGCAAAATTGATCAGCATATTGATTGTATTTATGCCCTTGAGCAAAGCCAAAACCTGATTACAGATAAAAGCTATCAACGCCAAATTGAGATCGAACATCATAATGCCACAGAGTTAGTGTTATGGAATCCTTGGCATAAAGAAATGAGTGCGATGCAGCCGCAGGACTATAAAAATATGCTTTGCTTAGAAACCGCACGCTTAAGTCAATTATTGAATAAAGGGGATATGGTTTCAGTCGTGTTAAAAATTACAAAATAACACCGCACTTTTGTTAAAAAATCGGCTTGCAAATTTTTTCATTTAATGAAATAATCCGCCGATTTTTTTAACACATAGAGGAAGAAAAATGAAAACACTACACATCAATCCACCATTACTCAACACACCATGTCCTTGGGCAAAAACATTAGATCAGTTGCGAGAGCTTTATCATTGTAAGTCAACTGGCGCAGTGACCACGAGGACTTCAATGATAGATGGCTTTCCAGATGATCCTGCTGTAAATCAATTTGTTTTCTTTAATCCTTCCGACCATTCTCCTTCAATTCCAAATCTTTCAGAAAGTACCCCAGATCAAACAGCAACATTAAATACTATTGGCTTCAGCCCTTTTACCTTAGACGAATACCTCTCTTTCATTCAAACAATTTCTGACGAACTACCTGCTGATTTCCAACTTAAACCATTTATTGTTTCCGTGACTGGAACCCCTGAAGAAATGGGCAAGGCCTATGAAAAAATCACCGCATTCCAGCCTAAAGTAAAAATGGATTTAGCGATGGAAATTAACCTTTCTTGCCCAAACATTCCGGGTAAAATTTCCCCAGCTTATGACCGCGATGAATTGCTAACCTATCTTAACCAACTCAATCAAACCATTGCACAATTAAAACAAGCAAACCAATATCTTGAATTACCAATTGGTATTAAAACACCTCCATTTACCTATCAAGAGCAATATGATCGTGTAATAGATGCGTTGCTCAGCATTAGCCAGCAACAAGGCTTACCAATTCAATTTATTGTATCTACCAATACTCTTGGTTCTTCATTGTTGCTACAAAGCCAAGACTTACCAAATACCGTTCTCAAATCCATGGCTGGCACAGGCATTGGCGGAATGGCTGGCGCACCAATCCATCCACTTGCACTCGGTAATGTGTACACGTTACGCAAAATGTTAGATCAACATCCAGAATTACAATCCTTACAATTAATTGGTGTCGGTGGGGTAAGTGATATCGGCGGATATCAACGTATGAAAGCAGTTGGTGCTTATGCTGTCGGTATTGCCTCTGCAATTGGCTCAAAAGGTGTTGGCGTGTTTGATGAAATTCATCAACACATCAGTTAATAACGAGTATTTTGGGTGCTAAATATGAGGACTTTTACTGATATTTAGCTCCATGCCTTACATAAAAAAGTCCCATTATCAAAAAATAATGGGGCTTTTCATCACATCTTAACTAAAAATGCGGTTAACTTTTAGCATGTTTTGGTTGTTTAAATACAGTAACTTCTGGTGCTTGTCCTGTGAATTTTTCTACTTGAACAGTACAGGTATTAGGCGAGTTACCTTGTGCAAGTTTAGATGTGCCTTCATCACGAGTTAATACGTTCGGGCAACCATTTTTACATAAAGGCAATTCTGATTGACCTAAATCAGCAGGGTCATACCAAGCGCCTTCGTGTAATGCGACTGTTCCTTTAATCACGCCATCAGTCACTACTGCACCAGCAAGCACTTGACCACGTTTATTGAAAATACGAACAATATCGCCATCCACAATTCCACGAGCAGCAGCATCATCTTTGTGAATTAATACTGGCTCACGATCATTTACCGCATATTTTTGACGTAATGATGTATGCGCTAATTGGCTATGTAAACGATAATATGGGTGTGGAGTAACCAATGCTAATGGCGCTTCTGGCGTTACATTACCAGCAAACTCCTCTGGTACCATCCAACTTGCATGACCTTTACAATCGTCATAACCCATTTTAGCCACAACATCAGAATAAATTTCAATTTTTCCAGAAGGTGTGCCTAATGGGTTTAACAATGGATCATTGCGGAATTCTTCGTAACGAACCCATTTTTTCGCTTTCTCATTAGCTTTGAAAGTAATTGGTTTATTTTCTTCCCAGAATTTTTCAAATTTAGGCATGATGACACGGTTTTTACGCGCTGAATCAAAGGCATCTTGATAAAACGCTTTTAACCAATCCATTTCCGATTTTCCTTCGGTAAATTGCTGTTCAACACCCGCTCTTTTGGCTAATTCAGCAAAAATATCATAATCATTTTTTGCTTCAAATTGAGGCTCAACAACTTGTTTCATTGGGAAAATATTCATCATTGAATAATCGCCTGACATTGTTAAGTCATTACGCTCATAGCTAGTAGTGACTGGTAATACGATGTCAGCCATACGAGCAGTTGGTGTCCAGTAAATTTCATTAACAATAACAGTTTCTGGTTTTTGCCATGCCTTCACTAACAAGTTTGTATCTTGGTGATGAACGAAAGGATTTCCACCAGTCCAATAGATTAATTTAATATCTGGATAGGTTACTTCTGTTCCATTGTGTTGAATTTTTTTGCCTGGATTTAATAAAACATCTGCGATACGAGCTAATGGGAAACTTAGCGCTGATGTTTTGGCTAACCAAGATTGCCCTGTATTTGAACTATTATTTTCTAAGGTTGCAGAAATAGAACTTAAGCTACCACCAGTTGCTGTTGGAGCACCACCGTTGGAGTAATGATAACTTAAACCAAAACCACCACCAGGTAAGCCAATTTGTCCTAACATTGAAGCTAAAGTAACTAACATCCAATGTGCCTGTTCTCCGTGACGTTGACGCTGCATACCCCAACCCGCCATTAACATAGTACGTTTAGATGAAAAATCACGAGCTAACTGTTTAATTACATCAGCAGGAATTCCACAAATTTTACTTGCCCATTCCGCATTTTTCACTTGACCATCTTCTTTACCTAATAAATAAGCTTCAAACTTGTCATAGCCAGTCGTATATTTTTTAAGGAAATCCTGATCATGTTTATTTTCTTCAACTAATGTATGAGCCATACCTAACATTAATGGAACATCTGTTGCGGTATGAATAGGAATCCATTCAGCACCTAAATATTCACAGCTTTCACTACGCACAGGGTCAATACAAATAATGCGTTTGCCGCTCTCTTTCAATTTATTGAAATATTCAATACCTTGCTGATCGGTAGAAGTCCAAGCAATACGTAAAGTCGTCATCGGGTTTGCAGACCAAAGTACAACGATTTCACTGCTTTCTAAAATAGTTTCCCAGCTAGTTTGCTGTTCATATACTTCAATAGTCCCTAATACATGAGGCATAATGACTTGTGCAGCACCTGTTGAATAGTCCCCTTTATGACCAACAAAACCACCAGTTGCATTTAAATAACGGTGCAACAAAGTACGGCAAGAATGTAATGCGCCAGAACTTTTCCAACCATATGAACCGCCAAAAATATTTTCAGCGCCACCTTCTGCACGAACTCTCTTAAATTCGCTATCAACTAATTCAAACGCTTTATCCCAAGAAACACGAACCCATTCATCACGGCCACGCAAGCTATTATCTTTATTGCCTTCTAAATAACCTTTACGCACCATCGGATATTTTACTCGAGTTTCGCTATAAAGTTGGTCTGCCACAACAGATTGCAATTCATTTTCAACTGGTGCTGGAATTGCTGGGCCTGATTTAACGACTTTGCCATCTTCCACTACAACCCCTAAAGGTCCCCAGTGTGCTGCTGTCACGACAGTTTTACTTTCAGCAGCAACCGCACTTGGTGCAATTAACGATCCAACTACACCTGTTGTACCACCAAGTAAAGATGTACCAGCTACACCTAAAGATGAATTTTTAATGAAACTTCTACGACTTGCGTTAACGTTGTCTTTTTTCATGTATAGACTCCCATTGAGTATCGCAAAAGTATTGAGAAAAGAAGACGAAAGATGTCGTTTGCAAATAGCCTAAAAAGCCACCGCACTTTCTCAAATATTGCGAAAGTTTAAGTTACGACACCTTTCCAAAGGGGAGGCGTATTCATTTCTAAATACACCTTGTGCAATCAAGTTGCAGGCACTATTTCCATATTAATCTTAACTTAGGAAATTAGGCTCGGAGTCAAGTTATATAATCTCTTAACAAGAGAGGTTAGTGTGAACTACCCACTATATCTTTTGCATTACGCTGCAAATAAATTGTTACGGCACGAACATCATCAGCGGACATTGATGTGCGATCTTTCATTGAGTTCACTACGCCAATCCATTGATTTGCTGTATAGTGACTTGCACCAATTGCTGCATGGCAACCGCTACAATTTGTTTGATTTAAGTTATCGCCAAATTGATTTAAAGCGTTCAGGTTTGCCGTAATTGCCGATTTTGGCACTTCTACATCAAAGGTAATTTCTTTCCAATCTGATGCAGTTACATCATCATAAACCGTTTTTGCGACAGTGACTTTTTCTTTAACTTCATCAGTTAGTAATGCAACCATAATACGTTTACCTAAATGAGCATAAACAACGGATTCTGCACCCACTTGTTGCCAACCATGTACAGTTGCAACAACATTATCGCCATTTAGTTTCCAATTCACTAACTCAGCATAAGGCATCAAACGTACTTCACCGCCATTTACGAGTTTTCCATTAAACATTGACAAAGAATAAAGGGTTTCATCATTTTGGTTAAATTCACCACCATGCTTAGTTAACTCACCTGTTGCTGCAGCTGAATCAACTTCAATTTCAGGCATAAAATGAACAATACCTTTATGGCAATCAATACAAGTTTGATTGGTTTCTTGCGCTAATTTATGCATTTTTTGTGCAGCTTCTTTTTGTTCAGAAAGCACCATTGCATCAAAGCTATGACAACTTTTACAAGTGGCAGAATCAGTTGCTTTCATATCTTCCCAAACTTTCTGTGCCATAGCTGCACGATGTTTTTCATAATCATCTTGATCTTTGATTTTGCCTTGGAACTCATACCAAACATCTTTTAATGCAATAAATTTAGCTTTTACATAATGCAATCCATCTTGTGGCACATGGCAATCCGCACATTCCGCTCTAATCCCTTTACGATTAGAAAAATGTACGCTTCCTTCCCATTCTTCTTTTGGATAAGACATTGAATGACAGCTTACACAAAACTCAACACTGCTAGTTTCTTTCATCATATATTGTGTTCCTAATAAAGCTGCGGCACCAATTGCGGCTAAACCTACACCAGTCAAAAGTTTTTTAAATTTTGACATTAAAATCACTCCACTTATAAATAAAAAAATCAAAAATTACCAAAAATTAGGTAGTTCGAATTATAAAGAGAATGTAGAAAAATGACATGATTTTTATCAAGTTAAGTATAAATGCGTATTTACAATGACTAATTTTTATACATATAGTGCAAAAAAGAATACGCTCCAAAAATCTATGAGTATATGCTTAGGTAAGAATATAACGAAAAAAATGGCTAACCTCAAGATTAGCCATTATTCTTATTTAATTTGTCGTTCAATCACGCCCCCCAAGGCAGCCTTCGCCTTGATAGATCTGCTTCTATAAGATTGCCCCTTCAACAATTCCTATTTTATTTTTTATGATTGAAAATTTTGATTTAGAAATGAAACTTCAATTATAGAAAATAGTTCGCATTGCTCTACAATCTACTTTGCTGATGCTAGTATCCTCACGGGTATCTGAAAATACTATCAAAATACCACCACACTTTTGATTAAAAATAAAGCACTCGTGAGGACGTGAGCATTATAGGGAAAGTTAGTTATTACCTGATAAAAATAAAATAAGAGTTTCCTTTTAATTTGAGCTTAGATATTAAATAGGAAACTCTAGTTTTTTATTATTGTTTGTCAGATATCTGGAAATAAAGATAAATTATTAGAGTCATCTACTTTGTTATATAGATTAAACTCTTGAGAAAATGATATAGGGTCTTTAATAAAGTCTTGCACACTTTCGTTTCGATATAATGATACACAAAGAGCCAGTGTTCTTGCTTGACAGCTAAATGATTTCGTCGGATTAAATTCAATATCACTAAAAGCATCAAATTTCATTTCAAAAAATTCTTCTCTAAGATCTAAATTTCTTTCTGAGAATAAAACATTAAGATATAACCAATCATAAAATAAGCTTTTAGGTTCCAGTGGATATTGATTTCCATTAATCTCAAATCTTATTAAATTCCCACTTTCTTTAAGACGGAGATCTTTTTTTGCCTCTCTTGGCGTTACTGTTAATAAATCTCTATAAGGTCCACCATTTTCAAAAATCTTACTACTCTGAAACAAGTTTTCAACTGAGTAGCCTTTAATATTCTTTAAATAAAATGCACTTAGCTGAATACCAATTGATTGTTCTGATTTACTTGATGCTTCAAGTATTTTTTTGAAACCTTTTAACTTAGCTTGTTCATGTAAACTTTTTATAGAACGTTTCCGAACTTCTGCGCTCATTCCCATATGCCAATCAAATTCAATTTCTTGCTCAATAACACCGATATTCTGTACATTAGGGATAAAAATTGGGCGTTTAGTTTTTCCTATACTTTTTTGTTTCATAAAACCTTCCTAAAATATGAAAATCATAGCAATGATGATTAAAATAATAATGCCTAAACAACCACCTCCACTAGATTTAGAACGATAACTAGAGATAGAGTGACTACTTTCTTCTCTTTCTCTACGTAATTTTTCTAACTCACGTTGCCTTTCTAACTCTCGCCGTCTTTCTAACTCTCGTTGTCTTTCTAACTCTCGCCGTTTTTCTAACTCTCGCCGTTTTTCTAACTCTCGCCGTTTTTCTAACTCTCGCCGTTTTTCTAACTCTCGCCGTTTTTCTAACTCTCGTTGTCTTTCTAACTCTCGTTGTCTTTCTAATTCACGTTGTCTTTCTAATTCACATTGTCTTTCTAATTCACGTTGTCTTTCTAATTCACGTTGTCTTTCTAATTCACGTTGTTTTTCTAATTCACGTTGTTTTTCTAATTCTATTGTATTAATAAAATTTAGTATTTCATCATATGTTAAAGGGATATTATCTTCAATAATATGATCAATATAGAATGGTTCAATATTCTCCAAGCATTGCACTTCTGCTTGATCAGAGGTGGTTTCACATGGGTTTAACCAATCATGTCGCCAAATTGATTGTGGTTCTTATCCTGATTTTTGGAATGTTATTGGATTATTGAATAATTTTTCTAATGCAGATAAGCCAGCCATTTGTTCAAAATTTATATGACGATAACTCGCAGTTGCTGCATTATGTGGGTAGAATGCACATTTTTTCTTACAGAGAACGGCTGGACTTATTAAGAGTAAACATAAATCAAATCCTTGATCAATTTTCTTTTGGTACATCCATTTATTCGGTTTACTAATAGATAAACAAATAGCATTATTGTAACGATCATATCGCCCTTGATCTGTAACAACCGCATCAAAATCTAAATCACTTCTGATTTTTAAGCCATCCCTCCTTATCTTATTTAGATTTTCTCTTGGTGTAAAATGACACAACCATTTAATATTTCTTTCCATCAGAAAGGTATTTATTTCTTGCTCTTCTGGTGTCAGATTCCATAACCTTAGATCAATTTCCTTTGCTTCTGCTGCAATCCTTGCTGATAATGATGAACCAACAGTACGTTTAGCCATAATTTAATTCTCCAAAAGCGTTAAAAAACTAGATTCTAGACTTGAATCTCGAAGTTAAAATTATGTAACTTTTACACCTTATGCTACAATCAACAACGAGTACAGCTTGCATCCCCAAAAACTAATCACACCTATCTAAAAAGTATTGCTTATGAAAACAAATGAAAAAATCCGCCAATTAAGAGAAAGTCGTCAATGGACACAGGAAGATATGGCAAATAAATTAAGCATGTCCACGCAAGGATATGCAAAAATTGAGCGGGGCGATACACGTTCTAATCTGGATAGATTAGAGCAAATTTCAGAAGTGTTTGGGATCGATGTAGTTGAATTATTGGCTTATGGTGAAGATGCACAAATCAATTTTAATCATTCAACAAATACAGATTCATTTAATAATGCTTTTTTCGGTTCAGGAAATAAAGATTTAGAGCTAGAAATTCAACGCTTACAATTAATGCTTTCTCATAAAGATGAATTAATTGAAAACCTCAAGCGTGAAAATAAATTGCTTATAGAAATGAATGAATTGCTTAAAAATAAATAATAAATTAAAGACGAGATTAAATGATCTGCCCAAAAAAGTTAGACACATTTAATTTAAGGACTGAGTTCTATATTCAACAGGGCTCAGTCCTTTTAATTTAACTCGAATTCACTCATAGTTATAGTAATGCACATACCCGTGAATCGTTCTTTCAAGTTTGCAAAAGGTTGATTGCAGATAAAATTCGATGATCTGTTGTTTGAACGACTGGGTATATTTAGTCATAAAAATCTGCACCTTAATCAGTTGGCTGTTTCGCCCAACTTTTTGGGGGCAGATCACGAAAGATTAGCCATTCTTCTTATTTAATTTGTCGTTCAATCACGCCACCACCAAGGCAGACTTCACCTTGATAGAACACAGCTGATTGCCCTGGGGTCACGGCGATTTGTGGTTCATCAAACCGCACTTCAATACAATCATCGTTGATTGGAATGATCTCGCAAGCGACATCTTGTTGGCGGTAACGAGTTTTTACTGTACAACGTAAATTTTGCTGAATAGGTTGGCGATCAACCCAATGTAGTTGAGTTGCAATTAAGCCAGATGACAATAACGCTGAATTATCATGCCCCTGAGCAACCACTAATACATTGTTAATTAAATCTTTTTCTACCACATAAAATGGATCTTCACTTAAACCTTTGACTCCACCAATGCCTAGGCCTTTGCGTTGACCAAGAGTGTGATACATTAAGCCATCATGCTTGCCGATGACCTTGCCATCAACAGTACGAATTTCGCCCGGTTGAGCTGGCAGAAATCTGGCTAGAAAATCTTTAAATTTACGTTCGCCAATAAAGCAAATGCCAGTGGAGTCTTTCTTTTTCGCTGTTACTAAGCCCAAATCTTCTGCAATGGCACGCACAATCGGCTTTTCAATTTCGCCCACAGGAAATAGACTTTGTGCAACTTGATCTTTGCTTAAGGTATAAAGGAAATAGCTTTGATCTTTATTACTATCTAAGCCACGTAAGAGTTGTGATTGCCCATTTACATCCAGTCGACGAACATAATGTCCTGTGGCAATATAATCCGCCCCTAAATCTTCCGCAGCATATTCTAAGAAGGCTTTAAATTTGATTTCTTTGTTACACAAAATATCAGGGTTTGGCGTGCGGCCCGCTTTATATTCAGCTAAAAAATGCTCAAATACATTATCCCAATATTCCGCAGCAAAATTGATTTTATGTAGCTTAATGCCTAATTTATCGCAAACGGCTTGTGCATCAGCTAAATCACTAGCCGCAGTACAATAATCAGTATCATCATCTTCCTCCCAATTCTTCATAAACAAGCCTTCTACTTGATAGCCTTGTTGTTGAAGAATAAAGGCAGAAACGGAAGAATCAACGCCGCCGGACATCCCACAAATGACTTTCTTTTTGCTATTTTCAGCCAGCTCAAGTGCGGTCAGTTTTGGGAAAGTTTTTTCGTAAACAATGGATTTCATATATTTCTTTTTGCCAGTTAAGTTAAAAAATTTTATTGCAGGTAGTTTTTAAATAAAAAGATAAATACGCTTTCATATTGTGAAGTATTCACATCAAACATTTGTAAAAATCTATCCGCAGCATTTCTATCTGCAATCCCTTTTTGTACAAATTTTTCAAAGTCTTTCTTCAAGCTATGAGCAAAAGATTTTCTCATATTGATAAATTTGACGAGCAAGCCATGAGAATAATTACCTTGCTGAAAAATATCTTTGAGAAGATTATCCTGTTCGATCATCAATTTATAGTTATTTTCAAATTGTTCCTCAAGGATTTGCTTATCCTCTGTGGAATTGATTTGCTCTGAGATTTTCCGTTTTTCAGCAAGAATTTCATCTACCTTAGTCAAATTCTGTTTTATTTTTTCCGCATTATTTGTTGGTGCAACAAGGGTATAACTTGAGCCATCAATGCTGATTTTCTTTGGTTCAACTTTGTTATCTGCTGCAAAAGCGAGCGAAAAAACTTGCGCAAATATAAAGACTGAAAAAACTAATTTTTTCGAAAATTGCATTTTGCCGAGATTTTTCACAAGCTCAAGTGCGGTCAGTTTTGGGAAAGTTTTTTCATAAGTTGATGATTTCATTATTTGTCTTCTCGTTGATAAAAGAGTTTTCCTACTCGATCGATATGTTCTATAAAAGGTTGATGGCTCAGCTGATGATAAATAGATAAATCAAAGAAATAAGGAAGATAAGAATCATCTAAGTCATTCCAAATTTTACAAGCTATTTCTCTGGTCAAATTTTCGCCTTTTAGGGTTAAATCAATATCAGATCCTTCTCGATAATTACCCATTGCTCTTGAGCCATAAATGATAGCTTGCTCAACTTCGGGATATTTTTTCAGAATATTTTTTATTCTGCTTGTTGAGCGCTCACTCAATCCGAAATCTGACATAATTTTTCGAGTCTTTGTTGAAATTGTAAGAACAGTGGCAAGTAATTATTCACTACTTTGTTAAATTGCTCATTGAGGATTTTTTCATCATAAGTATGTACGGTGATATTACGTGTCTCAATCATATCAAGCCAAATTTCCCCTTGATTAATTAACTCACGATTAAAGGCTAAACGAGTCGCTATTTTTGAACCAAAAACATCCACTTCACCCTGTGCTTTTAAATAATCTTGCATAACTTTCCAAGCAAGTTCATGGGTAAATTCAAAGCGTTGAATAATACCTTCTTTAATAATATCAATTTCAGTATCGGCATATTCTAGCACCGCACTTTCAAGCTGATGCAAAGCTTGTTTATACTTATCAAAACGCTGTTTCCAGCGAATATCTTGCTGCATATATCCTCCAAAGGAAAAGCAAATTAGCTATTTCACTTCGTAAAACTGCGGTTGTTTTTTAGCGAATTTTTCTTCGTATTCTGCTTTTGCCTCTTCATCGCCTGCATCAAGTTTAGCTTGTAGGTTATCGCATGGTGTGTCGCAGTCACAAACTTTTTTCATACCTAATGCAGAAATACCACCACAGCTTCCTGCAATGGATTTACGTTTTACGATATAACCAAGCGCCATACCAAAGATAACTAAGAGGAAAATTGCAAAAGTGACTAAAAAGAGTTTCATAAAAGTTCCTTATTTTTTCTGTGTTGATAAAATTTCTGCAAATTTAGAAGACATTTTATTTTCAAAACCTTGTGTCGTTTTGACGGTTAAATAAATGGGTAAATTATACTGTTCAGCAACTTCTAATGCTTTTTCCGCCCCTAAGACAAATAACCCCGTAGATAACCCGTCAGCCGTCATTGAGCTTTTAGATAAAACCGTGATGGAAGCTAAATTATGCTGAATGGGCTGGCAAGTCTTAGGATCTATTTCATGAGAAAAACGTTTTCCATCTTGCTCAAAATAGTTGCGATAATCCCCAGAAGTTGCCATTGCAAAATCTTGCAAACCTATCACTTGTGATACGGATCTTGTTCCGTCGAAAGTTGGTTTTTCAATGGCTATTTGCCAAGCTTTATTTTCAGCATTATGGCCATTAGCACGAATTTCGCCACCGATTTCCACTAAATAATGAGTAATCCCTTGCTCTGCAATATAATCCGCCACTTTATCCACACCAAAACCTTTGGCAATAGAAGATAAGTCTATGTACAGCTGAGGAACAGATTTTGTTAAAAAGAATTTGTCATTCTTTTGTGTTAATTTGACCTTTTCAATACCCACCCAAGCTTTTCGTTCAGCTATTTGTTCTGCTGTTGGGGCTTTTTCCACTCGTTTTTCAGGTCCAAACCCCCATAAATTCACCACTGGCCCAACGGTTACATCAAGAGCACCTTGAGTGATTTGATTTAATTCTATTGCCTCAGCCACTACACGAGCTAAATCAGCAGAAACCTCAATTGGCGTATTAACTTCAGGATTTTTGTTAAACAAACTTAATTCTGAATCAGGAATATAAGTGGACATTTTGGCATTTACATCTTGCAAAATTGCTTCTATGCCTTGATAAATTTGCTCTGAATTTAACTTTGCTTTACCTTCATCAATATATTTGATGTGATAGGTTGTACCCATGGTTTTGCCATTTAATGATACAACTTCTTCTTTTTGGCAAGCACTAAGCAAGAATGCTAATGCAAGTATATTTATTAAATTTAATAGGAATTTCTTAGTCATAAAGTGCGGTCTATTTTCTATAATTTTTCATTGAATGAGCTTATTTTAGCTTATCTTTCCAATCAGCATAACCTAATTCATCCATTTTGCTGAGAGGTATAAATTTTAGGCTTGCGCCATTAATACAGTAACGCATTCCACCTAGTGTTTTAGGACCATCAGGAAATACATGCCCTAAATGAGAATCTGCCTGTTGGCTACGAACTTCTGTGCGTAACATATTATGGCTATAATCTTGATGCTCAATGAGTGCATCAGCTGTAATAGGTTTACTAAAACTTGGCCAACCACAACCAGAATTAAATTTATCCTTTGAGCTAAATAAAGGCTCTCCACTCACAATATCAACATAAATACCATCTTCAAATAAGTGATCATATTCATGGCTAAACGGTCGTTCCGTACCGTTTTGTTGAGTAACAAAATATTGTTCTGGTGTGAGCATTTGGCGTAATTGTGGCTCCGAAGGTTTAATAAACTTCTTTACTGAGCGAGTTTTTTGCAAGGGTTCATCTGCTTTTCTAATATCAATATGGCAATAACCATTTGGATTTTTCAGCAAATAATCCTGATGATATTCCTCCGCTGGATCAAAACGTTGTAATGGTAAATTCTCCACAACAATGGGTTGGGAATATTTGGCTTGCTCCTGTGCAAGTGCGGTTGAAATAATCTCTTTTTGTAAAGGGGTTGTATAATAGATCCCCGTTCTATATTGAGTACCTTTGTCATTACCCTGTTGATTTAAACTAGTCGGATCAATCACTCGGAAATAATATTGCAAAATATCTTCTAAACTGAGTTTATCCTGATCATAGATAACCTTGACTGTTTCTGCATGACCTGTGTTGTTATATAAAACATCCTGATAGCTTGGGTTTTCAGTTTTTCCATTAGCATAACCAGAAATAGCATCTAACACACCATCAATACGATGAAAATAAGCCTCTAATCCCCAAAAACAGCCTCCTGCGAGATAAATAGTCTGAATATTCATTATATTTTCTCCTTCCTATAACCCATCTAGATGAAATACAAAAGCGGTCAGTTCCCAAAATTTATGAAATCTGACCGCACTTTTAATTGATATTATTTAGGATCAACCACCGAAATCATCTAATAAGATATTTTCGTCTTCAACACCAAGATCTTTTAACATCTTAATTACGGCAGCATTCATCACTGGTGGTCCACACATATAGTATTCACAATCTTCAGGTGCTTCATGATTTTTCAAATAGTTTTCATAAAGAACATTGTGAATAAAGCCTGTGTAGCCGTCCCAATTATCTTCTGGAAGAGGATCTGAAAGAGCCACATGCCATACGAAATTGTCATTTTCTGCTTGCAGCATATCGAAATCTTCTACATAGAACATTTCACGTTTAGAACGAGCACCATACCAGAATGACATTTTACGTTTTGATTTCAAACGTTTTAATTGGTCAAAGATATGTGAACGCATTGGCGCCATACCTGCACCACCACCGATAAATACCATCTCGTTATCAGTTTCTTTAGCGAAGAATTCACCAAATGGACCAGAGATAGTTACTTTATCACCTTCTTTTAATGACCAAATGTAAGAAGACATTTGACCTGGTGGAACATCAGGATTACGTGGTGGAGGCGTTGCAATACGCACGTTTAGCATAATAATACCTTTCTCTTCTGGGTATGAAGCCATAGAGTAGGCACGGATAATATGCTCATCTACTTTTGAAGTGTAACGCCATAAATCAAATTTATCCCAGTCTTCGTGGTATTCTTTTGGAATATCAAAATCTTTGTAATGAACTGTATGAGGTTCAGCTTCAATTTGGATATAACCACCAGCACGGAATGGAACTTCTTCCCCTTCAGGAATTTGAAGTTTAAGCTCTTTAATAAAGGTCGCTTTATTGTCATTAGAAATAACAGTACATTCCCATTTTTTCACACCAAAAACTTCTTCTGGTAATTCAATTTTCATGCTGTTTTTCACGTTTACTTGACAAGAAAGACGATAGCCTTCTTTCGCTTCACGTTTAGAAATATGAGAAAGTTCTGTTGGTAGAATATCGCCACCACCTTCAGTTACTTTAACAATACATTGACCACAAGAGCCACCGCCACCGCAAGCAGAAGATACGAAGATACCTTTGCTTGCTAATGCGCCTAATAATTTACCACCAGCTGGTAAGCTAATTGCCTTATTAGGATCATCATTAATTTCAATAGTAATGTCCCCTGAATTTACCAATTTAGATTTAGCAAACAAAATTAGCACAGCTAAAGCTAAAACGATAACAGTGAACATTGCAATACCAAGAGTAATTTCCATTTAAGTATCCCCTCTTACAACTGAATACCGGAAAATGACATAAAGCCAAGCGCCATTAAGCCAACAGTGATGAAGGTAATACCTAATCCACGAAGACCTGCTGGAACGTCTGCATATTTCATTTTCTCTGTAATACCAGCAAGCGCAACAATAGCTAACATCCAACCAGTACCTGCACCAACACCGTAAACAACTGACTCTGCGAAATTGTAGTCACGTTGAACCATGAAAGATACTCCACCAAAAATTGCACAGTTTACTGTGATTAATGGTAAGAAAATCCCTAATGCGTTATAAAGTGCGGGGAAATATTTGTCTAAAACCATCTCAAGAATTTGAACTAATGCAGCGATTACCCCAATGAAAGTGATGAAGTTTAAGAAACTTAAGTCAACACCTTCAACTAAAGCACCATCTTTAAGAATTAAAGAATAAACTAATTGGTTTGCTGGTACAGCAATACCTAATACAACTATTACTGCAACACCTAAACCAAAAGCAGTTGACACTTTCTTAGAAACAGCAAGGAATGTACACATTCCAAGGAAGAAAGAAAGCGCCATATTTTCGATAAAGACAGATTTAACGAAAAGGCTAATATAATGTTCCATAAATTATTTCTCCACCTGTTCTGGTTTCCAGGTTCTCAGACCCCAAATAATGAAACCAATGATAAAGAACGCGCTTGGTGCTAATAAGAATAAACCGTTAGTTTGATACCAACCACCATCTTGGATAGTTTGGAAAATAGTCATACCAAATAGTTTACCTGAACCAATTAATTCGCGTAGGAAAGCAACAGTCACTAAAATTGCACCATAGCCTAATCCGTTACCAATACCATCAACGAAACTTTCTACTGGTGCAGATTTCATCGCAAATGCCTCAGCACGTCCCATTACGATACAGTTTGTAATAATCAAACCAACGAAAACCGAAAGTTGTTTTGATAATCCATAAGCATAAGCACGTAAAATTTGGTCAACCAAAATTACTAGAGATGCAATAATTGCCATTTGAACAATAATACGGATACTGTTCGGCACATAATTACGGATTAAAGAAATAAATAAGTTTGAGAAAGCTGTAACAAAACTTACTGCAATCGCCATAACAACCGCAGTTTCAAGTTTAGTGGTTACCGCTAACGCAGAACAAATACCTAAAATTTGTAATGCAATTGGGTTGTTATCTGTAACTGGTGATAACAATAACTTTTTAAGATTTGCATTTGCCATTAGTTAGCCCCCGCTTTTAGTTTTGCTAAATATGGACCAAAGCCGTTAGCACCAAACCAATAATCAAAGGTTCCTTGCACACCATTAGAGGTTAATGTTGCTCCAGAAAGACTATCAATTCCATGTTTTGCATCAGAAGATGCGCCTTTACCTACACGAATAGCTGGTTGATTTTGCTCGTTAAGTAATAATTTACCCACAAAATTCGCCTGCCATTTTGGATTTTCAATTTCACCACCTAGACCTGGAGTTTCACCATGATCGTAGAATGTAATACCTTTAATTGTATTACCATCTGGTTGAATTGAAACGAAGCCATACATAACTGACCATAAACCTGTGCCGTACATAGGTAAAACAATTTGGTTTACTTGGCTATTTTCATCTTTCACAAGATAAACTTCTGCCAATTTAGCACGTTGGCGTAAACCAGCTTTATCATCTTGAGGTGCAATAGAAACATTTTGAGTAGCGTCTTTTGCTGCAGATTTTGCATCAAAGCCAGCAGGGCAAGCGACATAATCACCAGAATCTAATTCCACACAACGTGCTTCAATATTCTTAGCAAAAATTTCTTTAACTTGACTTGCTTTGGTATCAGCTTGTAATAACCCAGCAACACTTAAAATATTTTTTTGTTTATCAAGTTGCTTTTGTTCTTCTTGTGTTGGTTTTAGCAATACCGCAGAACCAGCCACAATAATAGAACAAGCTAAACTCAACAGAACAACAACAGAGATTGTTCCGCCAATACTATCTTTATTAAATTTAGCCATTGCGAGCTCTCCGACGTTTAATATTTGCTTGAACAACAATGTAATCAAATAATGGCGCAAATAAGTTAGCAAATAAGATAGCTAACATCATACCCTCTGGATACGCAGGGTTTGCCACGCGAATAATTACAGCCATTACACCAATTAATGCGCCATACCACCATTTACCTTTATTAGTAAATGCGGCAGAAACTGGATCTGTTGCCATAAACAACATACCTAATGCAAAGCCACCTAATACAAAATGCCAATGCCATTGCATTGCAAATAGTGGATTAGTTGTAGAGCCGATAATATTGAATAATGTTGAAGTTGCGATCATACCAATCATCACCCCAGCAATAATGCGCCAAGATGCGATACGAGCAAAAACAATCACAGCAGCACCAATTAATAAGGCAAGAGTAGAAACTTCACCAATAGAACCAGGGATATTACCTAAGAAAGCATCCATCCAAGTAATTGGCTCACCTGTTGCAACATGTTTTAATGCAGCTTGTCCACCTGCGGCCCACTGAGAAAGTGCGGTTGCGCCAGAGAATCCATCAGCAGCAGTCCAAACTAAATCACCAGAGATTTGAGCTGGATAAGCGAAAAATAAAAACGCACGACCAGCTAATGCTGGGTTCATAAAGTTTTTACCTACGCCACCAAATACTTCTTTTGCTACAACAACACCAAATGTTGTTGCTAATGCTGCTTGCCATAATGGTAATGTTGGAGGAACGATTAATGCTAATAAAATTGACGTAACAAAGAAACCTTCATTGATTTCATGTTTACGCACCATTGCAAATAAAACTTCCCAGAAACCACCCACTAAAAAGACAGTTAAGTAAATTGGTAGGAAGAAAATTGCACCTAATGTCATTTTAGCTAAAACGCCAGCATCGACAGATACTAAACCAAGCATATTTGCTAAAGCAAAATGCCAGTCATTTGCAACGTTTTGAGCTAGATTTGCAGAAAAATCGCCAACACTTAATGCGAGGATTGATTGTGCACCAACGTTATACATTCCATAAAACATAGCTGGGAATAACGCAAGCCATACAAGCACCATCATACGTTTTGAGTCTAGTGCATCACGAACATGCGAAGACTTACCTGTTACAGTACCTGGTGTATATAAAAATGTTGCAGTAGCTTCAAACAACGCATACCATTTTTCATATTTACCACCCGGTAAAAATGCAGGTTCCATTTTCTCTAAAAGATGTTTTAAACCCATTTTTAACCTTCCTTCTCGATCTTATCTAATGCTGCACGCAACATTGGACCGTACTCATTTTTACCTGGACAAACGAAAGTACATAAAGCCAAGTCTTCTTCATCTAATTCAAGGCAACCTAAAGCTTGAGCACTATCAGTATCACCTGATGCTAAATCACGTAATAATAATGTAGGGATAATATCTAATGGCATAACACGCTCATAAGCACCGATTGGCACCATAGCACGATGACCACCATTTACCGCTGAGGTAAAGTTAAATAATTTATTAGTGAAATGACCTAATACGGTACGAGTAATAGAGAATTTATTTGCGCCCGGCATGATCCAGCCTAAAAACTCTTTCTCACGACCTTCAGCAATCACAGATACTTGCAAATCATAACGGCCTAAATAGTCATGAGGTCCAGTTGCCGTGTTACCACTTAATACAGATCCAGAAATAACTCGATTTTCGCCCGCACTTAATTCGTTTTCCGTTAATAGAGAAAGATTCGCACCTAATTGGGTACGGATTAAACGAGGATTTTTAACCTGTGGTCCAGCTAAAGAAATTACACGATCAGTATAAATTTCACCTGTCGTAAATAATTTACCAATTGCAATAACATCTTGATAATTTAAATACCAAACAGACTTAGTTGCACTAACAGGATCAATAAAATGAATATGCGTACCACTTAAACCAGCTGGATGTGGACCACCAAAATCATGCACTGCTAAGTTTGGTAAATCAACAGTTGGAATATTGCTATCGCCAGCTTTACATAAATGTAATTTACCTTCATGTAAACGACTTAACACCGTTAAACCATCGGTAAAATCCTGCCAATGTGCTTTTAAAACAACTTCAGGATCTGCTGCTAATGGATTTGTATCCATTGCATTAACAAAGATGGAAGAAGGAACAGCATCAACTGCTGGCACTTTACTGAAAGGACGCGTACGAAGTGCGGTCCATAAACCAGAAGATTGTAAATTTTGACGAACTTGCTCTGAAGTCAAGTTTTTCAATTCATCTGCACTATACTGAGTAAAAGTAATTTGCTCATTACCTTCTACTTTAATTACTACAGACTGTAAAATTCGCTTAGCACCACGATTGATCGCAGTTACAGTACCACTTGCAGGCGCAGTAAATACAACACCAGGATTTTTTTTGTCTTCAAAAAGCACCTGACCTTTTTTTACTACATCACCTTCACGCACCTTCATTGAAGGACGCATACCCACATACTCTTCGCCAAGCAAAGCAACTTCTTTAACAGCATTGCCGTTATGGATTACTTGTTCTGGTTTCCCTGCAATAGGAAGATCCAAGCCTTTTTTAATCGTAATCATATTGTTTGCACTACTTTTCGTTAGATTAAAAATATAGTTGCCACAAAAAGTAGCAACCGCATCTTGAGTAATGATTTCAACCGATAAATTACAAAGAAAATCAATTTATCGGCATCTATCACATAAAAATAAAACTCAAATTCTGTTTGTTTATCGTTTCCAGCCAAAATAGAAACAATAAAGTTAAAATTTTGATAAAAATAAGCAAGACATTTTAACTAAATAATGCCTTTGGTTCCACTTTAGGCGGTCTTTTTTTATGGTTTTTAATGAAAAATTTGATCTAAATTTGTGAAAATACCTAATTCCAAATAAAAATACCATTAAAGAGTTACTGACCTACACCTAAGCAATTTGGTGATTTAGGAAACGCCTTACCTAATTTTTCCCACTCCTCTGGACTATATAAATGCAATGCTAAAGCATGTATGCCTTGTTGTAATTCATCACTAAAGAGCGAATAAACCAAACGATGACGAGCAACTTTTGTCATTCCTACAAACTTGTCGCTGACAACCACAAATTTAAAATGAGAATTAGCGCCTCGACCAGAACTATGCATATAACTTTCGTTTTCCACTTGTAAAAAGAGCGGTGCAAATTCCTGAAATAGTTTTTCTTCTAATACTTTTTCTATCGACATAAACAATTCCTTACTTTTATTAATTAGCGCCTAAGGCTATACATTCCTTGTGAATGTTTGCAAGAATAACGACATATATTATACATGGAGAAAAATATGACATCTTACAAAAAAATCTCATTTGCACTACTTGCAACAAACACTCTTTTTCTTGCTGCTTGTAGCTCTCAAAGTAACACTTTAAGATTTACCCCTTTATCACCAAATAGTACATTTAACGCAGCAAATCAAACTTCAATTGTTAATGTTGCAACACGTAACACAAGAAATACACAAGAAATTTCATCTTATGTACGTAATGGAGAAATGTTCAAATTATATTCATCGCCTGATGTAGCACAGCTATTTGATCAAATTGTGAAACAAGACTTAAATGCAAAGGGATTTCGTATTGCCACAACACTAGCACAAGCAAATACCAACCTTACAATTAATGTAACAGATTTTTATGCACAAGTTGACCAAGGGAACTTACGCTATAAAATCACCAGTAGAATTAATTTGAATGTTCAAGTCCAAGGACAAAAAGGACAATTCAGCAAAAATATAAGTGCAAGTAATGTCCAAGAAGGTGCATTTGGTGCAAATAACGATGAAATCCAGAAAGTACTCAAACGCACATTAGATGATATGACTAAATCAATTTATCAAGATCAAGATATATCAAGAGCAATTCACTATTATTCAAATTAATTTATTACTCCAAGCAAAATAGTTGTCAAAAGCACAACTTAAGGTAATAGAAAAAGAGCGGTAGGAAAAAATAATTTTTTCTTACCGCTCTTCTCTTTTTTGAGAAAATTATTTTATGTTCTTACAAAGAATACGCCTCACTCCGCAAGCGAATTTCCGTTAAATTTTCTTCAAAACAGAGTTCTCCATTTAGGAAAACAGTTTGTAGCTGATTGGTTTGCCCGTTTAATTCGGATAATTTAATTGTTTCCCAATTATTTTCTGATTTCACTAACGCCAACACCCCTTTTTTAGAACGCTTGCTTTGGCTAGTGATAGGATCTTTATAAATCTCTTGCCATTGCCCGTTAATACAAATTGCACTGGCTTTCATCGCCCAGCTCATAGTGTCTCGATTGACTTGCTGTAACAGCCCGCCGCCCATTCCAAAATTGACATTCTCAACGCTAAATCCCTTTTCCATAATTGCATCAAGAATTTGTGGCAAACTCTTAGGATTAATGCCATCACCTTGAATAATCCGTAGATAATCAGGTAAGACTTTATAGCCCTTTCGATTTAGGCGATAGCCAAACTTCTCCGCAAGGATTTCTAAGGTTTTGCAAACTATTTCAATTGGATTGCCGCTATCTGGACGAATAACTAATCGTCCACTTTTCTCAATTACCATATCTTTTAACTGCTCACCCCAAATATGTTCTAAGGCATTCCAAAGATCGTAACTGTCTGACACCACTGAATAAAGTTTTCCTTCTCCAGCAAACTGCTCAACCATATTTTGATAAGCATTTACTTCTCGCTCTTTACCCCAAGCAGTAATCGTACTGTGTTCTGCTGCAGGAATAGAAAAGGCAGGCATTTCATTCACGTTATACCAACGTTTTGCTGCAAGTAATGCAGAAACGCTATCCGTTCCCTTAAAATTGACTAAGTGCGCCAATCCGCCCAAGGCAACGGTTTCAAGGCTTGAAGCGCCCCTTGCCCCAAAATCATGTAATTGGAAATCTAAGCTAGACAAATCATCGGCAGATTTGATTAGGGCTTGTTTAATCTGTTTTTTGCAAAGATAGGAAAGGCTTGCAACCGTAGATGGATACCAAATGGCACGCAAAAGTGCGGTTTCTAAATAACCGACTAACCAAAAGAAATTAGGATCGGTATTGGTGATTTGGCACACCACGTTGCCAACAGGTAGAACTGTACCTTCTGGTACTGCTTCAATTTTTAGTGGTAAATAGCCTTGATGTTTATCTAATAAATGTTGCCAACCTTCTTTGTGAAAAGGTAAGCCATGAGCTTTTAATACAATTTCAGCGTCATCAATATCTTGTTGGCTAATCGGATTGAGTAAGTATTCTTTGATAAAGGCTTGCAAGCCAAACATGACCACATCAAACTCGCCTCGGCGAGCTTCAATGTAATAGGAAATATATTCTGTTCCTTTTGGATATTGCAACCAATGTGAGGCTTTATAGCTATCTACATTTAAGATTAAATTGGTAAAATTTGATGTATACATATCATTTTTCTCAATTTTTAATTAATCAATTTGAAATTTGGTGCATATACTTTACCAAAATAACAAAAGAAAAGCACTTAGGTTTTATAAATAAAGTTAGATTTCTAAAGAAAAGAGCGGTCAAAATTTTTATTATTTTGAACCGCTCTAAAGTTGATGATTTCGAAGTTAAATGTAATCAGTTTCTGAAACGCTTTGCACTCTAATTATTTTCATTTAAAACTTAATATTTACACCTAAGTTTAGTTGATAAGTGTTTCTATAGCCATTACCTAAATTCGTATCTGCGTCTAAATATAGGCTTGAATTTTGGCTAAGTTGAGACTTAACACCAACACCAATAGTTGTCCAAAACGCTCTTTGTTTACTCATGAAATATGTTGAACCTACACTTCCTTTAGTTTTACCTAAAAGTTCTTTATTTAGCTCAATTTTAGCATGAGTAGAGAATTTACCATTTAGTTTCACAATACCTTTTAGCCCTACATTTCCAACCATAATGTCCATAGGCTCTAAGTAAACTGGATAATTATTTTTCACAAAATTCGTACCACTTACATGGCTGTAAGATAACTTAGCACTTGGCTCAAGAGATAATATATTAGAGACATCAATCAATTTGCTATAGCCTAATGCGACAGTATAACTGTTGTTATGGAATTTACTGGAATCAGTCCATTTAATTGAAGAACGAGCAGCTCTCAAGAAGAAATCAATATAATGATTTGTTTCAGTTTCATAAGAACCATAAAGCGTCACACCATGTTGATTACTCGTTAAACGCTCATCTGTATTCTTGATTCCCCCCTTTCCTTTCCCTAAGTCAGCAGCAAATCCCAATCTTAATACCGCACTTTCTAATTGGAATGGGTGATCGTAACCAATTTGCATGCCCCAATTTTTCAACTTAACGGAATGTTGTAGAAACATTTGGATCTTCCGCTACAAGTTCTTCATCATTAGTCGCATAAGCACTTACAGAACACATAACAAATGCAGCTATACAAGTATAAGTAAATTTTTTCATGGGCTGTACCTTAAAATTAATAAATGAAATATTTTTAAACAAAATAAATGTTTGATTTAGATTATAGATGAAATAGGTGTAAACATTCAAACAACTATAAAAATTAGAAAATAAAAATTTTGTAAAACAAAGAGTAAACAATGATTTTTTTGAATGATATCTAATTATTGATTCCTAGATGATTGATGTTCCCTAATCAACGCTATAAACGGCAGAGCAAAACGCTCTAGTTTTATCAACCCAACACCATTAATTTGTAACATTTCTTGTTCTGTTGTTGGTTTATATTGAGCCATTTCTTGCAATGTCGCATCGTTAAACACAATATAAGGAGGTATATTTTCTTTATCGGCAATTTGCTTGCGTAAAAAGCGTAAACGTGCAAAAAGATTTTTATCGTAATTTTTGACCGCACTTTTGGATGTCATAACTACGTTGGTTATAGAAGATATTCTCGGTACAGCCAATTGTAGCGGTTGTTCACCTCTTAAAATCGGCAACGCTTCTTGCGTGAGTTGTAAAGTGCTATTAAATCGTTCAATTACCTGTTTAACCAACCCCAAATGAATTAATTGTCGAATAACTGATTGCCAATATTCACAACTACGATCTTGACCAATACCAAAAACACTAAGTTTATCATGCTGATGCTCTTTAACTTTTTGATTATAAGAACCACGCAACACTGTAATAACATAAGTAGCACCGAAGCGTTGTCCTACCCTATAAATAGTTGACATTACTTTTTGTGCATCAATCAAACCGTTATATTTTTTTGGTGGATCTAAGCAAATATCGCAGTTATTACATGGTTTTTGGCGATATTCACCAAAATAATTTAGCAACACTAAACGCCGACAAGTTTGGCTTTCGGCAAATTCGCCAATGGACTGCAATTTATGTTGTTCTATTTGGCGCTGTGGGTTTTCTGGTTTTTCCAATAAAATTTTTTGTAACCAAGCATAATCTGCTGGCTCATAAAATAAAACTGCTTCAGCAGGTAAATCATCTCGCCCTGCACGCCCTGTTTCTTGGTAGTAAGCTTCAATGCTACGAGGAAGATCAAAATGCGCAACAAAACGTACATTAGATTTATTAATTCCCATACCAAAAGCAATTGTTGCTACAACCACTTGCACATTATCTCGTTGAAAAGCTCGTTGCACAAACTCACGTTGCTCATTACTCATTCCCGCATGATAAGCTTCTGCTGAAATGCCTTTTTTGCGTAAACTTTCTGCGATCCGCTCTACTTTATTGCGACTATTACAATAAACAATCCCACTTTTTCCTTTCTGCCTTGCAACAAATTGGATGAGTTGTTCCATGGGTTTAAATTTTTCTACTAAGGAATAGCGAATATTTGGGCGGTCAAAACTACCAATATAAATATGAGGTTCGTCTAATTTGAGATGAACAAGAATATCTTGTCTGGTTGCCTGATCTGCGGTGGCGGTTAATGCCATAATTGGTGCGTCAGGGAAACTCGCTTTTAATCCGCCAAGTTGCGTATATTCAGGGCGGAAATCATGGCCCCATTGTGAAATACAATGAGCTTCATCAATAGCAATAAAGCTGACTTTGCAATGAGAGATAAAATGAAAAAAGCTCGTTGTCATGGCTTTTTCAGGCGAAATATAAAGCAATTTTAATTCGCCAGACATGGCTTTATTTTGAACTAACTGCTGTTGTTCAAAGGTTTGACTAGAGTTTAAATAATCAGCATTAATGCCATTTGCCAATAATTGATCCACTTGGTCTTTCATCAATGAAATCAATGGCGAAATAACTAAAGTTAAGCCAGAAAAACAAAGAGCTGGAATTTGATAACATAAGGACTTGCCGTTACCTGTTGCCATAATCACTAAACTATCTTGTTTAGCTAGGGTTGCTTCGATAACTTCTTGTTGCCCCTTGCGGAAGGATTGATAGCCAAAGACAGAATGTAAAACAGCAAGTGCGGTGGATTTTTCCGCAGAAATTTGCTTAAAATCCACCGCACTTTTTTGTTGTTTCCATTCCTCAACAGACATTAAGAAAAGCTCACTTGCTCACCATGTGTTAAACAAGCCTGTTCCAAACATTGCCAGAATAATTTTCCATCATTGGCAATCCATTGGTTATCTTTAAATGCAAAATGGAAACCGCCAGCCTTACTTGCCAGCCATAATTCTAACAATGGCTCCTGTTTATTTACCACAACTTGACTACGATCAGCGAAGGTAATCGTAAACACAGAACCTTGCGTATCACAATCTACATCACAGCCTTGTTCTTCCAATTGTTCTTCAATTTTTAACCAAACTTGTTCGATATTTTGGTGAAATTCAGCTACGTTCATAAAGTTTACCTATTAATAAAAATGAATGGCAAAGAATTATAAAGATTTTTAAAAGATAGTGATAGCACAAAGGCGTTTTTAATGGTAAAAAGTGTAAGTTTTCAACTAACGAGGATATAGACAATGAAAAAAATAATTTCCATTTTATTACTGAGTGCAATGGCTTTTTTAGCAACTGGCTGTGGAGTTAAAGGTCCCTTATATTTTCCTGAAACAGAACAAAATCAACAAAAAAATTAATAAATAAACAATCTCATAAAAATAACAATAATCAATATGCAAGGACAATTTTATGGATTTTTTTCTATATAAAGATGGGCATTTAATGGCTGAAAATGTTCCTGTGAAACAAATTGCAGAGCAGTTTGGTACGCCTGCTTATATTTATTCACGAGCCACATTAGAACGTCATTGGCATGCTTTTGATCAGGCGTTGGGGCAGCACCCTCATTTAATTTGTTTTGCGGTCAAATCTAATCCCAATATTGCTATTTTGAATATGATGGCAAAGCTGGGTTCTGGCTTTGATATTGTGTCACAAGGCGAACTTGAGCGCGTATTATTTGCAGGCGGAGATCCAAGCAAAGTAGTGTTTTCTGGGGTGGCGAAATCAGCTCAAGAAATTGCTCGTGGATTAGAAGTGGGCATTCGCTGTTTTAACGTGGAAAGTGCGGATGAATTAATCAGAATTAATCAAGTTGCAGGAGAAATGGGAAAAGTTGCACCTATTTCTTTGCGCGTAAATCCAGATGTCGATGCTCATACTCATCCTTATATTTCAACAGGACTTAAAGAAAACAAATTCGGTATCAGTGTAAAGCAAGCGCAAGAAGTTTATCGCCAAGCTAGCCAATTAGAAAATATAAAAATTGTGGGAATGGATTGCCATATTGGTTCGCAATTAACAGAGCTCCAACCATTTTTAGATGCAACAGATCGTCTGATTGTGCTGATGGAACAATTAAAACAAGATGGAATTACGCTAGAACATTTAGATCTTGGCGGTGGCTTAGGTGTCACTTATAGCGATGAACAAGCACCACATCCAAGTGAATATGCAGCAGCTTTATTAGCAAAATTAAAAGATTATCCAGATCTCGAAATTATTTTGGAGCCCGGTAGAGCAATTACGGCAAATGCAGGGATTTTAGTAACCAAAGTCGAATATATAAAGAGCAATGAAGGTCGCCATTTTGCTATCGTTGATACAGGCATGAATGACATGATTAGACCAGCTTTATATCAAGCATACATGAATATCATTGAAATCGACCGCACTTTACCAAGAGAAACGCAAGTATATGATGTGGTGGGACCAATTTGTGAAACTTCGGATTTCCTTGGCAAACAACGCTCTCTTGCTATTGCACAAGGCGATTTTATTGCTCAACGTTCAGCTGGGGCTTATGGCGCAAGTATGGCATCAACCTATAATTCTCGTCCAAGAGCTATTGAAATTATGGTTGATGATGAACAAGTCCATTTAATTAAGCGCCGTGAAGAATTTGCAGAATTGTGGCGTTTAGAAAATTTGCTGTAAATATAATTTTACTCATAAAAAATGGGCGATTAATTCGCCCATTTTCCATTAAAATCCATTGAAGCAAGCTAAATTAAAACCCAGCTTGTTTTTCCAATTGTTCCACTAATTGATCATCTAAATTAAGTGCGGTCGCTAAATTAGCTAAAAAGACAATTTCTTTACGTTGTAGATCAGCACAAATAATACGTGCTGCAAGATAAAGTTGTGTCGCTAATGCTTGATTATTACCTACTTTACTTGCTATTTCACTAACAGTAATAGGTTGTTTAATTTCATTTTCCAACCATTGATAAACCTCTGGATCATTGCCAGCTTCAGCCATAATAGCTTGTCTTTCTTCTGCTGAAATTTCGCCATCAGATGCAGCTGCAGCAATCATCACTTGTAAAATTAATTGGCTTACATCAGTATTTTCTTCAATAACAGAATTAAATTGTTGTTCTGTGATTGATGTATTGTCTTGGTTTTGCTGATAACTTTGATAGGCTTTATAGGCAAGGCTTCCTAGTGCAGCTAGTGATCCTAATTTAGTTAAACTTGCACCACCTTTTCTTCCTAGAAACATAGAAAGTAGTCCAAGAGCAGCCGCTCCACCACCAACTTTTGTTATGGTGTCTGCTGTGCTTTTCCCTTTCACTGTGTTACCTACTTGCTCTTTGGCAACATTTAATACTTGATTTAAAAGACTATTAAAATTCATAAAGTTTCCTCAATTCATAAATTAATTAACTAAGTTTAGTCTATTTTTTCTGCGAAAAGTTCACCTAAATAAACATAGTTTTTTATTCTGGTTCCATATTATTTTTTTAGTGACAAAAATCACAACAAAAACCAAAAACATATAAAAACCTAAAAATAAAAACAAAAATAAAATATAAAACTAACAAAACAAACAAAAACCAACAAAACAAAGATATTTAATCTAAATACAACCTATTGACTAGTTAAAATATTTGGATATATTGCTAAAGGTCTTATAACAAATAAATAACATAAAAGGTCTACAATATGGAACATTCAACTCAAAAGCGAGAAACCTTTTCTGGTCGCCGCGCATTTATTATTGCAGCGATTGGATCTGCCGTTGGTTTAGGAAATATTTGGCGCTTTCCTTATACTACCTATGAAAATGGTGGTGGCGCATTTATCATTCCTTATTTAATCGCATTATTAACCTCAGGTATTCCATTACTTTTCTTAGATTATGCTATTGGACATCGCCATCGTGGTGGTGCACCTTTATCTTATCGCCGTTTTAGTCCGCACTTTGAAACTTTTGGTTGGTGGCAAGTATTAGTGAATGTCATTATCGGTATTTATTACGCCGTAGTTTTAGGTTGGGCAGCAAGTTATACCTATTTTTCAATAAGTGGGGCTTGGGGCGATAAACCCATTGATTTCTTCTTGCACGAATTTCTAAAAATGGGCGACATCACACAAGGCGTTAGCTTTGAATTTGTTGGCGTGGTCACTGGTCCATTGATTGCAGTCTGGTTAGTTGCTTTAGGCATATTAGCTTTAGGCGTACAAAAAGGGATTGCAAAATCTTCAAGTATTTTAATGCCTATTCTTGTTGTCATGTTCATGGTTCTCGTTGTTTCATCACTTTTCCTACCTGGAGCAACAAAAGGATTAGATGCATTATTTACACCAAATTGGTCTAAATTAGCTGATCCTAGTGTATGGATTGCAGCCTATGGACAAATTTTCTTCTCACTTTCAATCTGTTTCGGCATTATGATCACCTATGCTTCTTATTTGAAAAAAGACTCTGATTTAACGGGAAGTGGTTTAGTTGTTGGTTTTGCCAATAGTAGTTTTGAATTATTAGCAGGTATCGGCGTATTTGCAGCACTTGGCTTTATGGCAACAGCTGCAGGACAAGAAGTGAGTGAAGTGGCAAAAGGTGGTATTGGACTTGCATTCTTTGCTTTCCCAACAATCATCAATCAATTACCTTTTGGCGAAATTGTGGGAGTATTATTCTTCGGTTCACTAACTTTTGCTGCTTTAACATCTTTTATTTCTGTTATCGAAGTTATTATTTCTGCGATACAAGATAAATTAAGAATGCGCCGTGTAAAAGTTACCTTTATTGTTGGCTTACCAATGATGTTTGTTTCTGTGATTTTATTTGGCACCACCACAGGTTTACCAATGCTTGATGTATTAGATAAATTTGTAAACTACTTTGGTATTGTAGCTGTTGCATTTGTATCATTAGTAGCAATTGTTTCTAATGAAAAACTAACTTTATTAGGTAACCACTTAAATGAAACATCTTCTTTCAAAGTGGGTTTCTTCTGGCGCTTATGTATCGTTTTAACAACAGGTATCCTCGCATTTATGCTATTCAGTGAAGGTGCTAAAGTGTTCTCTGAAGGCTATGAAGGTTATCCAGCTTGGTTTGTGAATACTTTCGGTTGGGGTATGTCAGTAAGTTTATTAGTTGCCGCTTTCTTGCTTTCTCGTTTGAAATGGAAAGATGAAGAATTGGCTCATAAAAAAGGAGAGTAAAATGAGTAATAGCGCTATTATGATGATGATTGTTTCTTTGGTAATTATTTGGGGCGGACTAGCTGTATCAGTCTTAAAACTACCTAAAGAATAATAAATTTCAGATAAAAAAACACCGCACTTTTTCACAAGTGCGGTGTTTTTTTCGTCTATTTACGACATCCTTCCATTTTCTATTTTGATAACTTGATCGCAAATTGCCATGGTTGAGGCTCTGTGGCTTACGAGGATAATTAATTTGTCTGCTTTTACATTCAATAATGATTGCAGAATAATTGCCTCATTTAAGCTATCTAAATTGCTGGTCGGTTCATCAAGCAGAATGATTGGTGCGTTATGTAAAAATGCACGAGCAATGCCAATGCGTTGTTTTTCACCATCAGATAGGCTACTGCCTAATTCAGCGACTTTAGTTTCATAACCTTGTGGCAAACTCATAATAAAATCGTGAATAGAGGCTTTTTTTGCGGCTTCAATCACTTGTTCTTTAGTGGCTTTTCGATTTGCCATTAAAATATTTTCATAGATACTTTCGTTGAAAATATAGGTTTGTTGCGTAATGTAAGCCATGTTATCACGCAAATTTTGTGTATTAATCTCTTTCAAATTAACACCGTTAATGCTAATTTCGCCTTTTGGATCATAAAAACGCATTAGCAATTTTAATAAGGTACTTTTGCCACTTCCACTACGTCCATGAATACCTAATATATTGCCTTTGCTTAAGCTAAGAGATAAATCCGTTAAAATTTGTTCATCAGCATAAGCAAAACTGAGATCTTTCACTTCAATTTTTTCAATATCTGTTAAATCTTGTCCTTGTTCTACCTCTGGCAAATCTGGCTGTTCAGCTAATAAGGCTAAAACACGTTCGCCACTGGCTAATGTTTGCAGCAAATTATTAGAAAGATTACTTAAGGCAATTACGGGGCCATAACTTGACATTAATAAAATCACGGCAACAAGCAAACCAGCGAAATCAATGCTTGATTGGCTATAAAGCATAAGCCCTGTAAATAAAATCAAAATATTGAAAAATGACACCGCACTTTCTGTATAAATCCGCACTTTACCTTCTTGCTTTTTAATCCGAGCAAACGCCTGATCGATTTTTTCACTGCGTTGTTGAATAGCTTCCATACGTTGTTCAGCATGATTAAACAGCTGAATTTCTTTCATTCCTCTCACGCTATCAAGAAAATAATCGTTCATTTCGCCGACTAACTCTCGATATTCACGCCCTTCTTCACGTGCCATTTTGGTGGTGAAAATAGGTAGGATACAGCCAATAGTAATATAGGCAAATAAGGCAATAATAGCGAACCACAAAGAAATATGGGCAAATACGCCAAGTAAAATTAATGAAGTTAAAAAGGCAATGGCGATAGGGGCGATGGTATGAGCATAAAAAACTTCTAATAATTCAATATCGTTAGTCACTAATGATAAAAGTTGCCCAGATTGCTTACCTTGTAATTTAACAAAAGCCAATTTTCGTAAACTTGAAAAGACTTTATCACGCAATAATGCCAATAATTTAAAAGCGATATAATGCCCTGACATTTGTTCTAAATAACGCAAAATGCCTCGAGCAACAGCGAGCACAATTAAAGCAATTAAAATATGAGAGAAACTGAGATGAGAGCTAAACCCTAATAAATTGGTAAGCCCCATTGCCCCAAGCACCATAATAAAAATAGCGGATAGAAAGCCTAATACGCCAGTAATAATGGTAAAACTCATAATATGGGCTAATGGCATCACTAATTTGAGCAAATGCCACATAATTACAAAGCCATTTTTACGCATGATTTGCTCCTCTAATATTCTCTAGATTTTTTTGCTGATTGAACATCTCAAAATACATCCCTGTTTGTGCCATTAATTGTGTATGAGTACCTTGTTCAATTAATAAACCTTTATCTAAAACATAAATTTGATCTGCATGAATAGCATTGGCTAAACGATGAGAAATCATAATGATGGTTTTTTCCGCTTTGAGTTGTTGAATAAATCGCAAAATGATTTCTTCACTTTCTACATCAATGTTACTCGTTGCCTCATCAAAAATATAAAGTGAAGCATTGTGTAATAAGGCTCTAGCTAATGCTAAACGTTGAATTTGTCCACCAGATAAGTTAGTTCCTCTGCTGAGTAACTGCATATCTAAACCGCCATTTTCACGCACGAATTGAGCCAAATTTACTTGTTCAAGACATTGATAAATTTGCTCATCTGTAGCTTGTAAATCCGCCATCAACATATTCTCACGCAAACTGCCTTTGAAAATGTAACTGCTATGACTGACTAAACAAACTTGTTGGTTAAAGGAATGGCGAGTGAGCTGTGATGAAGGCTGTTGATTAAATAAAATTTGCCCTTGTTGAGCCTGATGAAAGCCCATTAATAAAGAAACTAAGGTTGATTTTCCACAACCACTTTTTCCAACAAATACCGTCAATTTTTGTGGTTTAATGGAAAGGGTTAGTCCATTAATTGCTTTCTTCTCATTGTCATAAGCAAAATGTAAATTATCAATATCAACTCGAATCGAATTTTCTACCTGAAAATCTACCGCACTTTCATTTTTCTCAACGGGTGTATCGAGCAAAGTAAAAATCTTATCTGATGCCGCTTTGCCGTTCATTGCTACATGGAAAAAAGAACCTAATAAACGTAATGGAATGAAAAATTCTGAGGATAATAAAATAAATAAAATCACTCCAAAAATACTTAAATTTCCTGCTTGATACTGTAAAAGTGCGGTCAAAATACCTAATGCTGCACCGCCATAAGCCAGTAAATCCATAATAGAAACGGAATTTAATTGCATGGTCAGCACTTTCATCGTAATGGTACGAAAATTTTCTGCTTCTATATCCATTTTTTGTGCTTTATAAGCATCATCTTGATAGATTTTTAAGGTAATTAAGCCTTGCAAATTATCCAAAAAACTACTTCCCAAGCCCACATAAACAGACCAATATTTATGCAATAAACGTTTTGCAATTTTGTTTACAGCAACAATGGATAAAGGAATAAGGGGAACGCACACCAATAGAATTAGAGAGGTTGGCGCATTAAAAAAGACGAGAAAAATAAATAGGGTTAAGGGTGCTAATAAGCTATAAAAAAGTTGAGGTAAATAACGTCCAAAGTAGATCTCTAATTGTTCAACACCTTCTGAGGCAACTTGAATTATTGATGATGTTGATTGTTGATTAACTTGATTTAACGGCATAGAAGACAGCTTTTGATAAATTAAGCTACGCAACTGATGTTTTACTTTGGTACTGGCTTTATAAGAGGCTTGAACTGCCATTTTACCTGCGTAAGATCGTAGAATTAAAACCAATAATAAAACTACTAGCAAAAGCACCGCACTTTTTAAGCTAAGCTGATGTTGAAAGGCTTGTTGCAACACAAATGCAAACACGAGGCTACTAATAATCCCGCCGATTAATGCTACCCAATTCCATAGTACATTAACAGCAATCCATTTTTTACTATCGGTAACAGTATTAATTAATCGTTTATCGATCATCATAAAATAATGTTCCTTTTTTATACAAATAAATAAAAAAAACAACCTGAGTAAAGAATACTCAAGTTGATTGTTAATTTAAAGGATTTTAGAAAACAAATTCCATATTGAATTTGAAGTTTCTGCCTGGCGAGTAGAAGCGGTTGATGCCTTTTCCAGTATTTTGATCAATTAAATTACTTGTACCATATGGCTTAATAGATCGAGCTGATTCCCAAGTGATGTATTTACGATTAGTTAGGTTATATATGCCAAATTGTAATTTCAAATTTTTCAACGGTTTTGCATAGGCAATAATATCTGTAACTGTATAAGATTTACTTCTCCATTTTAAATTTGAGTTAGGCAAACCTTGCTCCATATAGTACATATTATAGCTATCCTTTGCTTTTTTCTCTCCAACATGGGTTAAATAAATATCAATGCCAAATTTATCTTCTTTTTGTTGATAACTTAAACCATATACTGATGTTTTGGGTTGAATAGCATTCATTGGAATATTTCCGTCTGTTCTACCTTTTTGATAGCTGAATTTATAACTAAAACTAAAACCATCTAAACTACTATGTATTTTGTTTAAATAGAGTTTTGAATTAATCTCAACTCCTTTTACTTTTGCGGTTTGACGATTTACGTTTTGATAAACTTGGAATGGGTGAGCTCTAGCTTGTCCTCCATGGATTGTTTGAAAATTTCTCGATCCGAGATATTTCAAATCAATAAAATCACGATATTTAGTTTGGAATAAACTAGTACTAATAAAACCAAAATCGCCATAATAGGTTATAGCAACTTCTTGTGTTTTCGATTTTTCAGATTTCAAATTAAGATTCGGCAATACTGTAAAATCAGGGTGTTTAAATGTGAAATAAATTTCATCAGAGGTTGGAGCTCTAAAGCCTTTTGCATGATGAAGTTGTATACGCAAATAATCGGTTGGATCAAAATTCATCGATAAAGAATAAGAGCTAGCTGAATATTTATTTGGTTGAGCTAAGCTATCAATATCAGCTTGATGCTTAGCTAATTTATTTTCTTCGTTTTTTCTTTGCCATTCTTTTAGATCTTTAAGAAATTTTGGATCAGTTGGACCTCTATAACCATTATCATAATATTTAGGCTGTTCATTACTTATTTGATGAGGAGGAACAAAATTTTTAGCTAATCCAGCCTCCAAATCATCAGGAATTTTAGGCGTAGAACCTGCAACATAATGAGGATTATATCTAATACGATCATACCGATAACCCACATCAAAGCTAAAATGATTACTTAATTTAAAATTATCAGACAAATAAACGGCTGAATTTTTTGTTACTACAGGGATAAGGAAGGAATAGGGACCATCAACTTTTGGACATAAAAGTGCGTTAAAACTTCCTGAACTTTCACAAGTTTTAGGTTTATCAGAAAAATCTGTTCCTAAAAAGCGTTCTGCCCACCATTGTGGGGATTTAGCATCATATCCCGAGTAATTTATCATTTCTTTTCTTATTTTGCTGTAACTTAAACCATAATCGATGTTATGCATAATATTACTAATATCTACTGCTTTAGATAAATCTAAGTTTAATTGTTTAGTATTGGTATTAATTGAGCGATCATGATAGTTACGTTCTAAATAGCCAACTGAATTTGGCAATATAACTACTTTGTTAGGACCTAAGTAAGATTGACCCTCTCGTCTTGCGAAAAATTTTCCATTAAATTCTTCTTTCTTAAGGTTAATGCTTTTTTTTGTTAATTTATTTCCATTGTTATAATATGGAAGTTCGTAATATTCTATTGGTTTATCACAATCAAATAAACTACAGTCAAACCATTGACCGTCTATTGGAGCTAGATTGAAATAAGCACTTTGTGATACTGTTCCATCAGGGTTGGGATAATCAAATGCTTTATCATTTTTATCCACTAATTCATAAATAAAATCCCCCGACATATTTTTTTTAGTAGCTTTCAACGTTATTGGATCGCCATTTTTATCAACAATTTTTCCGTTTTTTAAAGCAATACCTAATGGATTTGCTAGCGGATCTTTAGTTCCTTTACAACTGTCTTCATCACAATAATCTTCTGTACGTGCTCTATTTTTAACTTTTTGTTCAGAATAGGTAATTTTTAGCGTATCCCATAATGGATTGCTTGAATAGTTTTCATAGCTTATTGCATAATTTTTACGTTCACTAGAATCTTTAGCATGACGTGTTGATGTGTTTGGTTCATTCGGTTGAGTTGGAGTTGCATTTAAACTATAAGAGAGATCTTGACCATTTGTATTATTTTTATACAAATCTGCTATAACTGTAAGGCGATGATTTTCTGTAGGTGAAACGGATAATTTTACTAATGAACTTTCTTTTATGATATTGTAAGGATCTGCTTTTTCACGAATTTTAGTATTTACATTGGGGTAATTTTTATAACCATAATTCTTTAATTCATGCCCATCTCGTTTAGTTTTTATAATTATTGCATCAAACCATTTATAGCGACCAGCTAATGTAATACTGTCCATATTTTGATTATCAGCCGAGTTATAACCTGTTTTATAAGAAACATGCCAATCTTTATCAATCAACAAATCCCGAGCATCTTTAGTCTCAAAAATGACCGCACCTCCTAACGCCCCACTACCTACCTTTACTGAATTTGAACCTTTGCTAATTGATACTTGTTTTAATGTTTCAATTTCTACACTATTTCTTGTGTTATTAAAATTACCATATCCCTCAAAAAGCTCTTTAAATCCTTGAGATGATAGAGTTTCTGCTTGATGTAAACCATCAACAGTAATTGCCACACGGTTTTCATCAACTCCTCTCACAGAATAACCACTGGAACCAAAACGACCATTTTCAACAACGCTCACGCCTGTTTCATAACGAACTAAATCTCGACTATCTTGCACTTGTTGTTTTTTTAATTCTTTCGCTGTTTTTACTGTTTCACCGACTTTTTTTTGTTTTACATCTTCAGAGCTATAACTTCCATTAACATTAATAGTATCAAGCTCACTAGAATCACCTTGAGCAGAGGCAAAAGAACAATAGCTCATCACTGCGATGGTAATCAAAGATAACCGCATCAAACTCTTCTTTGTTTTCATATAAATTCCTAAATTAAAAGTCTAAAAGATTAGGCGTATCATATAAAAACTTACAACAAAAATAAATAACAATTATTATCATTTGTTTAATAATAAGATCTATATCAAAAAAAAGCCTATTTGTTCGTTTAAACAAATAGGCTTTAGCTAGGATAAATACAAAATTAAGTATTTAAGTTAATTCTTAATGCGTTTATTTCTATACACTCAGAGTGAACCCAACTCCATTACCCACTAATATAGTAAAAGTTAGCTCGTTTTTTTATTCTGATAGTAAACAACGATAGCAAACAATATTGAGGCCAAAACAGAAAATAGATCAGCACTAATCCAAAAATAAGATAAGCTATCAAAGTCGTATATTTTTTGCCCAGCTTCATTAATTACGGCCGTTTTATCAATCATAAACCCAGTTAAAAATTCTCCTGCAGCTGCACCAGCATAACCAAATACACCCATCATACCAAGAGCTATTCCTGAAGCTGATTTATGAGAAATATCTGTTGCTAATAATCCACCTAAAAAACAAAGTTGAATACCTAATGTAATACCAAAAACGGATAATGATATGATAGAAAACCAAGTATTTCCTATAGGAGCAAATAAAAATGCAGCAAGAGATATAGTATTAAGTAAACTCACTCCTATTGTCATCAGATTACGTTTTCCATGTAAAAATCTATCTGATAACCACAGAAACTATCGTACCTAAAATTCCGACTATACTATTAATACTAATAATAGATGCAGCCTCAAGAGTTGAATAACCCTTTCCGTTTTCTAGAAAAAATACTCCCCAGCTATTTACCCCATAACGAGCGATATACATACAACAAGAAGCCACTGCTAAAATCCAGATAGCTGGATTTTTAATTACTGCCCACTGATGTTTTAGAACTTCTTTGTTATCTAATTCTTCCTTATTAGTATTGACATTTATGATAGGTTTAAATCCACAAGAGGCTGGAGAATCTTTCATAAACATTAAAGCAATGAGTACACCCAATAATCCCATAACACCAGCAAATCCAAATCCGGCTCTCCAACCAAATGCTGTAATAACAGCTGCTGTAACTACAAATGTAATAGCTTCTCCAACATTATGAGCTACAGACCAAAAACCATAATAAGAGCCTCTTTCCTCATCTCGATACCAACGAGATAATGCAACTACACAAGGCCCAACACCCATTGATTGAACCCATCCATTAAATCCCCAAATAATGGTTAAAACTATTGCACTGGTATTCATCCCCATAGCAAAATTACATAATGCGGAAAAAAATAAACCTACGGATAAAAACCTAACAATATTAGAATGATCAGCAACAGCACTATTTACAAATTTACCTACCGCATAAGTAATAAAAACTGCTGAGCCAATTACTCCTAACTCGGTTGCAGTTAACACATTATTATTTACTAAAACTGGTTTTGCTACATTAAAAGATAAACGACAAACATAATAAATAGCATAAGCAAAAGAAAAAGCCCAAAAGCTCTTCATTCTAGTGCTTTTGAACATTTTTTCTGTGTAATTTTTTAATGGAATAGATGGACTAGCTTTAAAAAAAGTAAAAATAGACATGGTAATCCTCCTTTAATATAAATTTGATAAGACCAACCACTATTTATATGAAATTAAAATAAATTTTTATTTAACAGCTAAATTTCTAATATCATTTAATTTATCGAAAATTTCTTTTGATGAAGCGGCTAAAATATAATTTCCTTTTAATAATCCATCATTTTCCATGAAATTATTAGTCATTCCTCCAGCTTCATTAATTAACAATATTCCAGCAAAAGTATCCCAAGAATTTATATGAGGTTCAAAATAACCTATTAAACGTCCTGCAGCAATGTAAGCCAGCATTAATGCAGCTGAACCATTTCTAATAAACATACCACCTTCTAACAATATATTTTGCATTACTGGAGTAAATGAATTTGGATGAACCCGATGAGAAACACCAAGCCCCATTAGCCCATCTTTTAAAGAAATAGCATTTGCGGTAGATATTGATTTATTATTTAGAAATGCACCATTATCCTTCATTGCATGAAAAAGTTCATTATGAACAGGATCAAATATAACCCCCGATACTATTTTGTCCTGATATAAAACAGCTATAGATATGCACCATGCATGTAATCCATATAAAAATGGACTTGTACCATCTATAGGATCAATAACCCAACAAAACTCTTGTTCAATATTATCAAATCCTGACTCCTCTCCTAAAAAACCATCATTAGGGAAATTTAGTTTTAATTCACTTTTAATAATATTCTCTATTGTTTTATCTGCAATACTAACTAGATCTTGATGTTCTCCTTTTTTAAATTCTATATTTAAATTTTCTCTATTTAAATAAAAATCCAATGCTTTTTCACCGACTTTTTTCACTAACTCTTTTGAAAACAAATAACGTTTTTTTATTTCATCTTTCATAATAATCCTCCGATAATTAAACGATGTAAAAAATTATGAAATAAAATCATCATTTTCATTATATTTAGCCACTTATTTAAAATCCGTGAAATAGATCACAATTTAATAGATTATATAAAACCTTTAAAATAATTTAATAAATAAAAATAACATCACCAAATTTATTTAATTAGAAATTTTACTTCATTAATATTCAATATATTTATAAATATTTTCTATGATAGAAAAAAAGCCTATTTGTTCATTTAAACAAATAGGCTTTAATTAATATAAAGATAAATTTAAATATCTAGGTTAGCTCTTAATGCGTTTGTTTCAATAAACTCACGACGAGGTTCAACTTCATCTCCCATTAATGTGGTAAATAATTGGTCCGCAGCAACGGCATCTTTAATGGAAACTTTTAACATAGTGCGTTTATTTGGATCCATAGTAGTTTCAAACAATTGTTCAGGATTCATTTCCCCCAACCCTTTATAGCGTTGAACAATTAAACCACGGCGAGATTCTTTTGTAAGCCATTCAATCGCTTGCTCAAAAGATGAAACTGGTTGTTGACGTTCACCACGAGCAACATAAGCACCTTTTTCTAATAAACCTTGTAATTGATGGCCTAAACTAACAATACGGTTATATTCTGAACCATTTACAAACTCAAAATTCAAGAAATAATCTGTATCTACACCATGAGTTCGAACTGTAATAATAACTTCATGTAATTTACGTTCATTATTGAAACTAATACGATAATTATAGCTACTACCACTTACTTCTTTTTCAGTTAAAACATTAACTAAAGATTTAGCCCAAAAATCCACCGCACTTTCATTAGCCATTAACTCATGCATTAATTCAGGTTGATAAACTAATGATTTTAATAAAGTTTCTGGATAATGACGAGATAAACGACTAATCATTTTTTGTACAGAATTGTACTCAGAAATCAGTTTTTCTAACGCCATTCCGCTCATTGCAGGTGCATTTTCATTAACATAAAGTGATGAACCTTCTAATGCTAAATTTAATTCAAATTGTTGCATTTCTTCATCATCTTTAATGTATTGTTCTTGTTTTCCTTTTTTCACTTTATATAAAGGCGGTTGCGCAATATAAACATGGCCACGTTCAATTAATTCTGGCATTTGGCGATAGAAGAAAGTTAATAACAATGTGCGAATATGAGAACCGTCCACGTCTGCATCGGTCATAATAACAATGCTGTGATAGCGCAATTTGTCTGGATTATATTCATCACGCCCGATACCACAACCAAGTGCGGTAATTAATGTACCCACTTCTTGCGAAGATAACATTTTATCGAAACGCGCTTTTTCTACATTCAGAATTTTACCTTTTAATGGCAAAATAGCCTGATTTTGACGATTACGTCCTTGTTTTGCAGAACCTCCAGCAGAGTCCCCCTCCACAAGATACAATTCAGATAAAGCAGGATCTCGTTCTTGGCAATCAGCTAATTTTCCTGGCAATCCAGCAATGTCTAATGCCCCTTTTCTACGTGTCATTTCACGAGCTTTACGCGCCGCTTCTCTTGCTCGCGCTGCTTCAATAATTTTCATCACGATAATTTTTGCATCGTTTGGATTTTCTTCTAAAAATTCTTGTAAACGATCGCTCATAACAGATTCAACTGGCGCTCTAACTTCAGAGGAAACCAATTTATCTTTGGTTTGTGAGGAAAATTTTGGATCTGGTACTTTAACAGAAACAATCGCAACTAAACCTTCTCTTGCATCATCGCCAGAAGTTGCTACATCTTTTTTATCTTTTTTGTTTGAGTTTTCTTCTACATATTTATTTAATACACGAGTTAATGCTCCACGGAAACCAGCTAAATGCGTACCACCATCTCGTTGCGGGATATTATTGGTAAAACAATAAACATTTTCTTGATAACTATCATTCCACTGTAAAGCAACTTCTACACCAATATCATCTTTTTCTGCACTGAAATAGAAGATTTTTTGATGAATAGGCGTTTTGTTCTTATTTAAGTATTCAACGAATGCTTGAATACCGCCTTCATAATGGAAATGGTCTTGGCGATCATTGCGTTTATCAAATAATTTAATTGATACACCAGAATTTAAAAATGAAAGTTCACGCAAGCGTTTTGCTAAAATTTCGTATTCAAAATCAATATTAGTAAATATTGTAGGACTTGGCCAAAAACGTACAGTTGTACCTGTTTGTTCCGTTTCGCCAATGACAGCTAAAGGTGCTTGAGGATCACCTAAATGGTAGAATTGCTCATGTACTTTCCCTTGACGACGAATAGTAAGTTGCAGTTTATCTGATAAGGCATTTACCACTGAAACACCCACGCCATGCAAACCACCGGACACTTTATAAGAATTATCATCAAACTTACCGCCTGCATGTAGTACAGTCATGATCACTTCTGCAGCAGAAACTTTTTCTTCAGGATGTATATCAACAGGAATTCCACGACCATCATCTTGCACAGATACAGAATTATCCGCATGAATAGTAACTATAATATCTTTGCAATAACCTGCTAAAGCTTCATCAATTGCATTATCTACAACCTCAAAAACCATATGGTGTAAGCCAGTACCATCATCAGTATCACCAATATACATTCCCGGACGTTTACGTACCGCATCAAGCCCTTTTAAAACTTTGATACTTCCTGCACCATAATTTTCAGCTGTATTTTCTGACATAAAATTTCTCTGTTTTATCAATAAAAAATTAGCCCGAATTATAGCAAAAATTTGCTTAATAGGCTAATTATTATCACTTAGCAATTGATAATGAAAAGTAAATTATGCACCAATTAAACGATAAAGTGCGGTGTCTTTTCTATCTAAATAATGAATTGATTGAATACGGCGAATTGTTCTTGAACGACCACGAATTAATAAGGTTTCTGTAGTCGCTAAATTGCCGCGACGTTGAATGCCTTTTAACAAATCACCATTTGTAATACCTGTTGCAGAAAAAACTAAATTATCATCATGAACTAAATCATCTAATTTCAGTACTTTATTTACGTCAATGCCCATTTCTTGACAACGGCGAATTTCATCCGCTGCTATTGCTTGGTTTTCTGCTGATGCCCCTTTGACTTGATCACGAGGAATTAAACGCGCTTGCATATCGCCACCAAGTGCTCGCACTGCTGCCGCAGCCACCACACCTTCAGGAGCCCCACCAATGCCATATAACATATCTACTCCAGTTTCAGGTAAACAACATAAAATTGAGGCTGCAACATCACCATCAGGAATAGCCATCACTTTCACGCCCAAATTCTGCATATGCTTAATAAAGTCAGAATGACGAGGCTTATCTAATGTAACAACTGTCAATTGAGAAAGTAATTTTCCCATTTTAGAGGCAACACGGCGTAAATTTTGTTCTAAAGGTAAATCTAAATCCACCATATCTTTCACTTCAGGACCAACAACCAATTTTTCCATGTACATATCTGGCGCTCGTAAAAAAGTATTTTTACCACCAGCAGCTAAAACAGATAAAGCATTTGCTTGTCCCATAGCAGTCATTCGAGTTCCTTCAATTGGATCAACGGCTATAGAAATTTCTTCGCCTTTACCAGAACCAATTTTTTCACCTATATATAACATTGGCGCTTGATCAATTTCTCCTTCGCCGATCACAATTTCACCAGCCATATCAATCTGATTTAGCATCAAACGCATAGCTTGCACAGCAGCATCATCCGCTGAGTTTTTATCCCCACGCCCTAACCAAGCAAATCCAGCCAAAGCCGCAGCTTCGGTAACTCTTGAAAATTCAATAGCCAATGATCTATTCATACTGATAATCCTTACTTACTGTTGCCATTAATAAAAAACACCGCTATTTTAGCACCAAGCAAACGCTTGCATAATGGAAAATAAAAAAATACTGAATTTTTACAATTTCCTTTAAAAATAACTGTCAACTGAGTTAGAATAAACGCGCAAATCAGTTTTATTTAAAAGGAAACCATTATGTCTTTAGAAATTTTAGACCAATTAGAAGAAAAAATTAAACAAGCAGTTGAAACCATCCAATTACTTCAATTAGAAGTTGAAGAATTAAAAGAAAAAAATGAGCAATCTCGCCAAGCTAATGAACAACTGCGTAACGAAAATGAACATTTAAAAAGTGAACATAATAACTGGCAGGAACGTTTACGCTCCTTGTTAGGTCGTATTGATAACGTTTAATTTATAATAAAATATCATGGGCTTAGATTTATTCTAAGCCTATTTTTTTAGCTAAAATTAAGGAAATAAAAATGAATAAAAGTATTTGTATTTTAACAGGAAGCACTCTAGGTGGAGCAGAATATGTAGCTGAACATGTTCAATCCTTACTAGATGAAAAAAATGTATCTACTCATTTATTACATGGTCCATCATTAAATGATGTGATCGAACATAAAAATTGGTTAATAGTAACCTCCACTCATGGTGCTGGTGAACTACCAGATAATTTGAAGCCATTATTTGAGGAAATAGTCCAACAAAACCCAGATCTTTCTCAGCTCTATTTTGCTGTCATTGGTTTAGGAAATTCTGATTATGACACTTTTTGTTATGCGGTAAACCAAGTAGAAGACATATTACTAAGCAAAAGTGCGGTTAAAATTTCTGAAAGTTTAAAAATTGATGTAATTAGCGTAAATGACCCTGATCATTGTGCTGAAAACTGGTTAAATGAGATTGATCTAAATTTATTTAGCTAAATTTTGAACAAAATAAAATGTGGATAACTCAATTAAAAACTGTAAAAATCCTGTTATTTTTATAATAATAAGTCATTAATAAAAAGAAACTGTGGATAAATTAATATATTATCCACAGGAAATAATACTGTAATAGATCTGGATCATAACAATTTAAAATAGGATCTAACTTGTTTATTTAAAAAGGAAAAAATGCATTATTCACAATAAAAAAGATCCTAATAATAAAAACAATAAGATCTTTATATATAAAAAGAGATCTTATTAATATTAAATCAGATCTAATTTTCGATCATAAAAGATCTCATAGTGATCTATTCTTTAAATCTTCTTTTATGTCTCTAGTAATTTCATGTAGAATACGCAGTTACTTTTAAATGAAAGATCTTTGAGAAAATTTCGGACTATTATGTTTTATACAGAAAATTATGATGTGATTGTGATTGGTGGTGGACATGCAGGAACAGAAGCTGCGCTAGCTCCAGCACATATGGGATTAAAAACCCTTTTATTGACCCATAATATTGATACTTTGGGGCAAATGTCTTGTAACCCAGCGATTGGTGGAATTGGAAAAGGGCATTTAGTAAAAGAAATTGATGCTATGGGTGGATTAATGGCTACTGCTGCTGATAAAGCTGGTATTCAATTTCGTACCTTAAATAGTAGTAAAGGGCCAGCTGTGCGAGCGACAAGAGCTCAAGCGGATCGTGTTTTATATCGCCAAGCAGTAAGGATCGCTTTAGAAAATCAACCTAATTTAGACATTTTTCAACAAGAAGTTACAGACATCATTTTGGAAAATGATCGTGTTACTGGCGTTGAAACAAAAATGGGTCTGAAATTTCGATCAAGATCAGTTATTTTAACTGCAGGTACATTTTTAGCAGGTAAGATCCATATTGGATTAGAAAATTATGCTGGTGGACGAGCTGGAGATCCTGCATCCATCAATCTTGCAGCTAGACTAAGAGATCTTAATTTATGCGTTGATCGATTAAAAACTGGTACACCTCCAAGGATCGATGCTCGTACTATTAATTTTGATATTCTTGCTAAACAACATGGCGATGAAAATTTACCTGTTTTCTCTTTTATGGGTTCTGTTGAGCAGCATCCCCGTCAAATACCTTGCTATGTAACTCATACTAATGAGCAAACCCATGATGTGATTCGTAACAATCTAGATCGTAGTCCTATGTATACAGGCATTATTGAAGGTATTGGTCCACGTTATTGCCCATCAATTGAAGATAAAGTCATGCGTTTTGCTGAACGTAATTCACATCAAATTTATTTAGAACCAGAAGGTTTAACCAGTAATGAAATTTATCCAAATGGTATTTCAACTAGTCTACCTTTTGATGTTCAAATGAAAATTGTTAATTCAATGAAAGGGCTAGAAAAAGCACGAATTGTTAAACCAGGCTATGCAATTGAATATGATTATTTTGATCCAAGAGATTTAAAACCTACTTTAGAAACTAAGACTATTTCGGGATTATTCTTCGCTGGACAAATTAATGGAACAACGGGTTATGAAGAAGCGGCAGCACAAGGATTATTAGCTGGTATTAATGCTGGATTATTTGTTCAAGATAAAGATCAATGGTTCCCAAGACGAGATCAAGCTTATACAGGTGTATTAGTTGATGATCTTTGTACCTTAGGCACTAAAGAACCTTATCGTGTTTTCACTTCTCGTGCAGAATATCGTTTATTACTACGTGAAGATAATGCAGATATTCGTTTAACGCCAATTGCAAGAGAATTAGGGCTAATTAATGATGCTCGATGGGCAAGATTTAATAAAAAAATGGAAAATATTGAATTAGAACGCCAGCGTTTACGTTCAATTTGGTTACATCCTCGTTCTGAATATTTAAATGAGGCTAATGAAGTATTAAGTAGCCCGCTTGTTCGTGAAGCAAATGGTGAAGATTTATTGCGTCGCCCTGAAATAAATTATCAAATTTTGACCGCACTTACGCCATTTAAACCAGCAATGGAAGATAAAGAAGCGGTTGAGCAGGTTGAAATTGCAATTAAATATCAAGGATATATTGAACATCAGCAAGAAGAAATTGAGCGCCAAAAACGTCATGAAAATACAGCTATTCCTACTAATTTTGATTATACAAGTGTATCCGGATTATCTAATGAAGTTCGTGCTAAATTAGAACAACATCGACCAGTATCTATTGGACAAGCTAGTCGAATTTCAGGCATCACACCAGCAGCTATTTCTATCTTACTCGTAAATTTGAAAAAGCAAGGTATGCTAAAACGAGGTGAATAATGGCTGATTTACAAAGGCAACTAACTGAAAAACTAAATATTTTACTAAAAAGTACCAACCTTTTACTTACAGAAAAGCAAAAAGAGCAGTTAATTCAGTTAGTTTTGTTACTAAATAAATGGAATAAAGCCTATAACCTGACATCCGTGCGTAATCCAACAGATATGCTTGTTAAGCATATTTTAGACAGTATCGTTGTAAGCCCTTATTTACAAGGTCAGCGTTTTATTGATGTTGGAACAGGTCCAGGTTTGCCTGGCTTGCCTTTGGCTATAATAAATCCTGATAAACAGTTTTTTTTATTAGATAGTCTTGGTAAACGTATCAGCTTTATTCGTAATGCGATCCGTGAAATAGGGATAACAAATGTTGAACCAGTATTAAGTCGAGTTGAAGAATTTAAGCCTAATTACCAATTTGATGGTATTTTAAGTAGAGCCTTTGCATCTTTAAAAGATATGACTGTATGGTGCCAACATTTATTAACAGAACAAGGTTTATTTTATGCATTAAAAGGGCAATACAACCTTGAAGAAGTGCTACTTTTACCTAATGAGTTTTCTGTAGTAAAAGTGATTAAATTGGAAATCCCAGAATTGATTGGTGAAAGACATTTGGTTTTATTAAAAAAATGTTAGAATAAGTGTAATAATTTATTTATAATAATGCTAAATTTGTGATTTATATAAAATTTTTTTTCTTGTTTTTTTAGTTTTTGAGTTGAAAGCCCTAAAAACAGGCGTATAATTGGCTCGCTTTTTGCAAGTAGTGAATTAAAAGATAAAATGTCCGCTGTATTAAAACAAACTCAAAAAAAATATAAAATTTCATTATTAGTTGAAATTGTTATTTTTATAGTAGTTTTAGTTTTTTTTAGTGCAGATAATTATATAGTATTTTTGTCTTTTTTATTTGGTTCATTATCTGTATTTGTTCCGTATTGTGTTTTTGTATGGTTGATGTTCTTTGTTAAGCAAGAATACGAAAATACTCTAAAAATGTTTTATTATGGAGAACTAGTTAAGTTTATATTAACCATTTGTATTGTTGTTTTTATTTTTAAAACATTTATGGTTAATTTTATTGTTTTTTTTATTGGTTATTTTATAACTCTTTTATTAAATAATCTGTTACCTTTTATGGTAAGTAAGTACTTTAAAATTTAATTTTAAAAGGATTAACTATGGCTGGTCACACTACCGCTGACTATATTGGTCATCACCTAACATTCTTAACTACTGGGCAAGGTTTTTGGAATGTTAATCTTGATACTCTATTTTTTTCTTTAATTACAGGTTTTTTTGTTCTTTTCCTTTTTTATCGTGTAGCCACAAAGATAACCACAGGCGTACCCAATAAATTCCAGTGTTTAGTTGAGATATTAGTAGAATGGATTGATGGTATAGTGAAAGAAAATTTTCATGGAAATTTTATTCGTTATCAAATTGGACCATTGGCTTTAACTGTATTTTGTTGGGTTTTTGTTATTAATGCTATTGATTTAATTCCAGTTGATTTTTTACCGCAGTTTGCAAGACTTTTAGGTATTAACTACTTGCGTGCGGTGCCATCAGCAGATATAAATGCTACGTTGGGTATGTCTATTGGTGTTTTTTTTCTTATTATTTTTTATACTATTAAGTCAAAAGGTTTAACAGGTTTTGCTAAAGAATACACTCTACATCCATTTAATCATTGGATTTTTATTCCTGTAAATTTTATATTAGAGGCTGTTACTCTCGTTGCAAAACCTATTTCATTAGCTTTCCGTTTATTTGGTAATATGTATGCAGGAGAACTCATTTTTGTTCTTATTGCAGTTATGTATATGGCGAATAGCATTGTGCCACAATTACTGGGAATTCCGTTACATTTAATTTGGGCTATTTTTCATATTTTAGTTATCACTTTGCAAGCTTTTATTTTTATGATGCTTACGGTGGTATATCTAAGTATAGCTTACAATAAAACACAACATTAGTTTTTGTTTTATATTTCTAACTTCAGTTAATTACTTTAAAAAACTTAGCTTTTAGCTAAAATTTCTATCTAAATCTATAGGAGAATATTATGGAAACTGTTATTACAGCAACAATTATTGGAGCATCTATTTTACTTGCTTTTGCCGCTCTTGGTACAGCAATTGGCTTTGCCATTTTAGGGGGTAAATTTCTAGAATCTTCAGCTCGCCAACCAGAATTAGCAAGTAATTTACAAACAAAAATGTTTATTGTTGCAGGTCTGTTAGATGCGATAGCAATGATTGCGGTTGGTATTGCATTGTTGTTTATTTTTGCAAATCCATTTATCGGTTTATTGGGTTAATTTAAAGTTGGGTAAAGCAAAAAAGTTGTTTTGTTATCCAGAACAATAAATCCAACTTTAAGGGGGAGATTGTGAACTTAAATGCAACATTAATAGGTCAGTTAATTGCTTTCGCTATTTTTGTGTGGTTTTGTATGAAATATGTATGGCCACCAATTATCAAAGCTATTGAAGAACGCCAAAGTTCTATTGCAAATGCATTAGCCTCAGCTGAAGCTGCAAAAAAAGAGCAAGCTGATTCAAAAGTTTTAGTAGAACAAGAAATTAGCCAAGCTAGACTTCAAGCTCAAGAAATTGTAGATCTAGCTAATAAACGTCGCAATGAAATTTTAGATGAAGTAAGCGTTGAAGCAGAAGCGCTTAAAGCTAAAATTATAGCGCAAGGTTACGCTGAAATTGAAAATGAACGTAAACGTGTTCAAGAGGAATTACGCATTAAAGTAGCATCGCTTGCGGTTGCTGGTGCTGAGAAAATTGTTGGTCGTTCCATTGATGAAGCGGCGAATAATGACATTATTGATAAATTAGTTGCAGATTTATAGGAAGATTGAGCTTATGTCAGAACTAACTACGATAGCTCGCCCCTATGCAAAAGCAGCATTTGATTTTGCAGTTGAGCAATCTGAACAATATAAAAGTGCGGTAGAAAAATGGACTAATATGTTAGCTTTTTTGGCAGAACTTATTCATCATGATAAAGTTCAATTATATCTAACAAGTTCAAATTCTACTTTAAAACTTGCTGATACTGTTATTTCGATTTGTGGCGAACAACTTGATCAATATGGGCAAAATCTAGTTCGGTTGATGGCAGAAAATAAGCGTTTAGCAGCTCTTCCTGCTGTATTTAACGAATTTAAATCTTATGTTGAAGAATATAATTCTATAGCACAAGTTGAAGTTATTTCTGCTCAACCATTAAATGATGCGCAGCAACAAAAAATTGTTACCGCAATGAAAAAAAGACTTGCTCGTAAAGTGAAATTAAATTGCAGAATAGACAGCTCATTAATTGCAGGAGCTATTATTCGTACAAACGATTTTGTTATTGATGGTAGTAGTCGTGGACAAATTAGCCGTCTAGCAAATGAGTTGCAATTATAAGAGGATATAGAAGATGCAACTAAATTCGACAGAAATTAGTGAATTAATTAAAAAACGTATTGCCCAGTTTGAAGTGGTAAGCGAAGCCCGTAATACAGGAACAATAGTTTCTGTGAGCGATGGTATTATTCGTATCCATGGTTTGAGCGACGTAATGCAAGGGGAAATGATTGCATTACCTAGTAATCGTTATGCTATGGCACTTAACCTTGAACGTGATTCGGTAGGTGCGGTAGTTATGGGTCCTTATTCTGATTTAGCAGAAGGTATGGAAGTTCAATGTACAGGCCGTATTCTTGAAGTACCAGTTGGTCGTGGATTACTTGGCCGTGTAGTCAATACGCTTGGTCAACCAATTGATGGTAAAGGTGAGATTGAAAATGACGGTTTCTCTCCTGTAGAAGTTATTGCTCCAGGGGTAATTGAGCGTAAATCTGTTGATCAACCTGTACAAACTGGCTATAAAGCGGTTGACTCAATGGTACCAATTGGTCGCGGTCAACGTGAATTAATTATCGGTGACCGTCAAACAGGTAAAACAGCATTAGCTATTGATGCAATCATTAACCAACGTGATTCAGGCATTAAATGTATCTATGTTGCTATTGGTCAAAAAGCATCAACAATTGCTAACGTAGTGCGTAAATTAGAAGAACATGGCGCATTACAAAATACAATCGTTGTTGTTGCATCAGCTTCTGAATCCGCAGCTTTACAATATCTTGCCCCATATTCTGGTTGTGCAATGGGGGAATATTTCCGTGATCGTGGTGAAGATGCATTGATTGTTTATGATGATTTATCAAAACAAGCTGTTGCTTATCGTCAAATTTCATTGCTTTTACGCCGTCCACCTGGTCGTGAGGCCTTCCCTGGTGATGTATTCTATCTACACTCTCGTTTACTTGAGCGTGCATCACGTGTTAGTGAAGAATATGTAGAAAAATTCACTAAGGGTGAAGTCAAAGGAAAAACAGGTTCTTTAACCGCACTTCCTATTATTGAAACTCAAGCTGGTGACGTTTCTGCATTCGTGCCAACCAACGTAATTTCTATTACTGATGGTCAGATCTTCTTAGAGTCTAACTTATTTAACTCAGGTATTCGTCCTGCGGTAAACCCTGGTATTTCGGTTTCTCGTGTGGGTGGTGCTGCGCAAACTAAAGTTGTTAAGAAATTAGCTGGTGGTATTCGTACTGCACTTGCTCAATATCGTGAATTGGCGGCTTTTGCTCAGTTTGCTTCAGATCTTGATGAGGCTACACGCAAACAATTGTCACATGGACAAAAAGTAACTGAATTATTAAAACAAAAACAATATTCGCCGTTAAGTGTTGCTCAACAGGCTTTAGTATTATTTGCTGTTGAATTTGGTTATTTAGATGATGTTGAATTAAGTCATATAGGCGCTTTTGAGACCGCACTTTTAGAATATGCAAACTATAACTACGCAGAATTTATGACGGAATTAACTAAAACTGGTAATTATAATGATGAAATTAAAGACACATTAAAAACCATTTTAGATCAATTCAAAGCAAATGTTGCGTAGTAATAGTTAATTAACGGAGAAATAAAATGGCTGGTGCAAAAGAGATAAGAACCAAAATATCCAGTGTGCAAAGTACGCAAAAAATTACTAAAGCAATGGAAATGGTTGCAGCATCGAAAATGCGTAAAACGCAAGATCGTATGTCATCTTCACGCCCGTATTCTAAAGCAATACGAAGTGTAATTAGCCATATATCAAAAGCCAATATTGATTATCAACATCCATTTTTAGTTGAACGAGAAGTTAAAAATGTTGGTGTTTTAGTTATTTCAACCGATCGTGGTTTGTGCGGAGGTTTAAATATAAATTTATTTAAGACCGCACTTTCTGAAATAAAAAATTGGAAAGAACAAAATATCGAAGTTTCTTTAGGTTTAATTGGAGCAAAAGGTATAGGTTTTTTCCAATCTCTTGGTTTAAATATTAAAGCTCAACATTCAGGTATGGGAGATAGCCCGGCAGCTGAAGAATTGATAGGTATTGCAAATCGTATGTTTGAGGCCTATAAAGAAGGCAAAATTGATGCAATTTATGTTGCTTATAACAAATTTGTCAATACGATGTCGCAAAAGCCAACAATAGAAAAACTCGTTCCATTGCCAGAATTAGATAATGATAGTTTAGGCAAAAATAATGACAATTGGGAATATATCTACGAACCAAATCCTCGAGTTTTATTGGATAGTTTATTAGTTCGCTATTTAGAATCTCAAGTATATCAAGCGGTTGTTGAAAATTTGGCTTCTGAGCAGGCAGCTCGAATGGTAGCAATGAAAGCAGCAACAGATAATGCAGGTAATTTAATTAATGACTTGCAGTTGGTGTATAACAAAGCTCGTCAAGCAAGTATTACAAATGAATTAAATGAAATTGTTGCTGGTGCAGCAGCGATTTAACGGAGAGAAGGTAATGTCAGCAGGAAAAATTGTACAGATTATCGGTGCGGTAATCGATGTTGAGTTCCCACAAGATGCAGTACCAAAAGTTTATGATGCATTAAAAGTTGAATCAGGATTAACTCTTGAAGTTCAACAACAATTAGGTGGTGGTGTAGTACGTTGTATCGCATTAGGTTCATCTGATGGTTTAAAACGTGGTTTAAAAGTAGAAAATACGGGTAACCCAATTTCTGTTCCAGTAGGAACAAAAACCCTAGGTCGTATTATGAACGTACTAGGCGAACCTATTGATGAAAAAGGTGATATTGGTGCAGAAGAACATTGGGCTATTCACCGTGCAGCACCAAGCTATGAAGAACAATCTAATAGCACAGAATTATTAGAAACTGGTATCAAAGTTATCGACTTAATTTGCCCATTTGCAAAAGGGGGTAAAGTAGGTTTATTCGGTGGTGCGGGTGTAGGTAAAACCGTAAATATGATGGAATTAATTCGTAATATTGCGATTGAGCACTCTGGTTACTCTGTGTTTGCTGGTGTAGGTGAGCGTACTCGTGAAGGTAACGACTTCTACCATGAAATGACAGAATCTAACGTATTAGATAAAGTATCTCTTGTTTATGGTCAGATGAATGAGCCGCCAGGTAACCGTTTACGTGTAGCCTTAACAGGTTTAACTATGGCGGAAAAATTCCGTGATGAAGGTCGTGACGTATTATTCTTCGTAGATAATATTTATCGTTATACCCTTGCTGGTACAGAAGTATCTGCATTACTAGGTCGTATGCCATCTGCGGTAGGTTATCAGCCAACACTTGCAGAAGAGATGGGTGTATTGCAAGAACGTATTACTTCAACTAAAACAGGCTCTATTACCTCTGTACAAGCAGTTTATGTTCCTGCGGATGACTTAACAGACCCATCACCAGCAACAACCTTTGCTCACTTGGACTCAACTGTTGTATTAAGCCGTAATATTGCTTCTTTAGGTATTTATCCTGCGGTTGACCCATTAGATTCAACATCTCGCCAATTAGACCCATTAGTGGTTGGTGAAGAACATTACAATGTTGCTCGTGGCGTACAAGGTATTTTACAGCGCTATAAAGAATTGAAAGATATTATTGCAATTCTTGGTATGGATGAGCTTTCTGAAGACGACAAATTAGTGGTAGCTCGTGCTCGTAAGATCGAACGTTTCTTATCACAACCGTTCTTCGTAGCTGAAGTATTTACAGGTTCTCCTGGTAAATATGTATCATTAAAAGATACCATTCGTGGTTTCAAAGGTATTTTAGATGGCGAATACGATCATATTCCAGAACAAGCGTTCTATATGGTTGGTTCAATCGAAGAAGTGCTAGAAAAAGCCAAAAATATGTAATCACTTCAAGACTGATTAACAGAAAACTTGAAGGAGAAAAAAATGGCAACATTTAAATTAACAGTAGTAAGTGCAGAGCAGCATATTTTTAATGGAGAAGTTAAAAGTATTCAAGCAACAGGTACTGAAGGTGAGCTAGGTATTTTAGCTGGGCATTTACCCTTGCTTACAGCTATTAAACCGGGAATTATAAAAATCACTTTTGAAGATGATGCTGAAGAAGTTATTTATATTTCTGGTGGTTTTTTAGAAGTTCAACCAACTGTTGTAACTGTTTTAGCTGACGTTGCTATTCGTGGTGAAGAGCTTGACGGCGAACGTATTTTAGAGGCAAAACGCAAAGCTGAACAAAATATTGTTTCTGGTGCCAAAGATGCTAATTATGAAATGTTAGCAGCTAAGCTTTCAAAAGAGTTAGCGAAATTACGTGCTTACGAATTGACAGAACGTTTAACACAAAGAAAACGTTAAGAGTTATTAAATAAAAAAACCGCCATTTCAGGCGGTTTTTTATAATCTTTAAAACTAAATTATTTTGCAGGATAATCCCACCAAATATCGAATAATTCGCTGATTTCGATTTGTTGTAAACCGTTTTGTTCTAACCAGTTTTTCACTAAAGTGCGGTGGTTTTCATCGCATTTTCCTAGTTTTTCTAAGCACACTAAACCTTCCCAATGAAGATAACCACTACCTTCGTAAGCAAGGCCGTTTTCTTGAATAACTTCACGAATAAAACGATCAACAACTTCATCTACTTGTTCAATAGGGGTATTTTCTGCAAATTGCCAGTTCACTAAAAAACCAAGCTCTTGGAATTCAGCTAAGTGCATTTTTTTACGTTGTCTTTGATTACGTTTGATCGCCATAAATTTCTCCTATCATTACTATCATTGTCAGGCAGTGCAATAATAGCATATTTATTGTTTTGGCTTAATAAAAAACACATCCCAAGCTAGAGATCCATAAATTATGATATTATTAATAATAGGTTAGATTTATATTAAAAAATTGAAATGCATTTAAAATTGATCGTTATTTGTTCTTGTTTTGTTTGACAGCTGAAATGATTTAGCTAGAATAAAATCATCAATTCCATAATTAATTTGAGGTAATTTATATGAATTTTCCGCAAATCGCCCAGCAAGTGATTGATAGACTTGGTGGCAAAGAAAATATTTCCGCTGCAGCACATTGTGCAACTCGTCTGCGTATGGTGGTTAAAGATGAATCTTTAATTGACAAAGAAGGCATTGAAAATATTGATGGTGTAAAAGGGCAATTTTCCGTAGCAGGTCAATACCAGATTATTTTTGGTTCTGGCACAGTGAACAAAGTCCACGCCGAATTAACTCAACAACTTGGTATTGGCGATATGACAACTTCTGAGGTTGCCAGTGCGGGTTCGGAAAAACAAAATCCATTACAAAGAGCGGTTAAAGGCTTAGCCGATATTTTCGTGCCTATTATTCCAGCAATTGTTGCTGGTGGTTTGTTGATGGGTATTCATAGTATGCTGACGGCAAAAGGCTTCTTTGCAGAAGGCGTGAATGTGGTGGATATGTACCCTGGCATTGCGGATTTAGTCGATTTAATGAACACATTTGCCAATGCACCTTTCGTATTCTTGCCTGTATTACTAGGCTTTTCAGCAACACGCAAATTTGGTGGAAATCCATTCTTAGGGGCTGCGTTGGGGATGTTATTAGTTCACCCAGCACTCGCTGATGGTTGGAACTATGCTTTAACTCTTGCTAATGGCAATATCAAATATTGGAATGTACTTGGCTTAGAAATTGAGCGTGTAGGTTATCAAGGTACAGTGATTCCAACCTTAGTAGCAGCTTGGGTACTTGCAACTCTTGAAAAAGGCTTCCGTAAGATTGTACCTTCATTTTTAGATAACTTAATTACACCGCTCTTTTCACTCTTTATTGCAGGCTTCCTTGCCTTTACGATTATTGGTCCTTTAGGACGTGAAGCAGGTTCACTTATCAGTGCAGGTTTAACTTGGCTATATGACAGCTTAGGTTTTATTGGCGGAGCAATTTTCGGTACCTTCTACGCCCCAATCGTTATCACAGGGATGCACCAAACCTTTATTGCCGTTGAAACCCAATTATTAGCGGAAATGGTCAATACTGGCGGTACATTTATCTTCCCTATTGCGGCAATGTCAAACGTTGCCCAAGGTGCAGCTTGTTTAGGAGCTGCCTTCGTAATGAAAGATCAAAAAGTGCGTGGCATTGCGGTTCCATCGGGAATTTCTGCATTACTTGGTATTACAGAACCTGCGATGTTTGGGGTAAATCTACGTTACCGTTATCCATTTATCGCTGCGATGATTGGCTCGGGCGTTTCAAGTGCATTTATTGCATTTTTTAATGTGAAAGCAATTGCATTAGGTGCCGCAGGATTACCAGGTATTCCATCAATCAAACCAGATAGCCTTGCTATGTATTGTGTTGGAATGGCAATTTCTGCCGGATTAGCCTTTACGATTACGGTGATTTTAGGTAAACGAGCAAAATAATTAGGATATTTTATAGAGCTGATAATATTCAGCTCTTTTTTCACAATAATTTTAGAGAGTAAGTATAAAATGAATAAAGTCTGGGTATTAGGCGATGCGGTGGTGGATTTAATCCCCGATGGCGATAATCACTATTTACGTTGTGCAGGTGGTGCGCCTGCAAATGTTGCCGTTGGCGTGGCTCGTTTAGGGGGTAAAACGGGATTTATCGGGCGAGTTGGGCAAGATCCGCTAGGTAAATTTATGCAAGAAACCTTACAAGCAGAACAAGTGGGCGTGGAACACTTAATTTTAGATCCCACTCAACGAACTTCTACGGTGATCGTTGGGTTAGATAATGGCGAGCGTAGTTTCACTTTTATGGTAAACCCAAGTGCGGATCAATTTTTAGAAATTTCTGATCTGCCAACTTTTCAACAAGGCGAATGGCTACATTGTTGCTCCATTGCTCTTATCAACGATCCTTCTCGCTCTGCCACTTTTGAAGCAATTAAACGCATCAAACAAGCGGGTGGTTTTTTCTCTTTTGATCCAAATTTGCGTGAGTCGCTCTGGCAAAGCCAAGCTGAAATGAAAGCGGTGGTCAATCAAGTGGTGGCAATGGCTGATGTGCTTAAATTTTCGGAAGAAGAACTCCAACTTTTAACAGATACCACAGATTTAACACAAGCTACCAAAGCGATTACAACTCAGTATCCGACCAAACTTATCATTATTACCCTTGGGAAAGATGGGGCGATTTACCACTTAAATGGCAATAGCAAACTTGTTGCAGGAAAAGCCTTGAAGCCCGTTGATACCACTGGTGCAGGCGATGCCTTTGTAAGTGGTTTACTTGCAGGTTTATCACAACAAACCGATTGGCAAAATGAGCAACATTTAGTGGAAATTATCCGCCAAGCCAATGGATCAGGAGCGTTAGCTACAACAGCAAAAGGGGCAATGTCTGCCTTGCCAAATAAAGCACAGCTTGATGCCTTTTTAAATTCGTAGCCTGAAATGGGGGAACATTATGCACATTTTTAATCAAGGAAAATATAAAAGTTTACACGCCCAACAAGCAGGCGAATTAGCGGAAATTCGCAGTGTTGTCGAGCAAGATAAAGGCTTTCGCCCAAGTTACCATATCGCTCCGCCCACAGGCTTACTCAATGATCCAAACGGGTTAATTTTTGATGGCGAGAAATACCATATTTTCTATCAATGGTTCCCCTATGATGCAATTCATGGAATGAAACATTGGAAACATTTGATAACCAAAGATTTTCGCCACTTTTCCGAAGGCGATATGCTCATTCCCGATGAAATATTTGAATCTCACGGCTGTTATTCAGGCGGTGCAATTTTATGGCAGGATAAAATTGTCGCCTTTTATACAGGCAACACTCGCCGAGCCAGTGATAATCAACGTGTTCCCCATCAAAATATTGCCATTTTCGATAAATCAGGCAAGTTGCTCGAAAAACGTTGCTTGCTCAATGCTGTGCCACAAGGCTATACGGAACACGTTCGAGATCCTAAGCCTTATATCACGCCAGAAGGCAAAATCCGCTTTGTGCTTGGGGCTCAACGAGAAGATTTATCTGGCACAGCCCTCCTCTATGAAATGGATAATTTGCAAGATACACCACGCTTATTATCCGAATTGAGCCTTCCTCATTTCGACAATCAAAACGTCTTTATGTGGGAATGTCCTGATCTTTTTCAGTTAGCAGGGAAAGATGTTTTCATTTGGTCGCCACAAGGCAAGCAACGTGAAGCAACCCAATTCCAAAATAATTTCCACGCAGTTTATGCCATTGGAACGCTGGCGAATAACCAATTCAACAGCGAGCATATTGAAGAATTAGATTACGGCTTTGATTTTTATGCTCCGCAAACCGTTCATAACAGCAACGGGGTTTTACTTGGCTGGATTGGCTTACCAGATTTAACCTACCCAACCGACCAATACAAATGGCATTCAATGCTGACCTTGCCTCGTCAATTAAGGGTGAAAAATGGCAAAATCTACCAGCGTCCTTTGTTAAACATTGAAGCTCAAAACAAGCGGTCAATTCTTGTAGAAAATTCGCAAATTATTGATGGTTTAGATACTACCTATTTGCAAATTTCTGTTGAAAACCAACCGCTCTTATTACAATTTTTCAGTAATGAACAAGGGCAAAAACTCAATCTGAATTATCAAGATGGAATGTTGAGCCTAGACCGTTCTCAAACAGAACAGACCGAACTAATGAAACAATTCGGCGATATTCGCCATTGCCCAGTGGAAAAATTAGAGAAGTTAGAGATTTTCTTTGATCGTTCAGTGATGGAGATTTTTATCAACGACGGCGAGAAGGTAATGACTTCGAGATTTTTTATTGCAAATCGCCAAAATGTGCTAGAAGCATCTCGCTCGATTGAGATTGAGATTATAAAACTGATGTAGCCGGATAAAAATTGTAAATAGAAAGTGATTAAATTGGTGGCGATTTTCCATGTGTTCTAACGGGCATTTCATTGGATAATCCCAGGTGTAATGGACAAAATAGTTGCTGATCAACCCATTACACGTTCATGTGGACAAAATAGTTGCTAATAATATTTTTCTCAAGTTATTAGCAACTTTTTTTATTTAAAAAATCCTTAATAAACATAACCTTACGTCTTTTAGTTAATC
>NZ_MUXZ01000018.1:0-98871 GCF_002015075.1 Canicola haemoglobinophilus
TAGGAGTAATTAACCGAGCTGAAAGGGAATAGCCCTATCTGTTCCTTGTTGCACCCTCACTAGATAGGGCAACGTATAGGGGCGTTTTTATGGCACTTCTAAATCTACAATCATCACAGCTAAAAACAATTATATTTATCTAATAATTGGATTGAAGAAATGAAAAAAATTTATAAATTAAAGAAATGGCTAACGCTGGAAGAAACAGCTGAAAGATTAAGCATTGAACTAAATGAAAAAGTAACAAAAGCTGATGTATTACAATTAGGGGTTGATGAAGAATTAAAAATATCTATTTGTATTCCGATAGATTTAACAGCAAAGAAATGCGAATTTGTTAAAAGAGAAGAATGCACTTATTTCAATATTGGAGCTGATTTTATTTTTCAAATGGGAGGGCTTGTTAATAAAATTAAGGAGAAGCTTAATTTAGACAATATGCTGGATGACATTTTAAAAGAACGCTTGGATAAAATAGGCTTTTTGAATGAAGAGCCTTTGAGAGATGGTAGATTTATGAGAATAAGCTCTAACGAAACTAGATTACTATCTGGAGTTTACGAATTAGAACTTATAGGAAATGAATTATTAGACATTCAATGGGAATTAAGCGAAGAAAAAAAACTCCCAAAAGCCGACGTTATTAAATTATGTGGCTTTTATGTTAAAGATAAGAACGGTGATACATTTGAAATACAATCTAAAATAGATATAGATGAGCATATTAAATTACAGAAAGAGATAAAAAGCGATTTAAAACAAGCTACCGCACAATCTGATTTATCTTATATTAAAAAAACTAATGTCGTAGAAAAGATAAACAGCCTTCAATTTCATAAAAAAGTTTTAACTTATCCTTGTCCTAGTATAAGTGAAATTGAGGGGGCTTTTTTCGTTGTTCAAACAGAACACTTAAACGAATTTCTATCCAGTTTAGATGATGACAATCAAAACAATTTAACGCTAGATAATTCTCTTTATTTACTAGGCGAAGTATTAAATGCGGTTAAGTCTAAAGCTAAAAAATGGACGCAAGGCGATCTAATTAATGAAATTCTGCTACATCGGCAAAACCAAAATAAAACCGCTCACAGCTTAGAGCAAAGGAAAATCGAAGAGTATTTTTCCAAAGCTAACAAAAAAACTAAAATCTGATTAACTGATTAATTCACTACACGCCCAAAACGAAAGGGCGTTTTTTTATTTCATAAATTCCTTTCAAATCAATCTGTTATTTTCGCAGCCGAAAAAATGTTTTCGCGTGCGATGATTATTTTCAAGCGTTCTAACAAAATTCAATTCACAAGTTAAACACTCAACTTAAAGGAGAACGCAACAATGGAAACATTAAACGAAACCACCAACACCCCACAAGCAAAACAATTATTAAACATTGAAGAAGTAAAAGCTATTACAGGCTTTTCCACCACCACAATTTACAAGCTAATGCATAAAGGCGAGTTCCCACAGGCGAAAAAATGCGGACGCTCTACCCATTGGCGCTTGGCTGATATTGAGGACTATGTAGCAAATTAAGGGGGAATATATGGCGCATGGAGTTCTTAAAGACAATTCAAAGGTAACCCAACGCAGAACTATTTTGAAAGTGTTGAGGGAGCATAGCGCAAGTACTTTTGATTTTAGACAAATGGGCATTGTATCGCCTGCACCTCGTATCAAGGAGTTACGGGAGCAAGGCTATCAAATCGAAACCACAAGAATTAGAAGTTTAGACCATACAGGGCAACCGCACGGGGGCGTTGCGCTTTATCGCTTGATTAATGAGCCTGATTAAAGGGGGAAATGATGACAACCACACCAAACACACCGCTTTTAAATGCAGTTTTTCCTAAAGTATTTCATAAAGAAACGGTAGCAATGACGGATAGTTTGAAAGTCGCACATTATTTCAATAAACAGCATAAGAACATTTTAGCGATTATTAAAAATCTAGGGTGTTCTGATGAATTTAACCGGCTCAATTTTAAGCCCGTTAAATATATCGATGAAAAAGGCGAAAAACGTCCGATGTATCTAATGACTTATGACGGTTTCACACTTCTAGTTATGGGCTTTACTGGCAAGAAAGCGATGCAATTTAAAGAGCAGTACATCAAAGAGTTTAACCAGATGAAACACTGGATAAATAACCGTGCGAATGTAAAAGCCGACCAAATCCGCATGAATGACGCTATTCAATATCGATTAGAGCAAACAGGCAAAGACGACCCGCACGCCTTTAGCCGTGAGAATAATCTCGTTTATGTGGTGGCACTAGGTAAAAGCCGTAAGAAATGGCTAGCGGATAACGGCTATCCAGTAGATGCGGATATAAGACAGTTTTTATCTGCAGATGAATTAAATCTTGTGGATATGTTGTTATCTGAAAATGCGGTCATGCTCAAGCTAGGTATGAACTACATTCAACGCAAAGCACAGTTACAAAATAGTGCATTGCACTACTTCAGAAAACTACAGACTGCAGCATAGGGGAAGGCAATGACAACCGAAACTAAAAACCCTGATGCAGTATTTTTAACTATTGAAGAAATGGCTGCTCAATACCCTTTACTGACTGTTTTATTTGATGTGGCGAGCGACACACTAAAACAGACACCTATGACGGCGGAGCAAAAAGCACAATTCAAGCAAGAAATGGGCGACTTTTTCAAAGTGATGAAAAGTGCGGTTATTCACAAAGCAGACCTAGACAGCATGACGGAGGAAGAACAGCAAGCCGAATGGGACAAGCTACAAGCCTTTATCTATCTAGGGAGCTTTTTAAAACTATTTGTAAGAAAAGTTGCAGCTGCACCGATTTTAGAAAACCAAGAGGACTAAACCAATGAAAACCGAATTAAAAGAGATATTACCAATCATCACACAGCACCACAAAGGCGAAGATAGACAGCTAGTCGATGCTCGTACATTGTGGCAGTTCTTAGGCAGTAAACAAGAGTTTGCTAACTGGATAAAAAACAATATTAAAGCCTATGAGTTCAAGAAGGATAAAGATTATTTTTGCTTGATAAATTTATCAAACGAAAAACGCAAAGGACGAGGAGGACACAACCAGAAAGATTATCTAATCACTCTCTCAATGGCTAAAGAGCTTGCAATGGTGGAGAAGAACAAGCAAGGCAAACTGGCTAGACAGTATTTTATCCGATGTGAAGAAACGCTACAGGCGATTGCACCCGATTTATTAAACGAGATTAGGCAGCATTGGCACAAAGAGCGAGAGGCAGTCAAAACGCCTTTTGTTCGCCTTTGCCAAGCATTAGAACGATAACGTAGCCGACAAGGAAAAAGCACCGAGAAACACCACTACACCAACGAAGCAAATATGCTTTTATCGTTGGTGGTGGAAATGAATATTACACACTGGAAGAAAGCCCACAAAGTACAAGGCGATGCGAGAAATGCACTTAATGCAGAGCAATTAGAACGCCTTGAGTATTTAGAAACCGCAGACCGCTTTTTATTGGATATGAATATTACTAGTTTTTATCAACGTAAGAACCAATTAGGCGAGATGTTGAAAGGGTTGCAATGAAATTTAAACCGCATTGTTTAACCGTTGTTTAACCGATAAATAGGGAGCTAATTAAAATGCTAGAGCTAATGCAAGAACAAAGCCTATCAAATTTCTTTTATGGCTTGTTATGGCTTGTTATGACTGGGGGGCATGTTTTTTAGGTTGTAACTAAAACATGGCTAGAACGATGCAAAAACCAAAACGCAAACTAAAGGCTTTTTATGTGGTAACAGGCAAAACCATAGACGGCAATAATGAAGATATTGCGGAGTTTACGCACAAAGGGCAGATATTCAAAGGCTTACGCAAGATAGGCTTAGATTTTGATAAATATCAATCTATCACAATCCATAAAAGCCCTATTACCGTTTATGAGTATGTAAAAGAGCCGAACAGCAATCACTACAAGCCTAAATTAATCAAATAACAATCAAATAACAGGATTATTTCAATGATTTTAAAAAAATGTGATTTAGATCACTTTACAAAGTGCGGGCAATTTTCTACTATTTCCCCGCATCTGAAAAAAACAGATGTCAGCCGTGACAAGCTGATAAAAGAAAAGGCGAATAATCGCACGCCTCAAGCGTGTTTTTTTATTCGTAATTTACGCACACCTAAAATAAATCTAGCAATAGATCTATTCTCAATGGTAGAGCGTAAAGGGCAACGTCTAGGCGTTGGCTGCTTTCCTTTTCTAGCAGTTTGTCACCCCTTTATGCTTTACCGCCCGACCGTGACAAGTCTAGCGGAAAGCCTTTTAAAGTTAGAAAAGGACACCGCAAAAATGCTTTATAAATTCATTTTATTAGGCAAAAACCGCCTACACCTCACTATTTTAGCCAACAGCGAGCAACAAGCACGCAACCGTCTAAATCTAACCCGTGCTATCTGTTACGCACGCATTAACCCAAATCATCACCGCACTTTAGGGGGGCGCTTATGTCTAGTCGTAACCTATACAAAGAAATTCCAATGCTAAGAAGCACGCTAAACAGCATGATTGATGATTTAGCAATGGCTCAAAATAATCTCTACAAAGACCATGCAGAACGTGCAGAAAATGCAAAAGAGCGGATTTATCGCAGACTTTCTAATTTGCTTGCAGAAAGACAACGAAGGTTAAACCAGTGCACTAAGTCAGAAAGTAAAGCAAAAAGCAAATATCCCACGCATAGAGAGGATTTAGACAATGAGTAATACAAATTATAATCAAGTAAGCCAAGAAAATACATTTAAGCCCGATTTAGAGGGTATTAAGGCGACAATAAGCACCGCTTATAACTTGCTTGATAGTCTAGCGGATAAAAAGCCGATTATTGTCGTAAATGAGCAAGGGCATGAACTAGAGATGACACAAGACGATATATTAGATGTTGTTATGGTGCAGTTGCTTAATGCTTGTGATGATATTGACGAAATACAGACCGCACTTTTTAACCTTGTGAATGGTGTTGTTGGTGGAGGTTATGAAGATGACACGGTCCACTAAGATTAAAGCAAAAGTTTCAAAGCGTTTTCAATTAACCACAGCGATTAAGCATTATTTGAATGGTGGTGGAATATATCGCTTTATGAGCTTATACGATGATAACGAGCCTTTCCCAATAGAAGAGGTTATCGCATTGCAAAAAGAGCGCATTGGCGAATTTAAAGCAGAATTAAGCCGATGCTACACCGATTTTTTACAGGGAGAGATTACAAAGAATGAACGGTTATTAAAGCGATTGGAGCTGAAGGCGAAACGATAGAACAACACTAAGGGACGGCACCATTACGGCACCTTAACGGTAAGGTTACGGTAAGGTTACGGCACCAAGATTACACCCAGTTTAGTGGAAATAACCCAATAAAAAAGCCCTCAACCAAACGGCAAGGGCGAAAGTAATTTAACTTAACTCATAGGAAAGAATATTTCATGAAGTTCTAAAAAGAACGTCATGATTATAACCTAAATGAGTTTGAAAAGGTACAGAAACATGACAAAAATCAAATTTTCAGTATTGCCAAAAAATCAAAGTGCGGTTAGTATTGGCGGCACTATCACTATAAACGGTTACCGCACCCGTAAGACTTGCGGAATTTTTTTACCTCAAATTCCTATCATCAATGGCTTGAGCCTACTAAGCTCAATCTGTTTATCTGAATTTGTGGCAAGGTCTATACGTCGAGATAAGGCGGAGTTTATCCGCACGAATAAGGCGAGCCGATTTATAGCGGTAGTTGAAGCCTTGCTACACCCTTTAGGGCAAAGCAATTCACATTTACTAATTACTATAAAGAGAACAATCCCAATGCTATTCAAATTTATCCTACTCTTAGGCGAAAACCGTCTAAAACTGGCTATCTGTGCTAATTCAGAACAACAGGCACGCAATCTATTAAATCTTCAATCTAACGCTTTATTTGTCGCACGTATCAATGATAAAGGGGGCTTATATGCTTAATCAAATTAATAAGCTCAATGATTTTCACTCTTTTAGAACAAATTTAATGCTCGAAAGGCTAGAGGAAACAGCGGCACAAATTACACTTTTACAGCGCTATGTTGAAAATGATGAAAATAAAACAGTCAATCATGGCTTGAGCCTTTTACAAGATAGTTTAAATCATTTATTACAAGCGATTAGATTAAATCCTGACTTTGAGAAAAGGGGGAAAGATGCATAACTCATATTTAGAAAGTGATTATCCTATCCCGTCCGAATTATCCGCAGAATTAACAAATCCAGAACTTGAGGAAACTGTTAAAAATGCAATTACCGAAGGTCAAAGGCTAGCAATAGAAATGACAGAAACTAAAGATAATCGACGCATTAATGAAATGATGGGAATAAGTTCCGAATATAAAAAAGAGTGCAGAGAGGAAAATATACATAAAGCACAACAAGGGGGAAATGATGAACGGCAATAATAAAACCTACTGGAAATTATTAACGGCTTTTGTTTTTAAAGAGTTCACAATCCCCGTGATTTATCGTATCGCACACACGGAACAACAGGCACGCAAATTTCAAGAAACCTTTTTACTTGAAAAAGGCGAATTATTACGAATTGAGCCGATGCTAGAAAGTGAAGTTTTATTGATGTGTGAACTTGCCAATGTTGAAAATATAACAAGGGCTTTTCTACTCAATTCAGTGAAGAAAAAAAGAGGCTCAAAGCGTGATTAAAAACTTTTCTATTGCTTTCCCGATGTTTAGCAATTTCCAACAGAAAACTATCCATGATTTAGATGTAGCTAGATTTATTTTACAGGGGGACAAATGAGAACGACTATTAACGCCTTGAGCGATTTAAACCAATGGAAAGGACGGTTTAAGCCGTCCACCAACAAAAAAGAGCATACCTCAAAAACACAATATAAAGCGCATGGCGAAGATTTAGCAAATAAACGGCCTAACAAAGGCAAAAGCTAAAAGTGCTAATACAGCTCAATCTACGCCCTTTAGATTTACATTATCGCAGACTAACCGATTATTTGAGTTAACTAAGCAAGCGATTGAACGTTGCAAGCTGAATTTCCCTGATGACTATCATCATAAACGCAAACAGGCGCAAGAGTGCGCAGAGATAGCAAAAAGGCTAGCTACTGCACGCTATTTAATTAAACGCTTGAATAGCTATACAGCCGAGCAATCAAAAGAGCATGTAGCAATGATGAAAGAAAGCCTAGAGGTGTTGAGCTATTTAGGCGATAAGTTCACAGAAATAGCTGATTACGTGGTGCTGGTGGACGAAAACGGCAACAAACTAGAACACTTTGACAATAAAAACGACTTGGAGGGCTAGCAATGAGCAAATTAATTAATGCGCCTTTGTTGTCAAAAGTAGACAATTCAGAAGGCACAGCGCTTGATGAGTTTTTTATTTTAGCGGGTGCGGAAAGTTGGACAAGCTACCGCAACAACAAAAGAGAAGACGGCAAGGGGAGCGCATGGCTTTTCTTATGCGATGCTTTCAATATGAGCTACAAAGAACAGCCCGTAATACTTGCCAATAAACAGCTAGACAATATTCAAGCCTATCAATTGGCACCCAGTAACCGCAAATATATTAGTATTGTGATATGTGGTGCATTAACTGAGGAGCAAAAGACGGCTATTTGCTTAAATCTGGCCATCAACACACAAGCGGAGATTGTTAAATTTAGAGATATTGCGGGCGAGGTGGTGGAAGATGCGAGCGCTTATATTCAAAGGTTACGCAGTGATGAAAGTGCGGTAGAAAATGCGCAAAATATCGCAGCATTGGCGCAAGGGGACGATGTAGCCGAGCAGATAGACAAAACTAAGCCTTATATTGAAAAACGCAATGTAAACGGCATGGAGGGGCTATTTCAAGTTATCCCCACATACAACAAAAACACAGGCGAATTTCACGAGGTTGAGAAATGGCTATGTGATGAAGTGGAGGTTGTAGGCATAGGGCGAAGTGATGAGCGCAATTATATTGTCTTGCAATGGAAACCAGAGCAAGCAGAGAGCAAGATAACCTATGCGCTAGCCCTTGAGGATTTAGGCGAGAAAGAAGGCTGGAAACAGCTTAAAAGCAATGGCTTGAAGGTAACCAATAAAACCGCCTTGCGCAATGAATTAGCCGATTATTTGCAATGCGGAGGGAGCCGCACCTTATGGACGGTTGCCAATGCGACAGGTTGGCAAAATGGCGCTTATATCTTGCCAAGTGGCGAAGTAATAGGACAACCAGAAAATCCCGTTATCTTCAACAGTAAATCATCGACTAAAACAGGCTATACCACAAAAGGCAGTGCGGAAAGTTGGCGAGAGCATATAGCAAACCCAATCAATAAAAATGCATCAATGATGTTAGCCCTTGGCGTTGGCTTTAGTGCGCCTTTGATTAGCTTGTTAAATGCGGATAGCTTCGGGGTGCATTTATTTGAGGACAGCAGCAGAGGGAAAACCACAACACTAAAACTAGTAAATAGCATTTACGGACACCCAAAAGAAACCATGCTCACATGGAACACGACAGACTATGCAATGACAAATGAAGCAGTGGCACACAATAACGGCTTTATTGGCATTGATGAGATTAGTCAAGGCGAAGTAAAACACGCTGAGAAAATCGCTTATACGCTTTTTAATGGCGTGGGCAGAAACAGGGGCGACAAGGACGAAGGCAATCGAGAATTAAAGCGTTGGAGTGTTACCGCACTTTCTACTGGCGAAGAAGACTTAGAAACGATGCTCGCCAAGAAAGGCATAAAAATAAACCCTGGACAGCTTGTTAGGCTTTTGAATATCCCGTTTATTCATACAAAGCATTTTCATCAGTTTGAGAACGCAAGGGCGCACGCTGATTATTTGAATATGGCAGTGCTTGAGCATTATGGCATTGTGGGGCGTGAATGGATTAAATGGCTTAGTGATACCAATAATCAAGCAAAATGCACCGCACTTTATGCGGAAATAAGCAAGAAATGGCTAGCACGTCCGCCAACAGATGCAGATCCACAAGTGTTTAGAGTGGTGACAAGGTTCGCAACTATTGAAACAGCCTTGCATTTATCACGTTTTTTAACAGGTTGGCAAAAGGAAGATATAAGCGAAAGTGTTCTTCAGTGCTTTAATGAATGGGTCAATATATACGGCTTTCATTCTAAGAAAGAAACCCAACTGATAGAGCATGTTAACGGTTGGCTACTGGCAAATGCTGAAAGCCGTTTCATTGAGTTCCCAATTAATCCCAATCAAAGCAACATTAGGGATGTTGCTGGCTATCGTATGCTTGAAACCGACAAAAACCCCAAAGAACATTTTTTTGTGTATAAACTGGCTTTTGACGAGGCAATAAAAGGGCACTCAAAGAAACAGGCTTGTGAGATATTAATCGGTAAGGGCATGTTACACAAGAGCGAGAAAAGCTATTTTACCACCCGTTTGCCGTCTAACGTTGACAGCAATCGCACTAGATGCTTTTTACTTTATCCACTAGATGAAAGCAATGAGGAAGAACAGGCGATACAATAAAGTTATTGAGTTTTGTCAGCAGTACGCGCGCGCGAGGAATTATCATATTAAGCCTTGTTATCAAACAGGGCTTTTTTATTTTAGAGCTAAACATTATTAGATAAAAAATAATTTATTAGATTAATTATTAGTTTTATATTGTATTTATTAGATTGTTTGCTTATAATATAAAGCATGAAAGGCAAATGAAGGCTAGTGCAATGAATAATAAAATTATCATTACTTCAAAAGCAGATAAACAGCTTGAAAGAATTGATAGTAGATATAAAAAAGCAATTATTGAAACTATCTCAACGCTAACTAACTTTCCTGATGTAGTGCTAGATATAACTAAATTAAAAGGGTATGTGAGCAAGTACAGGGCTAGAGTTGGAAGGTATAGAATTTTGTTTGAGTGGATAGAGGGAGAGCCGCGAATAATAGAAATTCAAGAAATTAAAAAGCGAGATGAAAGAACTTACAATTAGGGCGATAAAAGCCCTATAAACACAGGAGCAAGACAATGAGTAATTTACAATATATCAGAGATGACAGCGGAAAGCCTTTATATGTGATTTTACCTATAGCAGAGTTTGAAAAACTGGTAGAGGTTGATGAGTACGGCTTTAGAATTGAAGAAGATGATAGCGAGGAGTGGCAAGATGTACCCTATGAAAAAGATGATAATGATGCGGTTACTATCCCTTTTGATGTTGTCAAAATCAAGCACGAGAACAATATAAACCTTTTAGGCGCATGGCGTATCTATAGAGGGCTATCACAGCAAGATGTTGCTGCTAAAGTTGGCATCACTCAAGGGGCTATTTCACAAATGGAACAGCCCGACAATAAACCGCAGAAGAAAACCTTAGAGAAGTTCGCAGCAATCTATGAATGTGAAGTAGAACAGATGTATTAATCACAATCCACCACCAACAAGAAAGGGCTTTATAGCCCTTTTTGTCTAAGATAACTGCGAAATATGGATTAAAACTGCGAAATTATCAAACCCTTATCAGATAAGGCTTAATTGCAATTTTGATATAGCAAAACTGCGAAACAAATCGCCTATTGCGAAAGAGAATATCAAAAGATGATGATGCTTAGAAATTCAAAAAAATTACTGAACCAGTCAAAAATTTAACTTACCCCAGTGGGGGAAGTAAAAGCTCAATTTTGAACCAATCCAATTTTGGATCGGCTGAACCATCTGCGGAATTTTACGCAGACGCACCCTTAAAATTAAGGAGACGATAACAAGCCCAATTTGAGCCCGATAAATATAAAAAAAAGAGCCTTACAGAGCTATTTTTATTTCTTAATAGTAAATAATCGACATAATAAGACAACATATCCACCACCTGAAAATTAGCTTATTTTTAGTCAGTTCAGAGAAAAATAGGACAAAAAGACGAAAAAAATAGTCCAGAAATAGTCCAGAACCACCCCGAAAATAGTCCAGAATGAGACAAAATAGTCCAGAGGTCGCTTGTAAGTCATTGATTTATAAGGAACTGGACTATTTGGACTATCTGGACTACGACTTTTTTCACATATTACAAAATAAAAGTGATGAAAGTTAACAATAGCCATGATTTTCTGTTTATTATTTACTATCAGTTAAAAATAGGAATTTCTGATATTTTCAAAAATAGCATTGATGATTTATCCAAAAAAGAGCGCTTGAAAATCATTTTTTGATTTATGACTTACTCAAAAGCATCACCCTTCATAATGACTAAATAATCCCTTTTTTGTTGGTGGAAGTAGTAATTAATAAAATGATTAAAAAATAGACGTTTTAGGGGGTACCTTTACTTTTTAAGGGTACAAATGGGGGTAACTTTGCAGTGCTTAAAATAACAAACCCTTATGGCATAAGGCTTTAAGTGGTCTAGTTCAAGTCTCTCCTCAGCACCAAAAACAGAAAGATCGCAAATTTGCGGTCTTTTTTTTCTTTCGTTTTCTTTCGCATTTATAAAGTGAACCCTTATCAGATAAGGCTTTATCCGTGCTTTCTCTTTTTGTGTTCTTTCGTGTTTATCCGTTTTTATATGTTTACAGCAACGAATTTTAACTATACGCTTAACTATACGGATAACAAAAAACAACATAATTACAAAAAATCGTATAGCTAAAAACTTGCCAGACCCTGAAAAATAAGGTGTTCCCAAAGATTTTTTTTGCAAGATTAACGTATAGCTAAAAATAATAATGGAGTTTCTAAAATGTCTCGTATATGTGATCATTTCTCCTTCAACGGTTCGCTCAATCGTTCATAAAGTTCTTTCTTTCGCTGTATTAGGTCCTGTTTTAAAGAAATGTCTGCCTTTCATCTTATTTGTACCTTGATCTAGAATAAGCTACAGAAACGCTTTTAGAAAAATTTGTCACAATTTTAACTAGGTTGTTGGATTATTTATTTTCTGCTCCTTTATGCTTTAATTTATTACTTATCTTGTTTTTCCTATTAAATTCACTATAATTTAACTGTATAAAAAAACAGATATGTGGATAAAAATGGATATTTCAGAATTACTTGATGAGCTCAATGATAAACAGCGTAATGCTGTTGCTGCACCTTTAGGGAATTATCTCGTGCTAGCTGGGGCTGGTAGCGGGAAAACTCGGGTGTTGACCTATCGTGTGGCATGGCTAAGTGCGGTGGAAAACGTGCCAGAATCAAGCATTATGGCGGTAACCTTCACTAATAAAGCGGCAGCAGAAATGCGTCATCGTATTGAAGCAACGTTAGCTCGATACTCTAATCAACGTTTATTTGGTATGTGGATTGGAACTTTCCACAGCATCGCCAATCGCTTATTACGTGCCCATTATGCTGATGCTGCATTGCCACAAGATTTTCAGATTTTAGACAGTGAAGATCAGTTGCGTTTAGTTAAACGTTTGATGAAATTACATCAATATGATGAAAAGACCTTTCCTTATAAACAAGCCTGCTGGTACATCAATAATAAAAAAGAGGAAGGATTACGCCCAGAGCAAATTGAAGATAATAATGATCGCCAAGAACGAGAGTGGATAAAAATTTATAAAATTTATCAAGATGCTTGCGATCGTGCTGGTTTAGTTGATTTTCCAGAATTGTTATTGCGAGCTTATGAATTATGGTTGAAAAATCCGCATATTTTGCACCATTATCAACATCGTTTTCAGCATATTTTGGTGGATGAATTTCAAGATACCAATAAAATTCAATATGCTTGGATTAAATTGCTTGCTGGAACACAAAGTAAAGTGATGATTGTTGGCGATGATGATCAATCTATCTATGGCTGGCGAGGTGCACAAGTAGAAAATATTCATCGTTTTCTTAAGGATTTTGCTAAAGCTGAAATTATTCGTTTGGAACAAAACTATCGTTCAACTGGCAATATTCTAGAAAGTGCAAATGAGTTGATCTCTAATAACAGTAAGCGTTTAGGTAAAGATCTTTGGACTTCTGGGAACAAAGGCGAGCCAGTGGGCATTTATGCGGCATTCAATGAGCTAGATGAAGCCTTGTTTGTTTCTAGTCAGGTGCAAAGTTGGTTGGATAATGGCGGTAAATTTGATGATTGTGCAGTGTTATATCGTAGCAATAGCCAATCTCGTGTGATTGAAGAAGCATTTCTACGCGCAAAAATCCCTTATCGTATTTATGGAGGTATGCGCTTTTTTGAGCGCCAAGAGATTAAAGATGCTTTAGCCTATTTGCGTTTGATTGCCAATCGACAAGATGATGCAGCTTTTGAGCGAGTAGTAAATACACCACCGAGAGGAATTGGCGACCGCACTTTAGATATTTTGCGCAATTTAACTCGTGAACGGCAAATTACATTATGGCAAGCAACCCAACTTGCAATTCAGGGACAATTAATTCCTGCTCGCTCAATTACCTCTTTGTTGCGCTTTATTGAGTTAATTAATTCTTTACAACAAGAAACCGCAGAAATGCCTTTATTTGCTCAAACAGATTTCGTGATTAAACATTCTGGTTTATATGAAATGTATAAACAGGAAAAAGGCGATAAAGGGGAAGTGCGGATTGAGAACTTAGAGGAATTGGTTACTGCCACAAGAGAGTTTGTGAAACCAAGTGAGGCGGAGGATATGTCTGATTTGGTCGCATTTTTAACGCATGCTTCTTTGGAGGCTGGTGAAGAACAAGCTGCACCACACCAATCTTGTGTACAAATGATGACTTTACATTCAGCGAAAGGATTAGAATTTCCACGAGTATTTATCGTTGGTATGGAAGAGGGACTTTTCCCTAGTTTTCGTTCTGGCGAAGATCTGGAGCGTTTAGAAGAAGAGCGCCGTTTGGCTTATGTGGGTATTACTCGAGCTAAGCAGAAATTGACTTTATGTTATGCAGAGCTACGCCGCTTATATGGTAAAGATGAAAAGCATATTCCTTCACGCTTTATTGCAGAGTTACCAAAAGAATGTATTCAAGAGGTGCGTTTACGCGGTAAAGTCACTCGAGCCTATAATCAAAGTGCGGTAGGTTCTATCGCAAAAAATAATGTGTCTGATAGTGCTTGGAAAGTGGGGCAAAAAGTGAAACATGAGAAATTTGGTCAAGGAACCGTGATTAATGTTGAGGGTGCTGATAATAATACCCGATTACAAATCGCTTTTCAGGGGCAGGGGATTAAATGGTTGATCGCCCATTTAGCTAAATTGGAAAAACTGTAATTTAGTTACTAGTACTAAAAGAGAGTCTTTCGCTCTCTTTTTGTTTGATATGTATCAATTAGATGAACTGAACGCCATTTGAGGATACTTCTAAAATAGAAGCAGTTGGTCCCCAATCCCCTAACACAATGCGAGTCAAGTGCGGTGGAATTTGATGAATATTTTGTTTGTGTGTATGCCCATGAATAAGGATATTGACTTTAAACTGCAGCATTGTCTGTTCAACAAAATGTTGATTAACATCCATGATTTCCACTTTTTTGTACGCTTTATCTGTTTTACTTTTTTGACGAATTTTTTCCGCAATTTTTAACCGCACTTTTAATGGTAAACGCAAAAACAGCCATTGTAGCCATTTTTGTTGTACTTTTTTGCGGTATTGTTGGTAAGCAAGATCGTCGGTACAGAGGGTATCGCCATGACAAATAAGTACTTTTTCACCGTATAGATCAATGATCTGATAAGTTGGTAATAATTCCATTCCGCAGCTTTTGGCAAAACCTTGTCCTAGCAAAAAATCGCGGTTTCCATGGATAAAATAGCAAGGAATACCCTGTTGAGTGAGCTGTGATATTTGTTGGCGTACTGTTTCGATAAGCGCTGATTGCTCATCATCACCAATCCAAAAATCAAATAAATCGCCTAAAATATAAAGTTTTTCTGCTTGTGGCGCTTGTGTTTGCATAAATTGTACAAAGAGATCTGTTAAGTGCGGTTGGTTTTCGCTGAGATGTAGATCGGCAATAAAGAATGTTTTTTTCATGCTAAAGTCCTAAAAATATTTGCGCTAGCCTAGCATTTTTTTCTGCTTTTCTACACTTATTTTTAGATTTTCGCTATACTTGGGCAAATTTTTGAGGGTTATAATTTATGTTGAAATTATTAAGAATTATTGTAGTGGTTTTCTGCTGTATTTTGATTTGTGTATTAGGATCGATTTATTCACTTGTTCGTTTTAAAAATCCAAGTAATGTCGGGATTATGGCGCGTTGGTTTGGGCGTTTATATCCTTTCTTTGGCTTGAAAGTTGAACATCGCTTCCCTGAAAATGTCGATGATTTTGGGCGTTGTATCTATATTGGTAACCATCAAAATAATTATGACATGGTGACTATTTCCTATATGGTGCGTCCACGTACGGTGAGCGTAGGTAAGAAAAGTCTTATTTGGATCCCTTTCTTCGGTATTCTTTATTGGGCAACAGGAAATATTTTTTTAGATAGAGAAAATCGTTCTAAAGCACATAGTACAATGAACCAAGTCGCTAAGCGCATCAACGAAGATAACTTGTCTGTTTGGATGTTCCCTGAAGGAACACGTAGTCGTGGACGTGGATTATTGCCTTTTAAAATGGGGGCATTTTATGCCGCAGTCACAGCTGGAGTACCAATTGTTCCTGTTGTTTGTTCAACAACACATAATCGCATCGATTTAAATCGTTGGAATAATGGCAAAGTGATTTGTGAAATGTTGCAACCCGTGGATACATCTGGTTATACAAAAGAAAATGTGCGTGAATTAGCTGAATATTGCCATCAAATTATGCAAAAACGTATTGAAGAACTTGACACAGAAATTCAACAGCAATCTGTGTAAGTGATAAGGAAGAATATGAAATCCTTTACTCGACGAGAATTTTTAAAAACCAGCGCTTTCGCTGGTTCTTTATCCTTTATTCCCCAATCAGTCATGGCTGCTAGCCGTTTACCTTTATTTATTCCGCCTTTGCTAGATGTAAAGCGTGGCAGACCTGTTTTTTTAACGATGGAGCAATCACAAATTTCCTTTATCGATAAAAAACTAACAGAAGTTTGGGGCTTTAATGGCGCTTACTTAGGTCCAACAGTAAGAGTTAAGCAAGGTGATTTTGTTAAGCTAAATTATCGTAATAATTTGCCTCAAGCAGTGGCAATGAATATCCAAGGCTTGCAAGTAAGTAGTGAATTAATTGGTGGTGTTGGGCGAGTCTTCACCTCAGGTGAAATTTGGGCGCCTATTTTACCTATTACACAACCAGCCTCAACTTGTTTCTATCATGCTTGTACTTTAGCGAATTCCGCTTACCAAACTTATCGTGGGCTAGTTGGTATGTGGATTATTGATGACAAAGATAGTCGCCAGTCTAAACTCCACAAAAATATGGCATAGATGATATTCCGCTTATTTTGCAAGACATGCAATTAAATTCGGATGGAGTGCAATTATTTCAGCAAAATCGACCGCACTTTTTTGGCGAACGATTACTGGTTAATGGAGTTGAAGCCCCTTATTTGAATGTGCCTAGGGGATTAATTCGTTTACGCTTGCTCAATGCGTCTTTATCTCGGTCTTATGATGTGAAATTTGATGATGACAGAGATTTTTTACTCATTGCTCAAGATCAAAGTTATTTACCGCAATCCAAAACAGTCAAAAAAATTGCACTTGCACCGAGTGAGCGAGTCGAGTTATTGGTGGATTTAAGTGAAGGTGGCAATGCAATTTTAATTACTGGCAATAAAACAAACCTTTTTAATAAGATTGGCAAAATGTTTAGCTCCGATTCAGAATTAGTTGATAATGTCATTCTTGAATTGCGAACTGAAGGCTTAGCATCGGCATTTTATAACCCAACTAATTGGCAATTCAATACGGATGCACCAAGTTTGTTGCCAGATAAAAATATGAAAACTCGAGAGTTTTATTTTGATGTGGCTAATGCCACTATTAATCAACAGCGCTTTGAACCTAACCGTATTGATGTGAGTACGATGGTTGGGCAAACAGAACGTTGGGTTTTAACTTCCTCAAAACCAATAGGCTTTAAAATTCAAGGGACTCGTTTTGTTGTGGAAAGGATAAACGATCAGCTGGTTGAACAATCCGATATCGCATGGAAAGACAGTATTTGGGTTGATGGCAAAGTCGAAATTTTAGTGCAATTTAACCATACCTCTTCTAATAATTTCCCTTTTGTTTTTGGTTCATCGGACTTAATGTTAGCGGATCAAGGCTGCTTGGGAACGATAATTGTGCAGTGAGTTTAATGAAACTTCAGAAATTTGATAAAAAGTGCGGTGCTAAATTAGCACCGTTTTTTATGCGCGGTTTGCCACATGAGGAAAGCCGCCAAGTTGCTTCAAGTGGTTGACCATATAGCAGAAAAGCTCGGCGGTCCGTTCTGTATCATATAAAGCTGAATGAGCCTGTTTTCCATCAAAGGCAATATTTGCTGCTTGGCAGCCTTTGACTAATACTGTTTGCCCAAACATAAATCCGCTTAAAGTAGCGGTATCAAACATGGAAAAAGGGTGAAATGGATTACGTTTGATTTTTGTGCGCTCTGCAGCAGCCATAAGGAAACTTTGATCAAAAGTTGCATTATGCGCCACAATGATAGAACGTTGGCAATCTGCAGCTTTTTGCCCACGGCGTACCATTTTAAATAGCTCACTGATGGCAATATTTTCTGATACTGCACCTCGTAATGGATTATCGATATCAATGCCATTAAATTTGAGTGATTCAGGGTTAATATTAGCGCCCTCAAAAGGTTGAATATGGAAGTGGCATTTTTCATCAGGGACTAACCAACCATTTTCGTCCATTTTTAATGTAATCGCTGCTAACTCTAATAATGCATCAGTTTGCGCATTTAATCCTGCCGTTTCCACATCAATAATCACGGGAAAATAACCACGAAATCGATTTTTAAGTAAATTATAATCTGTTGCTTGTTCTGAAAGTGCGGTCACAAAAATTGCCTTATAAAAATGAGATAAATGTAAAATTTAAAATGGGCAGATAAAGTGCATTATCATGTAGTAGTTGTATAACATTTTATGAACAGTAGGGACGCCATGCTGGCGTCCGAAAATATTTAACAAAAATTAAATTTTGCTATTTTATTTTCAACGGACGCCAGCGTGGCGTCCCTACAATTTCAATCGCAAATACCCATTTTCTTTAAGATAAAAACTTATTGATTGCCTAGTCCAGCTTGTGCCATTTTATTTTCAATAAACTCGATTTTATAACCATCAGGATCTTCCACGAAAGCAATAACAGTTTTACCACCTTTCACAGGACCAGGCTCACGAGTAATTTTTCCACCAGCTTGTTTTACTGCTTCACAAGTGGCATAAATATCTTCAACCCCAATGGCGATATGACCATAAGCTGTACCCATTTCATATCCACTTACTCCCCAGTTATAAGTTAGCTCAATCACAGAGGAATTTTCTTCATCATCATAGCCTAAAAAAGCTAAAGAGTATTTATATTCAGTGTTTTCGCTAGTGCGTAATAAACGCATACCTAAAACATTTTGGTAAAAGTGGATCGAGCGATCCATATCGCCCACACGTAACATAGTATGTAAAATTCTCATATCCTTATCCTTTAAGTCGCTGATAAAACGGCGCGTATTATGGCATAAAGTGAATTAAAGATCATTAATATCCATTATGGTGCTATAGCTGGATCACTATCCAAATCTTTAAAATTTACAAATTTTTGCCAGTTAAAAACTTTAATTGGCAAAATTGTTTTTTCACTAAAAAAATTAGGCTCTTGTTGTAAATGTTTTTCTTGAATACCTAACCATTGTGCAAATCCTCCCATAAAATGAAATGCGGATTTAGGTGCTTGAATATATTCACGTGTCACATCATCACTTGAAAATTTAATAAAAGGAATTTCGTAATTTTGTTTATATTTATTACCCACGGCTAAAGTTTTTCTATTTTTATAATGAGATAAACCATGATCGGAAAAATAAATAACGGAATATGACTGATTAGTTTGCTTTAATATTTCATTGATTGTAGCAATAAAATGATCTGTTTGTTTAATGCTTTCGATATAACAATCTATTTCTTTGCTAAATCTTTTTTCTGTAGGTTGTTTTTCAAGGCGTTGACAAAACTCGGGGTGAGAACCCATTAAATGTAAAACGATTAATTTTGTTTTTTCTGTTTTTTCTGTTAAAGATTTTTTTAATGGTTCGAGTAAAACAGTATCAAAATAATTTCTATCACTAAAAGATTTTTTTGTAAAAAAAGAATAATCTGCTTGTTGTCCAATTCGAGAAGCACTAGTATCATTCCGTTCAAATATACCCTGATTAGATAGCCAATAGGTTTTGAAATTAGCTTTATTGGCAAGTGATATAATATTATCTGTATAGATAAATTTTCCTTCTTCTTGTTTTCGATATAAAGTATGTTTTAATGATGGCTGAGTATTTGGAGCGGCAGAAACATAATTATTGAAGATAACTCCTGGAATTTTAGATAAAAATGGTGTTGTTTCAATTGGATAGCCATAAGAAGACATATAATCTTTTCTCATACTCTCACCGATAATTAAAATAAAATTTTTATATTTTGGATTGGAAGAAATAACATTCCATGTGGAAGGTATGGAAAGTGCGGTCTCTAATTCATGGCTTTCTTGCATATAGAATGAGGTTAATTGATAAATATCAATTACAAATTGAATAGGATAAATTTCATTTTTTTCAATAGTAAAATCTCCCCCTTTAATATATCTATAAATATCTTTATTAAAAGAAAAAATAATCAATAAAGCTAAGATGATATGATTTTTATATTTAAACTTGTTACCGTTGCTTGCTTGCTTGCTTGCTTGCTTGCCATAATTAATAAAATAAATAATGCAACGTAGAGTAAACAATAAAAGTATATATCAGAAGGAATATTTGATAAGTATTCTATGCTTTCTGTTGTGTTTGTTTCAAATAGAGAAATAAGAATACCAGTGGAGATAGGTCCAAGCATTATTGCTTGAGGCATATATAATAAACTCATTATAAATATTATAGAAGATGAAATATAAAATAATTTTTTATTTGTTTTATATGTAAAATATAATACCAACCATAAGAATATTGTTTTCCCCAGTAAGTGACGTATAGAGTGTGGTTGGTACCCTAATGCTAGAATTGTACTAACAGAAAATACTAGAAGTAGTATTTTAAAGTAATGCTTTGATATATATTTACTCATAATTAATTTCCTTCTTTATATTGATTATTGCAGGATCACTATCCAAATCTTCAAAATTCACAAATTTCTGCCAGTTAAAAATTTTAATTGGGAGAGTGGTTTCCTCACTAAAGAAATTTTGTTCTTGCTGTAAATGTTTTTCTTGAATACCTAACCATTGTGCAAAACCACCCATAAAATGAAATGCTGATTTAGGTGCTTGAATATATTCACGCTTTACATCATCACTAGAAAATCTAATTAAAGGCACTTCATAGTTTTGTTTATATTTATTACCGACAGTTAAAGTTAAGGTGCTTTTATCTTTAAAATGAGATAAACCATGATCGGAAAAATATAATACGGAATAGGATTGATTATTCTGTTTTAATATTTCATTAATAGTAGCAATAAAATGATCTGTTTGTTTAATGGTTTCAATATAACAATCTACTTCTTTACTAAATCTTTTTTCGCTAGGTTGTTTTTCAAGTCTTTCACAAAATAAAGGATGCGAACCAATTAAATGTAAAACAATTAACTTACCTTGTTCCGTTTGTTCTGTTAATGCCTTTTTAAATGGTTCAAGTAATACGGTATCAAAGTAATTTTTATCATCATAAGATCCCTTTTTGCTAAAAAAGAAATAGCTTGCCTGTTGCCCGATACGAGAAGCAATAGTGTCATATTGCCCAAGCATACCTTGATTCGATAGCCAATACGTTTTGAAATTCGCTTTGTTAGCAAGCGAAATAATATTATCCGTATAAATAAAAGTTTCTCTATCTTGTTTACGATATAAGGTGTTTTTTAGAGAAAGTTGTGTATTACCTGATGCTGCAACATAATCATTAAAAACAATGCCGTTTACCTTATCTAAAAATGGCGTTGTTTTAATGGGATAACCATAAGCAGACATATAATCTTTACGCATACTTTCGCCAATAATTAATATATAATTTTTATATTTTGCATTGGTGCTAATAATTTCCCAGCTATTAGGCTGCTTTAATGCTTGATCAAATTCTGACTTTTCTTTTTGGTAAGCATTTTTTAAGTTGATTGCTTTTGTTGTAAAAGCAATTGGATAAAATGGAGAGCTTTCTAAAGCCACTGGAAAAGATACTTTATTGTATTTTTTTATTGGTGCATCAAAGGTGCTACCTAAAATTAATCCCCATAATAAAATAAAAATACTCAACGAAACTTTTGGTTTTGCTGTTTTTTTACTTAATATGATTAAAGTTAAAAATAAAACAATATATAAGAAGCAATAAATATAAATAGAATAGGGAATACTTCTTAAATATTCGATACTTTCTGCCGAGTTAGTTTCATGAAGGGAAGCAACAACACCAATAGTTAAGCCACCATATAGAATAATTTGTGGTAAATATAAAAGTGCGGGTAAAAATATTACACTTGTAACGAGATAAAAGAATTTATTGGAAAGTAAAAAACTTGCATAAAGAAATGCAAATAATAATAAGGTTTCAAACCAATTTTGATAGAGAAAATTTGGATAGTAAGGACTGAGTGCTAATGTGGTGGTAAATGAGTATAAAGATAATACAAGAATAAATATTGGTTGAAGAAGAAAATTCGGTTTCATTTTTTTCTCTGAAAAAATACCGCACTTTTAATTTAAAGTGCGGTATAAAATTAGTTGAAAATATTAAACATTAAAACGGAAATGCATTACATCGCCATCTTGCACAATATAATCCTTTCCTTCTAAACGCCATTTCCCCGCTTCTTTCGCACCAGTTTCGCCTTTATATTGGATAAAATCATCATAGGCGATGACTTCAGCACGAATAAAGCCTTTCTCGAAATCCGTATGAATAACTGCTGCCGCTTTTGGTGCTGTTGCTCCAACGGAAACTGTCCAAGCTCGTACTTCTTTTACACCCGCTGTGAAGTAGGTTTGTAAATTCAATAATGCATAACCTGCACGAATAACGCGATTTAAGCCCGGTTCTTCAATGCCTAAATCCTGTAAAAACTCGGTTTTTTCATCGTCATCTAATTCGGCAATTTCTGCTTCAATCGCTGCACAAACTGGCACAACCACAGAACCTTCTTTGGCTACAAACTCACGCACTTTGTCCAAATATGGATTATTTTCAAAGCCGTCTTCATTGACGTTGGCAATGTACATTGTTGGCTTTAAGGTTAAGAAGTTATAGCTTTTAATCGCGTGCAATTCATCTTTATCCAAAGCAACAGAACGAATCATGCCTGCATTTTCTAATACTGGTAGAATTTTCTCCATGACAGATAATTCAAATTTAGCCTCTTTGTCGCCACCTTTAGCACGTTTTTGCAAACGTTGAATTGCACGTTCACAGCTATCTAAGTCAGCTAATGCTAATTCTGTATTGATGGTTTCAATATCGTCTAATGGATCAATTTTGCCTGCAACGTGAACAATATCATCATTCTCAAAACAACGAACAACGTGTCCGATTGCATCTGTTTCACGAATATTGGCTAAGAATTTATTTCCTAAACCTTCGCCTTTACTTGCTCCAGCCACTAAACCCGCAATATCCACAAACTCCATTGTAGTTGGAAGTACACGCTCAGGTTTGACAATTTCAGCTAAAGCATCAAGACGTGGATCGGGCATTGGCACCACGCCCGTATTCGGTTCAATAGTACAAAACGGATAGTTTGCAGCTTCGATACCTGCTTTAGTTAACGCATTGAAAAGGGTTGATTTACCAACGTTTGGTAAGCCAACAATACCACATTTAAATCCCATAATTTTTCCTATTTTTTATCAGGTTTTCTAAATCTTTTTGTTGTTTGCTTTTATGCTTTAAACGCATTAAGTCTATTAGTTGCTTTGGTTATCCCTTCTTTAATAAGGATTTCCACCGAATCTGTAGCCTCATCTAAAGTGCGGTCAATTAATTGCCAATCTGTTGGAGAGGGCTTATTGAGAACATAAGAAGCTACTAAATTCTTATCCCCCGGATGACCAATACCGATACGCAAACGGTAGAAATTTTTATTATTCGCCAGTTGAGCAATAATATCTTTCAAGCCATTATGCCCACCATGTCCTCCACCTTGCTTAATTTTGGCAACACCTGGTGGTAAATCTAATTCATCATGAATAACCAGAATTTGCTCTGGTTGAATACGATAAAAATTCGCCAAAGCACCCACTGCTTTACCGCTTAAATTCATAAAAGTAGTAGGAATAAGAAAGCGAATTTCTTGTCCATTAATGACCGCTCTTGCAGTTTTGCCTGAAAACTTGGCTTCAGCAGATAAATTCAGGTTAAAACGTCTGGCTAAACGCTCAATTAACCACTCGCCAGCATTATGGCGAGTAGCCGCGTATTTATCGCCGGGATTGCCTAAACCTACAATTAATTTTATTTCTGACATTGATTTCTAATATTGATATTTTTGCTCGTTAAAAACGGTGCGCTATTGTAGCGGAAAATTGATTTGCGCTCAATTAGAAGACAAAGGCGTGGATACTTTAACATAAACAAGTATTTTCTATTATTTCTCTTATTTTGACCGCACTTTTCCGCTATAATGGCGCCATTTTTTACTCAATATCTTTATTTTTATGCCAAGTATAAATCAGCGTGCTTTAGTCGCTTATAGTGCTAAGCAAATGTACGATCTTGTCAACGATTACGAAAGTTACCCTCAATTTTTGCCTGGTTGTATTGCTGCAAAAACATTGCAACAAGTCGAAAATGAAATGATTGGCGAATTGACTATTAGTAAAGCTGGTATTCGTCAGGTTTTTGCCACTAAAAATCAATTAATGCCGAACCAAGAAATTAAAATGCAATTAGTGTCTGGACCTTTTAAACAGTTACAAGGGAAATGGACTTTTCGGGAAATTGATGAACAATGTTGTGAAATTGCTTTGCAATTAGAATTTGAATTCTCTAATCCGATTATTGCTTTCGCTTTTGGACAGATTTTTTCACAGTTAACTGCAAGAATGATCGAAGCATTTAAACAACGCGCAAAGGATGTTTATCGTGATTAATATAGAAATAGCTTATGCCTTGCCTGATAAATATTATTTGAAAAAACTGCAAGTTGAGGAAGGCACTATTATTCAAGCAGCCATTTTTCAATCGGGCATTTTGCAAGAATTTACAGAAATCGATTTACGCGAAAATAAAGTTGGGATTTTTAGTCGTCCCGCAAAATTAACGGATACAGTGAATAAGGGAGATCGTATTGAAATTTATCGTCCTTTATTCGCGGATCCAAAAGAAATTCGCCGTAAGCGTGCAGAACAGCAACAAAAAGAATTGGAAGAACAGAAAAAAGCGGAAAAATCAGCGAAAAAATTGGCAAAACAGACCGCACTTTCCTCACAACAATCAATTTCCTCGCAAGAATAGGAGTTATCCATGACAACTTTTTGCTTACCAGAGCATATTACCCCAGAAATATTTTTACGTGATTATTGGCAAAAGAAACCTTTAGTTATTCGCAATGGTTTACCACAATTAGTGGGAATGTTTGAACCACAAGATATTATTGAATTAGCACAAAATGAAGATGCAAGCGCACGTTTAATCAAGCAATATGCGGAAGATAATTGGCAATTAAAGCGTAGCCCTTTGACTGAGGAAGATTTTGCTAATTTGCCAGAAAAATGGACGGTACTTGTGCAAAATTTAGAACAATGGTCCGCTGAATTGGGGGAACTTTGGAATTCATTTGGTTTTATTCCTCAATGGCAACGTGATGACATTATGGTGTCTTATGCACAAAAGGGCGGTTCCGTTGGTAAGCATTATGATGAATATGATGTTTTTCTAGTGCAAGGTTATGGTCATCGCCGCTGGCAATTAGGCAAATGGTGTGATCCTAGTACTGAATTTAAACCAAATCAGCCTATTCGTATTTTCGATGATATGGGCGAATTAGTGCTTGATGAAGTCATGGCGCCAGGTGATGTGCTTTATGTGCCATCACGCCTATCTCATTATGGCGTTGCAGAAGAGGATTGTTTGACTTTCTCATTTGGTTTACGTTATCCAAATTTAGCGGATTTATTTGAAAATATTAATAAAGGTTTTTGTCAGCAAAATCCTGATCTTGACCTCACTGAGTTTACCATTCCTCTGCGTTTGAGCCCAGCTGTACAAAAAACTGGAAAGTTAGATCAAACTATGATTGACAATATGAAAGTGCAATTATTAGCTAAATTAGCTACTTCAGCGCAATTTGATCAATTATTTAAACAAGCGGTGGCTAGCACGGTAAGTTCACGCCGTTATGAATTATTGCAAACAGATGAGATGGCTGATCCTGATGAAGTGCGGTCGATTTTGGAAGATAACGGCATCTTGCAACAGGATAATAATTGCAAGTTACTTTATACGGAAAATCCATTACAAATTTATGCTAATGGCGAATGGCTAGATGAGCTTAACAGCATTGAAAGACAGTTGTTGAAACGTTTGGCTGACGGCGAGCAATTAACTCTCGCAGATTTAACCGCACTTATTCATCAAAGCGAAGATCCAGATACAGAAATGGAATTATTATTGGATACTATTTGTAATTGGCTAGATGATGGCTGGGTGTTGCTGTTGTAATGAGTGTTAAAGGTAAAATATTTTATTTATATGCAAGTTTATTCCTAATATTACGATTAGGATCACAAAAAAGTGACGCTAAGTTTTTTTAGCGTTATTTTTTATTCATAATATTGTTGTTTTATTCTTAAGGAGGGCAATAATGTTAAGTAAGCTAAAATTAATTGAACAGCCAATAACTTCTGATACCCAAGAGGCTTGGGCTAAGCTCTTAGAAGATATTGCAAAGATTTCGATTGTATCCTTTCCTATTGTTGCGTATAGTGAACACACTTTATTTTTCAAAATTGTTAATTTGATACTACTCATTTTAATTAGTTATTATGGTTTAGTGGTTGCTAAAAAATTGAGAGAAAATAAATTGAAAGGAGAATAAGATGAATGGAAATTTATCATTTACGTTATCTCTTGCATTTATAGCATTAGCTATTTTTGTGATATATAAGCGTTATGAATGCTATATTGAAAAAAAAAGAGCAACAAAATCATCAAAATAACCATTAACCCTAGCGAGTTTATCTCGCTAGTTTTCTTTTTGAGCAAAATATGAATCAAGCAAAGATTTATTCTGTATCTCAACTTAACCAGTCCGTGCGCCAAATGTTAGAAGGGCAGCTGGGGTTGGTTTGGTTAACAGGGGAAATTTCCAATTTTACCCAGCCAGTTTCTGGACATTGGTATCTCACGTTGAAAGATGAAAATGCACAGGTGCGTTGTGCTATGTTTCGTATGAAAAATATGCGAGTCAATTTTAAAGCACAAAATGGCATGCAGGTGTTAGTGCGAGCTTCCGTGAGTTTGTATGAGCCTAGGGGGGATTATCAATTAATTATTGAATCAATGCACCCAGCAGGCGAAGGTCTATTGCAACAGCAATTTGAGGCGTTAAAGTTAAAATTGGCTGCGGAAGGATTGTTTGCGCAAAATTTAAAGAAAAACTTACCGCACTTTGCAAAAACCGTTGGGATTGTGACATCGCCTACTGGTGCGGCATTACAGGATATTCTGCATATTTTACAGCGGCGAGATCCTAGCCTAAAAGTTGTGATTTATCCGACGTCTGTACAAGGTAAAGAGGCGACAGCTGAAATTGTGCAAATGATTGAGCTTGCTAATCAGCGCCGAGAAGTTGATGTATTAATTGTTGGACGAGGTGGTGGTTCCTTAGAGGATTTATGGTGTTTCAATGAGGAAATTGTGGCTCGAGTCATTTTTAATTCACAGTTGCCAGTGATTAGTGCTGTTGGGCATGAAACTGATGTGACCATTGCAGATTTTGTGGCAGATTTGCGAGCACCTACGCCTTCTGCAGCTGCAGAGCTTGTGAGTCGCAATCAGCAAGAATTAATTGATCAGTTAGTGTATCGCCAACAGCGTTTAGAAATGGCGCTAGATCGTTTGTTCCAGCAAAAAGTCCAACTTTTACAGCGTTTGCAATTTCGTTTGCAGCAGCAACATCCACAAAGCCAATTAAATATTCAGCAACAAAAAGTGCAACAATTATCTCACCGCTTGCATCTTGCGCTAGCTACATTTATGGATAAAAGGCAGCAAAAAATGACCACACTTTGTCGCCGTTTAGAAAATTCGCCGTTGCCTTATTATGTGCAAAAACAACAGCAGTCTTTGGCTCAGCTGGAAATTCGTTTAAATGCTGGACTAAAAAACAAACTCAAAAATGCAGATTATCAACTGAGCCGATTATGTGGCAAGTTAGATAGTTTAAGTCCATTGAAAGTGTTGGCTCGGGGTTATTCTATTACTGAAAACGAGAAAGGGCAGGCGTTGAAAGACAGTCATCAAATTGAAACAGGTCAGCTAATTAAGACCCAATTAGAACGAGGCGTTATTCTTAGCCGAGTTGAGCAAGTTGAACATTAAAGAAAAAAGGAGCAAGTCAATTTGCTCCTTTTGTGTATTTAGGGACAGAGTCTTAAGGTTGATTTGCATAATCCCTTTTACCAAAAATCGCCGTGCCAATTCTCACCATAGTTGAACCGCACTTTATAGCACTTGCCATATCATCGCTCATGCCCATGGATAGCGTATCAATTTGTGTATTAGGGAAAGCCTGTTGTAGTTCCGTAAATAATTGTTTCATTTGATTAAAGGCTTGTTCTTGTTCGCTAATATCTTCTGTTGGTGCTGGAATTGCCATTAAGCCACGCAAGCGTAAGTGCGGTAGGTTTTGGATATGTTTTGCTAAATTCAACATTTCTTCTGGTTGGATACCAGATTTACTACTTTCATCACTAATATTAATTTGAATAAGTACATTTAGCGGCTGTTTATAATGAGGGCGTTGCTCATTTAAACGAGTGGCAATTTTTTCACGATCAAGGGTTTGCATCCAATCAAAATGTTCCGCAACTAATTTGGTTTTGTTAGATTGAAGTGGGCCAATAAAATGCCATTCAATCTGAATATTTTGCTCGTTAAAATACTGGATTTTTTCTACACCTTCTTGCACATAGTTTTCTCCGAAGGCAATTTGCCCAGCTTGATAAGCAGCTAGAATATCTGTGACTGGTTTAGTTTTGCTGACAGCTAATAGAGAAACAGAAGAGGAATTTCTTTGGGCAAGTTCACAATATTGAGATATTTGTTGATTTATTGTTGCTAAATTGTTTTTTATTTGCATAATGAGTGCGACCTACTATGGTTGGGTTTATTCGCAATTTATTCTACCTCAATTATTTATCAGGGGAAAACTTATGAAAAAATTTTTATTATCTTTAGGCTGTTCTGTACTAGCTATGTCAGCCATGGCTCATCAACATCATCAACCGACAGACAAACCAATGTTAACTGTGGATGTTGAATTATTAGATCCTGCAAATGGTAACAAAAAAGTTGGGCAAGTTTATATTACTGAATCTAAATATGGTTTAGTGTTTGCGCCACATATTAAAGGTTTAACTGCTGGTGTTCATGGTTTCCATATTCATCAAAATCCAAGCTGTGAGCCAAAAGAAAAAGATGGCAAAGTTGTGGCTGGATTAGCGGCTGGCGGTCATTGGAATCCAAATAATGCACAAGGTCATGGTTTCCCTTGGTCTGATGATGCTCATTTAGGGGATTTACCTGCTTTATATGTTGATGCAGAAGGTCATGCAACTAACCCTGTTTTAGCACCACGCTTAAAATCTTTAGATGAAATTAAAGGTCGCTCTTTAATGATCCATGCTGGTGGCGATAATCATTCTGATCACCCTGCTGCACTTGGTGGTGGCGGTGCAAGAATGGCTTGTGGTGTGATTAAATAATATTCAATGATTTAACTGTATAAGCACAATCTAAAAAATTGTGCTTATTTTTTTATTTTCCATTTGACAACAATATAAAATTTCGGTATTTCTAACGCATTCGTTTTTTCGATTTGGAAATAACCAAATGTATAACCGCACTTCTATGATTACCACGATTATTATGACCATTATGATGATTAATGTCGTGGGCTAGTGCATAAAAAACAGGATCTATAAAGCCCGCATCATAAAAAAAGTGCGGGTTTTTTTATAACAATTTTCAAATTACAACATCTAGGAGATTATCATGAGAGTATTAAAATTTGGTGGCACTTCACTTGCCAACCCAGAACGTTTTTCTCAGGCAGCCCAACTTATCGAGAAAGCTCATTTAGAGGAACAAGCCGCTGGTGTTTTATCTGCTCCAGCCAAAATAACTAATCATCTTGTTGCCCTCTCTGAAAAAGCCGCTTTAAATCAACCTACCGATACAAACTTCAACGAAGCTGTTGAAATCTTCTATAACATTATTAATGGTCTATATGCTGAAAATAATAATTTTGATTTAGCGGGCACTAAAGCATTAATTGATGCTGAATTTGCTCAAATTAGTGGATTATTAGCAGAAATTCGTCAAGCTGGAAAAGTAGAAGATGCAGTAAAAGCGACTATTGATTGTCGTGGCGAAAAATTATCTATTGCGATGATGAAAGCATGGTTTGAAGCTCGTGGTTATGAAGTAACTGTCATCAATCCAGTGGAAAAATTATTAGCAAGTGGTGGTTATTTAGAGTCTTCAGTGGATATTGCAGAATCGACTAAACGAGTTGATGCGAAATCTATTCCAGCTAAAAATGTGGTACTCATGGCGGGTTTCACTGCGGGAAATGATAAAGGCGAATTAGTTTTATTAGGTCGCAACGGATCGGATTATTCAGCCGCTTGTTTAGCTGCTTGCTTAGGAGCAAGTGTTTGTGAAATTTGGACTGATGTAGATGGTGTTTATACCTGCGATCCTCGTTTAGTGCCTGATGCTCGCTTACTTCCTAGCTTATCTTATCGTGAAGCTATGGAGCTTTCTTATTTTGGTGCCAAAGTTATTCACCCTCGTACTATTGGACCTTTAGTTGAGCCACAAATCCCTTGCTTAATTAAAAATACAGGTAACCCAGACGCCGCTGGCTCAATTATCGATGGTAATGAAAGAGCTTCAGAAGGCTTACAAGTAAAAGGCATCACCAATTTAGATAATGTGGCAATGTTCAACGTTTCAGGTCCTGGTATGCAAGGTATGGTGGGGATGGCTGCTCGTGTTTTCTCTGCTATGTTAAATGCTGGCGTATCCGTTATTTTAATTACTCAATCTTCTTCTGAATACAGCATTAGTTTCTGTGTGCCAACGAAAGCGGTTGAAAAAGCAAAAGCAGCATTAAATGCTGAATTTGAACAAGAACTTGCAGCTAAACAGCTTGATCCTGTGGAAGTTATCAATGATCTATCCATTATCTCTGTCGTAGGCGATGGTATGCAAAAATCTAAAGGGATCGCAGCCAATTTCTTCTCTGCTTTAGCTAGTGCCAATATCAGCATTGTGGCAATCGCACAGGGTTCTTCGGAGCGTTCAATTTCTGCGGTAGTTCCTTTGAACAAAGCCATTGAAGCTGTTAAAGCAACGCACCAAGCCTTATTTAATAATCGCAAAGTGGTAGATATGTTTTTAGTCGGTGTTGGTGGTGTTGGCGGCGAGTTGATTGAACAAATTAAACGCCAAGGTCAATATTTAGCAAAAAAGGACATTGAAATCCGTGTTTGTGCCTTAGCTAATTCCAATAAAATGCTATTAAATGAAAATGGCTTAAATCTTGATAATTGGCGTGAAGATTTAGCCAATGCAACTCAGCCATCAGATTTTGATGTGTTACTTTCTTTCATTAAATTACATCATGTGGTTAATCCAGTTTTTGTGGATTGTACAACAGCGGAAAGTGTTGCTGGCTTATATGAAAGAGCCTTAAAAGAAGGTTTCCATGTGGTTACACCAAACAAAAAAGCTAATACCCGCGAGTTAGATTATTATAACCAAGTGCGTGAAAATGCTCGTAAAAATCAACGTAAGTTCCTTTATGATACTAACGTTGGTGCAGGCTTGCCGGTAATTGAAAACTTACAAAATCTATTAGCCGCTGGTGATGATGTAGTACGTTTTAATGGCATTTTATCCGGCTCTCTTTCTTTCATTTTTGGTAAGTTAGAAGAAGGACTTTCTCTATCAGAAGCCACCGCACTTGCACGTGAAAGAGGCTTTACAGAGCCAGATCCAAGAGATGATTTATCTGGACAAGATGTGGCACGAAAATTACTGATTTTAGCCCGTGAAACTGGCTTAGAACTTGAATTATCTGATGTAGAAGTAGAAGGTGTTTTACCTCAAGGTTTCTCAGAAGGTAAGTCAGCTGATGAATTTATGGCGATGTTACCTGAATTAGACGAAGCATTTGCTCAGAGAGTTGCAAAAGCACAATCGGAAGGCAAAGTGTTACGCTATGTAGGTCAAATTGAAGAAGGTAAATGTAAGGTTTCTATTGTTGCTGTGGATGGCGATGATCCACTATATAAAGTGAAAAACGGTGAAAATGCCTTAGCTTTCTATACTCGTTATTATCAGCCAATTCCTTTATTATTGCGTGGTTATGGAGCCGGTAATGCAGTAACTGCAGCTGGTATCTTCGCTGATATTTTAAGAACCTTAAAACATTAATTGGAGTAATCAATGTTAAGAATTTATGCACCAGCATCAAGTGCAAATATTAGTGTTGGATTTGATACCTTGGGGGCAGCAGTGTCCCCCATTGATGGTTCGTTGTTGGGCGATGTTGTTCAAATTGAAGAAATTGAACAAGGCTTTGAGCTAGAAAGTGCGGGTTATTTTGTGCGTAAATTGCCGAAAGAACCACAAAAAAACATTGTTTATCAAGCCTATGTGTTATTTAGTGAACGTTTAAAATTACGCAATGTAAAAGTCAAACCGCTTCGTTTAACCTTAGAAAAAAATATGCCGATTGGCTCAGGCTTGGGCTCGAGTGCTTGTTCTATCGTTGCGGCATTGGTGGCATTAAATGAATTTCATCAACAGCCATTTTCCAAAATGGAATTGCTTGAAATGATGGGCGAATTAGAGGGCAGAATTTCAGGTTCAATTCATTATGATAATGTTGCCCCTTGCTATCTAGGCGGTGTGCAATTAATGGTGCAATCCCTTGGTAATATTTGTCAGCAATTACCTTTCTTCGATAATTGGTATTGGGTTTTGGCTTATCCTGGAATTGAGGTATCAACCGCTGAAGCTCGAGCTATTTTACCGAAAAGCTATACTCGACAAGATATGATTTCGCACGGACGTCATTTAGGTAGTTTCGTTCATGCTTGTCACACACAACAAGAAGCATTAGCGGCTTATATGATGAAAGATGTGATTGCCGAGCCTTATCGTGAGGCATTATTGCCAAACTTTACTGAAGTTAAACAAGCAGTAAGAGATTTAGGCGCACTTGCTTCTGGTATTTCGGGTTCAGGTCCAACCATGTTTGCTATTGCACCAGATTTAGCTATTGCGACAAAATTAGCTACTTATTTAGAAAATCATTATTTACAAAATAACGAAGGCTTTGTGCATATCTGTAAAGTGGATAATGCAGGTGCCAGAGCTTTAGCTTAACGAGAACAATTTATGAATTTATACAACATTAAACATCCAGAACAACAAGTTAATTTTGCCCAAGCTGTACGTCAAGGCTTAGGAAAAGATCAGGGCTTATTTTTCCCTGAAAAGTTACCGCACTTTGATGACATTGACAGCCTTTTAGCTATGCCTTTGGTGGAGCGTAGCCAAAAGATTTTATCTGCATTAATTGGCGAAGAATTACCAGTAGAAACCCTTAATGCCATGGTGAAAAATGCCTTCACTTTTCCCGCTCCTGTAGCAAAAGTAGAAGAAGATATCTATGCCTTAGAATTGTTCCATGGTCCAACTTTAGCTTTTAAAGACTTTGGTGGACGCTTTATGGCACAAGCCTTAGCAGTCGTGCGTGGTGATGGCAAAATTACTATTTTAACTGCCACTTCAGGAGATACGGGAGCTGCTGTTGCTCATGCTTTTTATGGCTTAGAAAATATTGAAGTGGTGATTTTATATCCAAAAGGAAAAATCAGCCCATTACAAGAAAAATTATTCTGTACCCTTGGTGGCAATATTCGCACCGTAGCAATCAATGGCGATTTTGATGCTTGTCAAGCCTTAGTTAAACAAGCCTTTGATGATGAAGAACTTCGCCAAGCCATTGGCTTAAATTCGGCTAACTCAATTAATATTAGCCGTTTATTAGCACAAGTTTGCTACTATTTTGAAGCAGTTGCACAGTTACCAAAAGAAAAACGCCAACAAGTTGTAGTCTCTGTACCAAGTGGCAACTTTGGCAATTTGACAGCTGGTTTAATTGCTAAAACCTTAGGTTTACCAATCAAACGCTTTATTGCGGCAACCAATGCGAATGATACAGTTCCTCGCTACCTAAACAGCGGAAAATGGGATCCTCATGCCACAGTAGCAACTCTTTCTAATGCAATGGATGTGAGCCGTCCGAACAACTGGCCTCGTGTAGAAGAATTGTTTAAACGTAATGGCTGGGATTTAACTGAGCTGGGTTCAGGAGCATTAACAGATGAAGAAACAGAAAAAACTTTACAAGCACAATATGCCAAAGGTTATTTATGTGAACCTCATGGAGCAATCGCTTATCAGTTGTTAAAAGATCAACTACAAGCAGATGAAACCGGCATTTTCCTTTGTACTGCACATCCAGCAAAATTCAAAGAAAGCGTTGAACGCATTTTAAATCTTGAACTACCATTGCCAGAAGCCTTGGATAAACACAATAAATTACCACTGCTTTCTGATGAAATGGAAAATGATTTTGAGACATTGCGTGCTTATCTACTAAAATAAGTGTATTTCACATTAAAAGTGCGGTTAAAAATTGGATAATTTCAACAAATTTAGCAAATTACAAACATTCAAATCAGCAATGAATAGTAGGGACGCCAGCATGGCGTCCCTACAATCACTTCGTTATTATCTTGCCTATTTGCTAAATAAAATTAATTTTAACCGCACTTTCTTTCTAGGAAAAAATTATGATTACCGTCTATGGCATTAAAAACTGTGATACCGTTAAAAAAGCATTGAAATGGTTAGCCGATAACAATATTGAACATCAACTCCATGATTTTCGTGTCAATGGTTTACAACAAAGTTGGCTAGAACAAGCTGAGAAACAATTTGGCTGGGAGAACTTAGTCAATAAACGTAGCACCACTTGGCGTAATTTAGATGAAGATCTGAAAAAAAATCTCAATAAAGAGACCGCACTTGAAACCTTATTAACACAACCAACCTTAATTAAACGCCCGATTATTTTACAAGAGGGCAAGGCGTTGATTGGGTTTAGTGAGGCTGAATATCAGAATATCTTTAATACATAAGAAAAAATGCAATGAATGTAAATTTTCATTGCATTTTTCATTACACCAAAATGCCTCAATTTGATTACGCATTGGTTTTTCTTAGATTTTCACATCTTTCTGCCAGCTAAATATTAATTTGCTACCAATATAAAATTGTCTTTCTGCATATTGATGACCATAAGTAATATCATTTTGCTCTAATAGGTCGATAAGTTTCTCTAATTTAGGGCGTAAGCGTTTTAAATATTCAGGTGGAATATCATAGAATAATTTTTCATTTAAGTAAAAATGAATATATTCTACTTTTCCTGTGTCAGGAATAACCGAGATGTAAGCTAATTTTTCCACTAATAGATCTACTTTTGATAGTTCATCAGTGCTTAAGTGAGTTATTTCACGAGCTTTATTCACACCTTTTCTAATCGCTTTTATTGCTAACACTACTCCAATTAAGAAAAGTCCGGCTAATCCTGCAGCTATAGCTCTAGTAAATGATTCAGCATACATGTGCTAGCCCTTTTTCAATGTTCTAGGATCTTCTCCATATTGGTTTGCTCCTTGAGTGCCTTTAGGGAACATCAAAATAAAACTAACAATAGGTAAGATTGCTAAGAATGCCCACCATGGGTTGTAATTCATATCTTTTAATCTTCTTGAGGCAAAATAAATCTGTGCAGCTATTCCACTTAAAATAAAAATACTGGGGGAATATGCCAACTTCGAAGCTATAATTATTAACCCAGATGTTAGAATGTAATAGATTGCATAATTTGTTCGATTCAGACGCATAGAAAGCTCCATTTATGATGATTGTGTTAGTCTAGGATTTTTACCATATTGGTTTTCTCCAGGGGTTCCTTTAGGAAACATCAGAATAAAACCTACAAAGGGTAATATAGTTAAAATTGCCCACCAAGGATTAGCATTCATATCTTTTAAACGTCCCGTTGCAAGATATATTTGCACACTAGTGCCAATTAATATAGCCAATCATCCTGCTTCTGGACTTAAAGCAGACAACATTACCATCACAACAGAGGCGATGATAGAACCAATAGCATAGCTTGTTCGAGTACGACGCATATAAAACTCCGTTTTATGTGTAAAAATAAAGCTATATGCTATACTTACTCCCATCTTTTTTACACAAACAATCAGGGTGAGTTTATCGCCTTTTTATCTATATCATTAAACTAAGAGAGCTATTATGGAAGTTCAAGATACAATTCGAACAATGCGAGAGCTGAATCAGCTTACTCAAGAAGAAATGGCGGAAAAATTGAATATTTCCGTTAATGGTTATTCAAAAATTGAGCGTGGCATTACCAAATTAAGTTTAGAAAAATTAGAACAGATAGCTAATATTTTTAATATTAATGTATCCGAATTATATTCAGCCAAAGAAAAAGGCTTTTTATATTTTTTCAGCGAACATAATGGTGCAAATTATTATAATGGTACAGAAAGCGTAATAAGTGAAAATGAAAGATTAAAACTAGAAGTAAAATATAAAGACGAAATTATTCAAAAACTTAACAATGAAAACCAATTATTGAAAGAAATGATTGAATTACTAAAGAACAAATGATATGAAAAACAACATTATCCAACTAGCTCAAGTGTTGATCCAACGTCCTTCCATTAGTCCAGATGATCAAGGCTGTCAACAACTCATTGCGGAACGCTTGCAAGCTGTGGGCTTTAAATTGGAATGGTTACCTTTTGGCGACACCTTGAATTTATGGGCAACCCATGGCGAAGGGAAATGCTTTGCCTTTGCAGGGCATACGGACGTTGTACCTGTGGGTGATGAAAGCCAATGGACTTATCCACCTTTTGCTGCTCAGATTGTGGATAATATACTGTATGGACGTGGTGCCGCAGATATGAAAGGTTCGTTAGCAGCGATGGTGATTGCAGCGGAAACTTTCGTTCGTAACAATCCCGATCATCAAGGCAAAATTGCTTTGTTGATTACCTCGGATGAAGAAGCCGCGGCGACTAATGGCACAGTCAAAGTGGTTGAAACTTTAATGAAACGCAATGAAGAGATCCATTATTGTGTGGTGGGCGAGCCTTCAAGTGCCAAACAGTTTGGCGATATTGTGAAAAATGGTCGCCGTGGTTCTATCACAGGGAATTTGTATATTCAAGGTGTGCAAGGTCATGTGGCATATCCTCATTTAGCGGATAATCCTGTACATAAAGCATTGAAATTCCTAGATGAATTAACCCATTATCAATGGGACCAAGGCAACGAATTTTTTCCACCTACGAGCTTGCAAATTGCCAATATTCATGCAGGCACGGGCAGTAATAATGTCATTCCTGGCGAACTCTATGTGCAATTTAACTTACGTTATTGCACCGAAGTGACTGATGAAATCATTAAAACTAAAGTAGCTGAAATGTTAGAAAAACATGAGCTAACATATCGTATAGATTGGAATTTATCAGGCAAGCCATTTTTAACGCCAGCAGGTCAATTAGTGAATGCAGCAGTTGACGCCGTAGAAAAAGTTACCAAAATAAGATCGCACTTAGATACAGGTGGAGGCACTTCAGATGCTCGTTTCATTGCCACAATGGGAGCTGAAGTGGTGGAGTTTGGACCGTTAAATAAAACTATTCACAAAGTTAATGAATGTGTCGATGTTGGTGACTTAGCCAAGTGCGGTGAGGTGTATTACAAAATTTTAGATAAATTACTTGCATAGACTTGAAATTTTAAACCAACCAAGTAAACTAAGTTCGTTATTTATTTGGGAGGACTTATGAACAATGCAATGACAATGGTGAATATTCACGAAGCAAAAACTAACCTTTCTAAAATTGTGGACGAAGTAAAAAAGCTAGGCAAGCCGATGGTTATTGCTAAAGCTGGAAAGCCACAAGTTAAAATTGTGCCGTTAGAGCAACCTGAAATTAGCACTCGTTTTGGGTTTATGACAGAACCGAGCAATATTCCTGATAATTTTGATCAGATGTATGCCGATGAAATTCAGGCATTATTTGAAGGGAACAGCTAATGAAACTTTTGCTTGATACTCATATTTTGCTATGGCTTGCATGGAATAAAAAAGAGAAATTATCCTCACAAGCTATCGCTCTATTAGAGAACTTAGAAAATGAACTCTATATCAGTATGGCGAGTTTATGGGAAATTTCGATCAAGTCTTCCCTTGGTAAACCTGATTTTTCTATTGATGTGGAAAAACTAATTGAAGGTGCAACTCGCATTGGTTGTAAAGTTTTACCTATTGAAATTACTCATATTCTAAAGCTTAATCAATTAGTAACCGTGCATAAAGATCCTTTTGATCGCTTACTACTTGCTCAAGCGGAAAGTGAAAAAATTTATTTTCTTACCGCTGATCAGCTTATCTTAAAACATTCTTCATCTTATCTTCTCAATGCAAGCGGTTAATAAAATGAATAATTTTGCAATCCTTACAGGTAAAACCCGTGAACATTTAATTTCGTTACCCAATCCTCTGTCAGATAATCATTTTTTACAGGCTGAGGCAGTAAAGGCGTTTTTAGAATTACAACAAGCGGCTAAAGCAAGGGGATTTAATTTACAGCCTGCGAGTAGTTTTCGTGATTTTGAACGCCAGCGATTAATTTGGAACGGCAAATTTTATGGCGAACGCAAGGTTCATGATGATCAAGGAAATCCTTTAGATTTGACTGCACTTGATGATTGGCAAAAGGCGAAAGCGATTTTGCGTTGGTCTGCAATGCCGGGGGCAAGCCGTCATCATTGGGGCACAGAAATTGATTTTTTCGATCCTGATTTATTGCCAAAAGGACAGAAGTTGCAGCTTGAACCTTGGGAATATCAAACGGGCGGATATTTTCAACGCTTGACTAACTGGCTATTAGTCAATGCAGAGCAGTTTGGTTTTTATTTTCCATTCTTAGAACAAGAAGATAAAAAAATTGGTCATGAACCTTGGCATTTAAGCTATTTCCCCATTGCTGATATATATCAACAACAATTTAGCCCTGATATTTTAGTGCAGGCGTGGCTGAGGGAAGAGGTTGCTGGTAAAGCGGTTTTATTAAGCCATTTAGATGAAATATTTAGCGATTTCTTGCTTTAATTTATTCTTAGCGAATCCAAATTTGTCACAATTTTAGAGGTATATATGAAAATTCAACAATTTACCCAACAAGATATTGAAATTTTGAATGAAGAAACTTTGTACAAAGGTTTTTTTCAATTAAAACGTATTCAGTTTAAACATAAGCTTTTTGCTGGCGGTGTGAGTGGTGTCGTTACACGTGAGTTGCTGTATAAAGGTGCGGCATCAGCAGTTATTGCTTATGATCCACATTTAGATAAGGTGATTTTAGTGGAACAAGTGCGTATTGGTGCGTATGATCCTAAATTAGCCTCATCTCCTTGGTTACTGGAATTAATTGCTGGTATGGTGGAAGAGGGCGAAAAACCAGAAGAAGTGGCTTTAAGAGAAAGTCAGGAAGAGGCAGGAGTAGAAGTGCGTAATCTACAACATGCATTAAGCGTTTGGGACAGCCCAGGCGGTGTGATTGAGCGTATTCATTTATTTGCTGGACAAGTGGATAGTACAAAAGCGCAAGGTATTCACGGTTTAGCCGAAGAAAGTGAAGATATTCAAGTTCATGTTGTTAGCAGAGAAGTGGCTTATCAATGGGTATGTGAGGGCAAAATTGATAATAGTATTGCGGTCATGGGATTACAATGGTTGCAACTGAATTATCAAACCTTGCAACAACAATGGTTATAAAATGTGATATAGGTTGTATTTTCTAGAAAAAAATTTATAAAAATATGATCTTGTTAACATTTTCATTATTTTTTAATGCAATTTTTTTATTAAAACAGTAATTTATAACCCGTTTGTTGTATATAAGGTGCGAATATTTTGATAAGTGCATATCAATACAATACTTCAGAGAAAGTAGTTCGTTTAATTCAGATTACCGATCCTCATTTATTTAAAGATAAAAATGGGGAGTTGCTTGGTATTAATACGCACGATAGTTTTAACCAAGTATTAACTGAGGCTTCACAGAGCCAATTTGATTATGAACTTGTTTTAGCAACAGGGGATTTAGTACAAGATAGTAGCGAGGAAGGCTATCAGTATTTTGCGAAAGCTATAAGTGCGTTACAGAAAAAAGTATTTTGGATCCCGGGCAATCATGATTTTCAACCTAAGATGTTTGATGTTTTAGGTCAATATCAAGAATATATTTGCCCGACAAAGCATGTATTGGTGGGAGATAAGTGGCAAATTTTAATGTTAGATAGCCAAGTGTCAGGTGTGCCTCATGGGCAATTAGGGCAATATCAGCTAGACTGGCTATCAGCAAAATTGAAAGATCATCCAGAACGTTATTCTTTAGTTGTTCTACATCATCATATTGTTTCCACAAACTCTGCTTGGCTAGACCAGCATAATTTGCGTAACTCATTAGATTTAATGGAAGTGTTGTCGCCATTCAGAAATGTTCGCGGGATTTTGTATGGGCATATCCATCAAGCTGTAGATACTGAATTACATGGTTATAAAATAATGGCAACACCTTCAACTTGTATTCAGTTTAAGCCAGATAGCAATAATTTTGCATTGGATACGCTACAACCTGGCTGGCGTGAAATTGAATTGTACGATGATGGACGAATTGAAACGAGAGTAAAACGAATTCAGCAAGCTACTTTTTTACCAAATATGCTGAGTGACGGATATTAATTAAGTGTTCCAGTAAAATTACAAGGTGTTTTGGACTTTTTATCAACCATTTGTCCATTACACCTTTATTTTACATATAAGTGCGGTAGAATTTTTATCTGTTTTAAGCTTGAGTTTCTGCTAATAAGCGCTGGATTAATTTAGCATTGGCTGGTGGAAATTGACCTGCATCTAGTTGTTGTTGCTCAAGCCAAAAGCCAGTTTGTCCTTCTCGTCCAAAAGGTTCACCAACCCATTGTTCTACAAGATAGAAATGAAATTGAATGATTTTAGTTGGATATTCAAAAGAAAAACGTTCAAAAAGCACCGCACTTAGTACATGAATACCTATTTCTTCTTCCAGTTCTCGAGCCAGCGCTTGTTCAGGCGTTTCATTTTGATCTACTTTTCCACCCGGAAATTCCAACGCTTGAGCAAAATCCTGTCCCTCTAATCGTTGTGTGAGATAAATTTGCCCAAACTCATTACGAATAATGCCAGCAGCAACTTGAACTATTGGTTTTGTCATTGTATTTATCCTAAAAAGAGCGGTGGAATTTTCCACCGCAATATGAATTAATATTTCGCTTTGCTACCATGGCAATGCTTATATTTTTTTCCTGAGCCACAAGGGCAAGGTTCGTTACGCCCTATTTTACGTTCTTCTTGTGTATCAGATTCTTCTTCGCTATTACCTTGATACTGCATTGCAGCTGTTTCACGCTCTGTCATTGCTTGACGAGCTTGTTCTGCAGCTTCAATTTCTTCTTGAGTACGAATTTGCACTCGGCTTAATGTGGTAATTACACTTTGTTTCAAGGTATCTAACATGTCAGTAAACATTTGGAAAGATTCTTTTTTGTACTCTTGTTTAGGATCTTTTTGCGCATAACCACGTAAATGAATACCGCGGCGCAGATGATCCATAGAAGATAAATGTTCTTTCCACAGTTCATCAAGTGTTTGTAACATCACGCCTTTTTCAAAATTGCGCATTGTTTCTGGACCTACTAATGCTTCTTTACGCTCATATTCAGCAATTGCTGCTGCAAGCACACGTTCACGCAATACATCTTCGTTGAAAGTATTTTCTTCCTCTAACCATTTACTTAATGGTAAATCAATTGCGAAATCTTGTTTCAGGCGACTTTCTAATGCTGGAATGTCCCACTGTTCTTCCAGAGATTGTGGCGGAACATATTCATCAATTACGTTATTGAAGACATCTTGGCGAATAACTTGAATGGTTTCGGCAATATCTTCATTATCAAGTAAAGCATTACGTTGCTCATAAATCGCATGACGTTGATCATTTGCCACATCGTCAAATTCCAGTAGATTTTTACGTCCATCAAAGTTATGTGCTTCAACTTTTGCTTGCGCTTGAGCAATCACTTTAGCAAGCATTTTGGACTCCATGCCTTCGCCTTTTTCGGTAAACATTTTGCGCATAAAGTTTAATTTGCCTTCAGTGAGGTAAATGCGCATTAAGGCATCATCTAAAGATAAATAGAAACGAGAAGAACCTGGATCCCCTTGTCGACCTGAACGACCTCTTAACTGGTTATCAATACGGCGCGATTCATGGCGTTCTGTACCAATAATATGTAAACCACCAGCTTGTTTTACAGTGTCATGGCGCACTTGCCATGCGGCTTTGATAGCATCAATTTGTTCTTCTGTTGGGTTATCTAGTTTAGCTACTTCAGCTTTCCAGTTACCACCTAAGACAATATCTGTACCACGACCAGCCATATTGGTTGCAATTGTTACCGCACCTGGATAACCAGCATTAGCGACAATTTCAGCTTCTTGTGCGTGGAATTTTGCATTCAGAACATTATGCTTGATGCCGGCTTTATTGAGTGCATTGGACAGTAATTCTGATTTTTCAATAGATACTGTACCCACTAAAACAGGTTGGTTACGAGCAACACAATCTTTAATATCTTCAATAATCGCTGCAAATTTGTATTCTTCATTTTCAAACATCACATCAGTGCGATCATCTCGAATCATTGGCTTATTAGTTGGGATAACGATTGTTTCTAAGCCATAAATTTGTTGAAATTCAAATGCTTCCGTATCAGCTGTTCCGGTCATACCTGCGAGTTTTTCATATAAACGGAAGTAGTTTTGATAAGTGATAGAAGCTACAGTCTGGTTTTCTCCTTGAATTTGTACGCCTTCTTTTGCTTCAATGGCTTGGTGTAAACCATCAGACCAACGGCGACCAGCCATAGTACGCCCAGTGTGTTCATCAACAATCACGATTTCGCCATTTTTCACAATGTAATCCACATCACGTTCAAACAATTTATGTGCTCGTAGTGCGGCGTAAATATGATGTAGTAATGAAATACGAGCAGGGGAATAGAGGCTTTCATTTTCATTAATAAAGCCTTTTTCCATCAACCATTGCTCAATTTTTTCTTGTCCACGCTCAGTTAAATGAGCCTGTTTATTTTTCAGATCTAAGGTAAAGTCCCCATCACCTTGATATTCTTCCGTATCTTCTTTATCTTGTTGAACAAGGATAGGAATAAGTTTATCCATTGCCATATAAAGCTCAGAGCTGTCTTCCGCTGGACCTGAAATAATTAATGGTGTGCGAGCCTCATCAATTAAAATAGAATCCACTTCATCCACTAAAGCATAATGTAAGTGTTTTTGGAACCGCTCTTGTGCTGAGTGCGCTAGGTTATCTCGTAAATAATCAAATCCTAATTCGCTATTTGTTGCATAAGTAATATCTGCGGCATAGGCTGCACGTTTTTCTTCAGGCGACAATCTAGGAACATTAACACCTACAGTCATGCCTAAAAATTCAAATAATGGGCGGTTAGTTTCTGCATCACGGCGAGCCAAATAATCATTGACAGTTACCACATGAACACCTTTTCCAGTTAAGGCATTTAAGTAACAAGGTAAAGTTGCGGTTAAGGTTTTACCTTCACCAGTACGCATTTCTGCGATGCAGCGATTATTTAAGACCATACCACCAATTAATTGCACATCGAAAGGGCGCATACCTAAAACACGTTTACTTGCCTCGCGTACAGTGGCAAAAGCTTCTGGAATTAAACTTTCTAGTTTTTCTCCATTTTGTAATCTTTCACGAAATTCAGCGGTTTTGGCACTGAGTTGTTCATCAGTTAAAGTCTCAAATTCAGCTTCTAACTTATTGATAATTCTTACTTGTTTATTTAAACGGCGTAAAATTCGGTCATTACGGCTACCAAAGATCTTTGTAACAATAGTTCTTAACATAATATTTTTCTTTTTAAATTGAATAAGTAAATTTACCTAATAACGATATTAGGCACGAGAATAAAATAATCTAGAATTTAACTGACTTTTGGACCAGCCCGAATAGGTGCTTGATAATTAAATTGCTGAACTAAAAAGAGCGGTGCAATTTCAAAGAGAATTGTGGGTTCAGCAATAGCTAGACGCAATTGCAATAATTGTTGCTGTTGTACTTGCTGAATTTTTGCTGCAGTTTGGTAAAGCTGTTGGATTACTCTCTGTTCTCTAGGATAATCACTCGCGATGTTTTGTGGCTCTAGATCTTGTGCGATAGGTAAAGTAAAGATCGCTATGACACTTAATAGCAATTGCGACCAAAAATACTGTTTACCTTTAATTAAAATCATCGTTTTATTACATCACCACAAAAATTTCTGCGTATTGTAGCGGAAATTCGCTACAATGTCATAATTCTGCGCAAAATATTAGGCTAAAACTTGGAAAATCAAGATGAGATACAGTAAACCGACTAATTTCAATGATTTATTGGAACTTTCCCCTTTAATGAAGATCATTCGAGAAACCTCGGTTTTAGATGAGTTAAATGAACAAATGCAATCCTTATTTCCTGTTGAGTTCAAAGGATTTTACCGAGTTGTAGGCTTTGATGCAGAGGCTATCTTAATTGAAGTTGTTAACGCCACCGTTCGGCAAGCTTTCCTTTTCCAACAATCACCTTTATTGCAATTAATTCAAAGCTATTATCCAAGTGTGAATAAATTGACCTTCAAGATTAATCCTGAGCTAAAACCGACTTAAAATAATTGGAGGGATTTTTTAATGAATGCTTGCACCTCAGTCAGGTTGCACTATAATAAGCGGAATTTTATTTCTGGGTTATTGAAGGGGTAAGAAAATGAGTAAACCTGTTTACAAACGTATTCTACTTAAACTGAGTGGAGAAGCATTACAAGGCGAGGAAGGGTTTGGAATTGACCCATCTATCTTAGATAGAATGGCATTAGAAATCAAAGAGTTATTAGGCATGGGCGTTGAAGTCGGTGTTGTTCTTGGTGGTGGTAATTTATTCCGTGGGGCTAAATTAGCTAAAGCTGGTATGAATCGTGTTGTTGGTGACCATATGGGAATGTTGGCAACTGTGATGAATGGTTTAGCAATGCGTGATGCATTACATCGTGCAGATGTAAATGCTAAATTAATGTCAGCTTTTCAATTAAATGGTATTTGCGATACTTATAACTGGTCAGAAGCGATCAAAATGTTGCGTGAAAAACGTGTTGTGATTTTCTCCGCTGGAACTGGTAGCCCATTCTTTACTACAGATTCTGCCGCTTGTTTACGTGGGATTGAGATTGAAGCAGATGTTGTTTTAAAGGCAACTAAAGTTGACGGTGTTTATGATTGTGATCCTGCGAAAAACCCTGATGCAGTACTCTACCACAAATTATCTTATGCTGAAGTGATTGAAAAAGAGTTACAAGTAATGGATTTAGCCGCATTTACTCTTGCTCGTGATCATAATATGCCAATTCGTGTATTTAACATGGGTAAGCCAGGTGCATTGCGTAATGTCATTTTAGGCGAAAAAGAAGGGACGTTAATTTGCGAATAGTCGCAAATTAGCACAAATTAATAACTTATTTTATTATTTTTAAAGGAATTATTGTGATTAACGAAATTAAAAAAGATACGCAACAGCGTATGGAAAAAAGCCTTGAAACATTAAAAGCACATATTGCAAAAATTCGTACGGGTCGTGCACAACCTAGTTTATTAGATGGTATTCAAGTGGAATATTATGGTTCGCCAACACCTTTACGCCAAGTTGCCAACGTAGTAGCTGAAGATGCTCGTACTCTAGCTGTAACTGTGTTTGATCGTTCATTAATTGGTGCAGTAGAAAAAGCAATTTTAACCTCAGATTTAGGCTTAAACCCATCTTCTGCGGGTACCACAATTCGTGTACCACTTCCGCCATTAACAGAAGAACGCCGCCGTGATTTAATTAAAATTGTTAAAGGCGAAGGGGAGCAAGGTAAAATTGCAATCCGTAACGTACGCCGTGATGCTAATGATCAAATCAAAGCATTATTAAAAGACAAAGAAATCAGTGAAGATGAAGAGCGTAAAGCACAGGATGAAATCCAAAAAATCACAGATACTTTTGTGAAAAAAGTTGATGAAGTCTTAGCTGATAAAGAAAAAGAATTACTTGATTTCTAATTCTATTAAATTCGCGAAAACGCAGTTTTTACTGCGTTTTTTATTATATAGTTGATAAATTTCAATCCTCATTCCTATATGAACAATAAACAAAAACTGGTCATTCTTGGTTCTACTGGCTCTATTGGTACTAGCACACTTTCCGTTATTGAACAAAACCCTGAACAATATCAAGCCTTTGCCTTGGTTGGCGGAAAAAATGTAGATCTTATGTTGCAACAAAGTATCAAATTCCAACCACAATTTGTGGCAATGGACGATGACAGTGCGGCGAAAAATTTGCGAGAAAAATTGACCGCACTTGGTAGCAAAACAGAAGTATTGAGTGGACAAAAAGCCATTTGCGATCTTGCTGCTCACCCAGATGCCGATCAAGTGATGGCCGCTATTGTTGGTGCAGCAGGCTTATTGCCGACATTATCCGCGATACAGGCGGGCAAACGGGTGTTATTGGCAAATAAAGAGTCTTTAGTTACTTGTGGCAAAATTTTTATTGACGAAGTGCAGAAAAATAAGGCTCAACTTTTGCCCGTTGATAGCGAACATAATGCGATTTTCCAATCGCTACCGCCACAAGCTCAGCAACAAATAGGTTTTTGTCCATTGCAACGGCTAGGGATCAGTAAAATTGTGCTAACAGGATCTGGCGGTCCTTTCCGCTATACAGAATTGTCGGAATTTGAACATATTACGCCAGAGCAAGCAGTGGCTCATCCAAATTGGTCGATGGGTAAAAAAATCTCGGTAGACAGTGCCACTATGATGAACAAAGGCTTGGAATATATTGAGGCTCGTTGGCTGTTTAATGCCTGTGCCGATGAAATGGAAGTGATTGTACATCCGCAATCTATTATTCATTCTATGGTGCGTTATATTGATGGTTCTGTAATTGCTCAAATGGGAAATCCTGATATGCGAACCCCTATCGCAGAAACCATGGCATATCCAAACCGCACTTTTGCGGGTGTGGCGCCATTGGACTTTTATCAATTAAATGGATTGACTTTCTTAAAGCCTGACTACCAGCGTTATCCTTGCTTAAAATTAGCCATAGATGCCTTTGCAGCAGGGCAATATGCCACAACTGCGTTAAATGCCGCTAATGAGATTGCGGTGGAAGCATTTTTGAATAGACAAATCAAATTTACCGAGATTGCTCAAATTAACACTGCAGTTGTCGAAAAAATGGAAAGCCAAGCCATTACCTGTATAGAAGATGTATTGCTGGTGGATAAGCAAGCGAGAAAATTGGCGAAGGAATTTATTTTAGGAGCATAGTATGGCTGATCCACATATTAAATCACCGATGGATTTTTGGGATTATTTAACGGTTATTTTATATCGCTGTGGTTTTGTTTTAGCCGCAATAATGACCGCACTTTTATCTTACAAGCCAGAAATTGCACAGTATGGAATACTGATTGCAGCAGTTCTATGCGCTTCTTCTTTACGTATTTACTTAAAGCATATTCGTTTGTTATTGCAAATGGCGACGTGGATTGCGTTAATTTGCCAAGCGCTTAATTTTCCTGAACTTGCACTAGGTGGAGCATTGTTAACTTTAGGCGGGCTGGCTTTTAAAGAATATTTTTGTTTTCGGATTTTTGCTTTGAATTTGCAGCCCTTGTTTGTTGCAGGGCTTTGGTTCAGCATACAATTTAATTTGAGTTATGCGGTTTATGTCTTATCTGTTATAAGTGCGGTGCTTTTTCTCATAGTTTCTATTCAAAAATGGAGAATGCCGTTGCATTTTGATATTGGCGATAAAACCAAATATCAAATTTAGTGCGGTAAGAATAAAAGTATAGTGATGTTGTTTACTGATAAAAAGTAAGGAACGAAGCTATACTTTCATGATGAATTAAAGGGCGGTCTTTTCTCTCTTTGCTTTCCTTTTCATAGCAAGCCATATTAACTTATGGTATATTCACACCCAAATTTTACCTTGATAAAAATCGATTTAATCATGACAGAGTTAGCGTTAAATTTAGACAACATTCCTCAGCATGTTGCTATTATCATGGATGGCAATGGGCGTTGGGCAAAACAACAGGGAAAGATGCGCATTTTTGGACATAAGAATGGGATTAAGGCAGTTCGCGAGTCTGTTTCTTATGCGAGAAAAATGGGGATTAAAGTACTTACTTTGTATGCCTTTAGTAGCGAAAATTGGAGCCGTCCTGAAAATGAAGTTAATGCTTTGATGTCCTTGTTTATGCAAGCCTTAGATTTTGAAGTAAAAAAATTGCACAAAAATAATATTAAATTAAAAATTATTGGTGATGTTTCAGGATTTAATGTCGGTTTGCAAGAGAAAATTCAAAAAGCCGAAAAATTAACTGAAAATAATACCGCACTTATCTTAAATATTGCGGCAAATTATGGTGGTTGCTGGGATATAGTGCAAGCAACACGCCAGTTAGCGCAATTAGTTAAAGAGGATAAGTTGCACATTGACGATATTAATGGGCAAATTTTTCAAGAGTATTTAGCAACAGGTTCACAACCGCAAGTAGATTTATTGATTAGAACCAGTGGTGAGCAACGTATAAGCAATTTTTTGTTGTGGCAAATTGCTTATGCTGAGCTGTATTTTACCGATACCTTGTGGCCAGATTTCAATGAACAAGAATTTAATCAAGCAGTATTAGCTTATCAACAACGTAATCGCCGTTTTGGTGGTTCTGAATAATGGAGAAACAGTTGTGCTTAAAGAACGAGTATTGTCAGCTATTGTATTAATTGCGGTGGTTTTAGCAGCATTATTATGGTTTTCGCCTTTTTATTTTGCTTTAGCTCTTGGCGTTGTTGTTACCTTAGGTATTTGGGAATGGACCCAATTTGGGCTAATTAAACAAGGTTTTTGGCGTTTATTGATTGCTGGGCTATCTGGTGCTTTTATCTTTTTATGGGTTTTTGGCGAGGCTCATCTTTTAGATGTTGGTCGAGTGTTTGAAAGTTATGCAGAGCCTTTATTATTAGTTGCTGTTATTTGGTGGTTAGTCGCTTTATTTTTTGTTATTCGTTACCCTTCCTCTGCAAAAATTTGGGCTAAATCTTCTTTTCTACAACTTATTTTCGCATTCTGTACTTTAGTGCCTTTTTTTGTCGCTGTATTACGTTTACGCTTGGATAATTATGCTTCTAATCATTACCATGGTTTAATGTTATTGCTTTATGTCTTTATTTTAGTCTGGGCAGCCGACTCAGGCGCATATTTTGCAGGTAGAGCATTTGGTAAACATAAATTAGCGCCAAAAGTTTCCCCAGGAAAAACTTGGCAAGGGGTTTTTGGCGGGCTAATTACGGCAGGAGTTTTAGCCGCACTTTTCATTCATTTTGCTCCAGTAGATCTTTTTACTGTAGAAAGAACGCCTTTTATTTTGTTATCTGTTGCTACGGTAGCTATTTCTGTATTGGGCGATTTAACGGAAAGTATGTTTAAACGTGAGAGCGGTATTAAAGACAGCAGTCAATTAATTCATGGTCATGGTGGGATTTTAGATCGTATTGATAGTTTAACTGCTGCAGTACCGTTTTTTGCTTATTTCTATTTTTATTGTTTATAGAGATTATTATGTCATTTCTTTGGTCTTTAGGTTCTTTTCTTATTGTTATTGGTGTACTAGTTTCAGTGCATGAGTACGGTCATTTTTGGGCAGCACGAAAGTGCGGTATTAAAGTTCATCGTTTTTCTATTGGTTTTGGTAAAGTTGTGTGGTCGAGAGTGGATAAGCATGGCACAGAGTTTGCTGTATCTGTAATCCCTCTGGGCGGCTATGTGAAAATGTTGGATGAACGCAATGAAGAAGTGCCTGAAAACTTAAAGTCACAAGCTTTTAACAATAAATCCATTTTACAGCGTGCTTTTGTGATTGCAGCTGGACCAATAGCCAATTTCCTTTTTGCTGTTTTAGCCTATATGATGGTTTATTCTATTGGTATTCCCAGTGTGAAACCTGTGATTGCTGAAATTACACCTCATTCTTTGGCCGAAAAAGCTGGAATTGAGCCTTACTCACAGATTACGGCAATTGATGGTACGTCAACGCCAGACTGGGAAAGCATCAATATGGTACTTGCAACTAAAATGGGTGATGAACAGGTAACGTTAACGCTTTTAGCACCTTCTGCAACAAATATTGAGCAAAATAAGGTTTTAGATTTATCCGAATGGCGTTTCGATCCAGAACAAGAAACTGCTTTTGGTGCATTAGGTATCGTTCTTGTGCGAACTAAAATTGAATTGACCTTGTCTAAGGTCGCTGATAATTCTCCTGCACAACAAGCAGGTTTATTGGTGGGCGATCAAATTTATTATCAAAATGAGCCAATGAAATGGCGTGATTTTATTAATTTTGTTAATAAAGGAGATAGCTTTGATATTCAAGTATTACGCAGTGGAGAATTCTTCGATAAAGTAATTACCCCTACTCTGAATGAAAAAGGGAAATGGTTTGTCGGTGTAGCGCCAACCGTTCATCCTCTTAGCGATGAGTATCGGACAGAATTAAAATATGGCTTTTTTGATGCCTTTATCAAAGGTGTTGAGAAAACTTATCAATTGAGTAAATTAACCATTCAAGTTATTGGTAAGTTGTTTACAGGGGATCTCTCGGCTAAAAATTTAAGTGGTCCAATTTCCATTGCTAAGGGCGCAGGAGCTTCTTCTGAAATTGGTTTTGTGTATTACCTTAGTTTTATGGCATTGATTAGTGTTAATTTAGGTGTTATGAATTTGTTTCCATTGCCTGTATTAGACGGTGGTCATCTACTTTTCTTAGCTATCGAAAGAGTAAAAGGTAGTCCTTTATCAGAGCGTATGCAGAATTTTGCTTATAGAATTGGAGCAGGATTATTGCTTATATTAACAATATTTGTATTGTTTAATGATTTTTTACGTTTATAATCGTTAAGTTTTTACTTAACTCATAAACAGACTTTAGATAATTCTTTATTACAGGATAGAACTAACGATGAAAAAACTCCTACTTGCCAGCCTATTGTTTGGCTCTACTAGCGTGATTGCAGCTCCATTTGTTGTGAAAGACATTCGTGTCAATGGTGTTCAAGCGGGCACTGAAAGTGCGGTCTTATCTGAAATACCAATTCGTATTGGACAAAGAGCTACAGATAATGATATTTCAAATGTGGTTAGAACATTATTTTTGCGAGGCTATGATAATGTTCAGGCTGTTCGAGAGGGAGATACTTTAGTTATTTCCGTATTACCGCGATTAGTTATTGCAGAAGTTACTTTAGAAGGAAATGAATCTATTCCTAATGAGGCTTTGAAGGAAAACTTAAATGCAAATGGTTTCGCAACAGGTGATATTGTAAATCGAGAAAAGCTGGAAGCTTTTCGTAAAAGTTTACTGGACCACTATCAAACAGTGGGACGTTATAATACCACTGTGGATGCTATTGTTAATCCACTGCCAAATAATCGAGCAGAAGTAAAAATCCAAATAAAAGAAAGTGATGTGGCAAAACTGAAAGAAGTGAGTTTTGAGGGAAATGAGGTTTTTAGTAGCGGTAAGCTACAAGAGCAGATGGAATTACAGCCAGATGCTTGGTGGAAATTATTTGGTAACAAATTTGAAGCAAATCAATTTAATCAAGATTTGGATCTTATTCGTGAGTTTTATTTAGAGCGTGGTTATGCAAAATTCCAAATTGTTGATACTGATGTTCAGTTAAACGATGAAAAAACAGAAGCTAGAGTTGCGATTAAAGTTAATGAAGGTGATAAATATTCTGTAAATAGTGCCCGCATTGTTGGTGATGTAGGTGGTATGTCTGAGGAATTATCTCCGTTGCTTAAACAAATCTATGTTGGAGATACTTTCCGTCGCAGCGATATTACTAATGTTGAACAGCTTATTAAAGCAAAATTAGGTGAGCAAGGATATGCAACTGCGCAAGTAGCTGTAAATCCAGTGTTTAATGATGCTGAGAAAACTATTGATTTAACTTTTGTTGTTGATGCGGGTCGTCGTTATTCTGTTCGACAAGTACGTTTCGAAGGTAATACGGTGACTGCTGATAGCACATTACGTCAGGAAATGCGTCAGCAAGAGGGTACTTGGTTATCTTCTCAGTTAGTAGACTTAGGTAAAGTGCGTTTAGAACGTACAGGTTTCTTTGAAAGTGTTGAAACAGAAACTAAAACTAACGATCAAATAAATGATCAAGTTGACGTTATTTATCGAGTCAAAGAGCGAAATACTGGAAGTATAAACTTTGGTATTGGTTATGGTACAGAAAGTGGCTTGAGTTATCAGGCAAGTGTGAAACAAGATAATTTCTTGGGAATGGGATCGTCAATTAGCTTAGCTGCTGCACGTAATGATTATAGTACAAGTGTTAATTTAGGCTATAACGAACCATACTTTACTAAAGATGGTGTAAGTTTAGGTGGAAATGCGTTTTTTGAAAATTATGATAACTCAAAAAGTGATACTTCAGCTTCGTTTGGGCGTACAACTTATGGTGTAAATGGAACTTTAGGTTTCCCTGTAAATGAAAATAACTCTTACTATTTAGGATTGGGTTATGTTCACAACCAATTAAAAAATGTGACGAAAGAATTTAGCCGTGATTTATATCGTCAATCAATGAATTATCCAGATTGGACTTTCAAATCACATGATTTTGAGTTTTCTTTCGGTTGGAATTATAACAGCCTAGACCGTGGTTATTTCCCTACATCTGGGGTGCGGGCAAGTATTGGAGGTAAAGTTACTATTCCTGGTTCAGATAATAAATACTACAAAATTAATGCTGATGTACAGGGGTACTATCCATTAGATCGTGATCATGCTTGGATATTAACAGGTAAATTATCGGGTTCTTACGCAAATGGTTTTGGTGGAAAACGTTTACCTTTCTATCAAACTTATTCTGCAGGTGGTATTGGTTCAGTTCGTGGTTTTGAGTATGGTGCAATAGGCCCTAAAGCGATCTATTGGAATAATAACTGCAATGGTGGTGCTGGATATTGTTCATTGAGTGAAGATGTTGTGGGTGGTAATGCTATGACATTAGCAAGTATTGAACTTATTGTTCCAACTCCATTTGTTGCTGATAAAAACCAACGTTCAGTTAGAACATCAATCTTTGCTGATGCCGGTTCCGTATGGAACACTAAATGGAAATCGGATGGTAAAAACTTCACAAATGTACCAGATTACAGTAGCCCGAGTCGTATCAGAGCTTCTGCCGGTGTTGCATTCCAATGGAACTCTCCAATTGGACCATTGGTATTCTCTTATGCAAAACCACTTAAAAAATATCAAGGTGACCAAGTTGAACAATTCCAATTTAGCATTGGGGGATCTTTCTAGGGAACTTTCGGCTATTTCAATAGTCAGATATCAGGTCTGAACAATGAGTAATGTTGTTCAGAACTAATTAAAAACAATCTATTAAGGATACTTAAACAATGAAAAATGTAGTAAAATTGACCGCTCTTTCTGTCGCATTAGGTTCATCAGTTGCAATGGCAAGTGATAATATTGCTTTCGTAAATACAGAATATTTATTTGCAAAGCATCCTGCACGCCAAGTTGAACTTCAAAAGTTAGATGAAGAATTTAAGGCTCCAGCGGAAAAATTACAAGCTGCAAATAAAGCGTTAGTTGAAAAACGTACTCAATTTGAAAAAGAAATTGATGCTAAAGCTAAAGCATTGGAAAAAGATGCTCCAAAATTACGTCAAGCTGACATCAAAAAACGTCAAGATGAAATTGCTAAGTTAGTAGAGAAACGTGATGCAGAGTTTAAAAAACTAGTTGAAGAACATCAAAAAAATGTTGCTGAATTTCAAGCAAACGGTCAAAAACGTGAGGCTGAAATTAACCAACGTTTATTGACAGAAATTCAAACTGCAACAACCAATGTAGCTAAAGCAAAAAACTTTACTGTCGTATTAGATGAAAAAACAGCTGTTTATTTTGCTGATGGTAAAAATATTACTGAAGAAGTTTTAAAAGCAATTCCAGCTCCAACACAGGCTAAATAATGCAAGAATATTCTTTACAAGAATTAGCTCAACAAATCGGCGCTACCATTCGTGGTAACGCCGATGCTGTTGTTACAAATATAGCTCCTTTAGATAAAGCGGAAAGCAATCAGCTTACTTTTATTTCTAACCCTAAATTTCGAGAATTTTTAACACAATCGAAAGCGGGTGCCTTAATGGTAACTGAAAGTGATGTTGGATTTTGCGCTGAACATAGTAACTTGCTGGTGGTAAAAGATCCCTATGTTGCCTATGCTATTTTGGCACAATATATGGATAAAACACCTAAAGCAGCACAAGGTATTCATCAAAGTGCGGTGGTTTCTAGCGATGCAATTTTAGGTAAAAATGTATCTATTGGCGCTAATGCTGTTATCGAAGACGGCGTTGTACTTGGCGATAATGTGGTAATTGGTGCTGGATGTTTTATTGGTAAAAATGCACAAATTGACGCAAATACTCAACTTTGGGCAAATGTAAATATTTATCATGAAGTTCAGATCGGTTCAGATTGTTTAATTCAGTCAGGTGCAGTGATTGGTAGCGATGGATTTGGTTATGCTAATGATCGTGGTCGCTGGATTAAAATTCCTCAGACTGGAACTGTGATTATTGGCAATCATGTTGAAATTGGCGCTTGCACCTGTATTGATCGTGGTGCTCTTGATGCGACAGTGATTGAAGATAATGTGATTATCGATAATCTTTGTCAAATCGCACATAATGTTCATATAGGAACGGGGACTGCAGTTGCTGGTGGCGTGATAATGGCCGGAAGCCTAAAAGTTGGTCGTTATTGCTTAATTGGTGGTGCGAGCGTTATCAATGGACACATGGAAATTTGTGATAAAGTGACTATTACTGGCATGGGGATGGTCATGCGTCCGATTACTGAGCCAGGAGTATATTCTTCTGGTATTCCATTACAACCAAATAAAGCTTGGCGAAAAACAGCTGCTTTAACCTTAGACATTGATAAAATGAATAAGCGATTAAAAGCTGTTGAGAAAAAATTAGCAGAATAAAGAGTAAAATGCGTCATAATATATGGCGCATTTTTATATGAAGGTATAAATAAATGAACAAAAATTTAATTATTACTGTAGATGGACCAAGTGGTGCAGGAAAAGGGACATTATGTTATGCCTTAGCTGAAAAACTTGGATTTCGATTATTAGATAGCGGTGCAATTTATCGTGTTACAGCATTAGCAGCACTTAAGAAAGAGATAGCATTAGATGATGAACCAAAATTAGCTGAATTAGCTCGTCATCTTAATATTCAATTTATCCCACAAGGGGGAGAAGTGCACATTATTTTAGATAATGAAAATGTCAGTGCACAGATTCGCACGCAAGAGGTTGCGGATGCTGCATCTAAAGTTGCCGTATTTTCGCAAGTAAGAAACGCGTTATTACAGTTACAACAAGATTTTGCAAATGAAAAAGGGCTTATTGCAGATGGGCGTGATATGGGCACTGTTGTTTTTCCAAATGCTCAAGTAAAACTATTCTTAGATGCAAGTGCGGAAGAAAGAGCAAAAAGACGCTATAAACAGTTGCAAAATAAAGGAATTAATGGTAAATTTGCGCAGATTTTAGCCGAGATAAAAGAACGTGATTTTCGCGATAGAAATCGTGCAGTCGCCCCACTAAAACCTGCTGAAGATGCTTTTTTGCTTGATAGCACAGAATTAACTATCGAAGATGTGATAGATCAGGCAATAAATTATATTAATCAGGTAATGAAGCTTAGTTAAAATTTATGTAACTCGTTTATTCAAGGATAGGATAAACAATTATTATCAGCCCCACTTTTTATGGAAATCAAAGTGGTCGTTATTAACTTAAATTTAGAAGATTAATTATGTCAGAATCTTTTGCTCAACTATTTGAAGAATCATTAAAAGACCTTGAAACTCGCTTAGGTTCAATCGTTAACGGTACTATTGTTGCTATTGAAAAAGGCTTTGTATATGTAGATGCTGGTTTAAAATCAGAAGCTCGTATTCCTGCTGAAGAATTCCAAAATGCACAAGGTGAATTAGATGTTAAAGTTGGCGACGTTGTAAACGTTGCATTAGACGCTGTTGAAGATGGTTTCGGTGAAACTAAACTTTCACGTGAAAAAGCGGTACGCCATGAATCTTGGATTGAATTGGAGAAAGCATACGAAGAACAAGCAACTGTTATCGGTTTAATCAACGGTAAAGTGAAAGGTGGTTTCACAGTTGAGTTAAATGGTGTTCGTGCATTCTTACCTGGTTCATTAGTGGATACTCGTCCAACTCGTGAAGCTGATCACCTATTAGGTAAAGAATTAGAATTCAAAGTAATTAAATTAGATCAAAAACGCAACAATGTTGTTGTATCTCGTCGTGCAGTAATCGAATCAGAAAGCAGCCAAGAGCGTGAAGAAATTTTAGCTAACTTAGCTGAAGGTTCTGAAGTTAAAGGTACTGTTAAAAACTTAACAGACTACGGTGCATTCGTTGATTTAGGCGGAGTTGATGGTTTATTACACATCACTGATATGGCTTGGAAACGTGTTAAACATCCAAGTGAAATCGTTAATGTTGGTGATGAAATCACAGTTAAAGTATTAAAATTTGATAAAGATAAAACACGTGTATCTTTAGGCTTAAAACAATTAGGTCAAGATCCTTGGATTGCTATCGCAGAAAATCATCCGGTAAACAGCAAATTAACAGGTAAAGTGACTAACTTAACTGATTATGGTTGCTTCATTGAGATTTTAGAAGGTGTTGAAGGTTTAGTTCACGTATCTGAAATGGATTGGACAAACAAAAATATTCACCCATCTAAAGTTGTTAACTTAGGTGATGTTGTTGAAGTGATGGCATTAGAAATTGACGAAGAACGTCGCCGCATCTCTTTAGGTTTAAAACAATGCAAACCTAACCCATGGTTACAATTCGCTGAAACTCACAACAAAGGTGATAAAGTTTCAGGTAAGATCAAATCAATCACTGATTTTGGTATCTTCATTGGTCTTGAAGGCGGCATCGATGGTTTAGTTCACTTATCTGACATTTCTTGGAATGTTCAAGGTGAAGAGGCCGTACGTAACTACAAAAAAGGCGATGAGGTAGAAGCTGTTGTATTACAAGTTGATTCTGCGAAAGAGCGTATTTCTTTAGGTATCAAACAACTTGAAGAAGATCCTTTCAATAACTTCATTGCAGTAAATAAAAAAGGTGCGGTAGTAAGTGCTAAAGTTGTTGAAGTTGATGCTAAAGGTGCTAAAGTTGAATTAGATGCAGGCGCCGAAGGTTATATTCGTACAGCTGATTTAACAAGTGAAGTTGCTGTAGGCGATGTAGTTGAAGCGAAATATACTGGCGTTGACCGTAAAGCTCGTATCGTTCACTTATCAGTGAAAGCGAAAGACCAAGCGGAAGAAGCAGCAGCTGTTGCAAATGTGAATAAAGAAGAAGTTGTTATTCCAAATGCAATGGCAGAAGCATTCAAAGCTGCAAAAGGTGAATAATTAATTCACTGGCTGGTGTAGTTTATTATTACACCAGCTTTAAGCTGAGGAGTATATTATGACCAAATCAGAACTTATCGAGCGTTTAGTATTAAAAAATCCTACCATTCCATTAAAAAATATAGAAAATGCTGTAAAAGAAATTTTAGAGCAATTGTCTTGTGCATTAGAGAATAGTGAAAGGGTAGAGATTCGAGGATTTGGTAGTTTTTCATTACATTTTCGTCAGCCAAGAGTAGGTCGTAATCCAAAAACTGGAGAGCAAGTAGACCTAGATGCAAAATCTGTACCGCACTTTAAAGCAGGTAAAGAATTAAGAGAACGAATTGATATTTGCTCATAATATATAACTCAAAATTAACGACACTTTAAGTGTCGTTTTTTTTGTATTTTTTTGGCATAATGGCAGAGGTTTCATTTCTGTAATACTACATATTATGTGATTTACATCAAATAAATAAACTTATATTAGGAGAATGTAATGCTTAAATATATTTTAGGATTTCTTTTATTAATTGCTGTTGTTTTAGTCGCAGTGACAATTGGTGCTAATAATGATCAGCTTATTACCTTTAACTATGTGATTGCTCAAAATGAATTGCGCTTATCAACTCTAGTTGCTTTATTGTTTGGACTCGGTTTAATTTTAGGTTGGCTAATCACAGCATTCTTCTACTTAAGATTAAAACTTAAAAGCCTTTCTTTATCTCGTCAAGTAAAACGTCAAGCAGCGCTGATTACTGAACTAAACAAAAATCGAGATAATAAGGCTGCATAATGCTTGAGCTACTTTTCCTGCTTTTACCTATTGCGGCTGCTTATGGCTGGTATATGGGACATCGTAGTGCAAGGAAAGATCAGGATAATATTAGCAATAAGCTTTCTCGTGATTATGTAGCTGGTGTTAATTTATTGCTATCTAATCAACGTGAAAAAGCTGCAGATTTATTTCTTGATATTCTACAAAAACAAGAGCAAGAAAATAATATTGAAACCGGATCTCAATTTGAGGCTGAGTTAACCTTGGGGAATTTATACCGTTCTCGTGGTGAGGTTGATCGAGCTTTGCGTATACATCAGGCATTAGATCGCAGTCCTAATTATACTTTTGAACAAAAACTTCTTGCGAAGCAACAATTAGCAAAAGATTTTATGGCGGTGGGTTTCTATGATAGAGCAGAAAGCCTTTATATTTTATTAGTTGATGAGCCAAATTATGCTGAAGGTGCATTGCAGCAGCTCACTGTTATTTATCAAAAGACGAAAGAATGGAAAAAAGCAATTAATGTTGCTGAAAAACTCGCTAAAATAGCCCCTCAAAAAAATAACACTGCATTAGCCCACTACTATTGTGAATATTCTCTGACTTTAGGTAGTGATGAGCGGGAACAAGAACAAGCCATTAATCTTTTGCAACAAGCTTTGAATGTTTCAAAAACTAGTGTTAGAGCATCACTTCTTATTGCCGAACGCTATATTGTTAATTTAGAGTATAAAAGTGCGGTACAAAATTTAGAAAATGTTTTAGAACAAAACGCTGATTATGTTGGTGAAGTTTTGCCAGCATTGAAATATTGCTATCAAGAATTAAATCAATTAGATAACTTTGAGCTATTTCTCATCCGAGCTAGCCAAATTTGCCGTAACAGCGCAGTTGATTTAGCCTTATCAGACCTTATTGCAGAAAAGGATGGGATTATGGCAGCGCAATCGAAGTTATACCAACAATTAGGACAGAACCCAAGCACCTTTATTTTTCATCGTTTTATCCAATATCAAATTGATACCGCAGAAAATGGCAGAGCAAAAGACAGTCTCGTTTTATTGCATAAAATGGTTGGAGATAGAATAGCACGAGGGTTTAGCTATCGCTGTAGTAATTGTGGCTATCAGACACATAAATTATTATGGAACTGTCCAGCTTGTCAGCGGTGGGAAAAAATTAAGCCGATAACAGGAATTGAACACAATTAAAAGGAAAAGAGAATGGCGAGTAAAATAATTGTTGCATTGGACTATGAAACTGAAATTGAGGCTTTAAATTTAGTTGATCAACTTGACCCGAGCTTGTGCCGTTTAAAAGTAGGTAAAGAAATGTTTACGACTTTAGGTTCTAATTTTGTTAAACAGTTACATAACCATCATTTTGATGTTTTTCTTGATTTAAAATTTCATGATATTCCCAATACAGTTGCAAGAGCGGTGCGTTCTGCAGCAGATTTAGGTGTTTGGATGGTAGATTTGCATGCAAGTGGCGGATTACGCATGATGGAGGAGGCAAAAAAAATCCTAGAACCTTATGGCAAAGATGCGCCTTTATTAATTGCAGTGACTGTACTCACCAGTATGGAAGATTTAGATTTATTGCAAATTGGTATTAATGCATCTCCAATGGAGCAAGTTATTCGATTAGCAAATTTAGCTCAAAGAGCAGGGCTAGATGGTGTTGTTTGTTCACCAAAAGAAGTAGAAATCTTACGTTCCCAGTGTGAGAAAGCATTTAAATTCATTACACCAGGAATTCGCCCTATTGGAAGTGAATTTGGCGATCAACGTCGAGTCATGACACCTTTAGATGCCATCAAAGCGGGTTCAGATTATTTAGTTATTGGACGGCCAATTACGCAAGCAAATAACCCAGCACAAGTATTGCGAGAAATAAATGCTTCAATTTATGGATAATAAAATATGGAAAGTTCATTAGTTTACTCCACAGAAGTGGGCAGAATTAAACAGGAAAAAGTGAAGGAAACACGTCCTAAAGGAGATGGAGTGGTTCGCATTCAGCGTCAAACAAGTGGGAGAAAGGGAAGTGCGGTTTGTGTTATCACAGGTTTAGATATAACAGATGATGAACTAAAAAAATTAGCTGCTGAGATGAAAAAACGTTGTGGTTGTGGTGGAACTGCTAAAAATGGAACAATTGAAATTCAAGGCGATAAAAGAGATACACTTAAAACGTTGTTAGAGCAGAAAGGATTTCAAGTTAAATTGGCAGGTGGATAATAAATTCATCATTAATTTAGAACAGCCCTATATAAGTGAAATTATATAGGGTTTATTTTGATAACCTAAGCTGATATAAGTAATATTTAATTGAAAAATATGAAAATATACAGATGAAAATGAAGGTTGAAGATCTGAAATAAAGTTCAAACTTTATTTAAAAAATGTGATCTGTATCACTAAGATAACAAGATTTTTGTTGAATTTTGTTGACAGCGTGGCATTTCTTTGCCAACATAGCTCGCACCTCAAAGGAGGTGCGGTTTAGACATTTCATGTAATGAAAAGTTTTAGCTTATTTGTAAAAACAACTTAATTCTGAAAGGAATTTTATTATGAAAAAGACATTAGTAGCATTAGCAGTAGCAGCAGTTGCAGCATCAGCAAGTGCAACAACAGTTTATAATCAAGATGGCACTAAAGTAGAACTTGGTGGTTATGTTGATATTATGTTAGGCAAATTTGGTGATAGCCAACGTACAGATTTACGTAACAATGAATCTCGTGTTGAAGTTAAGGTTGAACATGAAATTCAAAATGGCTTAAAAGCATTAGGTTTTTATCGCTTACGTTTTGATGATGCCACAAAGGGTGATCGCTGGGATTCTACAAATACTTTCGCTAATCCAACGACTAATCAATTATGGTTAGGTTTAGAACATGCGGATGTTGGTCGAGTAACATTTGGTAAACAAGATACAACGGGTGATGCTGTTCAATTAAATAATCATACTTACATCTTTGGTGGTAATAACAACTTATTCGATGGTAGTGATAAAGTTGCTTCTTTCCGTTCAGCTGATTTCAAACTTGCTGAAGGACAAACTTTAGGTTTTGGTCTTGACTATGTGTTTGGTCAGTCTGATAAGAAAAATCTTACTAAAGATGGATTAAAAAATGGTTACGGGGTTTCTTTGTTCTATGCGGGTAGTTTCGGTGACTTTAGTGCAAATGTAAACGCAGGTTATACAGTTAAGAATAATGACTTAGATGGTAAAAAGCATCTAGCTTCAACAAATAAACAAGAAAAAGCTTGGCGCGTAGCAACTCAATTTGATTTTGGTCCAGCATCATTAGGTGTTGAATATGGTCAGACTAAATTCACAAGTAAGGATGAACCAGAAGAAGGTACAGCTCGTTTCATCGAAGTAGGTGCAAAATATAATGTATTACCTGAAGTATCTAGTGTGTATGCTCAATGGCAACGTAACAGCTTTAAAGGGGATGCAGGTAGTTTTGTTGCTGACTATAAACTTTCTAAAGTAGCTTTATCTCGTTTCGTTGATATTTTAAGATATAATGAAAAAGCAACTCAAAATGTATATATACTAGGTGCGGATTATGCGTTTAATAAAAATGTTGTTGCTTATGCAGAATATGCCAATAGCCGTGTTAAAACTAAAGAAAACAAAGTTAAAGAAAGTTTCTATGGAACAGGTTTACGCGTATACTTCTAATTTAGCTTAATCTTATGCAAATTAAACCGCTCTTTTGAGCGGTTTTTTGCCTTTATAGAAGATTATAAATCTATACGATTAATTGCTTTATTTTTTTCTCAATTTCTTTTAGACCATTTAATCTTGTATTGCTTAAACGTTGTGCGATACCAAGTTCATTGAAATAGCTTGTTAAATCAAATTCAGTTAGTTGTTGCGCATTTTTATCATTAATTTCTTGTAATAAAATCCATAATAACCCATTGATTATTCTTGCTTCGCTATAAGCTTGAAACTCAAAAGTGCGGTCAGTTTTTGGAGAGGATTTAAACCATACTTTTGCCTCACAGCCTCGAATTTCTTCCATTCCTGCCAGTTCTTGCTCAGTCGGTTGGCAGATATTTTTTCCTGCAAGAATAATTAAACGATAGCGTTCTTCCCAACTGGTCGCCTGTTTTATTTTTTTGATCATGCTAATAACTCCAAGGTTTTATCTAAAGCATTAAAAAATTGTTCTATATCTTGTTGGTTGTTATAAGGCGCAAAAGACAAACGTAATATTGAGCTTTGCCCTAAGCGTTGTAAATAAGGTTGGGCACAATGTTCGCCACTACGTAAAGCAATTTGTTGTTCAGCAAGTAACGTCGCTATATCTGAAGTGGCTATGCCTGTAAAAATAAAAGAAACAATGGTACTTGGTTGAGGTGAAGTAAATAAGCGACAATTGGGGTAATTTTGTAACTGCACTTTTGTTTGTTCAGCTAGCTGAACGGCAAATTTTTCTCCTTGTGCTATATTCCACTGACTTAACCAATTTAATACCGCACTAAAACCAATGACTCCGGCAATATTGGGTGTGCCGCTTTCTAGTCGATAAGGCAAAGGTGCAAAACTCGTTTCTTGTTTTGATACTCGTTCAACCATTTTCCCACCGAAAAAAGTCGGTTGTAATTTTTCCAACGCAGCAAGTTTGCCTGTTAAAACGCCTAGTCCCGTCGGCCCATATATTTTATGTGCAGAAAACACTATAAAATCTGCATCAAGGGCTTGCAGATCAATTTTTTTATGACTAATAGCTTGAGCGCAATCTAATAAAATGAAAGCTGAACTATTTTTTCTGATTAGTGGAATAAGCTTTGTGATAGGTTGCTCGGTACCTGTTACATTAGAGATAACATTCAAGGCGACTAATTTAGTATTTTCATTTAATACTGCTTGCAGAATATGAGGTTCAATTAGCCAGTTATCCTGCAAAGGCAAAATAATTAATTTAGCACCGCACTTTTGGGCAATTTGTTGCCAAGTAACAAAATTGGCATGATGTTCCGCCTCGCTAATGATAATTTCATCATTAGGACTGAATTGATCCATTAAGCCATAAGCAACAAGATTAATGCTTTGTGTTGTTCCTGAAGTCCAAATGATCGCTTGTTCACTTTCCGCATTCACCAGTGCTTTTACTTGCGTTCTGGCTTGTTCAAAAAGTGCGGTCTGTTTTTCATCATATTGGCTACGATGAACGGAGCCAGCAGAGCTGTAAAAATCATAGGTAGCATCTAACAGCACTTGGGGTTTCAAGGTTGTTGCTGCACTGTCTAAATAAACCCTTTGTGTTTCTTTTTGGAAAAAAGGAAATTGTTGACGAAAGCGTTGCGGATCAAAATTCATATGATTTATTCCTGTTTTTTCGTTGCTGGCGCCATATATGAGGAGCCGTTGGGTTAGGATCTCTCCACAAACCTAATTTTTGGCTTTGAGCATATTGTTGTGCTTTTAAGTAAGTTGGATCTTTTAAATATTGTTGATAAGCCCAAGCAAAGCCCGATTTAACCATGGCTAAATTGATATTTTGTCCTTGCAAATTATAAACTGTCGCAAGTATTCGCTGATAACGGTCATAGCCTGAAACATGCAAAATGACATCTTTTTTATAGACTAATTTAGCTAAATGTTGTCGTGCCTTTTTTCCAAATGCCTGTTTTTTCTCAGGCGCATCAATTTCTTGTAAACGAACTTTGACTTTTTTGTTATTGCTAAGTAAACAGTTCAAAGTATCGCCATCACTAATCGAAATTACATAACAAGGGATAATTCGGATATCTTTGGCTGAGACATAAGAAATTGTGCAGAAGAATAAGATAAAGAGGATTTTTTTCCACATAGTTATTATTGTATTTAAGTTAATTGAGCTAATTCTACCGAAAAAACGTAACAAAACGAATAAAATAAGAGTAAAATAAATTTATAAATTTTATTGTTTTTGTTGAATTTCAAGTTGTTATAACTATGTTAAGACGTGTTTTTGAATTTATCCGTTCTTTCGCTATTTTGTATGTTGCTTTATATCTCGGTAATTTTATTGGGCTGATTATTCCTCTTAGTGTTCCAGCAAGTATTTGGGGATTATTGTTATTATTCATTGGATTACTTAGCAAAATAATTAAGTCTGAATGGATTAATTTTGGTGCAAGTTTATTAATTCGTTATATGTCAGTGCTATTTGTTCCTGTGAGTGCGGGTATTGTGGAATATGCTGATGTATTAGTTAGGGAAGCAAAGTCGTTTTTATTGCCCAATATCATCAGTACGATGTTGACTTTAGTATTAATTGGTATGTTGGCTGAATACCTTTTTTCGCACCGCACTTTTGCGCATTTGCGTCAAAAAATGATTAAACAACGCCAAGGAAGAAAATAACATGATGTATTTTTATAGTTTATTAACAGTTGCGGTTTTTGCAGTTGCTTTACTCATCAATAAACGTTGGAAGTCGGTTGTCTTTAATTCCTTTGTACTCACTTTATTAATGTTGATTGTAGTATTTTTGATTTTTGATATTCCTTTTGAGCGTTATTACCAAGGAAATAAACCCATCAATCATTTACTCGGTTTAAGTATTATTGCATTAGCCTTGCCACTTTATGAACAATTGCCACAAATTCGTAAACATTGGCAAATTATTTTATTTGTAACCTGTTTGGCATCCTTATTTTCAATGTTTTCTGGCGTGTTACTAGCGATTTTATTTGGTGCAACACCAGAAATTGCTGCTTCCATTGTTCCTAAATCTGTAACTACTGCGATAGCTACCGTTATGGCAGAAAATTTAGGTGGAATACCTTCTGTAACGGCAGTTGGGGTACTTATTGCTGGATTGCAGGGAGCAATTTTAGGGCGTATGATTTTGCAAAAATTAGGGGTTAAAAGCTCAGAAAGTCAAGGTTTAGCAATCGGTGCGATTTCTCATGCGTTGGGTACGGTGAGCTGTATGGATGTAGATGCGAAAGCAGGTAGTTATAGTTCCATTGCTTTGGTATTATGTGGCATTATCAGTTCGTTATTAGCACCTTTGGTGTTTTGGGTGTGTTTGTTTTTTATTCAAGGATAAATATGAAATCACAAATTAATCCAGCATGGCAAGCGCGTTTTCTTGCTGATCCTCCAAGAGAAAAAGATCATCGACCTCCTTTTCGCCGAGATCGTGGCAGAATATTACATAGCGCTGCTTTCCGTTGCTTACAAGCCAAGACACAGATTCATGCTGTAGGCGAAAATGATTTCTATCGTACTCGCTTAACCCATTCTTTAGAAGTCGCTCAAATTGGTAGTAGCATTGTTGCACAGATGAAGCTGATTGATGCTTTTTTTAATTTATCGCAAGCGTTCAATGAAGAGCGAACAGAATTGCAAAAAAATCTCAAATTACTTCTTCCTTCCAATGATTTAATTGAAAGCCTTTGTTTTGCCCATGATATTGGGCACCCACCTTTTGGGCATGGTGGAGAAGTGGCATTAAATTATATGATGCGTCATCACGGTGGTTTTGAAGGTAATGCGCAAACTTTTCGTTTATTAACTAAACTTGAACCTTATACCGCTAATGCTGGTATGAATTTAACCCGCCGAACGTTGTTAGGCATTGTTAAATATCCTACGATTTTAGATCTTTCTTCACCACAATATCATCAAGGTGCAGTCATAGATAATGCGGATCCTAAATATGTCAAAATCTCAGATTGGAAACCGGGAAAAGGGATTTTCCGAGATGATTTGAATATGTTTAATTGGTTGCTTGAACCATTGTCCGAAAATGACCGCACTTTATTTGGGCAATATCAAAAAGAGCGGTCAGATCCTAAAGATTTTTTAAAAACGCGTTATAAATCTTTGGATTGTAGCATTATGGAACTCGCTGATGATATTGCGTATGCAGTACATGATTTAGAAGATGCAATTGTGATTGGTGTGGTAACTTTGCAGCAATGGCAAAGTGCGGTTGAAAAATTAGCCCAATGTCGATCTGAATGGATGGTTAAAAATGTGCAACCTATCAGTCAAAAACTTTTCTCTGACTTACATTATGAGCGTAAGAATGCAATTGGTGCATTAGTGAATTATTTTATTACGCATGTTCGTTGGAAAATAAATGCGGGCTTTTCTGATCCATTATTACGTTATAACGCAGAACTCCCTGGAGAAGTAGTTGAAGTATTGAATATTTTTAAACGTTTTGTATGGGAATATGTGATTAAGAATGTTGATACACAACGTATTGAATATAAAGGGCAAAGAATGTTGACGGAAATGTTTCAAATTTTTGAAAGCGATCCAGTGCGTTTGCTTCCTCGTAATACAGCAAACCGTTGGCAAAATGCAGCCGAAGAAGAGCGTAAGCGAGTGATTTGCGATTATATTGCAGGAATGTCAGATGCTTATGCGATAAGAGTGTATCAGCAACTTTAAAAGTTTTTAGCAAATCTATTTTTTTTTATTTAAGATTTTGTTAAATGCGCCGAATGTTATTGTGAGCTTTGTCGCATTTTTTCTTAATAAAAAGAATTGTCTTTGATTTGCCTTGACCCTAAATAAAAATTCGTGATAAAAATCTAACGCTTACTTGGTATTTGGATATTAAAAGGGAGTAAAAATGATAAGTAGCGAGAAGCTTAAAACATGTATTCAACAATTTTTAAAAATGGAAGCGGCTGGCGGAATTCTTTTATTAATTTTTTCTGCATTTGCGCTCATATTCGCAAACTCTCCTTTGAGAGATTATTACTTCAGCTTTCTTAATTCTCCTGTTGTTATTCAGGTTGGTGAGATTGTTGAAATACATAAACCATTATTGATGTGGGTAAATGATGGGTTTATGGCAGTTTTCTTTGTCCTTGTGGGGTTGGAAGTAAAACGAGAGATGCTTGTTGGCGCAATTTCTAGCTATCAACGAGCTATTTTCCCAGCGATTGCTGCTTGTGGCGGAATGATTATTCCTGCTTTAGTTTATTGGTTTATCAATCAAGGGGTTCCCGATTATCATGGTGGCTGGGCAATTCCAATGGCAACGGATATTGCGTTTGCGGTTGGAGTATTGGTGTTATTAGGCAATCGTGTACCTTTTGCATTAAAAGTCTTTTTATTAGCTTTAGCGATTATTGATGACTTAGGGGCAATTATTGTGATTGCTTTGTTCTTCTCCCATGATTTGAGTACAAGAGCACTGATTTTAGCAAGTATTGCTATTGTCGGGTTAATTCTTCTAAATCGCTTCAAAGTATCAAATTTAATTGCTTATGTTGTCGTGGGGGTTATCCTTTGGGTATCGGTACTGAAATCTGGTGTTCATGCAACATTAGCTGGTGTAATTATCGGTTTCTGTGTACCACTAAAAGCTAAAAATAACAGAGAACCTCTAGTAGAAATGGAGCATGCTATTGCACCTTGGAGCTCATTTTTAATTTTACCGCTCTTTGCATTCTGTAATGCTGGTATTCCATTATCTGGCTTAGGAATGGAGGCATTGACCTCGCCATTAACATTGGGAGTGACTTTCGGATTGCTATTAGGTAAGCCAGTAGGTGTGTTTGCCTTTAGTTATTTATCTGTCAAATTACGCATAGCCAAATTACCAGAAGGCATTAATTTTAAACAAATTTTCGCTGTTGCTGTGCTTTGTGGGATAGGTTTTACTATGTCAATGTTCTTAGCTAGCCTTGCTTTTGGTGGTGGGGATGGACATTTAACTGCTTACGCTCGCTTGGGTATTTTGTTTGGCTCTAGTTTATCTGCAGTTATTGGGTATTGGTTATTGTTTGTGACAACGAAAGAGCAAGCGTAATTACTTATTAAAAAGGGCGAATATCATATTTTATTCGCCCTTCTTGTTCTAATTAAGATACTTTATAACTTTAATGACTTTTTTCACATCGGGTACATTACGAGCAACTTCTGCTGCTGCATCAGCTTGAGATTGTGTTAAATTTCCCATTAGAAATACTTCGCCATCTTCGGTAATTACTTTTACATCCGTTGATTTAACATTTGAATTTACAAACAGCTTAGATTTAATTTGCGTTGTTATCCAGCTATCTTTAGTAATTTGTCCGATTGAAATAGGTTGAGCAATACGTAACTCATTATATACTTCACCAGCCTGATCAACACCTCTAGCTAAATTAGTCGCTTGTTCTTTTAAATTATTGTTTGGAACTTGTCCTATTAATAAAATGCGAGCGTTATAAGAAACGACATTAACACGCCCCTCTGCTTTGATTTGTTCATCTTTGTTAATTGCAGATAAAACTTTCTCTTCTAATGTTTCATCATCAATTTGAGTTCCTACTGTTCTTGGATCTGTTGCAACTTTAGTTGCAACTGCTGCTCCTCCCACAATACCAAGTACAGTTGCCGTTGCACAGCCTTGTAATAGCAATGCTGAGCCTAATACTAGTCCTAATGTTTTATTTATTTTCATATGATTTCTCCTTGCTGAAATTTTGTTCTAGTTGACTTGAAATAAGTTTTTTTGTCAAGAATTATGAATGTGAAAATAATGAATAGTCAATAAGTTCACATAGCGTATTAACAATTAATAAATGGTTTTCTAGGATTCTACTTTCCTTGTTGGCTGGAACAGATATTTCCAGATCATTTTCTGTTAGAAATCCTTGGATATGTCCATTATTTTCTCCGGTTAGCACGATAATTTGTACATCTTTATTTAAAGCACATTGCAATACATTAAGCATAGTTTCCTCATTGCCAAAGGGAGAAAAGATAACTAATAAATCACCTTGTTGTGCTATTGCGTTAAATTGTCTTTGGTACAACATATTATTGCTGCTTTCAGAAATAATTGCAGAACCCACCGCACTATCTAAGCTTAATAAAACAGAAGGAAAGCTTGGGCGCTCTAATTCATATCTGTTTAATAAATTTGCTACTAAAAATTGCGCATTAGCATAGGATCGACCATGTCCACAAACAATAATTTTATTACCTTTTAGTAAACAAGTTACAATATGCTGTGTTGCTTCTGCTATTTTTGTCGCCAGTAAGCTAGAGGAGGAAATTTGGGTTTGAATACTTTCTGTATAAATATCTTTAATTTTGTCTAACATAATTTATTCATCGAGAAAATTGGGTATCCACTCAATTTCATTTACAGTGGTGCCAAAAGCAATGAGATCAAAACGACAGTCAGCATCTTCTAAACTAGCATCATATTGAGCTAGCCATAAGTTAGCAGCATCGAGCCATTTTTGTTGTTTATTCCAGTCCACACTTTCAATTGCAGAACCAAAAAGTTTATTTTTACGCTGACGAACCTCAACAAATACGATGGTTTGTTTATCTTGCATAATTAAGTCAAGCTCACCACATTTAAAATGTTGATTCGCAGCGATGAAAGTTAAGCCTTGTTTTTCTAAGAAAAGGCGAGCCTGATATTCAAAGCTCGCCCCTTGTTGACGTTTAGACAATATCATTTTCAGTTTAATGGATAAATACTGCCGTTTTGATATTGGAACCAAGTCATATCACGATCAATATTACAATTAGGACCAGCGCTTAATTTTCCAGTTAATCCATCAATAGTAAATCCAGGAATTTGACGGAACTCATTAAATTGATTGATTAATAACCAAGCATCTGCTCCCATAGCATATAAACGCATCAATGAATAATCACCATTAGTCATTTTTTCAATTTGTTTATATTGAGGTGATTCTATATCTTTAAAAAATGGTATATCACTAAATTGTAAATTATTCATTAACAAGCGATATTCAGGACCATTGTTAGGTGAGTTATTACGTGAGCTTGCATATAGCTTTAAATTTGGATTGATATTATCGATTGCGACTTTAATTTCAGATAATTGCTCACCATTAGCAATAATATAAACACCTTCGGCATTTTCACTTAAGCCAGATTTTAAAGCAAAGTTAATATCGGCAGTCTGGTTGTAGAATTTAATGTTGGCATCTGTACCAGATAGCTGTTGCCAGCGTACAGTGAATGCTGATGCAGTACGTTGGCCTACATTATTTTGTGGAACTAATACGAGAGGTTTACGAACGCTATCATTCCACATTTTATTCGCAGCACTTTCAGCTTCATCTTCAGGTGATAATCCATAGTAGCAAAGTTGACCAATTGCACGCACATTTGGTGTCGAGTTTAATGCTAATACATTCAATCCTTGCACAATATTTGGATTGTTTAAAATAACATCTACATTTTGTTTTAGTAATGGTCCGATAATCGTATTGATACCTTGCTGTTTTGCTTGTTCGATAATTTGTTCCATTGGCATTGTCATCGTATCAAATACTTGTACTTGAACGGATGAATTACCCTTAGCATCATCAAAGCCTTTTTTGATGGTGGAGCCAATAAGTTGTGCATTACTACTTAATGGAAGGAGTAGCCCTACTTGCGTGAGTACTGTTTGTTGGAAATTTGCAATACCTTGTAGTTCAGTTGGTAGTAAATATGCGGCTGTATGCGTTGGATAATTGTTTTTCCAATTTTGTAGTGCATGACTTAGTTGAGCAGGTTGATTGAGATTGCTGTTATATGCTTGTGCTAAGGCTAACCAGCCGCCTAGTGCAGCATTTCCTTCAGCACTGGTATTATTTAATATGCCAGTATTTGTATTACGTAATAATGCCCAAGTGCGGTCGTTATTTTTTTGTTTTCTTTGAATATCAGTTAAGAAATTATCAATTTGAATACGTGCTTTGATTGCAGCAATATTGTCATTGCGATTTTCTGCAATACGAGCAAGGATTTCATAATAACGTGATTTTTGTGAAGGGCTAAGTAATGCTAAATTAACCAAAGATAACTGACGTTCAGCCGATTTATTTTTACCTTTAACAGCTAAAATATGCGCTTCAACTAAAGATTTATCTAATTTTTGCTCATCATTTAAATCAGCTAATTCAGCAAGATAGGCTTCTGCTTGTGGGATTTTATTTTCTGTTACTAAAACACGAGCCGCTAAAAGTTTATAGGTTTGTAAATCTTCTTTGTTTTGTGTTTGTTCAATTTTCCGAATATAGAAATCAGAACTTGCATTGGCATCATTTTTTAAACTTGAAGTAAAGCTGCTATTAAATAAATTGGTACAGCCAGCCAAAAAAAGTGTAAATAAAACAGGCAGTAATCGTTTTTTTAAACCTGTTCCTTGTACTAGAATAGATAACATAAATTGCTCCTTAAGTATGTGCAATGTAAAATGCACAGCGATCTTACTTATCTAACTAACTAAAAGCAAATAAAAGAAGTGAAAAATGAATAATTCAAAAGGAATTTTATATATTGTGGCAACGCCAATTGGCAATTTACAAGATATTACTCAACGAGCTTTAACGGTGTTTTCTGAAGTTGATTTGATTGCAGCGGAAGATACTCGCCATAGTGGTTTATTGCTCAGTCATTACGGGATTAAAAAGCCTTTTTTTGCTTTACATGATTATAATGAACAACAAAAAGCAGATTTGTTGGTGGAGAAGTTACAACAGGGGTTAAGGATTGCATTGATTTCCGATGCGGGTACGCCTTTAATCAGTGATCCAGGATTTCATGTGGTGCGCAAATGTCGCAAAGCAGATATTCAAGTGATACCATTGCCGGGGGCTTGTGCAGCAATCACCGCATTATGTGCTTCAGGTATCGCTTCTGATCGCTTCTGCTTCGAGGGATTTTTACCCGCTAAAAGTAAGGCAAGACGAGATAAATTGGCAAACTTGGCAAATGAAGACCGCACTTTGATCTTTTATGAGTCCACCCATCGTATTTTAGATTGCCTAGCTGATATTGAGCTTGAATTAGGCGCTGAACGTTATGTTGTGTTAGCTCGTGAAATTACAAAAACATGGGAAACTATTCATGGTGATCAAGTTGGGGCGTTACGTCAATGGTTAGAGGAAGAGCCTAATCGAACTAAAGGGGAAATGGTGCTCATTATTGAAGGCAAGCCGAAAGTAGAAGAGGAAACATTTTCGCCTCAAGCTGTGAAAACATTACAACTTATTAGCCAAGAGTTACCTTTGAAAAAAGCGGCGGCTATGGTAGCTGAGATTTATGGTTATAAGAAAAATGCCCTTTATCAATTCGGGCTTGAACAAGGCTATTAGCACAATAATGCTATAATCTCGCTATCAATTTGGGTATAATCAGCGCCAATTTTCGACCGCACTTTTTGAGAATAAATTATGAGCCAATTTTTTTATGTTCATCCAGAAAACCCACAGCCAAGATTGATTAATCAAGCGGTGGAAATTTTACGCCAAGGTGGCGTGATTGTTTATCCAACAGATTCGGGTTATGCACTTGGTTGTATGATCGGGGATAAGCATGCAATGGATCATATCGTAAAAATTCGTCAGTTACCTGAAGGACATAATTTTACTCTGGTTTGTAGTGATCTTTCTGAGTTATCCAATTATTCCGTCGTGAATAATATGGCATATCGTTTGATTAAGAATAATACGCCAGGGCGCTATACTTTTATTTTAACTGCAACAAAAGAATTGCCTCGCCGTTTGATGACTTCAAAACGTAAAACCATTGGTATTCGTGTTCCAGATAATCAAATTGCCTTGGACTTATTAAAATCCTTAGGCGAACCCATTTTATCTTGTTCATTAATGCTGCCGGGAGAGGAATATACAACACAATCGGACCCAGAAGAAATCAGAGAACGCCTTGAGCGACAAGTGGATTTAATTATTCATGGTGGCTATTTGGGGCAGCAACCCACCACGGTTATTGATTTAACCGAAGATAGCCCAGTGATTGTGCGTGAAGGAAGTGGCGATATTAGCCCTTTTGCTTAAAGTTAAATTTATTTAGAAAATTATCATAGACGCTTGTGAAAGCGACAAAAGGAAAATATATGAAAGAAAATAATCAAAAAGCTCGTCAAAATAAACCGCACTTTGCAAAGAACATGACGAGTAAAAGTAATGAGCAACGAGCAAATAACAGAAGTTTTTCAGCCAAAGGCGCTTTATCTGAACATAAAAGTGCGGTTAAAAAAACACAAGTTTCTGTAAATTCAGTAAAATCATCTCACGCTAGCAATAAGCCAAAAGTGGAAGGAGAGAAACTACAAAAAGTTCTAGCAAGAGCTGGGCAAGGTTCACGCCGCGAAATTGAAGCGATGATTAGTGCGAATCGCATCAGCATTGATGGCAAAATGGCAACCTTAGGTGATCGTGTAGATGTACATTCTGGTGTAAAAATTAGAATTGATGGGCATATTGTGAATTTAACACAAGCACAAAAAGAAGTGTGTCGAGTGTTAATGTATTACAAACCAGAAGGCGAACTTTGCACTCGACATGACCCTGAGGGGAGAGCAACCGTTTTTGATCGTTTGCCGCGTTTAAATGGCTCTCGCTGGATTGCTGTGGGACGTTTGGATATTAATACATCAGGATTACTTTTATTTACTACAGATGGCGAATTAGCAAATCGCTTAATGCATCCAAGCCATGAGGTTGAGCGTGAATATTCTGTGCGTGTTTTTGGTGATGTAGATGATGCAATGATTGCTCGTTTGCGTAAAGGTGTGCAATTAGAAGATGGTCCTGCTAATTTTACCAGTATTAAAGCTGTTGGTGGACAAGGTATGAACCAATGGTTTGATGTGACTTTAATGGAAGGGCGTAATCGTGAGGTTCGACGTTTGTGGGAGTCGCAAGGTATTCAAGTCAGCCGCTTAATTCGTATTCGTTATGGCAATATTAAGCTCATGAAATCTTTACCTCGTGGTGGCTGGGAAGAAATGGATTTAACTAATGTTAATTATTTGCGTGAACTTGTCGGCTTGCCAGCAGAAACTGAAAGTAAACTTGATGTAACAAAACCTCGCCGTCGACCAAAAAAGGGCCAAATTCGTAAGGCGGTTAAGCGTTATGCTGAATTGAGTAAGCGTTATAAAAAATAGAAAACTTATTTAAAAGCGTGAATTGGCTCACAAATTTTAATATAAGTATTTGCATTATATGGCATTGTTTTCTATCCTATGCGCACTAAAAACAAGTGCTATTACAATAGCCGACATATTTTGCTTTCCGAGTAGTGCCTCTTTTGAGGCACTTTTTTTATATTTAGAATATTATTTTTTCCAAAGATACTCAGGGTTAATAATATCTTGTATTTGTTCCCAACCAACAACCAATATTGTGTAGCCATAAGCATAAGGAAGGAGTTCGTATGGTTGGTAGACAAAGGTTATACCATTATCATCGAAATAAAATTGTTTTGAAATAGTGAAGTCTTCCTTTGCAATATAATTATCAATATTTTTTTGAATTAATATATGATTATAGTCTTTCCAAAGTATCTCTTTTAATTTCTCTTGTTGATGTTGACTAACTATATCGTTTACTTCAATAACTTTTCTTTTATTAATATCAATATTTTGGTAATACGCATTACGAAAAGGATGAGGTCCACCATAAAAACTATAAAGAGAGTTCATAAAAGTAATGATATGATGATATTGTTCTGTATAGTATGATTCTAACTCAAAAGCAATTCCAAATGCTGAAGATTCTTTTGCTTGATTAGCTAATTCATCATAAATTTGTTGAAATTTTTTTATGAGATCTTGCTTAGTTGGATTGTCTTTTTTAATGTTTTCTTGAGAGTCAATTAAGTTATAAGTGCTTTTGATTAGGAGTTGATCAAGCCATTCAATTCCTGTTTCAGATAGTTCACCACGAACTGTAATTATCCCTTTTTTAGGAGATAGTTCATCAGTTGAAGCAGGATAAACGATGCTTTCTTCTTTGTTAAAAAGTGTAATAGTATTGACTTGTAAATTTTTAATTTCCTGATCCTGACAAGCTGATAATAATGCTATTATGGCAATAGACAGAGATAATAAGATTTTTTTCATATGGTTTTCTCTTTAGTAAGCTAAAAGTTTCGCCATTATAGAACCAGAAAAACTAAAAGCAAATTGATTTATAATACGTTTATTTCTTTATATTAGTTGAAAATTATTCAATGTGTTTCTTATTTATTAACTATTTATCCTTCGTATAATAAGCACATACAGAGATGATAAAGACAGTTATTCATCTATTCAAAAATAACTAAGGAGTACAATATGAAGAAAGTAGCGAAAGTACATTATGCACCCGCAAAACACTGGGTTGGTAATGGTTTCCAAGTGCAATCAATGTTTAGTTATCAAGATCAAGATAAGAATTTAAGCCCATTTTTATTAATGGATTACAACCCTCCACGTTATTTTGACGGTGGTCGTAAATCAGATTTTCGTGGTGTAGGCGAACATCCGCACCGTGGTTTTGAAACTGTGACCATTGCTTATCAAGGTGAGGTTACGCATCAAGATTCACATGGTGGTGGCGGAACTATTGGTACAGGCGATGTACAACGGATGACAGCCGGTTCTGGTTTAATGCATCAGGAATTCCATTCAGAACGTTTTTCACAAGAAGGTGGAATGTTTGAAATGGTGCAACTTTGGGTTAATTTGCCAGCAAAAGACAAAATGACGGCGCCAAAATATCAAGCGATTAAATCGCAAGATATTCCAGTTGTAAATCTACCAGATGAAGTTGGAAGTGCTCGTATTATTGCGGGGGAATTGAATAATACACAAGGATCAGCTTCCACATTTACACCTATCAATATGTGGGACGTGGTAATGAATGGGGGTAAAAGTGCGGTCTTTTCTGTGCCAGAAAATCATAATCTGATTATTTTGGTTTTAGATGGCACAGTACAGATTAATGATGAAGATATTGCTCGCCGTGGAGAATTAATTACTTTTGAGCGAGGTGGTGTAGATGTGCAAATTGAGTCGAATAACGAGTCTAAGTTATTAATCCTAACAGGAGAACCAATTGATGAGCCTATTGTTGGATATGGTCCGTTTGTGATGAATACTGAGTCTGAAATCTTGCAGGCAATGTATGATGTACAAAATGGTAAGTTTGGACAAATTGCACAAAATGCTTAAAGCAAAATGTCGGGTGTGAGCCCGACATTTTTGTTAGTTCAACTTTACTAACTGAACATAGCAGAAATAGATTCTTCGTTACTAATACGGCGAATAGCTTCAGCTAACATTCCAGATAAGGTTAATACTCGCACTTTACCTAATGCTTTGATTTCAGGTGTAAGTGGAATAGTATCTGTTACAACAACTTCATCTAATACATCATTTGCTAAATTTTTTGCTGCAGCACCAGAGAATACCGCATGAGTTGCATAAGCAAAGACACGTTTTGCGCCACGTTCTTTTAATGCTTCAGCTGCTTTGCATAATGTACCACCAGTATCGATCATATCATCCACTAAAATACAATCACGACCTGCAACGTCCCCAATAATATGCATAACTTGTGCAACATTGGCTTTAGGACGGCGTTTGTCAATAATAGCCATATCTGTATCATTAAGTAATTTTGCGATTGCACGAGCGCGAACTACACCGCCAATATCTGGAGAAACAACCATTGGGTTTTCTAGATCTGTTTTCTTCAACATATCATGAATAAGTACTGGTGAACCAAACACGTTATCTACTGGTACATCAAAGAAACCTTGGATTTGTTCAGCATGTAGATCACAAGTGAGAACACGATCCACGCCTACGCTTGATAGGAAATCTGCCACTACTTTTGCAGTAATTGGTACACGAGCAGAACGCACACGGCGATCTTGACGAGCGTAGCCAAAATAAGGAATTACCGCTGTAATGCGCCCCGCTGATGCTCGTCTTAGCGCATCAACCATAACGACTAACTCCATGAGATTGTCGTTTGTTGGTGCGCAGGTAGATTGAATAATAAAAACGTCACAACCACGTACATTTTCATTGATTTGAACTTGAATTTCCCCGTCACTGAAACGACCCACAGTTGCGTCACCTAAAGAAATGTATAGGCGTTCAGAAATTCGTTTTGCTAGTTCAGGCGTTGCATTCCCAGCGAAAAGTTTAATGTCAGGCATTGTAAATTTAACCTCTGGAGTTTGGATTGTTAGGAAGATAAAGAATTTTGTTCTTGTTGCGATAAATATTTGAGCATTTGATGTAATGGCGAAATATTTTTTCCTTGAGCAACAAAACCAAAGTATTTTTCAGGTTTATCAAGAAATGCAGATTGTGCCGCTTGTTCGTTATCAAATTCAGCGAAAACACAAGCTCCAGTTCCTGTTAATCTAGCCAGCGCATATTTTAACAACCAGCTAAGGACTTCTTCAACCTCTGAATAATGATTTAAAACAACTTTTTCGCAATCGTTTTCATATTTTGTCGTTAATAACTCTTTTAAAGAACGTTTTGCTGTATTGCGAGGTAAGTTAGGATCTTTAAATACAACAGCTGTGGAGATTGAGGTTTCGGGTTTTAAGACTAAAAACCACTTTTCAGGCGGCTGGCAAAAGGTCAGTTTTTCACCAACACCTTCAGCAAAAGCAGCTTGTCCATGGACAAAAATTGGCACATCAGCGCCAAGCTGTAGCCCTAATTCAGCAAGCTCGGAAAGTGACAGCTGAGTATTCCATAAATAATTGAGGGCAACTAAGGTCGTAGCGGCATTTGATGAGCCACCACCAACACCACCACCCATTGGCAATATTTTGTCTAAATGTAAATCTGCGCCTAGCGTACAACCTGTTTTCTGTTGTAATAATTTTGCTGCTCGATAAATTAAATTATCTTCCGTTTTTAGATGAGGTATTTCAGGCGTTAGGATGATTTCTCCGTCACTACGAACATCAATACTCAACCAATCGCCGAAATCTAAAAATTGAAATAGAGTTTGTAATTCGTGATAACCATCGGGGCGTTGAGCGTTTATGTATAGAAATAAGTTCAGCTTTGCAGGACAAGGGAAACGCCATTTTTTCCCTTGTTGTTTTGATGATAAAAGTGCGGTGGAAAATTGATAGTTTTTCATTAATATTTCCAGTTATCTATTCTGACTTTTAAAGTCTGTTGATGACTTTTGAGTAATATATCTTTTGGTAATGGAATTTTTTGCTCTGTGTGGTAGTTGAGATAATCCGCTGTCCAAACATCGCCTTCTACAGAATAGCTAAAACTGGCTAAAAGATGATTTATTCCCACTTGATAATCAGCCTTTTCATCAGGTTGGCCTTTTAACCAGTTTCCTAATTGTTGTAATGGAATATCTGTGCCAATGATTTCTCGCAATAAATTTTTGGCATCGCTAGCTGAACGCTGATTACCTTTATGATCTGAAATCGTGATGCCGAAAGGAGACATTTCAAATTTAAGAGTTGAGCTACTTATGGTAGAAGAAAGTAGTAAAGAATAGGATTGTGGACTTTGGTATTGCCAAGTAAAGCGAGTAGAAAATCGCTCTTTATTGCTAATGTAACCGAGTTGTCCAGTTGTTTGATATTGTTTTATTTGTTTAAGTTGTTGTAGATGTTGTAACCACGTTGCATCATTTTTTTCTATATACTGAATATTTTGTGGACGCTCGCTAGCAATATCTAAAGTACAAGCACTTAGTAAGGCGCTTAAAATAAGAATGGAAAGGCGTTTTTGATATGGTTTCATAAGTTATTAGATGATAAAAAAGTCGCAGTATTCTAAGGCTTTGCATAAGATTAGTAAAGATACAAAAGTTTGCAAAATGTAACCGCACTTTGATTTGGTAATGAACTGTGCTAATTTAGCCAGCAGAGTTTATCTCTTCATTTTTACAATTATCACTTTTAAGGAAATACGATGAAAAAATCACAAATTTCAATAGCTATTTTGGGGGTATTAGGTGCTGTTTGGGCGGGCAGTACTTGGTACACAGGAAAAGTAGCAGAGCAAGAATACCTAAAATATGTAGAGAACGTTAATCAGAAATTAGCGACTCAAGCAACATCACCTAACTTTCATGTGGCGATTAATGATTTACAATTTAAACGTGGCTTTTTTAGCTCTGATATTTCTTATAAGGTAAATTTAGATATAAATGAAAAACAATATGAGATTCCTTTTAAAGAGAAGTTTTATCATGGTCCTATTACCTTAAATGATTTTTCTTTAGCTCTTTTTTCCTCTAAAGCGGAGATGGTCAAAAATGAGCTTACATCTTCTTGGTTTAAAGATGATAAAACAAACCCATTACAAATTACTTATGCTTTAGGCTATGACAAAAGAATTCGCAGTAAAGCGAAGTCTGATGTGGCTGTGAAAACAGAAAAAATGTTAGTTGATTGGGCTATAAATAGCACATTTAACTCTGATGATATGGACGGATTTGGTCAAGGTGAACTTCACCTTAATGAAATGTCAATGACAGGCTTATCTGGCGATCAAATTGTAGTGAAATTAAAAGATGGCTCCATTCATGCTGATTTACAGCCTATCGAAAATCTAGCGCATTTATTTAAGGGAACCTATTCTATTAATGTCAAAGATATAGATATTTCGAGCCTGAAAAAGCAAGATCTTAAAGTCAAGCTGAAAAATCTAAACAATACGGTGACTATGGCAGAAAAAGAGGGATTTGTTGATATTGGGGTGAGTTATAAACTTGATGATCTTCTTTGGGCTGGGCAATCTTTCTTTGGTGGCGAATTAAGCACTCAGTTTAATCATGTTAATGCTCTTGCCTTAAACAATCTTCTCGTTATTTCACAAAACATGACTGCTACAGGCAATACTCATTTGCAAGATGAGCTAGCGATCCAAGAAGCTAAAGAGATTTTAAATGATGCACCAGAAATTAAAGTTTCCCCTTTAATGTTAAGTAATTCAAAAGGTAAAATTTCAGCTAATTTAGATCTTGCGTTCGTTCATGATGTAGAAAAAGTTGCTGCATCTCAGACTATTTTGGGGTTATTTAATAGACTTTCTGCAAATATAGAATTAGATAAAGCTGTGATTAAGGAATTTATTCGTTTGATTCAGTTACAAAAACTACAAAATAATGAAATGGCAGAACAGATCGCTGAGAAAACAGTCAATGAATTATATTTTCAAGCTATCGGCTCCAACGCATTTGTTGTTAATGGCGATAAATTAACTTTAACCATGAATTTGGAAGATAATAAGCTAAAATTTAATGACAAATTCTTCACGGATGAAGAGATCCGATTCTTGCTTATGTTGAGCGGTATAGGCTATAAATTAGGCTACTAATTGAGATGAAAATTGGCAGATGTTGATCATCTGCCAATTTTTTACTCTTGATAAAGATGATTATAAATTGAATTTTCAAATTGAACTAAAGGCGCTCGCTTGACCTTGTTTTCATTGTTTCCAGTAGAGTATCCATTGATAAACTGCACAAAAGCAATTTTTTCCCCTCTTTCATTTGTGATAAATCCAGCCAAGTTATAAACATTTTTTAACGCCCCTGTTTTAGCGATTATATTTTTCATTAGTGGTTCTTTAATCATGGAACCACGACCACTTAAAGTTCCATCGACACCCGCAATAGGAAAGGTTTCCAATAAACCTAATTGTGCTTCATGTTTTGCGATGTATTCCAGTGCTTGTAGCATGATTTGTGGCGTAATGAGATTATGGCGAGATAAGCCTGAACCATCCGCAATATTGGCATTATTGAATTTTATACCTGCTTTTGACTGTAAAATGTGCATTAGAGTCATTGCACCTAGTTGGAAAGTTGCTGGTCGTTTGTAATATTGGTAGGCGATTGTACGAAATAACGCATCTGCAATTTGATTATCTGATTTTTTCATCATTTTTTTTAATAAATCAGGTAATGGCTTAGATAAATGTTGCGCTAATAAAATCCCTTTTGATGATGAATGCGGTTGCTGGATATTACCGCTAAATTGAATACCAAGGCGAGTCAGTTGACGTGAAATAATAGCAGCAGCATAAGCGTTAGGATCTTGTACCGCAAAGCTAAGACCGAAAGGTTTTGTTTGGCGAGATAAACAACCTTTAATTTGATAGCGATTATTATCATGCACAACAGCATCTAACGTACAATAAGGACTTTCTTCTTTGCTGGCTATACGAACTTGACCAAATACTTGCACAGGATATTGTGCTGGTATATTAAATTTAACTAATTCTCCCGCCGCTTGTGTTGCATCTAAATCTACATAAAAGCAGTTATTGTCTATATTTACCGCAGCTGGTGGGGAATTGAAACACATGGTTAAATCATTCCAAATCCAGCCTAAACCACGATCATGGCCAGCAAAAACTGAAGTATCCAAAATAAGATTACCAGTTATTTTGCTAACTCCTTTTTGTTTGAGTTGAGCAAGCAAATTATAGAGCTGTCCGCTGGTTAAATCTGGATCGCCAGTGAATTTTACAATCAGATCGCCTTTTAATTGTGAGTTTTCTATTTTTCCATTGGTAAGTAAACTCGTTTCAAATTTAAACTGATCACCAAGCGTGAGTTTAGCAGCAAGTGCGGTCAGAACTTTTTGTGTACTAGCTGGCAGCATAAGTGAGTGAGCATTGAATTCAGCTGAAATTCGATTAGTATGCAAATTTTTGGCAATAAAGCCAAGTTGAGCACCTTCAGGTAAATGACCAGAGAGCGCTGTCATATCAACTTGAGCAAGATTATATTGCGAGATAGATAAGCTAAGGGTTAAAAGACCGAGTTTAAATTTAGAAATAAGTTTACACATAATGCGGATTGTAGTTGCTATTTTTTTTAAGACGAACAATAATAGTGCGGTGATATGCAAGAGTAAATGACTTTTGTGAGAATATTTTTTATAAACTACGATATGGTTATTATTTCCATATCGTAGTTTTGTTTTACTTAAAAAAGGAAGTATAAAGCAATGAAACAAATTCCAATGACTGTGCGTGGCGCAGAACAATTAAGAGAAGAATTAGATTTTTTAAAGAATGTACGCCGTCCAGAGATTATTAAAGCAATTGCTGAAGCGCGCGAACATGGCGATTTAAAAGAAAATGCAGAATATCATGCTGCTCGTGAACAACAGGGTTTCTGTGAAGGACGTATCCAAGAAATCGAAGGCAAATTAGCAAATTGCCAAATTATTGATGTCACTAAATTACCTAACAATGGCAAAGTAATTTTTGGTGCAACAGTGGTATTACTCAATACAGATACTGATGAAGAAGTATCTTATCAAATTGTTGGAGATGATGAGGCTGACATTAAAGCTGGTCTAATTTCTGTGAATTCACCCATTGCTCGTGGTTTAATTGGTAAAGAAGTTGATGATACCGTTGTTATCGCTACACCAGGTGGCAAAGTTGAATTTGAGATTATCGAAGTAGAATATAAATAGGGTAGAGGTTTAACAGATAAAAATGGGCTTAAGAGCCCATTTTATTTGCTGTAATTTATTTACGAGGCAATTGAATTTTTGGTTCATCACTTGGACGATAAAGCACAAGAATATGACCTATAGTTTGTACCGCATTTGCTTGAGTTTCACGTACAATTGCATCAATAATCAATTGCTTGGTTTCACGTTCTGCACCAGAAATTTTCACTTTGATTAATTCATGGTGATTTAATGCGTTGTCAATTTCAGCTAAAACCCCTTCTGTTAAACCATTAGCACCTAGCATGACCACAGGACTTAAATGATGTGCTAAACCTTTTAGAAATTGTTTTTGTTTTGTCGATAATGTCATTGGTTATTTATCCTACATAATGAAAAAGTGCGGTCAATTTTATAAAAATAGTTAAATTGACTTGAACTGGAAGATTTTAACCTTATATTGAGCAAACCGCTACAAAATTTAGAAAATTATGGGAAAGAAAAAACGTTCAGCGAGTTCTAGCCGCTGGTTAAATGAACATTTTAAAGATCCTTTTGTGCAAAAGGCACATAAGCAAAAACTGCGCTCCAGAGCCTATTTTAAATTAGATGAAATTCAACAAACAGATCGCTTGTTTAAGCATGGTATGACAGTTGTTGACCTTGGTGCAGCGCCGGGTGGCTGGTCACAATATGTTGTGGGGCAAATTGGCGGTAATGGTCGAGTGATTGCCTGTGATATTTTGGAAATGGATCCCATTGTGGGGGTTGATTTTTTACAAGGCGACTTCCGCGATGAAAAAGTATTACAAGCACTGTTAGAGCGTGTTGGTGAAAAAAAAGTAGATGTAGTGATGTCTGATATGGCTCCAAATTTTAGTGGTATGCCATCAGTGGATATTCCTCGTGCAATGTATTTAGTTGAGCTTGCCCTTGATATGTGTAAACAAGTTTTAGCGACAAAAGGAAGTTTTGTGGTTAAAGTCTTTCAAGGGGAAGGTTTTGATGAATATTTAAAAGAAATTCGCTCATTATTTAACGTGGTTAAAGTGCGTAAACCAGAAGCATCCCGTGGACGTTCTCGTGAGGTTTACATTGTGGCTACGGGTTATAAAGGATAAAAAAGTGACCGCACTTTTTCATTTAATAAATAATGAACAATCAATGTGATAACTTTAAATCCCTATGGATTTATAGTATCTTGTAACAAATTATTAACTACTAAAATATGGAGTTCAAGCCTTGAACGATATGGTGAAAAATCTAGTCCTTTGGATTGTTGTTGCAGTGGTGATGATGACCGCTTATCAAAGTTTTAGCGGAAGTTCATCAAGTAATGCAATTGATTACACTACATTTATTAGTGATGTAGAAAATAACCAAGTTTCAGCTACTAAATTTAATGAAGTAGGTGAAATTTTTGTCACTAAAAAAGATGGTTCAAAATATACAACAGTTCTTCCTACACCTTTAGAAGATCGTAAATTATTAGACGATCTAATTAAGTCAAAGGTAAAAATTGATGGAGCTTTACCAGAGCAACGCAGTTTTCTATCACAAATTTTAATCTCTTGGTTTCCAATGATTTTATTAATTGGGGTTTGGTTCTTCTTTATGCGCCAAATGCAAGGTGGTGGCGGTAAAGCCATGAGCTTTGGTAAAAGCCGAGCCAAGATGCTAACCAAAGAGCAGATTAAAACGACTTTTGCCGATGTTGCCGGCTGTGATGAGGCAAAAGAAGAGGTTGGCGAAATTGTTGATTTCTTACGCGATCCAAGCAAGTTCCAAAAATTGGGCGGTAAAATTCCAAAAGGTATTTTGATGGTGGGACCTCCAGGTACAGGTAAAACCTTACTAGCAAAAGCCATCGCTGGAGAAGCAAAAGTACCATTTTTCACTATTTCAGGTTCTGATTTCGTAGAAATGTTCGTTGGTGTGGGGGCATCTCGTGTTCGTGATATGTTTGAACAAGCTAAGAAAAATGCGCCTTGCTTAATCTTTATTGATGAGATTGATGCGGTTGGTCGTCAGCGTGGAGCTGGTCTTGGCGGTGGACATGATGAACGTGAACAAACCTTGAACCAAATGCTTGTTGAAATGGATGGTTTTGAAGGTAATGAAGGCGTTATTGTTATTGCTGCAACTAACCGCCCTGATGTTTTAGATCCAGCTTTAACTCGTCCAGGCCGTTTTGACCGCCAAGTCGTTGTTGGTTTACCGGATGTGCGCGGTCGTGAACATATTTTAAAAGTTCATATGCGTAAAGTACCTGTGGCAGATGATGTTGATGCAATGACATTAGCTCGTGGTACACCGGGATATTCAGGTGCGGATTTAGCAAATCTTGTGAATGAGGCAGCTTTATTTGCTGCACGCACCAATAAAAAAGTAGTGACCATGTTAGAGTTTGAAAAAGCGAAAGACAAAATCAACATGGGACCTGAACGCCGTACCATGATCATGACAGATAAAGTTAAAGAAAGTACTGCTTATCATGAAGCAGGTCATGCTATTGTGGGTTATTTAGTGCCTGAACATGATCCTGTACATAAAGTGACGATTATTCCTCGTGGGCGTGCTTTAGGGGTAACTTTCTTCTTACCGGAAGGTGACCAAGTTAGCATTAGCCAAAAACAATTAGAAAGTAAACTTTCGACTTTATATGCAGGTCGTTTAGCTGAAGAGCTTATTTATGGCGAAGAAAATATTTCAACGGGTGCTTCTAATGATATTAAAGTAGCAACAAATATTGCTCGTAATATGGTGACTCAATGGGGCTTTTCAGATAAATTAGGTCCAATTTTGTATTCAGAAGATGAAGGCGAAGTGTTCCTTGGACGTTCAATGGCAAAGGCTAAACATATGTCTGATGAAACCGCACATACTATTGATGAAGAAGTAAGAGCAATAGTTAGCCGTAATTACCAAAGAGCAAGACAGTTGCTGATTGATAATATGGATATTTTACATGCAATGAAAGACGCATTAGTAAAATATGAAACGATCGAGGAAGTACAAATCAAACAATTGATGAATAGAGAAGAGGTTACGGCTCCATCAGGTTGGAGTAATAATGAATAAAAATTTACAATTCCCTGTTTATAGTTCTAAAAAAGCCTAGTAGAATTAGATAGTAGAGGATTGTTAATCTATAAAAATATTCATTAAATATGCATAACGTAACCAATATTGTTAAAAATGTTTTCCCAGATACTGAGATAAGTGATACTGAAATCATGTATTTAGGGGGAATGACAAATAAAAACTATATTATCAATATTGATAATACGAAATATGTTCTAAGAGTTCCTGGGGCTATGACTCAGGAACTCATTAATCGTTCTTATGAGTCCATTAATAGTGTTAAGGCTTCAGAAATAAATATTAATGTAGGGACGTATTTCTTTGATGAAAAAACAGGAATAAAAGTAACTTATTTCTTAGAGAATAGCTATTCACTAACCCACCAAAATATTAGAAATTACGACTTTCTAGCTAAAATAGCAAAAAAATTAAAATTGTTACATCAAAGTGCTGTTCAATTTTATAACAGATTCAATGTATTTAATGAGTATAAGCACTATTTTAGCTTATTAAAAAATAAGAATGATTTTTATCAGTATCATCCAGAAATGATAAATGTTATTCACTTATTTGAGTCTCTCTCTGATTATTTTGATGGTCAAAGTATACTACTATCTCCCTGTCATAATGATTTGGTTCCAGAAAATATCTTAATTAAAGATAATGATATTTATTTTATTGATTGGGAATATTCAGGGATGAATGATCCTTTATTTGATATAGCGGCTTTTTTCTTAGAATGTAATCTCAACTTAGATGAGAAAAAATTTTTTCTTAGTAATTATTATCAAGAGAAGATTGATTTTGATGAAGTAATGAAAAAAATTAGCTATTACCAATTTACTCAAGATGTTCTTTGGTTTTTATGGACTTTAATTAAAGAAGAAAATCAAGAAAGCTTTGGTGATTATGCGGAAAATAGAATTTTAAGGGCAATTAAGTTCATGAAAGATATAAAGGAAAGAGGATATTAGTAGATGTTCTTTGCTTACTTTATTGCTTTATTTTCTGGTATTCTATGGGGGGGAGTAACTTTTTTATATTCCTTATTAAATAATAGTTATCCTATCTCTAATAATTCTTCGTTTATATTGATAATCCTCTTTTTTATAGATTTTATCGCTTTTATTTCTGTTTCGTTTTATATTTTCTTTAGAAAGAAGAATAGAATCTCTATACTAACATTAAGCAATAAAGGCATGATTTTTTCTTGCTTAGCGGGTATTTTGAGTGCCTCAGCAATGCTTTGCTATTTATTTGCTATCAGCACAATGAATTCTAGTTATATAGCTTCAATTTCAGCGCTGTATCCAATAATAGGAGCTACTTTCTCATATGTTCTTCTAAAAGAAAAATTATCTAGATATGCTAAATATGGCTTTTTAATTGCTATTTTTTGCTCTGCTTTACTGAGCTATCAATATGATAACGAATTTTATATATTAGGTGGAGTTTTAGCTCTTTGTACGGCATTCGGATGGGGAATAGAAATTGCAGTTTCAGGATATGCCATGAGATATTTAAAATTTCATTATGTTTATCTCTTTCGTCAGCTTAGTTCAAGTATCTTATATTTAGCATCATTTTTAACTCTTTTCTATATTAAAAAAGATATTCCAGATGGTATAAATTTCAATATCAAATTTATATTGTTAGGTATTATCTCTTTCTCAATTATTTCTTATTATCTTTATTATAGGGCTATATACTATATTAAACCCATAAGAGCAATGATATTAAATATAACTTATGGTGTATGGGTTGTCGTTTTTGAATATTTTTTTTCTAATTCCAATATATCTATCTCTCATATTTTATTGTCATTAGGTATTGTTTTAGGTTGCGTCTTTGTATTAAGGGAGAATGTATGAATGCAATAATATTAGCTGCTGGGCTTGGTAGCCGTTTAAAAGAAATAACTAAAAATAAACATAAAGCTTTATTACCTGTAGATAATATTCCAAATATTGAAAGGACTATCTTATATTTACATGAGGCAGGTATAAAGGATATCTTTATTGTTACAGGATATTTAAAAGAACAATTTGATTATTTAAGGGATAAATATAATTGTAATTTAATATATAATGATAAATTTATTGAATATAATAATGTATATTCATTTTATTTAGCAAAAGATTATTTTTCAGATACTTATGTGATTGATTCAGATGTTATTTTAACAAGAAATATTTTCCTTGAAAAGTTAAATAGAAGCTCTTATTTCGTTATTAAAAGACCTATTTCTGAAGATAATGAATGGATCCCAGAATGTGATAATAATGATCGAGTTATAAACATGAGGATTAGCAATGATGTAAAAGCTAGTTTATTAGGTGTGTCCTATTGGAATAAAAAGGATGCAACTAAAATCAAAGAAAAATTAGAAAAATATAACTCGAAAGATAATTTAACCAATTCAAAGTTATATTGGGATAATATTCCAATTAGTATGTTAGATGACTTAAACATAGGTGTTTTCAATCTTAATGAAAATGATGCGTTTGAAGTAGATAAGTTAGAACATTATTATTTTGCACTTAATAATATAAACTCTAGAGGTATAGTATGATAAAGGGTAAAAATATATCTTTAAAAGAATTACAAATGATTTCTTTAAATATTTTAGAGTATTTTCATAATATATGTGAGGAGCATAATATAAAATATTCTCTAGGTGGGGGTACATTAATTGGTGCAATTAGACATCAAGGATTTATTCCTTGGGATGATGATATTGATGTCTATATGTTATGGAGTGAGTATCAAAAGTTTGTATCAGTTTGGAATAAATTCAATCATGATTATTATCAATTATCTCCTATTGAAACTTTTGATGGCGATGTTGCTGGAGAAATGGCTAAAATTTATGATATGAGAACATATTTGGCGGAGAGACATAGATCAAGTCATATATTTATTGATATTTTTGTTTTAGATTATGTGCCTAGTGATTTAGATCTTTTGTATAAATCCATGAAAAAGCATCGTAGATTAAAACTAAGATTTAGTTCCTTAAAGAAACGTTTTTATCGAGCCAAAGATAATAGTCTAATGAAAAAAATATTTGGTAAATTAGCACAATTCTTTTATCAAAAAATGCAAACTAATTTGAGTTGGTTAAGAGAAAATTATAATGAAAAGAATAGTGAAAATATTGGACTTTTTTTATCTGATTATGGTGGTTGGCAAAAATCTTATATGCCCAAAGAATATTTTTCTAAATTTGAAAAAGTGAAATTTGAAGATAAATATTTTTATGTAACAAAAAATTATCATGAACATTTAACAGATTATTACGGTAACTATATGCAGTTGCCTCCAGAAAATGAGAGAATGCCAAAACATGGAACATGGAACATGGAATGTATATTGGAAGGAATAAGTCAAGAGAAATTTTTATGATTTATTCTTCATCTAAATTTTATTTGAAAGCAAATAATAGAACGTTAGATCTTTCTTCCCCTAAAATTATGGGTATTCTAAATTTCACCCCAGATTCTTTTTCTGATAAAGGACAATTTTTTCAGTTAGATAAAGCAATTATTCAAGTGGAAAAAATGTTGAAAGCGGGTGCTTCGATTATTGATATTGGCGGTGAATCTACTCGTCCCAATGCTGAAGAAGTCAGCTTAGCACAAGAGTTAGATCGTGTGGTTCCTTTGGTTGAGGCGGTAAGAAAACGTTTTGATTGCTGGATTTCAGTGGATACTTCTAAAGCGGAAGTGATGTTGGAAAGTGCTAAAGTTGGCATGGATTTGATCAATGATATTCGTGCACTACAAGGGCCAAAGGCATTGGAAACAGCGGTAAAATTAGGCTTGCCAACTTGTATTATGCATATGCAAGGACAACCTCGTACTATGCAACAGAACCCACAATATGGTGATGTAGTGCAAGAAGTATTAGAATTTTTGCAAAATCGCACCGCACTTTGTTTGCAAGCTGGGATAAAAAAAGAAAATATCATTTGGGATCCTGGGTTTGGTTTTGGTAAAACAGTGCAACATAATTACAAGTTATTACAGCAACTTAGCCAATTTTGCCAGCAAGGTGTTCCTGTACTAGCGGGTTTATCGCGTAAATCAATGATTGGTGCTGTGTTGGATAAGCCTGTGGATCAGCGAGTGATGGGCAGTGTTACAGGTGCATTACTTGCCGCAATGAATGGTGCAAGAATCTTGCGCGTACATGATGTCGCTGAAACGCAAGATGTATTGAAAATTTGGCAGGCAACAGAGCATGCTTAGAAAGGATCTAATAAAAATTCATTTTATAACAATAAATAATAAGTGTTTTCCACTTATTTGATGAATAATCAAGGAATAAAAAATGGCAGAACGTAAATATTTTGGAACTGATGGCGTGCGTGGCAGAGTAGGAACTTATCCAATAACTCCTGATTTTGCACTTAAGTTAGGTTGGGCTGCTGGTAAAGTATTAGCAACTCAAGGCACAGGTCGAGTTTTAATTGGAAAAGATACGCGTATTTCTGGCTATATGTTGGAATCGGCATTAGAGGCTGGTTTGGCAGCAGCAGGATTATCTGTCGCTTTTACTGGACCGATCCCAACACCAGCAATTGCTTATCTTACCCGTACTTTTCGTGCTGAAGCAGGGATTGTAATTTCTGCGTCCCATAACCCTTTCTATGATAATGGAATTAAATTTTTCTCTGCTCAAGGAACAAAATTGCCTGATGATATAGAAGAAGCTATTGAAACTATGTTAGAGCAACCAATGGACTGTGTTGAGTCTGCTCAATTAGGACGTGCAAGTCGTATTAATGATGTAACAGGTCGTTATATTGAATTTTGTAAAAGTACTTTCCCAGCACATTTAAGTTTAGAAAAATATAAGATTGTTGTGGATTGTGCAAATGGTGCAACTTACCATATTGCACCAAACGTAATGCGTGAGCTTGGTGCTGAAGTGATCGAAATCGGTACTCAGCCAAATGGTATGAATATTAATGAAAAGTGCGGTGCAACAGATATTAAAGCACTACAAGATAAGGTATTAGAAACCAAAGCTGATGTTGGTTTAGCCTATGACGGTGATGGTGATCGCTTAATTATGGTTGATCATTTAGGTAATAAAGTTGATGGTGATCAGATTTTATTTATTATCGCTCGTGAGGCATTGCGTTCTGGTAACTTAAAAGGTGGTGTAGTAGGAACCTTAATGAGCAATATGAGCTTAGAGTTAGCCTTAAAACAATTGGGTATTCCATTTGTGCGAGCTAATGTTGGCGACCGCTACGTGTTGGAAAAAATGCAAGAAAAAGGTTGGAAATTTGGTGGTGAAAACTCAGGTCATATCATTATTGCAGATAAGAATACAACGGGAGATGGCGTGATTACTTCCTTAGCTGTACTCGCAGCCATGGTTCAACACCGATTTTCCTTACATGAATTGGCAAGTGCGGTGGAATTATTTCCACAAGTGTTAATCAACGTATGCTTTACAGGTGGAACAAATCCACTGGAAAGTGATGCGGTAAAATCAATTGCGACAGAAGTTGAGCAACAGCTGATAGGTAAAGGCAGAATTTTATTGCGCAAATCTGGGACGGAGCCGTTAATTCGAGTTATGGTGGAATGTGAAGATGCCGAATTAGCCCAACTTAGTGCTGAAAAAATTGCTGATGCAGTGCGAGCAAATTAAGTGTAAGAAAATAATGAAAATATTTGTAATGCGCCATGGCGAAGCAGAAGTCATGGCAAAGTCAGACAAAGAACGCTGTTTAACCTCAAGAGGACAGTTACAAGCCACAGAGCAGGGAAACTGGTTAAAAACAGTAATGCCTGATTTTGATAAGGTGCTGGTCAGCCCTTATACAAGAGCGCTAGAAACTTTTGCCAAAATTGATGCAGTTTATCAGCATCAATTAAGTGCAAAACAGGAAATTTGGGATGCTATTACGCCTTACAGTAGCAGTAGTTTAGTTGTCGATTATTTATCCGTATTAGCAGAACAAGGCGTTAATACTGTTTTAATTGTTTCACATTTACCTTTAGTGGGCGAAATTGTGACGGAATTATGCCAAAGACGCAGTCCAGTGAGTTTTTATCCTTCAACGATTGCTGGCATGCAATGGGATTGTGAGCAATGTGCGGTGGTTACGGAGATAAAATATCCAGAGTAGTGTGCAAAATAACGATTTCTTGTCTGCTTTTCTCTTTTCCATTAGCGTTACTTTACCTACATTGTTAATGCTGATTTTAGGTATCGCTTTGAGAGCAAGACGCATAATTGATGATCGTTTTAGCGGACAAGCAACTAAGATTATTTTTAATATTACGCTGCTGTCGCCCGTGTCCTCACGGGTGACTAAAACTCCTAAAATTACCACCGCTCTTTGCGGCAAAAAAACAAAGCACCAGTGAGGACACTGGCGCTATCGTTGTGCGCTATTTTTGCGTTATTGTTGCTTTAAATAATCCTTTCGTTTTTATTTGATTTTGCTATTATTCGGCAACTTCCAAATGATGACTTTAATTTTAAGCAAAATAACACCGCACTTTTCTTGTGTTTGTCATAACCTAGGTTCAAAGTGCGGTTTAAATTTATTAATCAATGCAACAAATTATTCAAACATTCGCCAATAACGGTGCATTAAGTGAAAAGATCAAAGATTTTCGTTCTCGTACCGAACAAGTGGAAATGGCAAAAGCAGTTTGGCGTGCAATTAGTCAAAAAAGCACTTTAGTTGTAGAGGCTGGCACAGGAACTGGGAAAACTTTTGCATATCTAGCTCCAGTTTTATTAGCTAAAAAGAAAACCATTATTTCCACGGGCTCCAAAAATCTACAAGACCAACTCTTCAGCCGAGATCTTCCGGTCATCAAAAAAGCCTTGAATTACAGCGGAAAAATAGCCTTGCTAAAAGGGCGAGCTAATTATTTATGCTTGGAGCGTTTAGATCAGCTTATTGCCCAAGGCGTACTGGGTAATAGGGACGTGCTAGCAGATTTAGCTAAGGTGCGCAAATGGAATAATGCAACCAAAACAGGCGATTTGACTGAATGTGTGGAGTTGGCGGAAGATAGTCCCATTTTGCCACAATTAACAAGCACGGTAGAAAGTTGTTTGGGAACAGATTGCCCTAATTATGCCGATTGTTATGTTGCTTTGGCTCGTAAAAAAGCACTAAATGCTGATTTAGTTGTTGTTAATCACCATTTATTTTTTGCTGATATGGCGGTAAAAGAGAGTGGTTTTGGTGAATTAATCCCTCAAGCTGAAGTGATTATTTTTGATGAAGCACATCAACTTCCCGATATTGCCAGTCAATATTTTGGGCAAAGTATTACTTCTCGCCAATTTTTTGATTTATGCAAAGATATTAATATTGTTTACCGCACAGAAGTCAAAGATATGGCACAGCTTGGTGTCGCATCTGATACTTTATTAAAAGTGGTGCAAGATTTTCGTATATTGCTCAGTGAGGGAAATTCACGGGGAAATTGGCGTGAAATGCTTGCCCAAAGTGCGGTGGAAAAATCTTTTAATTTATTACAAGAAAAATTAGATTTTACCGCCGAGGTTATTAAGTTAGGCTTAGGTCGTTCGCAAACGTTAGACAGTATTTTTGAGCGAGTTATTCAACTAAAAACTATGTTACAACGCTTACGGGAAACCGATGTGGTAGGATTTTGTTACTGGTTTGAAACAATAGGGCGACAATTTGGTTTACATATTACGCCTTTAACTGTGGCGGATAAATTTGGTGAACAAATGAAATCTCGCCAAACTGCTTGGATTTTTACTTCTGCAACTTTGGAAGTTGCTGGTACTTTTGATCATTTTTGTCAACGTTTAGGTATTGAAAATGCCGAACAGCAAGTGTTGCCTAGCCCATTTAATTATCCTGAGCAAGCGCTATTTTGCGTGCCTCGTTACTTGCCGGCTACAAATCAAAGTAAGACGCTAAACCAATTAGCTGAAATGTTATTGCCCGTTATCGAAAGTAATAAAGGGCGCTGTTTTGTGCTTTGTACCTCTTATTTGATGATGAAAGGCTTGGCGGAATATTTTCGTGAACATAGTCAATTAAGTATTTTGCTGCAAGGCGAAACTTCAAAAGGAAAATTACTTGAGCAATTTATTCAAGAAGATCATTCCGTCCTAGTGGCTACTTCGAGTTTTTGGGAGGGGGTTGATGTGCGTGGAGATGCGTTATCTTTAGTGATCATTGATAAATTACCTTTTACTGCACCTGATGAGCCTTTACTTAAAGCGAGAATTGAAGATTGTCGTTTACAAGGGGGAGAGCCTTTCAACGATATTCAAATTCCAGAGGCAGTAATTGCCTTAAAACAAGGTGTAGGGCGTTTAATTCGTGATGTCACAGATCGAGGTGCGGTAATTATTTGTGACAGCCGATTAGTGACCAGACCTTACGGCGAGATCTTTTTGCGCAGTTTGCCTAATGCAAAACGTACCCGAGATTTAAACAAAGTGGTACAATTCTTGGCGGAAATTAACAAGGAAAAATAACAGAATTATGACAACTTTATTAGCAATTGATACATCAACAGAAGCCTGTTCTGTCGCCTTATTACACAAAGGGGAGTTCACTCATTTTGACGAGTTCGCACAACGCACCCATACGAAACGTATTTTACCCATGATAGATGAGATTTTAACGCAGTCTGGTATTCAGTTAAATCAGCTCGATGCACTGGTATTTGGGCGTGGGCCAGGAAGTTTTACGGGAGTGCGTGTTGGCGCTGGAATTGCTCAAGGTTTGGCTTTGGGGGCAGATTTACCAGTAATTGCGATTTCTAATTTAACCACAATGGCGCAACAGGCCTATGAGCAATATGGTGCCGAACAGGTATTGTGTGCAATTGATGCGAGAATGAATGAAGTGTATTTTAGCCAGCTAAGAGCGGAAAAAGTGCGGTTGGAAAATACGGAGTTTATGCAATGGCAAGAACTCATCAATGAGCAAGTTTGTTCGCCACTGCAGGCTTTAGCACAATTACAAGATATTCCAGCAGAGCACTGGATAACCGTAGGTACAGGTTGGAATGCTTATGCAGAATTTAGTGTTGCAGGACTGGGCGAAAATACGCAAATCCACTTGCCTTCGGCACGCTATATGCTTTCCCTTGCATTACCTTATTATCATCAAAAACAATGGATAAGTGCGGTGGAAATTGAGCCAGTTTATTTGCGTAATGAAGTGACTTGGAAGAAATTGCCAGGGCGTGAATAATGCCTAATTTGAGGAGCAAATCAAATGAAAAATAGCTTTTTTTTATTGAGTATTTTTTTCTTAACCGCTTGTATCTCAGCACCACAAGGGTTAGAGCGAGATAAGTATGAGATCCAAAATTTAGCGCAAGTCAATGAAGAGATTCTGCAATGTCATTGCAAGCAAGCCCGTTTAGGTGGAAAAGTCATCAAGGCGACAGCATTACAAAATAAAATGAAAATTGAAGTGTTGAGTTTACCGATTTTAACTTTTTCGGGAAGACCAGAGTTAGAAGGACAAACAAACGGACGTTTCATTGCCTATCTTGATGGCTTTATTGATCCAGAAAGTTTAAAAGATCAATATATTACGATGGGCGGTTTTCTAAAGGGCGCTGAAAAAGGAAAAATTGATCAAGCGGATTATATTTACCCTATTTTACAAGGAAAAGATTACCGCATTTGGCAGCTTGCTCAAGAATATTATTATGATCCAGAAGATTTAGCCGATTTTTATGAAAGTCGACGTCGTTGGGGATTTGGTGGTTTTTGGCGGCCCGAACCTCGTTTACGTTATGTTTTATATTAGGCGTGAAGGCGAGTTTAGCTCGCCTTTTTCTCTTTTTATGGCTGATTTTACTTGGATTAAGTGGGATTTATTTGGAGAAATAAATCCGCCAAAAGCCAAAAATTAAAGTATAATGCAAGCCAATTTTTCACAAGAAAATAGTAAAAAAGACTGAAAATCTCATTGATTGAAAAGGATAAATACCATGCAAAAACCTTGGTTTCAAAATTACCCAGAAGGTTCACCATTTGAGCTGGATACGTCAAAATATGAAAACTTATTAGATATGTTTGATAAAGCTATTCGTGAGCATCCAGATCGTCCTGCTTATGTGAACATGGGGCAAGTTTTAACTTTCCGTAAATTAGAAGAACGTAGCCGAGCTTTTGCTGCTTATTTACAAAATGAATTGAAATTAAAACGTGGTGATCGTGTTGCATTGATGATGCCCAATTTATTGCAATATCCAATCGTATTATTTGGGATTTTGCGTGCGGGTTTGGTAGTAGTGAATGTAAATCCACTTTATACGCCACGTGAACTTGAACATCAGTTACAAGATAGTGGCGCAACAGCCATTGTGATTGTGTCAAATTTTGCCTCAACTTTAGAAAAAGTGGTTTTCAATACCAATATTAAGCACGTTATTTTAACTAGAATGGGCGATCAGCTTTCTTTTGGTAAACGCACTTTAGTTAATTTTGTGGTGAAATATGTGAAAAAATTAGTACCAAAATATAAGCTACCAAGTGCGGTCACATTTCGTGAAGTTTTAGCAGTGGGCAAAAATCGCCAATATGTGCGCCCACAAGTAGAGCGCACTGATTTAGCCTTTTTGCAATATACAGGTGGCACAACTGGCGTGGCAAAAGGAGCGATGTTGAGCCATGGTAATATCATCACAAATATTTTCCAAGCCGCTTGGATTGCACTGCCGTTTGTGGGTGATCATAAAAAAGAACGTAAAGCTATCATTGCTTTACCGCTTTATCATGTATTCGCTTTAACGGTAAACTGTTTGCTCTTTATTGAATTAGGTATCACAGCAGTGTTAATTACCAATCCTCGTGATATTGATGGTTTTGTTAAAGAGTTGAAAAAGCATCGTTTTGTCGCACTAACAGGTGTAAATACTTTATTTAATGCGTTATTGAACAATGAAAACTTTAAAGAAGTTGATTTTTCTACGCTGAAATTGTCTGTTGGCGGTGGTATGGCTATTCAACAGTCTGTGGCTACGCGTTGGCATGAATTAACAGGTTGCAATATTATCGAAGGTTATGGCATGACTGAATGTTCGCCTTTAATTGCTGCTTGCCCAATTAATGTGGTTAAACACAACGGCACTATTGGTGTTCCTGTACCAAATACCGATATTAAGATTGTTAAAGATGACGGCACTTTGGCTGAACTTGGCGAACCGGGCGAACTTTGGGTTAAAGGCGAGCAAGTTATGCAGGGATATTGGCAACGTCCAGAAGCTACCGCCGAGGTATTGAAAGATGGCTGGATGGCAACAGGCGATGTGGTAATCATGGATGAAACTTATAGTTTGCGTATTGTGGATCGTAAAAAAGATATGATTATCGTATCTGGTTTTAATGTTTATCCAAATGAAATTGAAGATGTCGTTATGCTTAACTATAAAGTCGCAGAAGTAGTTGCTATTGGCGTTCCTCATGAAGTTTCCGGAGAAACAATTAAAATTTTCGTAGTGAAAGATGATAGTTTAACTCGTGATGAATTACGTCAACATTGTCGCCAGCACCTTACAGGTTACAAAATCCCGAAAGATATTGAATTCCGTGATGAATTACCAAAAACTAATGTAGGTAAAATTTTGCGTCGAGTCTTGCGTGATGAAGAGCTCGCAAAACGTTCGCAAAGCTAAATATTAAGTGGGCGATCAATCAATCGCCCATTTCTTTTTTGTTTCCTATTTAATAGATAAGAAGTATGTCTGTTTTAATAAAAGAAGTCCAAAATCCACCGCACTTTCAATTGATTACAACAAATGCTCAATTATTTGAGGTTTGTCAACAAGCACAGCAAAAGACTGTTGTTGCACTAGATACTGAGTTTGTTCGTACAAGAAGTTTTTATCCTAAATTGGGGTTAATCCAACTTTATGATGGTGAACAAGTTAGCTTAATTGATCCTCTTGAAATTAGTGACTTCTCGCCTTTTATTCAGCTGTTGTCTAATCAAAAAGTAATTAAAGTATTACACGCTTGTGGTGAAGATTTAGAAGTTTTTCAGCATTATTTTCAACAATTACCAACGCCAATGCTCGATACGCAAATTATGGCTGCCTTTTTGCAGCATGGAAGCTCCATAGGGTTTTCCACATTGCTGAAACACTATTTTGCATTAGAAATTGATAAAGGAGCTTCTCGAACGAATTGGCTGACTCGTCCTCTGTCTAAAATACAATTGCATTATGCGGTAGCTGATGTATGGTATTTATTGCCACTGTTTCAACGCATGCAACAAGCTCTCGCTCAAACACCTTGGCAAAGTGCGGTAGAAAATGACTGCGAAATTTTGCTAGAAAAATACAAGCAAATAAAAGATAGTCAAAATGCTTATTTTTCTGTCTCTGGTGCTTGGAAGTTAAATTCACAGGAATTGATGCGCTTGAAATTACTGGCTAAATGGCGCCAAGAAGAAGCAATCAAAAGGGATCTTGCATTAAATTTTGTTGTGCGAGCAGAACATTTGATTGCCGTTGCTCAACACAATCCAAAGCACATCTCAGAGCTTTTATCCATAGGCTTGGATCCGCAAGAGATTCGTATTCATGGCAAAAAAATATTAAAAATATTAGAAAAAGCGAAAAGAGTTGCAAAGCATGATTATCCAGTCCCTATTTTGCGTGTTTCTAACGATCCTCGTTATCGTATAGTCATTAAATTGTTACAAACTAAATTACAAGAAATCACTCCACAGGGTCTACCAACGAAGGTTTTATCCAGCAAACGTATGTTAGATCAACTGATAAAATGGTGTTGGATTAAGCAACAAGATCCTAATGATTTACCCGATTTACTTTGTGGTTGGCGTAGAAAATATGGATTGTTATTGTTAGAAGTTTTAAATTTTTAATTTAAAACATGCTAGAGAATTTTTTCTAGCATGCCTAAAATTTAATGAAAAAGTGACCGCAGATTATAATTTTTCAAAAGGCTTATGTAGTGCTTTTTGTATTCTTTTAATATTAGCACTTAATTTATCTTTGCAACTGAGTTGATTATATAAAAGGCGAAATGCTTTATTTTTCTTTATGGTACGCTGTTTGGTATATCCTCTAGGGTGTCCATCATTTATTTCTGATAATTCTGATATTGTTGGAGCTGGTTCTACTAAATTGGCATTTAAACAATATAAATCAACCGCACTTAGCCAATAATAAAATTTGAACGCATCAATTTCAAATTTAATTGGTGTTTGAATTGTTAAAATATTTTCCGCAGCTTTTCGATTGATTACATATCCATAAGCATAAAATAAATTATGAGCAGAGAAGACAGAAATATTGCAAGTTTGGAAATCTTTTATTTTCTTCTTTTTGTAAATACTATTAAACAAAACAAGAATAGAGGGTTTTTCTAAAGAGGAAATGAAATCTGTGATTTCATTGATAAGATCGGGAGTAAATTTATCAGAAAAAACAATATCATCTTCAAAAAAAAAGCAGATATGATTTGCTGATTGCTGATTGCT
>NZ_MUXZ01000018.1:98925-114907 GCF_002015075.1 Canicola haemoglobinophilus
GATTGCTGATTGCTGATTGGTATTGTTATTTAAAAATAATTTTAAAGCTTCTAAATGACTTGCGGCACACCCAATTTCTCCTGGAGTTAAAAAAGTATCAGGCGTAGAGAGAGTAAATAATTCTTCTTTGGATAAATTGCGAGCCATAATAGCATCATAAAAATTAGGTAAAATGCCTAATTTTTTCGCCTCATTGATAATATGATTACGGCGAATATGATTGTTTTTATCAGAGATAAAAAAATGGAACATAGAATCCTCTTTAAATAAAAATTACGATAACAGCAAATTCTACACTATTAGCCTCAATATGAGTAAATAAAAAATTTGTGTCAACGAAAGCATTTTCTTTTAGCATAAATTTACAATGGCATAATAGTATGAATAAAGTCAATTTATGACTATTTAAGTACGTTAATTTTCTGTTTTTTCCTTAAATTCACATAGATCTTCAATAATACAAGAACCACATCTTGGTTTTCTTGCAATACAAGTATAACGACCATGTAAAATTAACCAATGATGTACATTTAGTTTAAATTCAGGTGGTACAACTTTTAATAATTTTTCCTCTACTTTTATCACATCTTTTCCAGGTGCGAATCCAGTACGATTAGATACTCGAAAAATATGGGTATCTACGGCAATAGTGGGGTGACCAAAAGCAGTATTTAAAACCACATTAGCAGTTTTTCTTCCCACTCCAGCCAAGGCCTCTAGTGCTTCCCGATTTTCAGGCACGCTACCATTATGTTTTTCAATTAAATCACGGCAAGTTTTAATAATATTTTCAGATTTGCTATTGTATAAACCGATAGTTTTGACATATTCCTTTAAGCCGTCCAATCCAAGATCTAAAATTGCTTGTGGCGTATTGGCAACAGGAAAAAGTTTATCTGTTGCTTTGTTTACCCCTTTATCCGTTGCTTGTGCGGAGAGAATGACCGCTATAAGCAATTCAAAAGGCGTACTAAAATTTAGCTCTGTGGTTGGGTGAGGGTTTTGCTTACATAGGCGAGTTAAAATTTCAATGCGTTTTTGTTTATTCATTTTTTATTATCTATCAAATTTTTGATCGCTAAAATAATACCTAAACCGATGAAAGCGCCGGGAGGTAGAATGGCTAATAAGAAACTACTATCTAATTGAAATAGATCGATTTGTAAATTTTTTGCCCATTTGCCAAATAGATTTTCTATGCCTGCAAATAATTTCCCTGTACCCCAAATTTCACGCAATGCACCTAAAATAAACAGGCTAAATGTCATACCAAATCCCATAGCAAATCCATCAAAAATAGAATGTAATACTGTATTTTTTGAGGCAAATGCCTCTGCACGTCCAATTACAATACAATTAGTCACAATTAATGGAATGAAAATACCTAAAGACTGATAAAGATTGTAAGTATAAGCACTCATGATTAGCTGTACGATAGTTACCGTAGTCGCAATAATCATTACATAAATAGGAATACGAATTTCTTGCGGAATTTGTTTGCGCAACAAAGAAACCATTGTATTACTACAAATCAAAACAAGAATAGTCGCAATCCCCAAGCCTAAAGCATTTGTCGCTGAGTTTGATACGGCAAGCAATGGACACAGTCCTAATAGTTGAACGAGAGCGGGGTTGTTATGCCAAAAACCTTGTTTAAATAAATGTACCCAGACACTTTCAGTTTGAGTTTTATTTGCTATTACATTAGCTTGTTCAAGCGTATCTAAAGTGCGGTGTGTTTCTGATAAGTTTTTTATATTCATTGTTTATTCTCTGCGTTGAGCTGATCAAACTTTGTAAGCAGTATTAGCCCAGAAGTTTTTACTTGATTTACTACCGCTCTAGGCGTAATTGTTGCACCAGTAAATTGATCGAATTTACCGCCGTCTTTTTTTACCGCCCAATCGGTAATATTTTCTGGTTGCAATATTTTATGGTTAAAACTGAGCACCCAATCAGAAATCCGTAATTCCACTTTATCGCCTAGTCCGGGGGTTTCTTGATGTTCAGTAATACGAATACCTAACACTTCTCCCTGTGGCGTGATCGCGACTAACATTTTGATATTGCCAGAATAACCATCAGGTGCGACAGTTTCATAAGCATAAGCGCTAATTTGTTGGTTTTTAGTTGCAGTGCAAAGTTTATTTATTCGGTATTGTTTTGCTAAAGGAGAAGACAGAGGTTGGCAACTGGCGAGCAAATCGTTGTCATAATAATCTTTAGGCATTATTTCCGCTAAAAGCATTTGTTCTTGTTGTGCTACTGCTAGGGCAATTTTATCTTTAGTGAGCCAATATACCAAGCTGGAAAGTGCGGTACAAATAAAAGCAACTAATCCTAGTATTACACCGTACTTTCCAGTTATTTGTGCAATTTTCATTATTTAGCTCCTTTTTGGCGGTGTCCCACGACAGGTGGTCGAGTATAGTGATCGATCAGCGGTACACAGATATTAGCAAGCAAAATGGCAAAAGCAACGCCATCAGGATAGTTTCCCCAAAAACGAATTAAACAAATTAATAATCCAACTAAAGCACCGAAGATCAGTTTTCCTTTTGGTGTAATAGAAGCTGTAACGGGATCTGTAGCAATAAAGAAAGCACCAAACATTGTTGCACCGCTGACTAAATGCCAAATTGGATTTGCCGCCACTGGTGCAAATAGCCAGTTTAATGTTGCAAAGATAAAAAGTGTGGCTAAAAGTGCGGTTGGAATTTGCCAATGAATAATTTTTTTCCAAATCAGGAAAATTCCGCCGAGTAGAAAGAGTAAATTGACTTGTGTCCAGCCTAGCCCTTCCCCAATACCTCTACTTCCTAATGGCAATATTGAACTAAAAATAGGTGAAGAGCTGACCTCATGTAGCGAACTCATGTTACTTCTTAGTGCAGTTTTAACCGCATCTAATGGGGTCGCTTGGCTAATACCATCAATAGTTGATGTTAATTGGTTTAAATTAAAGCCATCAGTAGTGATGCCTTGGAAAATGAGTTTGTAAGCATCCGTAAAATGCGGCGGTTCACTCAGTAATTGAATTGGCGGCAACCAAGTGGTCATTTGCAACGGAAATGAAATAAGCAAAATAACATAGCCAACCATAGCTGGATTAAATAAATTTTGTCCTAATCCGCCATAAACATGTTTGCCTAAAATCACGGCACAAAATGTGCCAATAATAATGATCCAATAAGGTGCGTAAGGTGGGATAGCAACGGCAAGGATAAGTGCGGTCAAAATCACACTGAAATCGCCAATATAAAATAATTTTGGTTTTTTACGCAGTAAGGTAACAACAAATTCAAGAATTAAGGCTGTAATAATGGCTAATCCTGATTGGATCAAAACACCAACACCAAAGTAATAAACTTGTGCAGCGATCGCTGGCAACATGGCAGCTATCACCCATAGCATTATACGAGCTGTTAATTTCCCCGAATGTGTATGGGGCGAGCTAATCATTTTGAACATGTAAAATCTCTTTATTTATCTTGAATTTCAGACTGTTTCTTGGCTAATTGTTTCGCTTTTGCTCGAGCAATTGCGGCAGCAACCGCAGCTTTTTTCGGATCTACTCCAGATTGCACCGCACTTTCTGCAGCATTTTGTTCTGAACTTTGTCCATTGTTATCAAGTTTTGATGCTGTATCTGAGTTAGTTTGTTGAGCTAGTAGTTTTTTCGCTTTTGCTCTTGCAATGGCGGCAGCAACCGCGGCTTTTTTCGGATCTATTCCAGATTGCACAGCACTTTCTGCAACATTTTGTTCTGAACTTTGTGTATTGTTATCAAGTTTTGATGTTGTATCTGAATTCGTTTGTTGAGCTAATTTTTTCGCTTTCGCCCGAGCAATTGCCGCAGCAACTGCGGCTTTTTTCGGATCTACTTCAGATTGCACCGCACTTTCTGTTGCATTTTGTTCTGAGCTTTGTGCATTGTTATCAAGTTTTGATGTTGTATCTGAATTCGTTTGTTGAGCTAATTTTTTCGCTTTCGCCCTAGCAATTGCTGCTGCAACTGCAGATTTCTTCGGATCTGCATCAGATTGAATTGCACTGATTTCAGCATTTTTTTCTGGGTTTTCAACCGCACTTTCTATCGTCCTTTCTCCCGAATTTTGCAGCTCTTCAGGGATATTTGAACTGGCTTGTTGACGAGCTAAACGGCGCGCTTTGCGTTGCGCCATGATGTCGCTATTATCAGGTACCACCTCGCCTTTAATATTTATCTGTGTTTTTTGCTCGAGGTTGTTTTCTTGAGTGTCTGCTGATTTTTTCGCCTTTAAGCGCTCAAGCGCTGCTTGTACTGGATCAATGCCTTTTTGTTGCGCCATTTCTGCTCGGCGATTTTCCGCTGCTTTATTTGCTCTTGCTCGGCGTTCTTGTTCTTCTTTTTCTAAACGCGCTTGGCGAGCTTCAAAACGAATTTTTGCTTCTTCTGCTTTTTGTGCTTTCTCTTTTATTTCCCAAATTTTCGCTTTTTCTTGGCGGAAATATTGAATAAGAGGAATATGACTTGGGCAAACGTAAGCACATAAGCCACATTCAATACAATCTTTTAGCGCATATTCTTCAGATTTTTCATGATCCTCTGCACGAGCAAACCAATACAATTGTTGTGGCATTAAATGGACTGGGCAAGCATCAGAACAAGCTGAGCAACGAATACAAGACTGTTCGGCAGCTGGTGGTTCATATTCAAAATGATCTGGTGCCAATAAGCAGTTAGTTGCTTTGGTTATAGGCGCATACAAGTTTGGCAAAATAAAGCCCATCATTGGTCCGCCCATAAAAACAGGGAAACGCTCGTCATATTGATAGGAAACTTGTTTGAGCACATGAGAAATTGGCGTGCCAAAAGGAACCCAATAATTTCCTTTTTGTGCAATTTTATCGCCCGTTAAGGTAACAACACGTTCAATTAAAGGCTCATCATCAATAATGGCACGTTTAATCGCAAAAGCGGTTCCCACATTGTGCATTAACACACCAATGCTGGAAGAGCGTTGTCCACTGGGTACTTCAACCCCAGTAAGTATTTGAATAAGTTGTTTTGCTGCACCAGAAGGATATTTGGTTGGAATAACACGAATATCAATATCATTAGCACCATGTAATCCTTGCTGTAATGCTTCGATTGCCTCAGGTTTATTATCTTCAACAGCAATCACGACTTTTTCTGGGCTGAGAATATAACGGAGAATACGGATACCTTCGATAATTTCTTCGCTGTAATCACGCATTAAGCGATCATCACAGGTAATATAAGGCTCACATTCTGCGCCATTAATAACCAATAATTTAACTTTATTTTCAGCAGATTGGATTTTCGCAGCAGCAGGGAAAACGGCGCCCCCTAATCCTGCGATACCTGCTTGGTAGATCTTGTCGATTAATTGCTCTCTGCTTAGGCTGAGAAAATCTTCCACAGGTTGTTTTTCTCGCCATTGATCTAAGCCGTCTGCCTCAATTTCGATACTGATTTCACTTAGTCCCGAAGGATGTGCGGCAACATAAGGCGCAATATTTTTGACGATACCTGATGTTGAAGCATGAACTGGTAAAGCTTTTAGACCTGAGCCAATGGTTAAGGCTTGACCTTTTAATACCTTATCGCCCACTTTAACTAAAATATTACCCGCACTTCCAGCGTGTTGCTTAATTGGTATGTAAAATCTGTTAGCTAAAGGTAAGTTTTGTATAGGGTTTTGGTTAGATTGAGATTTCATTTCTGGTGGATGAATTCCACCATAAAAATCCCAAAGTTTACCTGAATTGTAATTAGTTAAAATATCTAAATGCTGTGTCATTCCCAATTCTCCTATTTCCTTATTCGCCTAGAATAATTTTTTTCTGTGTTGATGTGGTATCAACAATGGGAATAACTAGCTTAGGATCGAATTTCCAATCCCAATTATCAATATTTTGTTTTACTTTTATCATGGAAATACAATCTGTGGGGCAAGGTGCGACACAAAGCTCACAGCCTGTACAAAGATCGGCAATGACAGTGTGCATTGCTTTGTTTGTACCAATAATGGCATCAACTGGGCAGGCTTGAATGCATTTTGTGCAACCTATACACATTTCTTCATCAATAAGTGCAACTTTAGGGGTTGGATCTTCGGCGAAGTCCCCTGTTGGCGCATCAACACCTAATAAATCCGCTATTTTGACCACAAGAGGTTGGCCACCGGGCACACATTTAGTAATTTCATCGCCATTAGCAATAGCTTGAGCATAGGGCTTACAACCGGGATAGCCACATTGACCACATTGACTTTGAGGTAACAACGCATCAATTTTTTCCACAATAGGATCGCCTTCCACTTTTAGCTTGATTGAGGCGAAACCTAAAATTGCACCAAAAATAACAGCAAGAGCAGCAATTGCTAACAGGACATAATGTAAGGTTGTCATTATTTATACTCTCACTAAACCAGTAAAGCCCATAAAGGCAAGTGACATTAATCCAGCGGTAATTAGCGCAATAGAGGCACCACGAAAGGGAAGTGGAATATCTGCAGCGGCAAGGCGTTCACGCAGAGCGGCAAATAGCACAAGGACGAGGGAAAAACCCAGTGATGCACCAAAACCATAAATGACAGATTGAGTTAGGTTATGGGCTAAGTTGACATTAAGCAATGCAACACCTAGAACAGCACAATTGGTCGTAATTAAAGGAAGAAAAATACCAAGCAAGCGATAAAGGGTAGGGCTGGTTTTGTTAATAACCATTTCCGTAAATTGTACGACAACTGCAATAACAAGGATAAAAACTAGGGTTCGCAAGAAATTGGCATTTAATGGAGTTAATAAATAACGTTCAACTAAATAAGCACATAAAGACGCAACAGTAAGCACAAACATAGTGGCTAATCCCATGCCAATAGCCGTTTCTATTTTTTTAGAAACGCCCATGAATGGACATAGTCCCAAGAATTTCACTAGCACAAAGTTATTAATAAGTGCGGTACTAATAATAAGTAAAATATAATCTGTCATAAGTCTTCAATGGATTTTTTTAAGCCGTATATTATCTCTATTTCTTATGCTAAGAACAATAGAAAAATTAAATCGCGGCAAAATGCACCGCACTTTTAAGGTTTTATTTAGACGAGTTTTTTATCGAAGTTAAAAAATCGCTGAATGTTGGTGTACTAAATTGAAAACCAGCATTGAGCAATTTTTGTGGAATGGCTTTTTGGCTGTCTAACAGAAGGCTGGCTCGCTCACCTAATACTAATCTGAGTAAAAATTTAGGCACAGTGGCGAAATAAGGACGTTTTAGCCATGAGCCTAATTGTCGGTTGAAGTCTTGATTTTGTATTGGCGTTGGTGCAACGAGATTAAATGCGCCCTGACATTGTGAATTGGCGAGTAGGAATAAAATGCTTTGCAACATATCTTGTAGGCTAATCCAAGCCCAAAACTGTTTTCCATCGCCTAGCTTTCCGCCAAATCCATAGCGATATACTGGCAAAATTTTTTCTAGCGCCCCACCTTGATGAGAAAAAACGATACCTGTGCGTAACAAACAAACTCTAGTGTTGGCTTTTAAAGCTGTGTTTTCCCATTGCTCGCATAATTGAGCCGTAAATTGATTGCCATAAGGGGTATTTTCAGTAATGAGTTTATCTTGTTGATCGCCATAATAGCCGGTAGCTGAAGCTGAAATAAAACAATGGGGCGGTGTTTCGCTATTGTTAATAAGTGCGGTCAATTTTTCGGTTAATTTGATACGACTTTCAAGTAGCGTTGTTTTATATTCGGCAGTCCAAGATTGCGCAAAAATTGGTGCCCCAGCAAGATTGATAATGATGTCAAATTCATTGAAATGCACATAATCAGATAAATCTTGTACTAGTTTGACTTGGCTTGGCAATTGTTGGCGAGCTTGTTCAAGATTTCTCACTAAAGCAGTAATTTGATATTTTTGTTCAAGTAATAGGGGAATTAAATGTGAGCCAATTAATCCAGTGGCACCCGTGATAAATACCTTCATCTTATTTCCCCTATCCTGATCTTATAAAGAGCTTTCAAACAATTGTTGGATATGAGTAATTAAAACTTGAATATCTGTGCCAGTTGTTGGCGTCACAAAAATAGTATCATCGCCAGCAATAGTGCCTAAAATCCCCTCTGATTTCCCTACTGAATCCAGTAATCTGGCAATTAATTGTGCAGCGCCCGGACTGGTTTTGATCACAATTAATGACTCATTATTATCCACATCTAAAACGAGATTTTTTAATGGGCTACTGGTATTTGGCACACTTAACTCATTAGGCAAGCAATACACCATTTCCATGCGAGTATTGCGGGTTCTAACCGCACCAAATTTTGTCAACATACGGGAGACTTTGGATTGATTAATATGAGTGAATCCCATTTGTTGCAAGGCATTGACAATCTCACTTTGTGAGCCAAAACGTTCTTGAGCGAGTAATTCTTTGAAGGCGTTGACTAAGCTATCAGCTTTTTCATTGATCATTATCTATTCTCTGTTTATTAAAATCGGAGAATTCTGCATAAAAATGCAAAATAAGTAAATAAATTCTATATTTATTGTCTTTTTTTCAACATTTAAAAATAATTTTTATTAAAAGTTTGAGGTAGATCGCACAATTTAACTTCTTTGTTTGAAATACAAACTTGAAAGTTCTAAAATTCGGACAGTTTAATTTGTAACTATATATGAGTATAAGGAGTTCTTAAATGAAAGTAGCAGTTTTAGGCGCAGCAGGCGGTATCGGTCAAGCATTAGCCCTCTTATTAAAACTACAATTACCAGCAGGTTCAGAATTGTCATTATATGACATTGCACCTGTTACACCGGGTGTTGCAGCTGATGTAAGCCATATTCCAACAGCAGTAAAAGTTCAGGGTTTTGCTGGTGAAGATCCAACTCCAGCTTTAGAGGGCGCTGATGTTGTATTAATTTCTGCTGGTGTGGCTCGTAAACCAGGTATGGATCGTTCAGATTTATTTAATATCAATGCTGGAATTGTTAAAAACTTAATTGAGAAAGTGGCTGCAACTTGTCCAAAAGCTTGTGTAGGAATTATTACTAACCCAGTAAATACCACTGTTGCTATTGCAGCGGAAGTATTGAAAAAAGCGGGCGTTTACGACAAACGTAAATTATTTGGTGTAACCACATTAGATGTATTACGTTCTGAAACTTTTGTTTCTGAATTAAAAGGTTTGAATGTTTCTCGTACTGCAGTTCCTGTAATTGGTGGCCATTCTGGTGTGACTATTCTTCCATTATTATCTCAAGTTCAATATGCAGAATGGAAAGAGGAAGAAATTGCGCCATTAACAAAACGTATTCAAAATGCTGGTACAGAAGTGGTTGAAGCGAAAGCTGGTGGCGGATCAGCTACACTTTCAATGGCTCAAGCAGCTGCACGTTTCGCTCGTTCATTAGTGAAAGGTTTAAGTGGCGAAACCGTTGTTGAATGTACTTATGTAGAAGGCGATGGCAAATATGCTCGTTTCTTTGCGCAACCAGTTCGCTTAGGTAAAGAAGGGGTAGAAGAAGTTTTACCAGTAGGACCATTAAGTGCATTTGAACAAAAAGCCTTAGAAGATATGCTGCCAACTTTACGTGCAGATATTGAGTTAGGCGAAAAATTTGTCAATAACTAACCGCACTTTATTGTTGTTACAGTAAAAATTTAGTTTTACAGCGATATAATTTAGTCAGGATCAAAGAGGATAAAGCCTTTTTGATCCTTCTTATTTTCCTGTACAATACAGCGAATTATTTTTCCCCTAACAAAATTCTCAATGAAACCTATTTTTCTTGAACTACGTCATTTAAAAACACTTATTGCTTTGAAAGAAACTGGCAGTGTTTCCTTGGCAGCTAAGCGAGTTTATTTAACTCAATCCGCACTTTCTCATCAAATCAAATTATTAGAAGATCAATATGGCCTACCTTTATTTGAGCGTAAAAGCCAGCCTTTGCGTTTTACAGCTGCTGGAGAACGTTTGATCAAATTAGCAAATGAAATTTTACCTAAAGTGGTGGAGGCTGAGCGCTCTTTATCTAGAATTAAGCAGGGCGAGGCTGGCGAATTAAAAATTGCAGTAGAATGTCATACTTGCTTTGATTGGTTAATGCCAGCTATGGACAACTTTCGTCAACATTGGTCTTTAGTTGAGTTAGATATTGTGTCAGGTTTTCATACAGATACCATTGGTTTGCTATTAACGCATAGAGCCGATTGGGCAGTGGTATCCGAAATTGAAGAAACACCGGGAATTATTCATAAGCCGTTGTTTTCCTATGAAATGGTTGGCTTATGTGCAAAAGATCATCCTTTAGCCATGAAAGAAGTTTGGCAAGCTGAGGATTTTATTGAGCAAACCTTGATAACTTATCCCGTACCTGATGATATGCTCGATTTGTTACGTAAAGTTTTACACCCAAAAGGCATTAATCCGGCTCGCCGTACAAGTGAGTTAACTATTGCGATTATTCAGCTTGTGGCAAGTAAACGAGGGGTTGCAGCATTGCCATTTTGGGCGGTTAAACCTTATTTAGATAGAGGGTATGTGGTGGCAAGAAAAATCACTGATGAGGGATTATACAGTAATCTTTATGGCGCATTTCGTGAAATGGATAGCGAAGTGGCTTTTATTGATGATTTTTATGAAACCGTTAAATCACAAAGTTTCTCCACCCTACCCGGATTGTCTATTTTAGAATAGTTGTTGTATGTCTTATAACGAGTTTATAACAAAGCTCAGAGGGATGTTACCTCTGTCAGTTTCATGGTTTTAACTCAAAGAATTTTTATTTCAATAGTTAAGGAAAGTGAATGTTAAACGTAAAAATTCCCTTCATACTGGGCTCAGTATTATTAGTTGGTTGTTCTAGTGCAACTTCAGTACCTAAACAGGCAACATATAGCAAACCTAGAATTGAACAAAATTTTGCTGATTATGTACAATTTTTGAAATCTAAAGCTGCGGAGCAAGGCGTATCAAAATCTGTATTAAATGCGCAGAATAATATTCTTTATATTCAAAAGGCTGTGGATTTAGATCGTCAACAAGCAGGACGAGCAAAAAAACGCCCAGCTAATCAAGCTCCTGTTAGTAATCCACATGGCACAACTCAATATCTCAAGCGTGTTTTAACCACAAACAAAGTGAATATTGCAGAACGTCGCTATTGGGAACAATTAGCTCAATTAGAGCAAGCCAGCCAGCGTTTTGGTGTGCAAAAAGAATATTTGATGGCTCTTTGGGGCATGGAAAGTAGCTTTGGATATTATCAAGGAAACTTTGATGTTCTTTCAGTGCTTGCTACATTGGCTTTTGAAGGACGCCGTGAAGCACTTTTTAGCAAAGAATTTATTGCTGCGATGAAAATGTTGCAACAAGATAATATTCAACGTAATAAGATGTTAGGTTCTTGGGCTGGCGCAATGGGGCAAACACAATTTATGCCTAGTTCCTATTTACGTTATGCACAAGATGGCGATAAAGACGGTCAAAAAGATATTTGGAAAAATCATTATGATGTGTTTGCTTCTATCGCTAATTATTTGCATACAGTAAGTTGGAATGACAAATTACCTTGGGGTGTTGAGGTTACTTTAACGCAACCGTTGGATTTATCCATTTCAGGAACTGAATTGCACAAAGCTCGTTCATTAAAAGACTGGCAAAAACAAGGTGTTGTGCTGAAATCTCATTCCTTTGAAAATCAGCAAAAATTGACCGCACTTTCACAAGCGGAACTTTGGTTAGTACGCCCTGATCGTGAATTAGGGCGCGCTTTCCTTGTGTCAAATAATTTCAGAACCTTGTTAGATTGGAATAAATCTAATTATTTTGCGATTAGTATAGGAATGTTTGCGGATCAAATTAAACAGAGAGTTGGTTTGTAGGCATTTATTTGCAGGCTTAAATTAATCTTTAAGCCTTAACTAATTTGTAAATCTATCGTCAATTTAAGCTGATTTTGCTAAGATAAGGCTCATTTTTTTCTGGTAAGGATTTTTTTATGCGCTGTCCTTTTTGCTCAATGGAAGAAACCAAAGTGATTGATAGTCGCTTAGTTTCAGATGGTTATCAAGTTCGCCGCCGTAGAGAATGTGGGTATTGTCATGAACGTTTCACGACCTTTGAAAGTGCGGAAGTTATTGTGCCTAAAATTATCAAAAATGATGGATCACGCGAACCTTTTAATGAAGATAAATTGCGCCGAGGTATTCAGCACGCGTTAGAAAAACGCCCTGTCAGTTCTGATGATGTGGAAAAAGCGATTAGCCGAATAATTTATCAGCTACGCGCAACAGGTGAGCGAGATGTAAAAAGCCAAGAGCTTGGGCGTATGGTAATGGCAGAGCTGAAAGAATTGGATAAAGTCGCTTATATTCGTTTTGCCTCCGTTTATTTAAGTTTTGATGATATTAATCAATTTACCAATGAAATTGAAAAATTAAAGGATTAGTTATGCAGTCAACATTTTCATCACAAGATGAATATTTTATGCAAATTGCTTTAGATCTTGCGGCAGAAGGCATATTTACTACAACGCCAAATCCAGCAGTTGGTTGCGTATTAGTAAAAAATGGCGAAATTGTTGGACGAGGTTTCCATTTTAAAGCGGGGCAATCTCATGCAGAAGTGATGGCATTGCGTGATGCTGGAGATAAGGCGAAAGGGGCGACTGCCTATGTAACTTTAGAACCTTGCTCACATTTCGGTAGAACTCCGCCTTGTGCTCAAGGGTTAATTGATGCTGGGATTAGCAAGGTTATTGCTGCAATGACAGATCCAAATCCACAGGTTGCTGGCAAAGGGTTAGCTATGTTACAAGCGGCAGGGATTGAAAGTGCGGTCGGATTATTGGCAGAAAAAGCGGAATTGTTAAACAAAGGTTTTTTAACTCGTATGAGAACGCAAAAACCTTTTGTGATTTTGAAAATGGCAGTGAGTCTTGACGGAAGAACAGCGATGGCGAGCGGCGAAAGTAAATGGATCACAGGGGAATTATCTCGCCAAGATGTACAAAAAGAACGCGCGAAGGCATCTGCGATTTTATCTACAGCAAAAACAGTATTGGCAGATGATCCAAGTTTAAATCTTCGTTGGGAGCAATTTCCGCCAGAATTACAACAAAGTTATAAAGCGGAGAATGTGCGTCAGCCTGTTAGAATTATTCTTGATCGTCAACATCTTGTTAAGCCTCATCATAAATTATTTCAAACTCAATCGCCTGTTTGGCTCGTTGGGGATTCAGATCGAGATATTTCCGATTTTCCAGACTTTTGCCAATATATAAAATTATTGCCAAGCAATGAACATTCTTATTTAAAGACCTTGTTGTTTGAGTTGGGGAAACGCCAAATTAATAGCCTTTGGCTAGAGGCGGGTGCAACTTTAGCTGGCGCATTTATTGAGGAAAATTTAGTGGATGAGTTGATTATTTATATGGCACCTAAATTGTTAGGTAATCAAGCTCGTGGCCTTTGTCATTTACCTCATTTGCAACATTTAGCGGATGCGCCAACGTGGCAATTATTATCTTTGCAGCAAATTGGCGATGATATTAAGCTGAATTATCAGCGTAAAATCTCATAATAAAAAGAGTAGGATAGTCTAATGATAAAAAAATTAATTCAATCAGTAATAGCTGGATTAGCTGCTGCCGCATTAGTCCTATTTTTATTACCGCTCTTTAAAGATAGACATTCCTTAACTAACCTCTTTTCAACTCAAAAAGAGATTATTTCTTATAAAGATGCTGTCCGTATTGCCTCTCCAGCCGTAGTAAATGTTTATAACCAAGCCTTTGCTTCTGCTACCAATAATTACCAGTCGCAAGTGAACAACTTGGGATCGGGAGTAATTATGTCAAAAGATGGTTATATATTAACGAATAAGCATGTTATTCAAAATGCAGATCAAATTGTGGTGGCGTTGCAAAATGGGCGTATTTTTGAGGCAAGTTTAGTAGGCTCTGATAATTTGACGGATTTAGCAGTGCTGAAAATTCGCGCTGATAATCTTGCTACTATTCCGCAAAATCCAAAACGCCAAGCTCATGTAGGCGATGTAGTTTTATCTATCGGTAACCCTTATAACTTAGGACAAAGTGTATCACAGGGTATTATCAGTGCCTTGGGACGTAATGCAGTGGGGGATTTTATTGGTCGGCAAAATTTCATTCAAACAGATGCTTCTATTAATCGAGGTAATTCTGGTGGCGCCTTAATTAACTCTGCAGGAGAATTGATTGGTATAAGTACGTTGAGTATTGGCAAAAATGCCAATGAGATCGCAGAGGGGTTAAATTTCGCTATTCCTATTGAGTTAGCCAATGATGTGATGCAAAAAATTATCCGAGATGGCAGAGTTATTCGTGGTTATTTTGGTGTACAAAGCGATATTTTATTTAGCAATGGAAAAGGCTTGAGAGAAAAAGGCATTTTAATTACCTCTGTTTTACCTGGCAGTCCAGCCCATAAAGCAGGTATTCAGCCGGGCGATGTTATTATGAGTTTTAATGGTATCGAGGCTATTTCTCCAGCACAAATGATGCAAGTCATTAATAATACCAAGCCTAATACCACAATGAATGTGGTCATACAACGTTTAGGCAATACAATGACTTTGCCTGTGGTAATCGAAGAATATAAGGTGAATTAATAGATAGACGTTGCTAATAGTTTCTAGAACTTTTAGTAACTTTTTTATGTCGATAACTAATATTTAATTCCATATATAAATTTATTTCTAATGTCTTTTATTTTTACAGATGAACTCATCAAAAAGTTAGCTTTCTCAACTTTATTTTTCCAGCTATCTGGCTTGTCCTTAATTTCTGTAAATAAAGAATAAAATAAGTATGATTTTGTATGAGGGCAATTTTTATGCCATGCTTTTTTGCTACTACAATAATGAATAACGACAATAGGAGAAACAAGTTCTTCAAATTGATTTAATTTAAATTTACGGCGTATCCTATTTCTTAGTGCAGGCATAAAGTTAAATCTTGGATTAATCATTTTTGTATGATCCTTGAATATAAAATTCAATATATCTTGATCTTGATACTCTATATTAGGGTATTTTTGTAAGAATGAAATAGAATTTTCATATACATTAAGCGCTCTAAATTTGATTAAATCAATCAATAGAACTCCAGCATTAAAATATATATCATCTTCATTCAATCCTATTTTATATTTGTATCCATTTAAATATTCAACGTAGGAATCTATACAAGCAGCGATTGCATGATTCTCTAAATTTAACTCCCAAAGCTCAGTTAAATCATGAAGCACAAGAGTATCTACATCAAGATAAATAACTTTATCAAGGTTAGGTAAATAATAATCTAATTTTAATCTTGCATAGGTTGCAATAGAAATATATGAAATAGTATTAGGAAAGTTTAAGAAATCATTTTTATCTATACTAATGAAATTTATGATAACACTGTTTTTATTAAATATTTCTAGAATTTTATTTTTACTTTCAGAAGAAATTCCTAGGTCTAATATATAAAAATCTATTTTTTTTCTCGTGTTTTTTAAAATACTAAATATACTAACTGATAAATATGGGGCGTAATTGTCATCGCAGCTAAAAACTATATTCATTATGATGCCTATAATATTTATATGATATTAAATTTGTTGAAGATTTATTTTTTAGAGGTGTTTAATATAAATTTAAATCTTTTAACTCTATCTTTAAAATTAAAATATTCTCTTAATATTTTCACCCTCAAACTTTTTTATTTTTCATGTTATCTGTAGTTGAGATGTTACTCTCCATAGACAAATCAGGCTCAACGCAGAATGGAATTATAGATAAATAAGGAATTTTGGTTTCCCAATATCTTTCCATTTGTGTATCAACTTCATAAACCCATTCGTAACAATGTGTTAGTAGTTTTTGTGCAGCTTTTGGTGTTATAAAATATCCAGTCGTATTTGCCCAACTATAATAA
>NZ_MUXZ01000019.1 GCF_002015075.1 Canicola haemoglobinophilus
ACTTTTTGGGGTCAGATCATTTCTTTATGTAAAAAATAGCTACTGAATTGAGGTAAACATTCTAGAAAAACGAATACCTTTTGGGAATTCATCTTGTTTTTTATCAAGGCTCAACCAAATAAACTCCGCTTTGCCCACAATATTTTTTTCAGGAACAAATCCCCAGAAACGACCATCAGCACTTTGGTCGCGATTATCACCAAGTACAAAATATTGTCCCTCTGGCACAACCCATTCAGTGACATAATCTTTTTGTTGGCGGTAACCACTATACATATAAGTGCGGTTAAAAACTTGAGGAGCCCAGTGAATTTGATGCTGCACATCCCCTTTCTCAGTTAATACTAACGGGTTTTCCTCTCCATACTGCGCTTTACCTTGAGAGTCACGACCTACGATCATAGTAAAGTCAGGATTACTTTGCGGCTCGCTATAAGTAAATTCATGAACTTGGCAATCATAAGTACATTCTTTACCATCTTTATTATAAACAATTGATACATGGCGAGTTTTTTCATCATAAAAAACTCTATCTCCCGGAATACCAACAACACGCTTAATATAATCAATGTTTGGCTCTTGAGGTGCTTTAAATACGATTATATCGCCACGTTGCGGTTTTCCCGTTTCAATAATGGTATTTTGGAATACAGGATCTTTGATACCATAAGCATATTTTTTAACCAATAAAAAATCCCCCACACGCAATGTTGGCTCCATTGAAACCGATGGGATTTGAAATGGCTCAAACAAGAATGAGCGCAAAATCAACACAAATGCAAGCACCGGAAATAAAGAAGACAACATTTCTGATGTTTCAGAAATAGGTTCAATTTGTGCTTTTTCTTCATCACTCAACTGTTTGCCTGAACGTTGCTCTTGACGTGTTATCTGTCTTGCACGCTTCGGTAAAACCACAAAACGATGATAGCACCACAACACGCCACAAAGTGCGGTCAATAAAATGAGTAAAATGGTAAAAGTATTTGGTAGCGCAAAAAAATCTAGGATTTTCCACGCAATAAAACCAATAACGATTAAAGCAATAAAGGATAAATTAGACTTTGACATAGCTTTCCTTACTTATCTTTACCAACATGTAAAATAGCTAAAAACGCCTCTTGTGGAACCTCTACGTTACCCAAAGATTTCATACGTTTTTTACCTTCTTTCTGTTTCTGTAACAGTTTTTTCTTACGGCTGACATCACCACCATAACATTTAGCTAATACGTTTTTACGCAACTGTTTTACTGTAGAACGCGCAATAATGTGGTTACCAATTGCCGCTTGAATTGCAATATCAAATTGTTGACGTGGAATTAACTCACGCATTTTTTCTACCAATTCACGTCCACGATATTGCGCATTATCTTTATGAACAATTAAAGCTAAAGCATCAACACGCTCACCATTAATCATAATATCTACACGCACCATATCTGCGGCTTGGAAACGTTTGAAACCATAATCCAATGAAGCATAACCACGAGAAGTTGATTTAAGGCGATCAAAGAAATCCAATACAACTTCGCCCATTGGAATTTCATAGGTCAAGGCAACTTGATTGCCATGATATACCATATTGGTTTGTACGCCTCGTTTCTCCACGCAAAGTGTAATCACATTTCCCAAATAAGTTTGTGGTAAAAGCATATTACATTCAGCAATTGGTTCACGAATTTCTGCAATATTATTCAGTGGTGGTAATTTTGCAGGGCTATCCACATAAATTATTTCGCCATTGGTTTGCTCCACTTCGTAAACTACGGTTGGTGCTGTGGTAATTAAATCAAGATCATATTCACGCTCTAAACGCTCTTGAATGATCTCCATATGTAACAGCCCCAAGAAACCACAACGGAAACCGAAACCAAGTGCGGTCGAATTTTCAGGTTCATAGAATAAAGAAGCGTCATTTAAACTCAGCTTACCTAAAGCATCACGGAAAGCTTCATAGTCATCGGAACTAATAGGGAAAAGCCCTGCATAAACTTGTGGCTTAACCTTTTTAAATCCTGGAAGAACAGAGGTTGCAGGGTTATGATGTGAAGTCAACGTATCCCCAACAGGTGCACCTAAAATATCTTTAATAGCACAAACCACCCAGCCTACTTCGCCTGTTTTTAATTCTGTCGTATCTACTTGTTTTGGCGTAAAAATGCCTAGACGATCAACATTATAAGATTGGCCTGTGGACATCACTTTGATCTTATCGCCTTTGCATAATACGCCATTTTTAATACGAACTAAAGACACCACGCCCAAATAATTATCAAACCAAGAGTCAATAATCAAGGCTTGTAGTGGGGCATCAGGATCACCTTCTGGTGCCGGAATTTTATGTACAATTTCTTCTAAAACATCTTCAATGCCCACACCAGTTTTAGCAGAACAACGTACCGCATCAATAGCATCAATCCCAACAATATCTTCAATTTCTTCGGCTACACGCTCTGGCTCTGCGGCTGGTAAATCAATTTTGTTTAGAATTGGCACCACCTCTAAATCCATTTCAATAGCGGTATAGCAGTTAGCAAGGGTTTGTGCTTCAACACCTTGTCCAGCATCCACCACCAACAAAGCCCCTTCACAAGCGGCTAAAGAACGAGATACCTCATAGGAAAAATCCACATGTCCTGGTGTATCAATAAAGTTTAATTGGTAGGTTTCGCCATCTTTGGCTTTATAATTTAAAGTAACACTTTGTGCTTTAATGGTAATACCACGCTCACGCTCTAAGTCCATAGAGTCAAGCACCTGTGCTTCCATTTCACGATCAGACAAACCGCCACAGGTTTGGATCAAGCGGTCGGAAAGGGTCGATTTACCATGGTCAATATGTGCAATAATAGAAAAGTTACGAATATTTTTCATATTTAAGTTATTAGATTTTTGTCATAAAATTGTAAATAAGTTTAGCGGTCGGATTGTACCCGAATATGATGCGATACGCTATATAAAGGAAAAAAAGTGCGGTAAATTTTATGAAAAAACCCTAAAGGTTTTGCCTTTAGGGTTCTTAATCTCAGAATGAAGAATTATAAACTTTGTGTGAAAGTACGAGTAATTACATCACGTTGTTGTTCTGGCGTTAAAGAGTTGAAACGCACTGCGTAACCAGAAACACGAATTGTTAATTGTGGGTATTTTTCTGGGTTGTTTACTGCATCTTCTAATGTTTCACGACGTAATACGTTCACATTTAAGTGTTGACCACCTTCAACTTTAACAGTTGGTGCTACGTCAACTGGTAACTCACGATATTCGATTTGACCTAATTCGCTTACTGCAACGATTTGATCTTCTGCGAATTCAGCTTTAGCTGCTAAACAACGCGCTTCGCCTTTTTCGCTATCTAATAACCAAAATGAGTTTAATAAATTGTCATTTGCAGCTTGAGTAATTTGAATACCTTTAATCATAATATGATCCTAATTATTATGTTTGTTTATTAATTGAAATTGGCGCAAATTTTATCAAAAAATTTTATATTTTCAATTAATTTGATATAGATCAGTTTAATTTTATTGAAGAAAATATATTAAATTGATGCACATCAATAAAAAATAATTAAATCAAATCTCAAATTAACAAAATATTAACAATTATTTAAATAAATAATCACATTAAAATGTAAACTAGCATTTTATTATTCTTTCTTTATAATTATTGATAATAATACGCATATCAAAATGAGAGAAATAATGAATACTTGGAAGGATGCCATTGGGCAAGAAAAACAGCAACCTTATTTCCAATATATTTTACAACAAGTCCAACAGGCTAGACAAAATGGCAAAATCATTTACCCCCCACAAGAAGAAATATTCAATGCTTTTAAATTAACTGAATTTAACCAAGTCAAAGTGGTTATCCTCGGACAAGATCCCTACCATGGCGCAAATCAAGCACATGGTTTGGCATTTTCGGTAAAACCAGGTATTACACCTCCACCTTCTTTGGTAAATATTTATAAAGAATTAGCAGCTGATATTACTGGATTTCAAATCCCTTCACATGGCTATTTGGTCAGTTGGGCTGAACAAGGCGTATTATTGCTCAATACGGTATTAACCGTTGAACAAGGCTTAGCGCATTCTCATGCAAACTTTGGTTGGGAAACTTTCACAGATAAAGTTATTCATGTTTTAAATGAACAACGAGAAAATATTGTTTTTCTTCTTTGGGGCAGCCATGCACAAAAAAAAGGACAATTTATCGACCGCACTAAGCATTGTGTTTTAACAGCACCACATCCGTCGCCATTATCTGCCCATAGAGGCTTTTTAGGATGCCAACATTTTTCCAAAGCAAATCAATATTTACGCGATCACAATTTAACTGAAATTAATTGGCAGCTGCCAATGACAATATAAATTTTTAAGGAAAGAATATGTTAGCCATTATTTCTCCAGCTAAAACATTAGATTTAGAAAGTGCGGTACCAAATTTCACATTTACGCAACCGCACTTAACCGAACATAGCGAACAATTAATCGAAATTTGTCGCCAGCTTGCGCCTGCACAAATTGCGTCATTGATGTCAATTAGCGATAAACTTGCTGGATTGAATGCCGCACGTTTTACTGACTGGCAAAAAGAGCATAACGAGCAAAATTCTCGTGCGGCAATTTATGCCTTCAAAGGCGATGTTTACACTGGTTTAGAAGTGGAAACATTAAATCAAGATGATATTCAATTTGCTCAACAGCATTTACGCATGCTATCAGGCTTATATGGTTTGCTACACCCGCTTGATTTAATGCAAGCCTACCGCTTAGAAATGGGAACAAAATTGCCTAACCCCAAAGGCAAGGATTTATATGCTTTTTGGGGAACTGTCATTACTGAAGCATTACAACAAGCCATTAATCAACAAGGCGATAATATTCTGATTAATTTGGCCTCTGATGAATATTATAAATCGGTGAAAGAAACACAATTAAATGCACAAATCATCAAACCGATTTTCCTTGATAATAAAGGCGGAAAATATAAAGTCATTAGTTTCTATGCTAAAAAAGCAAGAGGGTTAATGTGCCGCTATATTATTCAAAATCGTCTAACCGAAGTTGAGCAATTAAAAGATTTCGATTTAGGTGGATACTGGTTTGATCCAACTTCTTCTACACAAACAGAATTTGTATTTAAACGAGATTTAAGCGAATGAAAAAAATCTTAGCTATTTTGACCGCACTTTTATTGTCTGCTTGTGCATCACAGCCACAACTAAAAGCGCCAGACTATATTAAGCATAATGAAAAAAGTTATTATCTAGCAAGTTCACAAGATCTTGGGACTATGGTTCGTTATTTCTATCTCGTTAAGGGCGAAAACGTCGAAAACTGGCAAAGTGCGGTTGAATTATTATTTGATCGCAACAATGAGCAAAGAACCTTGTCAGATCGTATTGCTTTGAGAAAGCGAGTTTATAAAAATACTGGCGTTCAACATTTTGAACTTTATTTACACAATAATGAGCTTTACAGTTTTGTTATGTATCAGCCAACAGAAAAAAATCCCAATTGGCAAGTGGATATAGCCAAAGGTAAAGATTTTCCTTTCTGTGGTTTTGTTCAATATCAATATTCTTTCAAGTTAACGAAATTACCAAAATCAGCCATGAGTAAAAGCAAGATTGAAAGCTACTTAAAAAAATATATTGGAGATAAAGAACTTTCGCAGCTTAAACAATATCAACTAACGGGTTGCAACCCAGGCTGATTGTAAAAATGGAACGCATTTACTCCCAACAAGTGAAAAAAGCAGCTCACTTAGCTATTTTTACTGCATTGTTATTAATTTTAGTGAAAAGTTTTGCTTGGTGGGAAACAAGCTCCGTCAGTATGCTCGCTTCAATTACTGACTCAATGCTGGACTTATTAGCCTCTCTCATGAATATGCTAATTTTGCGCTTTGCGCTAATGCCAGCAGATCACAACCATTCCTTTGGTCATGGTAAAGCCGAAGCACTAGCAGGCTTAGGGCAAAGTGCATTTATCTCCGGTTCCGCGGTATTTATTCTGCTACAAGGTATTCATCGCTTAAATAATCCTCAGCCTTTAATGAATTTTCAAGTTGGAATATTTGTTACTTCATTTTCAATTTTAATAACTACATTATTAGTGATGTATCAAAGTAAGGTCATTCGACAAACGGATAGCCCCGCAATTAAAGCAGATAAACTCCATTATCACACAGACCTTTTGATGAATTTTGCGATTTTAATTTCATTAGCATTGACTCAGCTGGAATATCAGCAGATTGATGCTATTTTTGCACTGTTAATCGCTCTTTATATTTTAAGTAATGCAGGGAAAATGCTATTTGATAATGTGCAATTACTGTTAGATAAAGCACTACCAAATGAAGAAATTGAACAAATAGAACAAATTATTTTAGCGGATAAGCGTATTCTTGGATTTCATGATCTAAGAACAAGACGTTCAGGTGCGGTGCGTTTTATTCAGTTTCATTTAGAATTAGATGATCATCTCTCTTTTGTAGAAGCACATCAAATCACAGAGGATATAGAACAGGAATTACAACAAAGATTTCCTTATGCTGATATTGCTATTCATCAAGAGCCTACTAGCGTAGTGCAAACCGAATTGAAAAATTTAAACTAGATCAAATTGTGCTACAATTCACAAAAATTTTTATAGAGCAAGTGCTAGGAATAGTGTAACCTTAGCGCCTGTTTTCGGAGTTTAATTTTAACGATAAATTAGGTAATTATTATGATAAAAAAAATTGCTGTTTTAACAAGTGGTGGTGATGCACCAGGTATGAACGCCGCAATTCGTGGTGTTGTTCGTTCAGCATTAGCTGAAGGTTTGGAAGTTTACGGTATCTATGAAGGTTATTACGGTTTATACCATAACAAAATCCAACAATTAACTCGTTATAGCGTATCAGATATTATCAATCGTGGTGGTACATTCCTTGGTTCTGCTCGTTTCCCTGAATTTAAAGATCCTGCGGTACGTGCAAAATGTGCAGAAATTTTACGTTCACATGGTATCGATGCACTTGTGGTTATCGGTGGTGATGGTTCTTACATGGGCGCAAAATTATTAACTGAAGAACATGGTTTCCCTTGTGTTGGTATTCCAGGAACAATTGATAATGATGTAGCAGGAACTGACTACACTATCGGTTATCAGACCGCACTTGAAACTGCGGTGGTTGCAATTGACCGTTTACGTGATACATCAAGTTCACACAAACGTATTTCTATCGTAGAAATCATGGGAAGACATTGCAGTGATTTAACTATCTCAGCTGGTATTGCGGGTGGTTGCGAATATATCGTTGCTTCTGAAGTTGAATTTGATCGTGAAGAATTAATTAAGCAAATTGAACGTGCAATTATCAAAGGTAAACGCCATGCAATCATTGCGATCACAGAATTAATTTGTGATGTAAATGAACTTGCCCGAGAAATCGAAGCCCGTGTAAAACATGAAACTCGTGCAACTATTTTAGGACATATTCAACGTGGTGGTACACCTTGTGCCTTTGACCGCATTTTAGGTTCTCGTATGGGTGTTTATGCGGTAGATCTTTTATTACAAGGTAAAGGCGGCTATTGTGTGGGCATTCAAAATGAACACTTAGTTCATCACGATATTATTGATGCAATTAACAATATGCGTCGTGAATTTAAAGCAGATTGGTTAGCTATGTCTAAACGCTTAGACTAATTTATAATCGCATACAAAAAAACCGCCGATGATGATAATCGGCGATTTTTTTATTTACTTCACTTCGGGAAACAACATCTTAATCACATTTCTTGTCAATCGTCTTGATTTCCCTGTATAAGGGAAAATATGCATCATCATCATTGGATTGAAGTTGGCTTCAATTACGCCCCAAGAACTTAATTCTAGCTGTGCTGGCTTTTTCAAATCAGGGATAATGAGATCCACACCACAGAGTGCTGCGCCCATCGCTTTAGTGATACCAACTGCAAGTTGTTTATAACTTGGGTGCATTTCATCTGTCATATCAATACTATCGCCACCAGTACTAATATTAGAGTTTGCGCGTAATTGAACAATCTGATCTTTGGCTGGAATACTCTCAATTGTCAGACCTTGTTCTTTTAATTGCAGCTGCTCAATATCGCCTAAGGCAATTTTCTTCAATGGTGTACGGCTACCATCGCCACGCAGTGGATGATCATTTTTTTGTGCCACCAACTCAGCCACAGTATGAATACCATCACCAACAACATTCGCAGGCACTCGCAATAAAACAGCCAAAGTTTCGTCACCAAGTACAAAGAAACGATATTCTGTGCCAACTAAATAGTCTTCCACCATAATTTCTTTATCTTCACGGAAAGCAATTTCTACCGCTTTGGCAAAATCTTCTCGATTATTAACACCTTGCTGGAAAATCGTAATACCTAAGCCGTAGTTAGTGGATTTAGGCTTAATTACCACCGATCTTTTTTCAAACAGACTATAACTCGCAATGGCTTGCTCAACAGAGGTAAATTCTTGGCTTTGTGGCACATTAAATCCTGCTTTTTCTAAGACTTTCTTCGTTACAACTTTATTTTCCATAATCAGTGGTGAAATATAGCTGTCATGGGAAGTCATATTGCCATTTTTCACATATTCAATATGCTCGCCAAATTGTAAGCGTAAGAATTGATCTCGCTCATCTAGGATCTCAAAGCTAATACCTTGCTGAATTAAATCAAACATCAATGCTTGCGTGGAAAGTTCCATATTATCAAAGGCAGTCAAAGCATAAAAACGCTCAAAAGCATTGGCTTTATATTGTTTGGCTAGTTCTGCACCTAATTTTTGATAACCGCCTTTTTGCTCAATTTCTCGTACTAATCGAGCACATAAAGTCAAACTAGGATCGGCAAATTGTGCTAATTTTTCTTGCGCAAAATCCACCGCACTTTGCTCAGCCCCAATGATGTGCAACATCTCAATTAGCTGATTAAGTAGCCATTCGCCCTCTTCTCGATAGGCTGTTTGCGCGAGTGGATTTTCTAAAGCAACTTCAGCCAAGCGGCTACGCCCTAATTCAACCGCTTGTTGATCAGGATTTTCATCAAGCCAAATCATTAATAAAGCAAAATGATGAATAAATCTCGCATCAGCTAAATTCATACCGTATTGCTCAAAAGGATTGAGATCAAATAAACGAAACTCTAAATATTTGATGCCATTTTGGATTAAATATCTCGCCTTTTTCGCCCCACGTAAACGCACATTGGAATAAAATTCTTTCTCTGCAATGAGTTTTCCTGTTTTAACCCAATGTTCTAAGCTTTCTGCATATTGTTCTAAGCTGTCAAAAGAAACGATAACCTCAGGATCATTCACATAGCCATACTTGCTTGAACGTAAACTACGAACATATTCGCCCGCTTTTAATGGAGATCCTGCTTTAAAATAATTACTATCAACCGTTGGTGTTGCTGATAATAAATATAATAAAACCCATTGATAACGCAGAAAATTTTTCGCCATTTTCAGATATAAATTATTCTGAAAATCCACCGCACTTTTTTGCTCTTGTTGTAACTTAAATAAAGTTTGGATCAATTCTGGCGCTAGCTGAAAGTTATAATGGATCCCACTGACCATTTGCTTATTTTTGCCATAGGATTGGACTAGATGTTCACGATATGCCACATCCTCTGGATTATCCAATTGTGCTACTTTAATCAAATCATCTGCTGGTAATCCTGCTGGCATACTCAATGGAAATACAAATTCATCTTCGGGTAGAGAACGTAAAACCACCTCATGAATGGCAGATAACCATCTTAAAGTATCTTCTAATTTTTTATTTGGTGGCGTAATTAATTCTAGCTGACTTTCTGCAAAATCAGTTTGAATATAAGGGTGATAAGATCTGTTACCAAAACATTTAGGATGCTCAGTAGTCACGACTGAACCGTCTTGATAAACACGCTGACTTTCTTTTTCTAAGCCAAAAGAGCCTTGTTGAAAAAGTAAGCCAAGTTGGTGTTGTTTAATTAAATGTTGAATTTTCATGAATATCCCCTTTTATCGAATAATTTCTTTGCATTATTCAAATTAACGTTCAAATCGCAAAGAGTAATTGGGTATAAATTATGTAATTTGAATATAAGAATTAAGGTGCAACTCAATCCTAGATCAAAGTGCACCTTAATATAAATAGATTAATGAGCAGCCTCATTTGCATGATTAAGGTTATAGCGCGGAATTTCCACGACAAGATCTTCCTCGCCAACCACACATTGACAAGAAAGACGACTATCCATTTCTAATCCCCAAGCCTTATCTAACATATCTTCTTCTTGCTCTGTGGCATCATTTAAACTATCAAATCCCTCACGAATAACCACGTGGCAAGTGGTACAAGCACAAGAGCAATCACAAGCATGGTGAATTTCCACACCCGCATTATGTGCAACTTCTAATAAATTTTCTCCAGGTGCCGCATCAACCACCATGCCTTCTGGACAAAACTCTTGATGAGGTAAAAAAACAATTTTTGGCATTCTACTTTCCTTTATTTAATATCTTCAATATGTTGCCCACTTAACGCACGACGAATAGATTTATCCATACGGCGAGAGGCAAATTCTTGGGTAGCTTGATCAAGATCTTTTATCCCTTGCTTAATGGCAAGGCTATCTTCTTCTTGAACTAATTTTTGCAACGAAACTAAGGCATTTTTAACCGCACTTAGTTCTTCATCATTTAACAAATCTTCATCTTGCTGTAATGCAGAATGAACACTTTCAATTACACGAGCAGCATCAACACGTTGTTCTGCTAACAAGCGAGCCTGAATATCTTCTTTGGCATTTTCCATCGAAGCTTTTAGCATATTGGCAATTTCATCATCCGTTAATCCATACGAAGGTTTAACTTGAATGGATGATTGCACACCTGTAGATTTTTCCATTGCAGTCACGCTTAATAAACCATCAGCATCCACTTGATAAGTCACTCTAATATGCGCTGCGCCCGCAGCCATTGCTGGAATACCGCGTAAAGTAAAGCGTGCTAAAGAACGGCAATCATCTGCCATTTCACGCTCACCCTGCAAAATATGCACCGACATTGCAGTTTGACCATCTTTGAACGTAGTAAATTCTTGTGCTCTTGCTACTGGGATTGTGGTATTACGAGGAATAATTTTCTCAACTAATCCCCCCATTGTTTCAATGCCTAGTGATAACGGGATAACATCAAGTAACAACATTTCCGCATCAGGCTTATTACCCACTAAAATATCTGCTTGAATAGCCGCACCTAGTGCCACCACTTTATCTGGATCAATAGACGTCAAGGGCGTACGTTGGAAAAATTCGCCGACTTGTTCTCTTACATAAGGCACTCGAGTTGAACCGCCCACCATGACCACTTCTAACACATCAGACTGCGTTAAATCAGCATCTTTTAATGCTCGACGGCAAGCTAATAATGAACGTTTCACTAAACCAGAAATAAGAGAATTAAATTCATCACGAGTAATTTCTATATCTTGTTCGGCATAAGTAATTAATGCTTTGTCATTATCAGTTAAAGCAACTTTTGCTTGGTTTGCAATTTCAATAAGTTGGCGTTTTTCACTATCGGTTTTAGGCTCATTCGCAGATTTTTCTACAATCCAATCAGCTAATAAATGGTCAAAATCATCGCCACCAAGTGCAGTGTCGCCACCAGTCGCTAGCACTTCAAATACGCCTTTGGATAAACGCAAAATAGAAATATCAAAAGTGCCGCCGCCTAAATCATAAACAGCAATCACCCCTTCTTGCCCACTGTCTAAGCCATAAGCAATCGCTGCCGCAGTTGGCTCATTAAGCAAACGTAGTACATTCAAGCCTGCTAATTTTGCCGCATCTTTGGTGCTTTGACGTTGTGCATCATCAAAATAAGCTGGCACAGTAATCACTGCACCATTTAATTCTCCACCTAAGCGTTGTTCTGCAAGTGCGGTCAGTTTTTTCAAAATTTCAGCAGAAATCTCAACAGGACTGAGTAAACCTTTTTTGGTGTTCAATAACGGTAAACCATTTTCACTGGCACTAAATTGATAAGGCAAATTAGGATAACGCTGTTGTACATCTGCAAGGCTACGCCCAATCAAACGTTTTACAGAAATAATGGTATTTTGTGGCTCTTGACTAGCAAGCAGCATTGCCTCATGGCCTACAATAACTTGCTCTTCGTTAAAATGAACCACTGAAGGAGTCAATGAACGCTCTTGCCCATCAAATAAAATTTCACTACTTCCATTGCGTACAGTTGCAATTAAAGAATTTGTTGTACCTAAATCAATACCTACGGCTAATTTATGTTGATGGGGAGCCGCACTTTGTCCCGGCTCTGCAATTTGAAGTAATGCCATGCTGTTATCTCGTTATTCTTTTATTTTCTAAACAAATCATTCAATTAAAAATCAGCTAATTGATCTTCTACTCGTTCAATTTCAACAAATAATTTTTTAATAAAACGTAGGCGATCATTTAACAATTGAGCCTGTTGCCAATTTTGTTCGGTAAGTAATTGTTGTAACTGAGCCAAAATTTCCGACCGCACTTTTTCAATTTCTTGTACAAAAATAAATAATTGATCTATATCTCGTTGATGTTCAATTTGCTCTAACTGTTCACGCCATTCCATTTGTTGAATCAAAAATATCATATCTTGATTGATTTTTTGTTCTAAATTTTGCTCGCCAAGATATAAATTGATGATGCTATCAGCTCGGCTAATAGGATCTTTTAAAATTTGTAAGGCATCATTAATTTCAGCAGATTTTTGCATCGCTAAACGCTGTTCTTGCGCTGAGCTATGAGCAAAATTATCAGGATGTAAGGATTTCTGTAGTGCTAAATAGCGCTGTGAAAGAAGTTGTTGATCAAGATTAAAATCAATATCCAAATCAAATAACGCAAATGGATTTGTCATATTTCTGCCTATTTATACGTTGAAACTTTCGCCACAACCACATTCGTCTTTTACATTCGGGTTACTAAATTTAAAACCTTCATTTAACCCTTCTTTGACAAAATCTAACTGAGTTCCATCTAAATAAACCAGACTTTTGCGATCTACAATAACTTTAACGCCATCTTGTTCAAAAACCTCATCATCTTCGTTTAAAACATCAACGAACTCTAAAACATAAGCTAAACCTGAGCACCCTGATGTTTTAATTCCTAAACGCAAACCAATGCCCTTTCCTCTGTTTTCAAGAAAAGTGCGGACTCGGTTTGCTGCGCTTTCGCTTAATGTGACTGCCATTTTTACTCCAAATAAAATCAATGATAAGCAAATAAAAGATTACAGAATAAGATCTGAAATAAGCCAGACAACATTGCCTGACTTATTTTATTGAAATTTCAAAAGAAATTATTCTGCTTTTTTCGCTTTGTAATCCGCAATTGCCGCTTTGATTGCATCTTCTGCAAGAATTGAGCAATGCACTTTCACTGGCGGTAACTCTAATTCTTCTGCGATTTGGCTATTTTTAATTGCCTGAGCTTCATCTAAAGATTTACCTTTTACCCATTCAGTAATTAATGAGCTTGATGCAATTGCAGAACCACAACCATAAGTTTTAAATTTAGCATCTTCAATAATACCATCATCATTCACTTTAATTTGTAACTGCATTACATCGCCACAAGCTGGTGCACCCACCATACCCGTTCCCACATTTGTATCTTTCTTATCTAATGAACCAACGTTGCGAGGGTTTTCATAATGATCAAGTAATTTTTCGCTATATGCCATTTTTCCGTTCCTATTTTACTAATGGTTAAAATGGGTAAGATAAACTTACCCTACAAATGATTAATGGTGAGTCCACTCAATACTATCTAAATCAATACCTTCTTTGAACATATCCCAAAGTGGCGATAACTCACGTAATTTTTCTACCGCACCTTTAACAAGGCTAATAGTGTAATCAATTTCTTCTTCTGTTGTATAACGACCCATTGTGAAACGAATTGAGCTATGCGCTAACTCATCATTCAAGCCTAATGCACGCAATACATAAGAAGGCTCAAGACTCGCTGATGTACAAGCAGAACCAGAAGAAACTGCAATATCACGCAATGCCATCATTAAACTTTCACCTTCAACATAGTTGAAACTGATGTTTAAGTTGCTGCCTAAACGATGTTCCATTGAACCATTCACATAAGTTTCTTCAATATCTTTTAAGCCATTGTATAAACGATCACGTAGTGCTGTTAAGCGTGGCATTTCTGTTGCCATTTCTTCTTTCGCAATACGATATGCTTCGCCCATACCTACAATTTGATGCACAGGTAATGTGCCTGAACGCATACCACGCTCATGACCACCACCATGAATAATCGCTTCTAAACGAACACGAGGCTTACGGCAAACATATAGTGCGCCAATACCTTTAGGCCCATATAATTTATGGCTAGACATAGAAAGTAAATCGACTTTTAATTCGCTTAAATTAATCGGTAATTTACCTACAGATTGCGTTGCATCAGTATGGAATAACACTTTACGTTCACGGCAAATTTCGCCAATTTTCGCAATATCTTGCACCACACCAATTTCGTTATTCACATGCATAATAGAAACTAAAATAGTGTCATCACGGATAACAGATTTTAATTCATCTAAGTCAATTAAACCGTCTGATTTTGGCTCTAAATAAGTCACTTCAAAACCTTCACGCTCAAGCTGGCGGCAAGTATCTAAAATTGCTTTATGCTCAGTTTTGCAAGTAATAATATGTTTACCTTTGGTTTGATAGAAGTGTGCAACACCTTTTAACGCCAAGTTGTTTGCTTCTGTTGCGCCAGAAGTAAAAACAATCTCACGACTGTCTGCACCAAGCAAATCAGCGATATGATTACGAGCCACATCAACCGCTTCTTCTGCTTGCCAACCAAATTTATGTGAGCGAGATGCTGGGTTACCAAAGGTTCCATCGATGGTTAAAAATTCCATCATTTTCTTCGCTACACGTTCGTCCACAGGGCAAGTTGCCGCATAATCTAAATAAATAGGTAATTTCATTGTTCTCTCCTAAAAAATCTTTTTTTTCACACCGCACTTTTAGCTAATTTTTATTGATTAAATACGGCTAAACTCTCAAACTTTTGTTTTTTGTTTCGACTAGCTTGTTTTTCAACTAATTCTGCAATGGTTATTTCATTCAAGAAATTTTCAATTCTTACACTCAACTCTTCCCATAAAGAATGCGTTAAGCATTTCACTCCACCTTGGCAATTACCATTGCCTGAACATTTAGTCACATTAATATTTTCATTAACTGCATTAATCACCATGCCAATGGAAATCTGTTCACTGGATAATCCTAACTGATACCCGCCTCCTGGACCACGCACACTTTTTACTAGACCACCACGGCGTAATTTAGCAAAAAGCTGTTCTAGGTAAGAAAGGGAAATATGTTGTCGTTCAGAAATATCCGCCAAACTAACAGGTCCATGCTCAGAATTTAACGCAATATCCAAAATAGCTGTTACCGCATACCGCCCTTTTGATGTCAGTTTCATTCTCAATATCCTTCATATCTGCAATGGGCGGATATATTACTAATCCTACTAAATTAGTCAACTTCTAATTTTGCCTGTTAATTCGCTTTTCTACCGCACTTAACATCCCACGCAAAATATTAAGCTCATTTTTCTCAATCTGAGTGCGTTGATATAAACGCCTTAATTTTTGCATAACTCCTTGATTTTGAATAAAACCAAGATGCTCATATAGCTGTTCCGTATGTGCAAAGAAATACTCTAACTCTTGTGCTGTTGGATAGTTATTTTCTATCACAGAAAACGGCTGTTTCTGTTCCTCTGCTAAGGCAAGCCAAGCCATTCTGAGCTCATAGCTAACTAACTGCACCGCCATAGCGAGATTTAATGAAGAATATTCAGGATTGGCAGGAATGGTTAAATGGTAATGACATTTTAATAATTCATCATTGGTTAACCCAACTCGCTCCCGTCCAAAAACGATAGCGACTTTTTGAGATGACAGATTTTGTACTACTTTTTCTGCACATTCTCTGGGTTCAATTAAAGTATTTTGTAAATGTCTTAATCTGGCACTAGTACCAATAACAAGAGAACAATCTGCTACTGCTTGAGAAAAACTTTCCACAACTACCGCACTTTTTACCACATCTTCAGCGCCAGCTGCTAATGCGATCGCTTGTTCATCAATCTCTTGTTTTGGTGCAACTAAACATAATTGACTTAATCCCATAGTTTTCATCGCACGAGCCGCAGAACCAATATTTCCACTATGAGAAGTTTCCACTAAAACGATTTTAATATTTTCCAGCATTAAGACTTTTACCTTACTTAAAATTGTGGGTATTCTAGCATAGCACCTATAATTTACGAAAAGCTATTTCTCCTAAGCAGGCGCAAAATAAACGCATAGAAAGCCTAAAATCTGCTCGCATTTATAGGCAAAATTCACTATAATTCTTGCCCCTATGTGTTCTTTAAAATCTGGTGGAAATATGAATCCAATGTTAAATATCGCTATTCGCGCGGCACGAAAAGCGGGCAATGTAATTGCTAAAGGTTATGAACGCCGTGATGAAATTCAAACAATGACAAAAGGCACAAATGATTTTGTCACAAATATTGATAAAGCCTCTGAAGCAGCAATTATTGAGGTTATTCGCAAATCTTATCCTGAGCATACAATCATTACTGAAGAAAGTGGTGCGCATGAAGGTAAAGATAGCGATATTCAATGGGTAATAGATCCACTAGATGGCACAACCAACTTCGTTAAAGGCCTACCGCACTTTGCTGTTTCAATCGCAATTCGAGTCAAAGGACGCACAGAATTTGGGGTTGTTTACGATCCTATCCGCAATGAATTATTCACTGCAGTGCGTGGTGAAGGCGCTAAAATCAATGAATTACGTTTACGTGTTGACAGTAGTAAACGTGATCTTCAAGGTGCAATCCTTGCGACAGGCTTTCCATTCAAAAAAACCTCATTAATGCCAACTCAATTTGCGATGATGAGCAGCCTTGCTGAAGATGTTGCGGATTTCCGACGTGCAGGATCTGCGGCATTAGATCTTTGCTATGTTGCAGCTAATCGTGTAGATGGCTATTTTGAAATGGGTGTAAAACCTTGGGATATTGCAGCAGGAGATTTAATCTTGCGTGAAGCTGGTGGTTTAGTTTGTGATTTTAATGGCGATCATAAATATTTCACAGAAAGCCACATTGTTGCAGCAACACCACGCCTTGTAAAAGAGATGCTGAAAAAAATCCAACCTTGTTTAAACCCTGATTTTAAAGTTTAAACAGTAAATATCTCACAACAAAATACCGCCTCAATAGGCGGTATTTTGTGTCAATGTAATAGCAAAGCAAATAGATTTAGTTAGTACCACCAACGGTGATTTTTTCAATTTTACAAGCTGGCTGCCCCACACCAACGGGCACACTTTGCCCTTCTTTGCCACAAACGCCAATGCCATGATCAATTTCCATATTATCCGCAACCATGGAAATATTTTGCATGACTTCGATACCACTTCCTATCAAAGTTGCCCCTTTTACTGGCTTAGTAATTTTGCCCTTTTCAATTAAATAAGCCTCAGATGTGGAAAAGGTAAACTTACCAGAAGTTATATCTACTTGCCCACCACCAAAGTGCGGTGCAAAAATGCCATAATCTACCGAAGCAATTAAATCTTCAAACTTACTTTGTCCCGCAAGCATATAAGTATTCGTCATTCTTGGCATTGGCAAATGTGCATAACTTTCACGGCGACCATTGCCCGTTGGCTTAACTCCCATTAAATGAGCGTTCATTTTGTCCTGAATATAACCTTGTAAAATCCCATCTTTAATCAATACATTACATTGGCTTGGTACACCTTCATCATCTATGGTCAACGAACCTCTACGATTTTGTAATGTACCATCATCAACAATAGTGCAAAGTGGCGAAGTCACTAATTCACCAATTTTTCCGCTAAACAAAGAACTTTCTTTACGGTTAAAATCGCCTTCCAAGCCATGCCCAACAGCTTCATGTAATAACACGCCCGGCCAACCAGCACCTAATACCACTGGCATTAAACCTGCTGGTGCAGCTTCTGCATTTAAATTGACCAATGCTTGACGAACAGCTTCTTTGGCAAAATAGACCGCTCTTTTTTCATTGCCAAAAGGCTCTAAAAACCAATCTAAGCCAACACGTCCACCAACGCCAGCACCACCACGCTCACGCTTGCCATCTTTCTCAACTAAAACCGAAATAGACAAACGCACTAAAGGACGAATATCCGCAGCAAGTGTTCCGTCTGTTGCTGCCACTAACACTTCCTCATAAATTGCACTTAAACTGGCTGATACTTGTGTCACATATTGGCTTTCGGCTCTTGCGGTTTTATCAACCAAATGTAGCAACTCTATTTTTTGTTCTTTAGCAAGGGAATTGAGTGGATTTATGGCTGCATAACGCAACATTGCATCCACTTGTTTGAAATTTTGTGGGGCGAGCAAATTACCTTGTTTAATTTGCGCAATCCCCTTCACTGCAGCTGCACATTGTTGCAAACTAGCAAGATCTATTTGATCAGAATAAGCAAAGCCAGTTTTCTCGCCACTAACCGCACGAACCCCAACACCGCGATCAATATGAAATCCACCTTCTTTAATAATGCTGTCTTCCAATACCCAATGTTCATCTTGGCTTAATTGGAAATAAAGATCGGCATAATCAATTTGACGGTGCGACATCAAATCAAACACATTAGCGAGGTCATTTACATGAAGGTTACTTTGTTCAAGTAGGCTTGCTTGCACTTGGCTTAACATAAAAATTCTCAAATAATAATAGTGACAAAAAAGTGCGGTGGATTTTAACATAGTTTTAAAACTTTATAAAAATCCACCGCACTTTTACTCTAATTTACATCACAACGACATCAAATTGTTCTTGTGAATAATAAACTTCGGTTTTAATTTGAATTTGTTTACCGATAAAGACTTCTAATTCCGCCAATAAACCATGGCTTTCTTCATTAATTAAATAATCGGCAACCGCTCTTGAGGCATAAACTACAAATTGCTCACTGGCAAATAAATGGTTAACTCGGATAATTTCACGCATGATTTCATAGCAAACGGTTTCCACGGTTTTCACGCTACCACGACCGCTACAAGTTGGACATTCATCACATAAAATATGCTCCAAACTTTCTCTTGTGCGTTTGCGTGTCATTTCTACCAAACCAAGTTGAGTAAAGCCATTCACGTTGGTTTTCACTCTATCTTTTGATAATGCTAAACGTAAAGACTCTAATACCCGTTCTCTATGTTCTTCTGTTTGCATATCAATAAAATCAATAATGATAATACCACCAAGATTGCGTAACTGTAACTGCTGGGCGATAGCCTTAGTTGCCTCAATATTGGTATTAAAAATAGTTTCTTCTAAATTGCGATGACCAACAAAAGCCCCCGTATTAATGTCAATAGTGGTCATGGCTTCTGTTTGTTCAATAATTAAATAACCACCAGATTTTAGATTAACTCGGCTATTTAAGGCCGTTTGAATAGCATTTTCAACACCATAAACATCAAATAAGGGCTGACTACCAGAATATAAAACTAACTTATCCGTTAACTCTGGCATAAATTCTTCTGTAAATTGTTTTACTTCAGAAAAACATAGTTTAGAGTCAATATGGATTTTACTAAAATTCGCTCCGATAAAATCACGCAAAATGCGCTGGGTAAGCGCTAATTCGCCATACAACATTGAACGAGTTGAATATTTTGCTCTACGTTCTAACACTTTGCGCCATAAGCGTTTTAAAAACTCGGCATCTTGTATAAGCTCAGTTTCAGTAGCGCCTTCCGCTGCGGTACGAATAATAAAACCGCCTAATTCATCACACAACGGTAAAACAAGTTCTTTTAAACGTGCACGTTCTTCTTCACTTTCAATACGTTGCGAAACACCAACATGGCTATTTTCTGGCATGAACACAAGATAACGAGAAGGGAGGGTAATGTCAGTGGTTAATCTCGCCCCTTTAGTTCCTAGAGGATCTTTAACAACTTGAACAACGATGTCTTGTCCTTCATGTACCAATTGTGCAATATCTTTGACGACAAATTGTTTTTGCTCATCTGCATCAACACATTCTGTATGTGAAACAATATCAGAAGCATGTAAAAAAGCGGCTTTTTCTAAGCCAATATCAACGAACGCTGATTGCATTCCCGGCAATACTCGAGTAACACGACCTTTATAAATATTACCAACGATCCCTCTTTTTGCCTGACGTTCAATATGTACTTCTTTTAAAATACCATTATCCACCAGCGCAATTCGGGTTTCGCTAGGGGTTACATTAGCTAATAAATCAACAGACTCCATCATCTTTATTCCAAATATATTTCCTTTAATTAGTCTAGCGAAAAGGAAAATAGAATAATAGCCCCAAATAAGGTAAAATGTGAGCTTTTTCAAATTTTATCAATATAAATAATTCTTTCGTGAGGGCTTAATGTTTAGTTTTGATCCAACAATTATTACCTTTACTATCTATATTTTCGGTATGTTGTTAATTGGTGTATTAGCCTATTATTACACCAATAATCTGTCTGATTACATTCTTGGTGGTCGCCGTTTAGGTAGTTTTGTTACTGCAATGTCTGCTGGTGCTTCAGATATGTCTGGCTGGTTATTAATGGGATTACCAGGTGCGGTCTATTTATCAGGCTTAATTGAAGGTTGGATTGCCATAGGCTTAACCATTGGTGCCTATTTAAACTGGTTATTTGTCGCAGGTCGCTTGCGCATTTATACAGAATTTAACAATAACGCTCTCACATTACCCGAATATTTTCATAACCGTTTTGGTAGTAGCCATAATTTTCTCAAAATTGTTTCAGCCTCAATTATCCTTGTTTTCTTCACAATTTACTGCGCATCAGGCGTAGTGGCTGGCGCTAAATTATTCCAAAATCTATTCAATATTCCTTATTCTACTGCGCTTTGGTATGGCGCATTAGCTACTATCGCTTATACCTTTATTGGTGGATTTTTGGCAGTAAGCTGGACAGATACCATTCAGGCTACCTTAATGATTTTTGCCCTAATTCTTACGCCAGTGATGATCATTCTAAATCTAGATGGCATTGAGAATTTTAATTTTTACTTAGCCCAAGCAGAAAGTGCGGTAGGAAAAAACTTTACAGATATTTTCACAGGTACAACGACTATTGGCTTATTAAGTTTAGCCGCTTGGGGCTTAGGGTATTTTGGACAACCGCATATTCTGGCACGCTTCATGGCTGCGGATACAGTGAAATCCCTCAATAACGCACGCCGTATTAGTATCACTTGGATGATCCTTTGTTTAGTCGGTGCAATGGGAATCGGTTTCTTTGGAATTGCCTATTTCTCTGCCAATCCACAACTCGCCTCAGTGGTTAGCCAAGAACCAGAACAAATCTTTATTGAATTATCAAAATTATTATTCAACCCTTGGATCGCAGGTATCCTGCTGTCCGCTATTTTGGCAGCGGTAATGAGCACATTAAGCGCACAGCTTCTTATTTCTTCTAGTGCTATCACTGAAGATTTTTACAAAGGCTTTATCCGTCCAAAAGCATCCGATAAAGAATTAGTTTGGCTTGGTCGTTTAATGGTGTTAGTCATCGCTGCAATTGCAATCTGGATCGCACAAGATGAAAAAAGCCAAGTGCTAAAATTAGTGCAATTTGCATGGGCTGGATTTGGCAGTGCCTTCGGACCTGTTGTGCTCTTTTCTTTATTCTGGAAACGCATGACATCTTCCGCTGCAATGCTTGGAATGTTGACTGGCGCAATCGTTGTATTTAGCTGGAAAGCTATTATTCCAGCAACAAGCGAGTTACACCAATTATACGAAATGATCCCAGGATTTGCCTTGGCAAGCCTTGTAATTGTTATCGTTTCTTTATTGTCAGCAAAACCAGAACAAGGGATTTTAGATACATTTGAACAAGCTAAAAGCGCATATAAGGCATCGAAATAACCATGATCGATTTTCGTCCTTTCTATCAACAAATAGCCACCTCGCAACTATCGGCGTGGCTTGAAACCCTGCCCTTACAACTTAAACAATGGGAAAAGCAAACTCACGGCGATTATGCCAAGTGGGCAAAAATTGTGGATTTTCTACCGCACTTAACTGCGAGTCATATCGATCTCAAAAGTGCGGTCAAATCTGAGGCAGAAACGCCACTTTCTGCTGGCGAACAACAACGCATCATTCATCACTTAAAACAGCTCATGCCTTGGCGTAAAGGTCCTTATCATTTATATGGTATTCATGTTGATTGTGAATGGCGTTCTGATTTTAAATGGGATCGTGTTTCGCCTCACCTTGCCCCATTACAAGATCGCACAATTTTAGATGTGGGCTGTGGCAGCGGCTATCATATGTGGCGTATGGTTGGCGAAGGGGCAAAAATGGTGGTGGGCATTGACCCAACAGAGCTTTTCTTATGTCAATTTGAAGCTGTGCGTAAATTGCTCAATAATGATCGCAGAGCGAACCTTATTCCCCTCGGCATTGAAGAAATGCAACCTTTAGCTGCATTTGATACGGTCTTTTCTATGGGCGTTTTATATCATCGCAAATCGCCGCTGGATCATCTTACCCAACTTAAAAATCAATTAGTCAAAGGCGGCGAATTGGTGCTTGAAACCTTAGTGGTGGACGGTGATGTCAATACGGTTTTAGTGCCAGCAGATCGCTATGCCAAAATGAAAAATGTGTATTTCATTCCTTCTGTCGATTGCTTGATTAACTGGCTAGAAAAGTGCGGTTTCCAAAATGTACGTTGTGTCGATGTCGAAACTACCAGCCTAGAAGAACAGCGTAAAACAGATTGGCTAGAGAATGAAAGTTTGATTGATTTTCTTGATCCACAAGATCACAGCAAAACCATTGAAGGCTATCCAGTACCCAAAAGAGCGGTCATTTTAGCGAACAAATAATGAATTATTCCCAAACAATTATTATCGGCGCTGGCGCAGCAGGGTTATTTTGTGCCAGCCAACTTGGTAAAGCCAATCAGCAAGTCACCATTTTAGACAATGGCAAAAAAATCGGGCGTAAAATTTTAATGTCTGGCGGTGGATTTTGTAATTTCACGAACTTAGATGTCACGCCCCAACATTACCTCTCGCAAAATCCGCATTTTGTTAAATCCGCTTTAGCTCGTTTTACCCAATGGGATTTTATCGCTCTCGTTGCTGAATATGATATTCCCTATCATGAAAAAGAGCTGGGACAGCTTTTTTGCGATAACAGTGCTGAAGATATTGTGAATATGTTGCAAACCGAATGTGATAAATATCAAGTCAATATTCAATTACGCCAACAAATCGAACATATCGAAAAACTAGAAGGAAACTCAAAAGCCCGTTTTCAACTACAAAGCAATGGGCAAATTTGGCAATGTGAAAATCTAGTAATCGCTACAGGCGGACTTTCTATGCCAGCCTTGAGTGCTACGCCTTTCGGCTATCAAATTGCTGAACAATTTGGCTTAAATGTAATTGCACCAAGAGCTAGTCTAGTGCCTTTTACTTGGCGTGAAACAGACAAATTCTACACCGCACTTTCAGGGATTTCCTTACCTGTTTGCGTAACCGCAAAGTGCGGTAAATCTTTTAGCAATAATTTACTTTTCACTCATCGTGGCATTTCTGGTCCAGCGATTTTACAAATTTCAAATTATTGGCAACCTAATGAAAGCCTAGAAATTGATTTATTGCCCGCAGAGAATATTCAAGATTTTCTTAACAAGCTACGTCAAAGTTCGCCAAAACTTCATTTAAAAACAGCCTTATCCCGTCTATTACCGCAAAAGTTAGTAGAGTTATGGCTAAGCCAAAACCTTATTCAAGAAGAAGTTCTCGCCAATCTCAGCAAAGTGCGGTTGCAAAATCTTGAGAATTTAATTCATCATTGGCAATTCCAACCAAACGGCACCGAAGGCTACCGCACTGCCGAAGTGACTATGGGCGGCGTTGATACTCAAGAAATTTCCTCAAAAACCATGGAAAGCCATAAAGTCAAAGGGCTATATTTTATCGGTGAAGTGCTTGATGTCACAGGCTGGCTCGGCGGCTACAACTTCCAATGGGCATGGAGCTCAGCTTATGCTTGTGCCAGTGGAATTAGATAGAATAAAGAACCTCAATGCTGTCGCTCGTGTCCTCTCTTCGCTGTCGCCCGTGTCCTCACGGGTGACCAAAATCCTCAAAATTACCACCGCTCTTTGCGCCAAAAAGCAAAGCACCAGTGATGACACTGGCGCTATCGGAGCTATCAATAACCAAATGCTTTCGCCCATGTCCTCTCTTCGCTGTCGCCCGTGTCCTCACGGGTGACCAAAATCCCCAAATTACCACCGCACTTTGCGCCAAAAAACAAAGCACCAGTGAGGACACTGGCGCTATCGGAGCTATCAATAACCAAATGCTGTCGCCCATGTCCTCTCTTCGCTGTCGCCCGTGTCCTCACGGGTGACCAAAATCCTCAAAATTACCACCGCTCTTTGCGCCAAAAAACAAAGCACCAGTGAGGACACTGGCGCTATCGGGATACTTTTTATCAATCAACCCTAACTAGATAACTCATCCGCCAATATTTCTGCTTGCTTTAAGACATTTTCTATAGCTTCAGGTTGTTTATCGGGTGGATATTTGTAGAACTGCAATGCTCGGCGAACTAATACGCGCATTGCCGCTTGTACAGAAGATTTAAACTGCCAATCAATCGTCACAGAACGGCGAATTTTTTCAGTGATTTCTTTTGCCAGTTTTTTCAAGGTTTCATCTCCAAGCTCCCGTACTGCACTTTCATTTTGTGCTAAGGTGTCGTAAAACGCTAATTCACTTGGGGTTAATCCTAATTCTTCACCACGTTGTAATTGCTCTGCTAAGAGTTTACTGAGCTCAATTAATTCTTCAATCACATCCATTACGGTTAAACCATGATTGTGATATTTATTTAGCGCTTCTTTTAAACGTTGTTCAAAATCTTTTTTCAACGCTAAATTACTGGCAGCTTTGTTACTGATTTCACTTCTAACATAACGCTCTAATGCACTTGCCCATAATTCTTTCAACTCACTATCACGCACCATCTCCAAAAAATCGTCAGAAAGTAAGTTAATATTTGGCTGCTCCCTGCCCAGCAAAGCAACTAAATCTACCACACCTTCAGAAGTCACTGCTTGATTGACCAATTTCGCTAGCTGCAAAGCACGATCTATATTCGAACCTGCGCTTTTATCTTTGGATAGCATAGCTCGCACACCATCATAAAAGATGATTTCTTGACGATATTTCCCAACCTTCGGTAGGGCATTAGATAAATTCAGCCCTTGGCGAGCCTTTTGTGCAGATTTTAAGAAAGTCGATAAACGATTTTGTTTCGGCGATTGATGATCTAAAGCTAAAATATGATTTGCTGCTCTTTGTAACCAAACAAATAATTTTTTCTCATCTTGCTCAACTAAGGCTTCTGCAAGATCAAATGCCTTATCTTGCACAGGCGTGGCAAATTGTCCACGAATAATATCAAGAAAAGTCAGCATTTTATTAAATACTTCTTCTACATCTGTAACTGGTTTCTCCTTATTTCTAGAATTAGTATATTGTTTCATTGCAGTTTCTAATTCTTTGTCTAAACCGAAATAATCAACAATTAATCCGCCGTTTTTATTACGGAATACACGATTTACCCTCGCAATCGCCTGCATTAAGTTATGCCCTTGCATTGGCTTATCTAAATACATCGTATGGCAACAAGGGGCGTCAAAACCAGTTAGCCACATATCTCGTACAATTACCAATTTCAGCGGATCATTCGGATCTTTAAAACGTTTCTCCAATACTTTCTTCTGTTGATGGGAATAAACATGCGGTTGAAAATCTGCTGGATCATTTGCCCCACCCGTCATCACAATTTTAATCGCACCTTGATGCACATCTTCAGGATCGCCTCCCCATTCTGGGCGTAATGCCACAATTTTTTGATATAAACGCACACAAATTTCACGGCTCATTGCCACAATCATTGCTTTACCATCAAGTAAAGCGATACGTTGTTCAAAATGTTCAATCAAATTTTCGACCAATTGATCTAAGCGGCTGTCATTGCTCAACAAAGCGGCTAGCATTGGAAAGCGATTATTTTCTACATCGTAGCGTCTAGCCTCCTCCATAACAGCTGAAAAATCTTTACTTTCCCCCAAACGAATTTGGCGTGCTTCATAATACATCGGCACTGTTGCCCCATCTTCCACCGCATCTTGAAAGTCATAAACAGAAACATATTGTCCGAAAACCGCTTGCGTATCTCGATCTTCTAACTCAATCGGCGTACCAGTAAAGCCAATAAATGCCGCATTAGGCAAGGCATCACGTAAATGTTTGGCGTAACCAATTTTTTGTTGTGAAAACGCCGTTTTTTCTTCCTTATTTAAAGTTATTTGCTGTTGAATAAAACCATATTGGCTACGGTGTGCCTCATCGCTAATCACAATGATATTTTTACGGCTATTCAATACAGGATGAGAAAATTCTCCTTCTTGCAGCCCGAATTTTTGAATAGTAGTGAAAATAATCCCGCCTGTTTCCCTTTTCGCTAACTCATCTCGCAACTCATTCCGCCCATCGGCTTGCACAGGTTGCTGACGCAGCAACATTTCGCCCTTGCTAAAGGTTTCGTAGAGCTGACCATCTAAGTCATTACGGTCAGTCACCACCACAATGGTTGGATTTTGTAACTGTGGCAAGGCTAACAATTTCGCTGCATAAAATAACATCGAAATCGACTTGCCCGAACCTTGCGTATGCCACATTACCCCAATTCGCCCATCGCCCTGCTCGCCTGTAGCAAGCAAGGTGCAATCCACCGCTTCATTTACGCCATAAAATTGATGATAGGCTGCAATTTTCTTAACCCATTGACTGTTATCACGTTCAAACAAAATAAAATTCTGCACATAATTCAGTAAATTTTCTGGCGAAAACAGCCCCTGCACCAAGCCATCTAACTCATTTTCAAACAAAATTCGTTGGCTTTTATTCTTTTCATCAACCACACGCCAAGGGCTAAAACGCTCGATATTGGCAGTAAGTGAACCGATTTTGGCATCAATACCATCGCTAATCACTAACAACTGGTTAAAGACAAAGAGATCCGTAATTTCTTGTTTATAGGTTTGTAACTGGTTAAAAGCATCTGTTAAAGTGGCATTTTCTTTTAATGGATTTTTTAGCTCAAACACCGCTATCGGTAAGCCATTGATATAACACAGCACATCAGGTCGGCGGTTGCCTTTTCGCCCCGTAATCGTGAGTTGGTTTACCGCTAAAAAATGGTTATTTTGCACCGCACTAAAGTCAATCAAGCGGGCAAATTCTACCTTTTGTTCATCATTAAGCTGATACTCCACCCGCACACCTTGACGAAGCCATAAAAATAGGCTTGACGATTACGCTCCGCCAATTCGGTAATATCGCTACGGCACACCAATTTCACCACGTCCGCCACCGCACTTTCAGGCAACTGCGGATTTAACCGAGCCACCGCCTCTCGCAACAACGGCTCAAGCACCACATCACTCGCCGAATGTCGCCAAGCTGCCATTTCTTCCGAACGCCCAAAAGCATAGTCCCAACCAAGAGATTGCAAGCTCTCCAAGCATTGTTGCTCTATTGTGTTTTCATTGACTTTCATTATTGGCTCCTTTGCCAGTTATTTTTGTGATCTCTGTCGAGAAATTTGTTTGAAAAGCTGTATTTTCTTACCGCACTTCGCCATAGTCTTGACATCACTTACAAAAACTATCACACTATGGATTATATTTTATGAGAATATTTAAAACTAAACTCTTTGCTCAATTCAGTAGCGAAAAAGGCATTCAAGATGATGAATTACGCCAAGCAGTTGAACGAGCAAATCAAGGGCTAATTGATGTCAATCTCGGTGGTAACTTGATTAAGCAACGAATTCCCCGATTAAATGCAGGAAAATCATCAGGTTATCGCTCTATTATTTTGTATAAAGTTAATCAAAATGTATTTTTCCTGTATGGTTTTGCGAAAAATCAACAACAAAATATTTCGCCAAAAGAATTACAACAATTAAAAATGCTCGGTAAATTATTTGCTCGCTATACCGAAGCAGATTTAACGAAAATGGTCAATCAAGGCTATTTAACCGAAATTAACGGAGTTCAAAATGTCTAAATACCAAAGTGATATTGCCCAAGTTGTTCATCAAACCGTTGCAGAGTTATATGACGGTGGTTTTGTCAATAAACAAACAATGCGTGAATTTGATAAAGCCTGTTTAACCCCAATTACCCCACTTTCCCCCGATGAAATTCGCCAAGTGCGTGAAAATGCTCAAATTTCACAAACCGTCTTCGCCCATTATCTTAATATCAGTAAAAATCTACTGTCCGATTGGGAGCGTGGTATCAAAAAACCAAGCGGTGCAGCACTAAAATTACTCACTCTAGCCAAAAACAAAGGGATTGATGTTATTGCTTAGCTTTGTAGGGTGGGCTTTAGCCCACCATTATTTTTTTAGTTCTAACATTTTGTTTCGGTGGGCTGAAGCCCACCCTACTTACTAACAATCTACACCATATTGTTCTTTGATCATTTGATTACAGTATTTAGTTGCACCAATAAGATCTGGAAATAAAGTCCCATGGTGTATATTCATTTTTCTCAAATCGCTTAAACACTCTCTTCTCTCATACTGTGTCGATTTAATATATATTTTGCAAATATAATCTGCGATATCGTTTTCCCTTGTAATACAAACTTTTCTTAATTCATCTATTAAAGTGTCCTCTAAGGTTGTACAAGGAGGAGCAATAGTAAATAATCCTGACTGATTAATTAAGCGACCAAATGGATCTATCTTTGGTTCAAAAAATAATTTGTTATACTCATGGGAAAAATATTCACTTAACCTATTTAAAAGATTGTCCTTATTTAAAGCATAAACGACCCTATAATCTTCATTCTCTACTATTTCCTCAAATGCAAAAAATAATGATACATAGGGCGAATAAGTCCAATCTAATAATGGAGTAGCTAAACCATAATGTTGACCTATTGCCCAAATTTCATTTTCATCAGTTTCAAGTAAATGAATATTATCTTTAAAAGGTCTTCTACACTCTTTTTTAAATCTGTTTAAATGATTTTCTCTTAGATATAAGGATTTTGAATTAACTCTTTCTAAAGTAGATTGTAAAAACCAAGAATGTTCTTTTTGCCCCCTAAAAACCCAACTATTTTCTGAATTTTTGAAATGACTAGTTTTTAAAATATCTTTAAAATCAGCATAGCCATTTACAACTATCGAAGGTATATAAGTACTGATTTTAAATTCTAGTTCTTTATTTTTATCCCAAATGGAAAGCTCATTAGGAATAGAGCTTTTACACATATATGTCATATTTATAGTTCTCCACTTAATAGTTTAGGCAATAACAAATCTCTAGCATTAGCTAGTATTTTATTTTCCTTATGATTTTCAGATATTTTTGAAAAAATATCGCTCAATTTATTTTCAAAGAATACTAAGACATTATCTGCTGGTAAAGTAATTTGCATTTTAGAAAAAGAACCATTGTTTAATGCAATTTGGACAGCGCCAGTTGCCAACTGATTTTTTTCTTGTTTGAATTGTTCTGAATTTATATAACAATATAAAAAGCATTTACGATTTTCTTTAGGTCTTAATCCCATAAATCCTGTTGATAAAATTGTTCTATTAATCAAAAAACTATCATTTTTATCAATTAAAATTGCTTTATGTTCTCCAACCATTTTTGCAAACCAAATACTATCTACAACAGGCTGCATATTTGCTCTTGAAGGTCTATTTTCATAAGAAATCAACTCTAAATCCCCTACAATAGAATTTCCAGAAACATTTGCAGTAGCGATATATTCTTTTTCTCCATCAAATATATCAATTCTAGGTTTAATGATTTCTAATACTTTTTTATCCACAATTGAAACTATCCCCCACCCCTTCGGTATTTCCACGCCATCAATTTCTTCAAACTCGCTTGGGAAGGCTTGGGCGAGTTGGTGGAGTTGTTGGTAGTCTGTTGGGTTGGTTTGTTTGTAAGTGTTGAGCTGATCGGGGGATTTTCCGCTAATCACGCTCATTGCGGCGATGTTGGCTTGTTCGTCTGTTGTACCCTGTGCTTTTGCTTCGGCTTTGGCTTTTACGGGGTCGAAGTCGATAAACCAGCTTTTAAAGATCGCTTGGGCGATCTGTTCTAGGGTTTGGTTGATTTGGGTGTTGAGTTGGATTTTTTTATTAAATGCAAAAACTATATCAATAATTTCTTTCTGTATTTCTAAATTAGGTAAATCAATAGAATAATGAGAAATTGAATCAAAAGTAATTTGTGGAAAAGTTCCAGATCTACTTTCAGCAATAACCTTAAAGTAGCTCACTACTTCTTGAGAAGTTAAAATTAGGTATAGATATTCAGGTAAAACTAATTCTTTATTAACTTCAATTACCATAAATTTAGTTGAAACAACATAATTATCTAAATCTTTCTCAACAAGTAAATATCGTCCATTCCCAGGTCTAATTTCACTATATAAAATATCGCCTTTTTTTATAGCTTTTTTTGCTTGACCAGGTAATGAGTTTTTACTACTCACATTTTGATGTAAAAATTCATTGTTTAATACATCTCCAGTATTAATAAAAATCACTCTCTTGAATTTTTCAAAATCAAATTTTCTAGTAACATTTCTGGCTAATTGGTTAATTGAATACTTACTCATACCCCAACCCCTTTAAATTTTCTTTAATCTTCACTTCTAATTCGGCACTTTGTGCAAACTGCTGTTGTAAAAGAGCGGTCAGTTCTTGCATTTTTTCTGCAAAAGGAATGCCGTCATCTTCTTGTTCGGCTGTGCCAACATAACGCCCCGGGGTTAGCACAAAATCATTTTCTGCAATTTCGGCAAGGGTAGCGGCATAGCAGTAAGCGGGTTGATTTTGGTAATTTTTTGCAAGTTGCCATTGGTGATAGGTGTCGGCGATTTTGGCAATGTCTTCGTTGGTGAAATCTTTTTGTGTGCGTGTTTTCATATACCCAATCTGGCGAGCATCAATGAAGAGCACTTCGCCTTTTCTGGTTTTACGTTTGTTTAAGATCCAGATACAAGCTGGGATTTGAACATTAGCAAAAAGCTGAGCAGGCAAGGCGATCATCGCTTCTACCAAGTCAGCGTTGATGATGTTTTTGCGAATTTCCCCTTCATTGTTGGTTTGGCTCGACATAGAGCCATTTGCCATTACCATTGCAATTTTGCCTGTTGGTGAGAGGTGATAAATCATATGTTGCAACCAGCCAAAGTTCGCATTGCCTTTTGGTGGGATACCATATTGCCAACGGGGGTCATCGTTTAGGCTTTTTTCCCACCATTCACTGATATTAAAGGGTGGATTTGCCATAATAAAATCAGCTCGTAAGTCGGGGTGTTGAGGATTTGTGAAAGTATTTGCTCGTTCGCCAAAATTAAAACCTATGCCTCGAATAGCCATATTCATTGCAGCCAGTTTCCAAGTGGTTGAGTTAAACTCTTGTCCGTAGATAGACACATCATCAATTTTGCCTTGATGTGCGTTGATAAATTTTTCCGCTTGGACAAAGAAACCACCAGCACCCATTGCTGGATCATAAATTCTACCTTTGTAAGGTTGGAGCATTTCGACAATCAATGAAACAATGGATTTAGGTGTAAAAAATTCGCCACCTCGTTTGCCTTCTTCCCGAGCAAATTCGCCAAGGAAATATTCATAAACGTGTCCGAGAATATCTTTTGAGCTTAGTTCTAATGGCACACCGTTTAAGTGCGGTTTGGAAAAGTTGGTATCTGAAAAAGTATTAAATAAGCCGATAAGCGTATCTTCTGTTACATCATAGGTAGCGAAAATCGGCATTGCTCCTTTGAGCTGTTGATTATGACGTTCTATTTCAATAAAGGCATTATCAATTAATTTGGTTACGCTGTTAAATTTCTCGCCCCAAGGCAATTCTTGCCCATTTTGATAACTCACGACTTTGTTAAGCACATTCCAACGAGCCTTTTCTGGCACGATGAGGACATGATCTTTGATATAAAGTTCGGGTACTTCAAGTTCAGACTGGAGAAGTTGCTCAAATTCTTCAGGGCTATAACCTGTTGGATCTAAGTAGAATGGGCTATTTGGATCTTGTAGTTCTCGAGTGACTTTTTCACGCTGTGCTTCAAAAGCATCAGAGGCATATTTTAGGAAAATTAAACCAAGGACAATATGTTTGTAGTTTGCGGCATCGAGTTGTTGGCGAAGACGGTCGGCAGATTGCCAGAGTTTTGTATCAAGATCGTTAAGAAAGGCTTGTTGTGCAGCTAAAATTTGAGCGCTGTTGGCTGTTGGCTGTTGGCATTATACAGTTTCCTTCTAAATTATGCAATTTTTTGTTTTAAATCAGTGGGTTAGGTTTATTTGGTTAGATTAAATATCATTCTATTACTCTTTCCTTCCATAATTTTTCTTCTCCTTATGGAAAATGCGGTCAATTATAAAGGAATTTTGCGGCATTATGTAGCAAATGCATAAAATCTTAAAGGAGTGAGAAAAGTAGGGACGCCACGCTGGCGCCCGAATAAATATTTTAACCTTAACCTATTGTATTTATTTGTTTTTTTGTTTACGGACGCCAGCGTGGCGTCCCTACAAATACTCCGCTATTTAATCATTGTACAACTGCTACATAATACTGGAATTTTGGCTGATAAAGAATATTGAACTTAGATGTGATACAAAATCCCGATTAATTGAAAACAGATTTAATAGCTATTAATTATCAAATTGATAAGTTTACAAGAAAATTCCTATCAATATAATACCCACTCGAAAAGTAGTACAACTCAACAATAAATAACTTAAAGGAAATTTTTTTATGTCACAAAAATGTCCATTTGATCATGTTTCAAAAACTTTAACTAACGCAGCAGGTGCACCTGTTGTTGATAACGATAACACAATGTCTGCTGGCCCTCGTGGTCCATTACTTTTACAAGATGTATGGTTCCAAGAGAAATTAGCACACTTCGCTCGTGAGCGTATTCCTGAGCGTGTTGTTCATGCTAAAGGTTCTGCAGCTTATGGTACTTTCAAAGTAACTGCAGATATTACTAAATACACAAAAGCAGCTGTATTCAAACCAGGTGCTGAAACTGAAGTTTTATTACGTTTCTCAACTGTTGCGGGGGAGCGTGGTGCAGCAGATGCAGAGCGTGATGTGCGTGGTTTCTCATTAAAATTCTACACAGAACAAGGTAACTGGGACTTAGTAGGTAACAACACACCAGTATTCTTTATTCGTGATCCATTAAAATTCCCAGATTTTATTCACACACAAAAACGTAACCCACAAACTAACTTACGTGATGCAAACGCAGCATGGGATTTCTGGTCACGTCACCCTGAGTCAATGCACCAAATTATGACATTGTTCTCAGATCGTGGTATTCCTGCGACTTTACGTCACATGAACGGTTACGGTAGCCACACTTATAGCTTTGTAAACGAAGCAAATGAGCGTTTCTGGGTTAAATTCCACTTCAAAACACAACAAGGTCACAAATTCTTCACTAACGAAGAAGCAGCAAAAGTTGTGGGCGAAAACCGTGAATCAAGCCAACAAGATTTATACGAAGCAATTGAGCGTGGCGAATTCCCACGTTGGACTGTTCAAGTACAAATCATGCCAGAAGCAGATGCACACAAACATAACTATGCATTTGACTTAACGAAAGTATGGCCACATGCGGATTACCCTGTAATCGAAGTGGGTGTTTTAGAATTAAACCGTAACCCAGCAAACTACTTCGCAGAAGTTGAGCAAGCGGCATTCGCACCATCTAACATCGTTCCGGGAATTGGTTTCTCACCAGACCGTATGTTACAAGGTCGTCTGTTCTCTTACCAAGATGCACAGCGTTACCGTTTAGGTGTTAACCACCACCAAATCCCTGTAAATGCACCAAAATGCCCATACCACACAACTCATCGTGATGGTGCAATGCGTGTAGATAACAACGGTGGTAACCACCCTAACTATGCACCAAACCGTTTCGAAACTTATGTTCCGACACATGATCAAGTGCCTTTACAAATCGAACGTGAAGCAGCGCACTTTGACTTCCGTGCATATGATGAAGATTACTACTCACAACCAGCAGCGCTTTACAATATCTTCACAGCTGAAGAGAAAGATCGTTTAGCGGGCAACTTTGCAGCTGGTTTAGCTGGTGTAACAGTTCCTGAAATCGTTGAGCGTCAAATGGCTCACTTCGAGAAAGTAAGTACAGAATTAGCAAATGCTATCCGTGCTAAATTAGCAAAATAGTATGAGTTAATAACCAAAAATAAAATCTCCCAAAATGAAAACCCATTAGAGCAATCTAATGGGTTTTTCTTCGTTGAATGGAAAAGTGCGGTAGTAATTTAGAAGATTTTGTACTACAACGATAGCGCACGTGTCCTCACCACACCTGTTCGAAA
>NZ_MUXZ01000020.1:0-22555 GCF_002015075.1 Canicola haemoglobinophilus
ATGGGTGTTTACACAGAATTTGGGATGGGGTCCAATGTCGCAGTTTTTAAGAGGTCTTTTTTTATAACTTGAATCTCTTTATTTTTCTCGTTAGATTTACAGAACTTTCTCTTTTTCTGAAAATCTACCCATGAAAAAAATCTTACTTCTACTCTTCCTCGACCTATTTTTTAATACTCTTTGGGCGAAAGAAATTCGCTTATTTAATCGTTTAGAGTTAGTACTTCCACAAGCAGAACAAGGCGATAAAGAGGCTCAGTTTAATGTGGGTGTTATTTATATGCTTGGGGTGGAATACCGAAATAGATCATCAACAAGCGGTCTATTGGTTTGAAAAATCGGCGGCACAAAATCATCGCAGTAGTCTGCATAATTTGGGAGCACATTATTCTGAAGGTATGGGGGTAGAAACCGACTTCCGCAAAGCCGCCAGTTATTTTGAGCGTGCGGCTCAAATGGGGCATACAAATTCAATGGTGGGCTTAGCCCATTTATATCAATTTGGCGATGGTGTAGAAAAAGATCTTAACAAAATGCTTTATTGGCTTGAAAAGGCAGGAGAGCAAGAGAATGTTTATGCACAACAAGACTTGGCTGAGTATTTTCTTACGAGTGAAATTAATCCGACAAAAGCAGTTTACTGGTTAGAAAAATTAGTGAAACAAAACCCAGATGAAAAAAATGAGTTAGTGCTGGCTAATCAATATCTTGAAATTAATCAGATAGACAAAGCAAAATCAATAGTTGAAAAATATCTTGAAAGTGATAATCCCGAGTCGCAAAAGGCTATGGGCTCATATTTTATTTGGCTAGGCGAATATGATCGAGCGGCTAAAATGTATGAAAAATCAGCTGCTCAAGGTAATTCATCAGCCCAGCATCTTTTAGGCAAAATGTATTTTGATGGATTGGGCGTAAAACAAGATTATACAAAGTCATTTGATCTCTTTTTACAAAGTGCTAATCAAGGATTTATTGAAGCACAACTCGATCTTGCTCGTAGTTATTTACTTGGGAAAGGAACAAAGCGAGATAATCAACAAGCAATTAAATGGCTTACTGAAGTCGCAGAAACTGGACATCCTGATGCTCAATTTATGTTGGGAACAGCAAAGTTAGAAGGAAGAGGAACAACCAAGAATATTAAGCAAGGTATTCAATTATTGATCGCATCTGCTCAGCAAGGGAATAAAGATGGGCAATATAACTTGGCCCAACATTACAAAAAACAAAAAAACATTGATAAAGCAATTTATTGGTTTGAACAAGCAACATTACAAGGCGATCAACTTGCCTTCTCAAATTTGACCGCTCTTTACCCACAAACACAAAGAATAAAAAAATTACAAGAATTGGTCGCCAAAGCGCCTTCCTCAATTGAATTTTCTTTTGCATTAATGCTGAAAGCAAAAAAATTCGGCAGCCAAAATCAGCAAAAGTGGAAAACACACTTAATTTCGGCTGCCGAGCGAGGAAATTCAGAGGCTCAAGCGGAATTAGGAATTGCGTATTTTAACGGAACAGACTTTGAGATCGATTTTGCTAAAGCACGCTATTGGCTTGAACAAGCTGATAATAACAATATTAAAAATGATCCTTACATCCTTGGTATCCTTTATTTATTTGGCTTAGGTGGCAAAGCGGATTTAGAAAGAGCGGTCTATTTTTTGCAAAAATCTGAAAATATAAATGAAGGAAGAGCGGGTATTTATCTTGCCTATCTAGCAAGAATGGGAGTAAAGGTTGCAGAAAAATATCAACATTTTGATTTTGAGCCTTGGGCACAAAAAGGCGAGGCATTTGCTCAAGTGCTATTAGCTGATAAATTGCACCAAGCAGGACAATATAAGCAAGCATTTATGTGGACAGAAAAGTCGGCTAAACAAGGAAACTCCATGGCTCAAGCTGCGATGGGTGCCTATTATATTGATGGCGATATAGTGGAAAGAAATCTCAATTTAGCGGTTAAATGGCTAAATTTAGCGGTGGCACAAAATAACCCACAGGCACAACATCTATTAGGTAACCTCTATCTTGAGGGCAAAGGTGTGCCACAAGATAAACCAAAAGCCTATCAACTTTTTGAACTTGCTGCCTTGCAAGGCGATGAAGAAAGTATTTTGCGGATAGCGGAAAAATATCGTCAGGAAGGCAACAGAGAAAAAATGCTGGAATGGCTAAATCCAATTCTTGCGGAAAATAGAAAAGCACGATATATGGTAATTTACGATCATTTAATGCATGAAGAATGGTTGAAAGCAATTGACTGGTTAAAAAAACTCACGCCAGCAGAACAAGATATGATGCTCCGAATTTATCGAGGTTCTATCTATGAGCCATACAATGAAGAATAAAACTATCTTAAATCTAATTGCCTTCTAATTTTACGCAATAATAAAAATACCCAAGGCCACAAAATTCCGCTTGCAATAGCGCCAAAAATTTCTTGCCAATTAAAGTGGGCGCTATATAAAAAGTATTCGATCAAAAAAATGGAGAAACGAATGGTAATCACAAATAACATCGCCAAGATGCCTTGAAACCATAAAGATAAATTTCTCAAGACTAAATGATTAGTAGCAATTAAATAGGCAAAGATAGATAGCACTAAAGCATGTACGCCTAATATAGAGCCCAAAATTAAGTCCCAAATAATGCCGAGCACAAATGCTGTCCCAATACTCACTTTATTTGGGATCGCTAAAATCCAATAAAGTAATACTAATACAAGCCAAGAAGGCTTAAAACTTTGAAAAGCCGCTGGCCAAGGCATAAGCTCAAGGGCAAAAGCAAAAATAAACAAACAGCTAACAACTAAAATTTGTAACAAAAATTTTGCTTTCATTAATCTTCGTCCCTATTCTCTTTTTGCTGGAATTCTTGCTCTGGTAAATTTTCAGGTAAGCTTTGTGGCATTTCTGTTATGCTCTCAACATTATTACTATTTGATAGATTCTGATCTTCTGGAACGGGTGTTTTTTTCACCCTATTTGTAGAAGAATTATGTTGCATTTCCAAGCGCTGCTGTACTGCTTGGCGCACATCCTCAGGCGTAAGAGATTGGGCTTTACGCATATCTTCATGAGTTGGCCAAAGCAACAAAATATAACGCAAGCGCTCTATTGAAGCCAAAGGCTTAGCAGTAATAGTAGCAAAATAATTTTTACTATCACGAGAAACATTTTCCACAACCGCAACGGGATAACCCTCTAAAAAACGTCCTCCAAGCCCTGAAGTGACAAGTAAATCGCCTTTCACAATATCCACAGATCTCGGTACATTATCTAAAGTCAGCTCATCACTTCGCCCTGTTCCACTTGCAATGACACGCACATCATTGCGCAAAACTTGCACAGGTAAAGAATGAGTGACATCAGTGAGTAATAGCACTCGGCTATTATTTTCCCCAACCGAAATAATTTGCCCAACAACACCTTTTTCATCAATAACTGGTTGCCCAACGTAGGCACCATCTTTAGCCCCTTGATTAATCACAACTTGCTGACGATAAATATCTGTTTCCGCCGTTAAGATTTCACCAATTTTTTTATATTCATCAGTTCTTAAAGGCGAATTTAACAATAAGCGTAAACGCTGATTTTCAACTTTTAATTGATCCAGTAAGAGTAAATCAGCATTTTTTTCTCTTAATTGCTCACGTAGAACTTTATTTTCAATCTGTAACTTATTTGTATCAACCAAATTTTCTGATACGCCATCTAACACAACACGTGGTGTATTAGCTAAATAATATAAGCTTCCTACTGCAGTTTCCATAAAACTACGAGCCTTGATCATCGAATTCGTTTTTCCATCAAAGAGAATTAAAGAGATAGAAACGATTACAGATAAAATAAGCCGAATCCCTAAAGGAGGCGCTTTACTGAAAATAGGTTTCATAAAGATTGAATTATCAAAGGTTGAAAACAAAAGTACGGTAAAATCTACCGCACTTTTAATTTTGTTAAGGATTAAATTTCATCACTGAAAATATCGCCGCCGTGCATATCGATCATATCTAATGCTTCGCCACCACCACGAGCAACGCAAGTTAATGGATCTTCAGCGACAATGACTGGTACACCCGTTTCTTTTGATAATAAAACATCAATATTGCGCAATAACGCCCCACCTCCAGTCAAAACAATACCACGCTCAAAAATATCCGCTGCATGTTCAGGTTGGCATTCTTCTAACGCTGTACGAACTGCGGTTACAATGCCATTTAATGGTTGTTGCAATGCTTCTAAAACATCCTTTGAAGTTAGACTAAAGGTACGAGGTGCGCCTTCTGCTAAATTATGACCATGAACTTCCATTTCTTTTACTTCATCATCATTCTGAATATAAGCTATCCCAATCTCTTGTTTGATACGTTCCGCAGTTGGTTCACCAATGATTGAACCAAAAGTGCGGCGAACATAGGCAATAATTGCCTCATCAAAACGGTCACCACCAATACGCACAGATGAAGAATACACTATACCATTCAAAGAGATTACCGCAACTTCTGTTGTACCACCACCAATATCAATGACCATAGATCCTATTGCTGTTGATACAGGTAATTTCGCTCCAATTGCAGCCGCCATTGGTTCTTCAATTAAATAAACTTCTCTTGCACCAGCGCCAATCGCTGATTCACGAATAGCTCGACGTTCAACTTGAGTTGCTCCAGCGGGTACACAAACTAACACTCTTGGGCTTGGGCGCATAAAATTACCGCTATGTACTTGCTTAATAAAATATTGCAACATTTTTTCCGTTACAAAGAAATCAGCAATCACACCATCTTTCATAGGACGAATAGCTTCGATACTTTTTGGTGTGCGCCCCAACATTAATTTAGCATCTTTTCCAACAGCGGCAATACTTTTTAATGAACCAGCTCTATCCTTACGAATAGCAACAACAGAAGGCTCATCTAAAACAATACCCTGACCTTTTACATAAATTAAAGTATTTGCCGTACCAAGATCGATTGAAAGATCGTTAGAAAATAAACCACGAATTTTTTTGAATAACATAACTAGCCCGCTAATAAATTGTATAAGAAGTGCTCTACTGAGCGCAGTGAAAAAATTGTGCTAAATTTAGCAAAAAAACACCTGTTGTAACAGGACTTTTTTATAAAAAACTGATAAAAAAAGACCGCACTTTATCAAAATCAGATGAAGTGCGGTCTTAAATTTCTCATTTTACTTTTTAGCTAAAATACCTTTTAAAAATCTAGCGGTATGCGACCCTTCAACCAAACACACTTCTTCTGGCGTGCCCGTAGCAATAATCTGTCCGCCACCACTACCGCCTTCAGGTCCTAAATCAACAATCCAGTCCGCTGTTTTTATCACATCAAGGTTATGTTCAATCACTACAATAGTATTTCCTTGATCTCGTAAACGATGCAAAACAGTTAAAAGCTGTTTAATATCTGCAAAATGCAAGCCTGTTGTAGGTTCATCTAAGATATATAACGTCTTGCCAGTATCTCGCTTGGAAAGCTCAGTTGCTAATTTAACCCTTTGTGCCTCGCCACCAGACAAGGTTGTCGAAGATTGCCCCAAACGAATATAGGATAAACCCACGTCAATTAAAGTTTGTAACTTACGAGCAACCATTGGAATTGCATCAAAAAACTCTCGAGCCTCTTCCACTGTCATATCCAATACTTGATGAATGGTTTTGCCTTTATAACGAATCTCCAAAGTTTCTCGGTTATAACGCTTGCCTTTACATTGGTCACAAGGTACGTACACATCAGGTAAGAAATGCATTTCAACCTTAATAACGCCATCGCCTTGACAAGCTTCGCAACGTCCTCCACGCACATTAAAACTAAATCTTCCTGGATTATAACCTCTTGCTCGAGCTTCTGGCACACCAGCAAATAGTTCACGAATTGGAGTAAATAGTCCCGTATAAGTGGCAGGATTAGAACGTGGCGTTCTACCAATTGGGCTTTGGTCTATATCAATGACTTTGTCAAAAAACTCCAGCCCTGCTATTGATTTATAAGGTGCATGTTGGGAGTTTTCTGCACGATTTAAGGCATTTTGTGCCAATGGAAACAACGTATCATTGATCAAAGTGGATTTTCCTGATCCTGATACACCGGTGATACAAGTAAACAAGCCCACTGGAATATCCAAATTCACATTTTTCAGATTATTACCAGTTGCACCTTTTAACTTCAGCATTTTTTTCTTATCAAGTGCGGTGCGTTTTGCTGGAATTTCGATTTTTTCCTGACCGGACAAGAACTTACCTGTTAAGGAATTTGGATTTGCCATAATTTCTTGCGCATTACCTTGAGCAACTACATTACCGCCATGCACACCAGCCCCCGGACCAATATCAATAATATGATCCGCAGCCATAATGGCATCTTCATCATGTTCAACCACAATCACTGTATTACCGAGATTGCGCAGATGTAACAAGGTATTTAGCAAACGTTCATTGTCACGTTGATGCAAACCAATGGAAGGCTCATCAAGCACATACATCACACCAACTAACCCCGCACCGATTTGGCTTGCCAAACGAATACGCTGCGCCTCACCACCAGACAAGGTTTCTGCCGAACGTGATAAAGATAAATAATTTAGCCCAACATTCACTAAAAATTGTAACCGCTCTTTAATTTCTTTCAGAATCTTATCGGCAATTTGTGCTCTTTGTCCAGTTAACGTCAATGTATCAATAAAACTTAGTGCATCGCCGATACTTTTTTCAGATACATCGGGTAAATTGGCCTCGCCGATATACACATGGCGCGCCTCTGGGCGTAATCTTGAACCACAACAATCCACACAAGGACGATTGCTAATATGTTTCGATAATTCTTCTCGTACTGACATGGACTCCGTTTCTTTATAACGGCGAGCCATATTATTAAGGATCCCCTCAAAACTATGACGGCGTAATACCACATCACCACGATCATTCATATACTGAAATTCAATTTCCTCATTACCTGATCCATTCAAAATAATTTGTTGGATTTTTTTCGGTAACTGTTCAAAGGGTGTTTCAATATCAAAATCATAATGTTTTGCTAAAGAAGTTAACATTTGATAATAATAAAAATTACGGCGATCCCAGCCTTTAATTGCGCCACCTGCTAAAGAAATAGAAGGATTTTGCACTACTCGTTTTTCATCAAAATATTGCTGAACACCCAATCCATCACAAGTAGGGCAAGCACCCGCTGGATTGTTAAAAGAAAATAATCTTGGCTCCAATTCGGGAATAGAATAACCACAATGAGGACAAGCGAAATTAGCGGAGAAAACAAATTCCTCTGCTTGCGGATTATCCATATCAGCTACAATTGCCGTGCCACCAGATAACTCCAAGGCAGTTTCAAAGGATTCTGCTAAACGAGTTGCTAAATCAGACCGCACTTTAAAACGATCAACCACAACTTCAATAGTATGTTTTTTCTGTAATTCTAATTTAGGCGGATCCGATAAATCACAAATTTCACCATCAATTCTTGTGCGAATATAACCTTGTGCTGCAATATTTTCTAAAATTTTAATATGCTCACCTTTGCGATTTTTGACCACTGGTGCCAATAACATCATCTTACTTTCTTCAGGTAAACTAAGGACTTTATCCACCATTTGACTAATGGTTTGCGCACTTAATGGCACATTATGCTCAGGACATCTCGGCTCTCCAACTCGAGCAAATAATAAGCGCAAATAATCATGAATTTCAGTAATCGTTCCCACGGTTGAACGAGGGTTATGAGAAGTAGATTTTTGTTCAATGGAAATAGCGGGCGATAAGCCTTCAATATGATCAACGTCTGGCTTTTCCATTAAAGATAAAAATTGACGAGCGTAGGCAGATAAAGACTCTACATAACGGCGTTGCCCCTCTGCATACAGGGTATCAAAAGCTAACGATGATTTTCCTGAACCAGATAGTCCCGTAATAACAATCAGTTTGTCACGAGGAATAGTTAAACTTATATTTTTTAAATTGTGAGTTCTCGCCCCACGAATATCAATTTTTTCCATAATTCACCAACAATAAATTGACAGTAATAGCAAGCCAATTGATTAAATTTTGCGATCATTATCTCACATTCTAGAATAACTGTGCAAATATCCAGTTTCTGCATTTTTAAGCATAGCTTTTTCAAAAAATTTCAGGCAAAATAACCGCACTTTTTTAAGCTGAAAAATTTAGAGGATACTATGGCTGGAGTAAATAAAGTTATTATTGTTGGAAATCTTGGTAATGATCCTGAAATTCGCACTATGCCAAATGGCGAGGCTGTTGCAAATATTAGTGTTGCAACAAGTGAAAGCTGGATTGATAAAAACACTAACGAACGCCGTGAAATTACAGAATGGCATCGCATCGTATTCTACCGCCGTCAAGCTGAAGTGGCAGGAGAATATTTGCGTAAAGGTTCAAAAGTCTATGTTGAAGGACGTTTAAGAACACGTAAATGGCAAGATCAAAATGGTCAAGAACGCTATACAACAGAAATTCAAGGCGATGTGTTACAGATGTTAGACAGCCGTTCAGATCGTGGACAAATGGGAGGTTATGAAACACCACAACCAACTAACTACACCCCTCGCCCACAAACAAAACCAACTACTGAGACACCTAAACCACCAAAACCACCTGTAGTAGATGAGGGGTTTGATGATACTATCCCGTTCTAGCTAAAAACTAATAAACAAAAAACCAGCTCATAACTCTGAGCTGGTTTTCTTCTAAATAAAATCAATTATCCTTGTTTCAATCTATTCTCTTCTGTTTCTGGTTCGAGATCTAATTTTGCCATCAGTAATTGATCGCCATCTTCTTCTGGGTTTGCTGTTACCAATAATTTATCACCATAAAAAATAGAATTTGCGCCAGCCATAAAGCACATAGCCTGCATTTCTTCCGACATTCCTTGACGTCCAGCAGATAAACGGACATAACTTTTCGGCATAGTTATTCTTGCAACGGCAATCGTGCGCACAAATTCAGTCCAATCTAATTCTTGCGCATCAGCAAGAGGGGTTCCTTCTACTTTAACTAATTGATTAATCGGTACAGACTCAGGCTGTGGATCTAAGTTTGCTAAACTCGCGATTAAACCAGCCCGTTCTTTGCGAGTTTCATTCATTCCCACAATACCGCCACAACAGACTTTCAAACCTGCTTTACGCACTTTGCCCAAAGTATTTAGGCGATCATCAAAATCTCTCGTACCAATAATTTCTTTGTAATGCTCAGGTGCGGTATCAATATTGTGATTATAGTAATCTAAGCCAGCCTCTTTTAAATCTTCCGCCATACCGTCTTGTAATAAACCAAAAGTCCCACAAGTTTCTAGTCCCAGCTCTTTTACAGCCTTAATAATTTCCGTCAGTTTTTCTACATCTTTTGGTTTTGGTCCACGCCAAGCAGCACCCATGCAAAAACGTCCAGCACCACGAGATTTTGCGATTTTTGCTTTTTCAATAATTTCCTCAACACATAATAGTTGCTGATTTTGCACGCCAGTATGATAACGAGCAGATTGTGGGCAATAGCCACAATCCTCTGGGCACCCACCCGTTTTAATGGACATCAAGGTAGAAAGCTGAATGGCTTGCGGATTAAAGTGCTCACGATGCACTTGCGCTGCACGATATACGAGCTCCAAAAATGGCGTTTCAAATAAAGCCTCCACTTTACATACCGACCAATATTCGAGGCTTGGGTGTGGCGTTAAAGAAGGGATTTGAATAGTTGTGGTTGTCATATTTCTTTCCTTATGTATAAGTGCGGTCAATTTTAGCGAGAAACGTCCATTTCCCTCATCTGACCATTTTTTATTTCAATAATACGATCAATTTTGTTCATCACTTCATTAGGTTGATGAGTGACTAATAATAAGGTTAATTGTTTTTCACGGCAGAGTTCGTCAATCAATGCCAACATTTCTTGGCGTAAATTAGGATCTAGAGCGGAAAAAGGTTCATCCAGTAACAAAATGGGCTTATCTCGTAATAAGCATCTTGCCAGAGCGACACGTTGGCGTTGCCCGCCAGATAAATCTTTGGGCAGGCGTGATAAAAAATCCGTTAAACCCACCGCACTTGCCACTTGTTCAAGCTGATTTATTTGGGCTTTATTTAACTTCAAATCAGGTGTTAAACCAAGGGCAATATTTTGCCAGACGGTTAAATGGGTAAATAAATTATGTTCTTGGAACAAAATAGACACAGGGCGTTGATGTGGTGCGGTATAAGTATGATTTTCGCCATTGAGCCAAATTTCCCCTTGATTGACCAATTCAAAGCCTGCGATTAAGTTGAGTAATGTACTTTTCCCTGAGCCACTTTCACCAATAATAGCAATTTTTTCGCCCGCACTTATGTATAAATCAAAGTGCATGGAAACATTGGGGTAAGCAAAAGTGGCGTTTAATTTAATCATCTTTTTTAATTCGCTCAATTAATAGAAAAATAAGTACACAAACAATCAGTAATATCAATGCTGTTACCGCTCCTTCATCAGAACGATAACTACCCAATTGTTGATATAACAAATAAGGGAGCGAGCTGAAATCCTGATTACCAAACAAGGCAATGGCAGTAAAGTCGCCTAGGGAAATCGCACAAGCTAACGCAAAGGCATATTTTAACGGTGATTTTAAATTATGCCATTCGATTAAATAAAATCGGTTCCAGCCCCGAATTGCCAAAGATTGCGAGAGTTTTTCGTAATATTGCATATTGTTGTGCATCGGTAAATTTAACACTTGCAGCACAAAAGGCATAGCGGTTAAGCCGTTACATAAAACCACCAAGGCAAATAAATGATAGTTAGAAAAATCCATTTCCCTTAGGCGAATAAATAAGCCAACTGAAATCACGAGCACAGGAATTGCCAACACCAACATTCCGCTGTTTAAAATTGCCTGCGATAAAGAAGAATAAGATAAATAATGCAAACGGCGAGCGAGCAACAATAAAGCTATGGCAAAAAATAATGCCAAAATGGCGGATAATGGGGCGATAGTTAAAGAATAAGCCAAGGCTTGCCAAAGCTGTGGCTGTTGCCAAATCTGCCATAGGCTTTCAGCTTGGAATGCTGAGAAAATAATATGAATGAGCGGCAAGCTGATAAACAATAAAATACAGCTGATGTAAAAAACTTGCCAAATTTGCACCGCACTTGACTGTTTTGCTAACCAGAGATTTTTGCTATGTAATAAAGCCTGTGGAGATTTTTGCCATAGGCTGCCTACAGCAAAAAGTACACAACAAAATAGAGCTTGCAATAATGCAAATAAAGCGGCTTTTGCGAGATCAAATTCAAATAAAATCGCCTGATAAATTGCCACTTCCAATGTAGTATATTTGGGGCCACCACCCAAGGTCAGCACAATAGCAAAACTGGTAAAACACAGCATAAAAATCAAGCTAAATACAGGTAATAATTGTTGGCGTAAATACGGAAGTTCAATCAGTCGAATAAACTGCCAACCACGCAGATTTAATTGTGCTGCCAGTTGGCGTTGTTGCGTTGGAATAGCTTGAAATGTTTGTAAAAACATTCTTGCGGCTAGAGGAATATTAAAAAATAAATGAGCAATTAAAATACCTGTTAAACCATAAATATGCGGTTGCCAGCTTATGCCCAAAAGTGCGGTGAGTTTTACTAGCCAACCATTGTGTCCATAAATGCCGGTAATGCCAAAAATCACTACGAGAGCAGGCAGAACAAAGGTCAATGAAAAGAGTTTGAGAATAAAAGGCTTGGCAATAAACCTTTGATAAAAGAAAGCACGGGCGAATAATAAGCCGAAAAAAACGGAAAGCAACGCCGATAAAATAGCCTGTCCAAAACTAAACAAAATCACTTGTTTTACATAATCATCTTGCAGCAATTGCAACCAATCATAATCCGTTTCGATAGTGAAAATACCGCTGATGACGAATACATAAAACAAGATAATAAATAACCATATTACCAAGCCACTCAATGAGCTAATAGGTAATGTGGTAAATGAACGCAATAGTTTTAACAAGCTATTGCGTTCATTTATTTTGCTAGATTTGCTTGCCATTGGCTAATCCATTGTTTTAGCTGTTCGCCAGAAACATTGGAACTATCAAACACTTTGCTTTTCAGTTGATGTTGTTTTAAGGCATCATAATGAGGTTCAATAGGATCAGAAGTAACAGATAGCATCACATTGTTTTTCACGATATTTTTTTGTGCTTGTGGCGAAATCAAATAGTCCATAAATAAATCGCTACAAGCATTTTCTTTATTGGCAATTTTTGCTGCTAATTCAATTTGCAGCACGCCACCTTCAGCAAAATCCGTGGCTTGATACTGATCTTTTTGTTCATTTAACAAATGATAAAGTGGCGAAGTGCTATAACTTAAAACTAAATCTGCTTCGCCTTTTAAAAATGCACCATAACTTTCCGACCAACCTTTGCCCACAGTTACCGTATGTTTTGCTAAGGTTTGCCAAGCCTGTGCTACCTCTTGTTGAGGATAAACAGAATTTAGCCAAACCACTAAACCACGTCCTACACCACTGGTGCGAGGATCTTGATAGATCACACGTAAATCCTGACGTTCAACTAATTCTTGCAAAGATTTTGGCGGATTTGTCAGCTTAGTTTTGTCATAAACAAAAGCATAACGACCGAAATCATAGGGTAAGAAACGTTGATCTTGCCAAACCACAGGTAAAGAAAGCTGACTTAAATCTACTTTATGTTCAGCAAATAATTCAGATTGAATTGCTTCTTGTAATAAATGATTATCCAAACCTAATACAACATCTGCTTTGGTTTTCTTGCCTTCTAAACGTAAGCGATTGAACAATAAACCAGAACTTTCAAAGGGCACATAATTTAGCTGGCATTGTGGATATTGTTGTTCAAAGCCTTGTTTAACCTTTGGACCAGCCCCCCAATCAGAGGCAAAACTTTTATAGGTATAAACCGTTAAATCTTGTGTGGTTTTCTCTTGTTGGGCAAAAGAGCAAATAGAAAAAGTGGAAAGTACGGTCAGAATTAGGCTAGTTTTGAAGTTCATTACTTTTCTCCTGTTTAAATAAGTACAGCTCGATAAGTAATATTGACTTGATTAGAAAAAGAAGGGAACAAGCACCATTAGTTTCCTACGTCAGTATTAACTGTATCAGGTTCACGGGTATTATCTCAGCTGCCGACAGCACCCCGACTAAAGCCGCAGTAGTCTATTATATTTTTGTGGGAAATAACAAGGTTTTTTGCTGGTTCTTTACGCTATTACGTAGCCAATATATACAACTAGAAATGTAATCTGAACCAAAGGAAAACTTCTGATGCTATTAATCCTAAGTCAAGGTTAAAGGTATTTTGATCACACAAAATTTTCAATATTTGGTGTGATTTTATTATTAACTTGACGACTTCGCTGATTTATCGAATTTGCCAAAAAATATCAAACACTAAACTTTCCTGCATTATTTGATGAATTTTTCCTTTCAATTCTTTCAACAGCTGTAACTCCTGTTGAGCAATTTCATCTTGTACATCGTCCAACTCATTACGAGCTTTACGAAGCTGTTTGCGCAGTTTTGCTACTTCTTCTTGTAACTGAATTTGTTGTTCAATATCATCGGTTAACACCAATTCCTTTTCTTTGCTTCGCATTTCCTCTTTGATTTCACCAATTAAATCTTCAGCGGCTTGCATTTGATCTTTTGCCCAAGCGTTAATTCTCACACTTTCAGCTTTTAGCAAGGCATCATTTTCTGCCTTGATACGAGCTTTTTCTAAATCAATCTGCTCTTTCGTTAAATCTACAAAAGCAAGTGGTGGATTTTTAACAGAATTTTGCAAATCGGCTGAAAGTAAAAACAGCTTTTGTGCAAATTCTTTATCAAGCAAATTGCCCTGCTCATCGCACACAGTAAAAACTAAGGATTCTTGGCTTTCTGCATTTGACTCCACACTAATTTTATTCAAACGTAACCAACCTGATTTACCTTGATATTGTTCCAATAAACTGATTTTTTCAGGAAAATTCGCATAATCAAAAACCAATGTTGCATTTGGTGTATAAGCATTTAATGCTTCATTGATACACCATTGTCCCAATGGTTGATTTAAGCGATATTCATAGCCTTGCAAAGCAGTTGTACGTTCTTTGCGTGGTAATAAATATCGTCCAATTGGCATACCGCCAATAGGCGCATTTTCGAGTAAAAAATACCAATCTGTTTGATTAAACTGAGCTTTGCCGTTTAATGCAAATTGTGTCACCTCCCAAAACCACCTTTCCATTGCGTTTAAGCGGTCTTCCATCATCACTTTCAGTCGTTCTAATACAGATTGGTCAAAACTCGTAACCAACGCATTTTTAGTCTCTTGCACTCGTCCTTCAATTTCATCAGCAAATTGAGCTTGCAACTGGTCAAATGCTATTTGAATTTCCTTTTCAGTACGACAAGTGGCATAAATATTCGCAATTTGGTTTTCAATATCCACGCCAGACTCAATCCGTCCCAACACCTCATCAGAGGCACCTAACACACCTTGGAATAACTTAAATTTTTCTGTAAGAAGTTCCAAAACACGTTGATCGGCAAGATTACGTTTGTTTAAGAAATTGATCACGACGACATCAAATTTTTGTCCATAACGATGGCAACGTCCAATCCGTTGTTCCACTCGCTGCGGATTCCATGGCAAATCATAGTTAATCAGCAATGAGCAGAATTGCAGGTTTACCCCTTCACTAGCTGCTTCGGTCGCAATCATAATTTGTGCCTTTTCTTTGAAATGCTCAATCAATGCCGAACGTTTATCAATTTCTGATGAACCAGTGATCTTTGCTGTACCTTGATAGCGAACAAGCCAATCTTGATAAATAGCGAGAGAATTAGGATCATTGTTGGTACCACTAAACAGCACTACATTATCGGCATAGCCATTTTCTGTTAAAAAATCAAACAAATATTTTTGCGTGCGTACCGATTCAGTAAAAATAATTGCTTTCTGGCTTGCGCCCAATTTATCCATTTCGGCAAAACCTGTTTGAAGTGCGGTCAATAAAGCGAGAATTTTGCTGTCTTGTTGCAAACCTTCTGCTAAATGAATAAAACCTTCAATTTCGGTGATTTCCGCTTGTAACGCTGATTGATTTATTTCATCGCTAACAGAAACATCTGTTTCTTCAGATTCATCAGCCTCCATATCTTCTGCCGTCAGCTCTTCCCCATCAAATAATGCTTCAATTTCACTCAATGGTTCATCTTGATTTTGTTCTGACTCTTGCAAATGTTGAAGCCTTGTCAAAATTGCTTTTAAAGTACCTAAAACTGCTTGCGGACTGGAGGCCAATAGTTTTCGCAAAATCAAAGCAGTTAAATGTTTATGTCGCTTTGGCAAAGCATAGCTACTTTCTTTGCGTAAAAATTCGGAAATTTGCTCATAAAGAGCAAACTCTGCCGTACTTGGCATAAATTCCTGTGTAATCGTCTTACGTTCGGTATAGCGCACATATTCCAACACATTTTTACGTAGCGTACGTTTTACAAAACTAGCCATTCTTTGTTTGAGTTCAGCAACATTTCCTCGGCGGACAAATTCTTTTTGGAAAAATTTGCGATCGCCAAAAATATGCTCATCAAGCAAAGTAGATAAACCATACAGTTCCATCAAAGAATTTTGCAGAGGCGTTGCCGTTAGCAGTAATTTTTTCTTACCACCAAAGGCTTTGCGCATTGCTTGCCCCATTTTGTTATCGGCTTTATGAGCGTTACGCATTTTGTGTGCTTCATCAATCACCACCAAATCCCAATCAAACTGTTTGAAAGTCGCTTGTTCTTTGCTAGCAAATTGATGTGAAACAATCAGTACATTGTTGCCAATTTGATTTTTGCAAAAATTAAACAGTTTTCCACCGCTTGTCTTTTTCATCGCCTGATGAACAACCGTCTTATCAATCACCATTGTGGGTAAGCCAAACTTCTCTGTAAGCTCATTTGCCCACTGTTTACGTAAAATTGCAGGACAAACAATCAATAGATTTCGCTTGCGTTCTGCCCATTTTTGGCAAAGAACTAAACCTGCTTCAATAGTTTTTCCCAAACCTACTTCATCGGCAAGCATTACGCCTTCTTGTAACGGATTTTTGAGAGCAAACAATGCCGCATCAATTTGGTGTGGATTTAAATCCACTTTGGCATCGAACAGCGATTGTGACAAACGGTTATCGTCAGTACGGCGACAAGTAATTTCATTAGCAAAATAACGGGCGTGATAAGGGGTAATATTCATCATTGCATTCTCTCAAACATTTGCTGTAGATAGTTTTTTTCCATAAATAAAATATGTCGTTCGGCAAGTTCTTCTTCGGTTAATTCCATATTTACCCAATCTTTCAATTTGGTAATAGACAAAATAAAACTATTGAGTGCCAGATTTGAATCAGCAATTTTTGCTTCTAATTCTTTGATTTCTTGATACAAGCCAAATTTAGGATCGCTTAAATCCATATTGCGAATACCTTTTGGATCGACAAAATTCAGCCATTGTTTATCACTTGTATGATCAACTACCCACAATAAAAAGTCAGGATAGAAATTACCCGCTAAAGCAAAGCCCAAGCCTTTGTCTTTACGGTCTGCATTTCGCATTAAATAGAGCGATCTGCCGCCTAGCCATTTTGCTAATTCACCTGTTTTTTCTGCTTGGATTAAATCTTGGATAAACTGTATTTCACTTTCTGCCGCAAGTGGTAGTGGTGAAATTTTTATTGGTAAACCTGTGGATTTATTAAGGGAAAGTAACGGATAAAACAAATGGCTATTAAAACAAATCGCCTTAAATTCAGAAAGCGGCGACTGCCAATTCATCGCTTGCTCAATTTTTTTCTCTCGAATTAAATTTGCTAACTCTTCGATTTTTTCGACCGCTTGTTCACGCTCATAAGGCAAGTTGTCATCTTCGCCAAACAACATTTTGTATGTATCAAAAAATGAACCATTTTCTTCGGTCACTATGGCAGTTTCCATAAATTGCTGTTCATAAGCTACTTTCAAACGGCGGTAAAATTGGTCGGTATATTCTTTCAACAACTGAAGCAAAATATCTTGTTGCGTTTGAATATCGGCAAAGCTGCGAATTTCCATCGCTGAATTTGGTACATAGAGCAAATACCAATCATCATGATTTTCCACAAATTTACGCAAACCCTCACGACTGACTCGTAAATTCGACCAAGTGCGTTCCATTTTGTATTGCTGTAAATCTAAATAGAGCTTATCCCAATCAAACAAAGCAAAAATTTCTCGTTTGAATTTATTGCTTTCACGCTCGTCCTTATCACTTTGACGAACCACTTTAGAACTCAATGCCTCTAATCTCGGATACAGATCTAACACCGCTAAAATCGGCTTAATTTTGCCTTGAGCAAATTCAGGTAATTCATAAAGCTGCACCATTTCTTGACGTTTAAAGCCCATTTTTTGATTATCTTTATAGCCATCTTTTAAACGTAAGGTTTTTAAGGCTACATTGGTAGGCAATTTTTTCTGTACTGGAAAATCTAGCTGCAACACTTCATCTGGCGATTGAATGCCCTCTTCTTCCAAGTATTCACGAAATTTCGCCATATAATCGGCTTTAATGCCGAAAATATTGAGCGTTTCTAATTTATCTAACCCCAAACCTTTCGGCATTTGGTTTATTGGCGTTCTTCGTAAAGAAAAATCACGCCCTTTTAAGCGTACGCCACGCCCAAAAAGCTGAATAATTTGTGAGCCTTCACCCTTGCCCATATTAAGTAGGCCCATCGTTGAAACTCGCCAGCTTGACCAACCTTCAGTAAATTTACGAGAGCCAATCAGTAAATTAAGCGTTGAGCTATCTTGGTTTATCGTGCCAAACAAGCTGTCTGAAAACTCATCTTGCTGAACCGACACATTCTCCAATTCCACCGCACTTTTGAGTAATTCACTACTGTCGCCAACGTTAATCAAAGCAAAATAATCGCTATTGCCTACTTTTAACGCCACTTCGCCTGAGGCTTTTTTAATATTATGTAAATAAAGATGTGAGGCACTTTCCGTATTAAATAAGGTTTTTAGAATATCTGTGTAAAGGGCATCTAAATCGCCTTTAAAACTCGCTAACGGCAAAAAGCGATGACGGAAAATCGCATTGCCTTTGCTATCTAAAAGTAACGGTTCATCGCATAACAAATCATTTAGCCACGCCAAAATTTGTGAGCGGTTTTTGCTATCTAAAAAATAGGCTAACTGTTCCACTACCGTCCAAATATCACTATTTTCGGCATTCACCGTATTGCCTACAAACACCCATAAAGGTTTATGCAAATTGTAAGCGGTTAATTTTTCTTGATTTTTGGCAAACAAATAAAGCTGTTGATAAAAGGACAATAAACTTGCCACAAAATACTTGCGATCATTATCGGCAACACCGTAATCTTCCGCTTTCATATTCAAAATAGAAAACTCTTTGCCATAACCATCGGCATAGAAAAACTTATAAGAATAGTCAAACAGTACGCATTTAGCGTAGGTTTCAAATACTGCTTTTTGCTTGGCGTCTTGTTTATCAGCAAAGCTGGTCGGGATTTTTTGTACCTCGGCTTTTTTGCTAATTCCCTTTTCTTTACCGATCTTTTTTTGAATATCAAATAAACAATCTTTCGCTGTTTTGCCGTCTTTCACCGCCTGCCCGAAAGTTGCGGAATACTCAAAAGCAAAACCATCGCCAATCAATTTTTGGCGGCGAGCCAGCCATTGATCACCTGATGACCCACGATGCCCTTCGTCCACCAGTACTAATTTATTTAAATCTAAAAAGCGATCAACAGCTACCGTCAGTTCACCCTCTTTATCTGCTAGCTTGTTAATATCCATAATTTGAATATCATTAAATAAGCCTATCCCTTGGAAGGGTTTATTTTTGTCAAAAAGGTTAGCTGATAAACCTGACGCAGTAAATTCCGCCAAATGTTGCTTTGACAGACTGTCATTGGGGGTAATCACAAATACAGTTAAATCTTTATTTTTTTGATAATGCTGATATTGCAAAATATTGACGTGCATTAACAAGGTTTTACCGCTGCCTGTGGCATTCCAAAAGGCTAACTTATTTAAATCACTTAATTCATATAAATCAAAGTCAGGAAAAGTGCTATCGCTCTCTTTAAGTAAAACAAGCTGTTCGTTTAATTGATCTAACAATTCATTCGAACGGTTAAAATAAAAATCCAAATAAATTTCGGTGAATAACAGCGAAAGATATTGGAAGTATTTGAGATTTAAAATATGCCCTTCATCTTTATTACGCTTTTCTGTGATTTGTTGCCAATGTTTAACAATATTCAAATCATAACGACGTAAATCATTTAGCGAAATTAAATCAGTTTGAAATAATTGTTCGCCAGTTAGTTCAACAAAAAACTTCGTTTGCCCATCATTATCAATGCCTTCAAAGCGATCATTACCCAAGCGTTGTTTAAATTTTTCAAGGCTATCTTGATTAAACAGCGATAATAAATAGCGATTTAAAATAAGATTATCGTGGAAAGTGCGTTTCATTTTTTATTCCCCAAACATACGGCTTAAAAACTCACTTTCAATCGACCGCACTTTAAGCGTTTTTACGCTCTCATCGCTGTCAGTGAAGACGGTTGGGATATTGTGATCGCCATTAATATAGATCACATCAAATGTTTCACTTTGGCTATAAATATCCTTATTACTTAAATCAATTTTTTGTTTTCGCAATAATTCATTTAATTTTTCATACCCAATCTCTTCACAATCACGCCATAAAATTAATACTTTTTCTCCAGTTGGCAATTTCCCTTTTACAAAAACTCTATTACGCTTTTCACGCTGATCATCAATTTCACTTACTCGCAAGCCAATCAAATAGTTAAAGGTCTCCACCAAATCAATGGTTTTAGCTTCATAAGCACCTGCGGACGTGGTGGCAATATTGAGTTGATAGTCAAAAGGCTTGGCGAAATGTTGTGTATTGAGTAGCGAATCTCGGCTTTCTACCTCTAGCATATAGTGCAATAGATAGTCGTTTTGTACTGTCTCCGATAAGCCCATTTCTGCCAAATCTTGACCATGTTTACGCAATTCTAGATTGTTAAGCGTGTCTTCGTAGCTTTCCAGTTTTAGTACTTTGACGATTTGCGATACACCGTCAAATGTTCCATTGTTCGATTGTGGTTTGCCGTCTTTCCATTCTTTGGCAAAAATCACTTTTTGTACTCGTGGTTTTAGTACGCTGTCAAAATACTCGCCTTGTTCCACCAAGATATATTTACGGTTGCCCTTGTCTTCTCGGTTAAGGTTGATCACTGCGTGGGCGGTTGTGCCAGAGCCTGCGAAGTAGTCTAGGATTACATCGGTTTTTGATAAGGTAATAGAAGCTATCCTATGAATTAGATTGGTATTTTTAGGATTTGGAAAAACCGAATTTCCAGAAAATAAATTTTTTAATTCAGTCGTACCTGATGAAATATTGATTATGTTTTTAGGTGCATTAAAACCGAATTGTTTAAAATAAGCACTAAATTTTCCATTACTTTTTTTAATAACAACTTCATTTATACGCTCTTTGAAACTATCAAAACCCCATCTCCAACGATGCAATAAATTTGAACGTTTGCCAGCCCGAATAGGTACATATCCTTGATTTATTAAATCTGTATTATCGGTATAAACAAGATTTTCGTCATTTAAGTGAATTAGTGATTTGTCATAATCCATTAAAGGTACTATATCTTTTGTTTTGGGGTTGAAGTAAATTGTGTAACCCATATCAGGACGTGTATACAATGCTGTCGGTGCATCATTTAAATTACGCAAAGTTTCATTAACTGCATCAATATGATAAATTTTTGAACTATCTTTATTAACACCGTGTGCCAAACAATATTCATTATTCACTTGTATTTTTACGCCCTCACCAGATTGATTTGCACCTGTTAAAATGATTATGTCAGCTAAAAAGTTCTTTTCTCCTAAAAGTTCATCTGTAATTAGTTTTAAACGTGTTTGCTCATTATCATCAATACTTTGGAATAGTACACTTGATTGATTAAGTAAGTATTTTGCCAATGAAAGACGATTGTGGATAAGGGTTGCCCAAGTTGAACTTGGATAACCATCTTTATATATAAATTTTCCCTTTGCACGGTCATCTTCCGTATTATAAGGCGGATCAATATAAATACATTTCACCTGTTCTTTATATCTTTCCTGCAATAAATTGAGGGCTTGGAAATTATCCGAATGAATCAGCAAGCCATTAGTTTTCTCATCTAAATCGTGTAGCTCGTTTAATACTTCAGCTTGGAATTTCGGTTCAAATAAAGAAGTGTCCACCACTAAGTGCGGATAATTTTTGCAAATTTCTGCCGCACTTTGACCGCTTGTATCCACGTTAAACAAGGCTTGCCATTGGGCGGTTTGTTTTGGATTATCTAATGCTGTCTGTACTTGAGTTTCATCTAAGTGATCGAGCGTAATCAGATAATGGCAGCCTGCCACAAATTTCTTTTTGAGCCATAATTTCTTTTGGAAATCTTCTAATTGAGCTAAAAAGGCAATAATTTCTTTTGCGACGGTTTTTAAGGTTTTAATGGTTTGTAGGTTTTGTTCAATATGTGAAAAATCAGTGCTATCTTGAATATTATCCAAGTTCATCACTTCATTTTTAATATAAAAATCCAACTCTTGATTTAAAAACTTACCAAGATTTTTATGAATAAAATAATCAGCAGTGTTTTTGGCGGTGTAGTCGGTCAGATATTTTTCTAACAAGGTGCGGTTTTTGTTTTTTTCCGTTGGCATTGGGGTAAAAATGCCTTGGAATTTATCGGAAATTGCAAAATTTTGGATTTTTGCCACCGCTTGCGTGAGATAATCTGCCTGTTTTTCTTTTTTATTTACCGCTTTATACTCAAAACGAATGGTGAGTAAATCGCCATTTTCTTCGATTGGCAAAATATCTGTTTGAATTTCATCGCCGTTTTCGTCTATTTCGATTTTGATTTTGGGTTCAATCAAAGCAAAAACTCGGGCTTGATCGTTGTCCTTACGGTTGTCTTTTGTTGTATCTGCCTCCACAAGACGAAATTGCACTTTTTTGCCGTTTTCTAGTGTGAAAAGATAATTGCTAAAATTTTCGCCCGACTTGGTGTAATACTGGTCTTTGTTCGCCCAATGTAGCATCACTTCTTCGCCAGCGTAGGGAATGGCGTAGGTATCGCCTTTATAGCGGCGTTGGCTAATGAAATCGCCTTGGTCGTAATAGCGTGAAAAGAAGGTGTAGAGATGGTTATAAACGCTGTTGGCTTGTTCAAAATTTCCGTTAAATGCCGTATTGATTTTGTTTGGTAGCATTTTTTGTAGAAATTCGTTGATTTGCGTTTGGCGTGAATTAAGAATGCGATAAATGCCGAAATCTAAATCGGGCTGATTAATTTGAAAAATTTCTTGCAATTTATTGATAAGTTGAGCAAGCTGTGCTGTGCTGTGCTG
>NZ_MUXZ01000020.1:22670-50036 GCF_002015075.1 Canicola haemoglobinophilus
CTGTGCTGTGCTGTGCTGTCATCATGATGATCCTTTGAAAATGAATGTCAAACAAATTTTACAAAAATCAGCACCGCTTATAAACTAAAATCCTCTTGTTTAATGACAATAATGCTATTTTATCTATTATACCTCATTGTAAGTAATCAAACTCTCAAGGATTGTTGAAAATAGTTATTCTATAATTTAACAAAAAACTCTTTTTCTTTTACAATCTTTGTTCATTTCCTCCTCTATTTCCTTTGCGAGAATTTATTATGTCGTTACTTTTATGTGCTGAAGAAAGATTAATGCAATGTGCAAATTGCCTAATTGAGCATTTTCCTGAGCAATTTGTTCCAACGCAAAATAACACCGCACTTTTTCAACAAATTCAACAAGATAAAGATAATCTGCAAAGCCATATAGGGAAATTAGGCTATGGGTTGTGTTTATCGGATTTTGTCTTTGAAACAATGCAAAAACAACCGTATTTTCTTCTGCAATGTTGGGAGAATTGTCCTACTTTCACCGATTGCGACCACTACGCTACAAATTTACAAAATATTCTCAAAGAAGTAGAAACAGAAGAACAACTTTACCGCTCTTTACGCCAATTTCGCGCTCGTGAAATGGCAAAACTGAGCCTTTGTCAAAGTTTAAACTTAGCGACAGTAGAAGAAATTTTTATTCGCCTTTCTCAATTGGCAGAAAGTTTAATTATTGCGGCAAGAGATTGGCTATATGACCAAACTTGCAAGGAGTTAGGTACGCCAACAGATGCACAAGGTAATGCACAGAAATTATACATTTTAGGTATGGGGAAATTAGGCGGTTTTGAGCTGAATTTTTCCTCCGATATTGATTTAATTTTTACCTATCCAACCAATGATGGCGAAACCCAAGGTGGTCGGCGTAGCATTGAAAACAGCAAATTTTTCACAAGATTGGGGCAGCGTTTAATTCGAGCATTAGATGAATACACCGCCGATGGCTTTGTTTATCGTACGGATATGCGTTTGCGCCCTTTTGGTGAGAGTGGTGCGCTGGCATTAAGTTTTAACGCAATGGAGCAATATTATCAAGAACAAGGGCGAGATTGGGAGCGCTATGCGATGATAAAAGCACGGATTTTGGGGGCTGATAAGCGAGATGCTAATGTGCAAATATTACAGCAGCTTTTACGCCCCTTTGTTTATCGGCGCTATATTGATTTTAGTGTTATTCAATCTTTGCGTGATATGAAAAGCAAAATTGCACGAGAAATACACCGTAGAGGATTAATAGACAATATTAAATTAGGCGCTGGTGGTATTCGTGAAATTGAGTTTATTGTACAAGTTTTTCAGCTTATTCGGGGTGGGCGTGAAGCGATCTTGCAACAAACTTCCTTACTTAACCTTTTACCTGTACTCGAAAGATTAGGTTTACTTAATGCTGAACAAAAAACAAATTTGCACCTCGCCTATTTATTCCTACGTAGAGTAGAAAATATTTTGCAAGCCATTAATGACAAACAAACGCAGACTTTACCAAGCACAGAAAAAGATCGAGAACGTTTGATCCTTGCGACAAAAAATTTTACTTATTTTCCAATCTTCACAGAAAATGAGCCAAAAACAACCGCACTTATTCAATATCCTATTGAAAACTGGCAACAATTTTTAGCAGTATTACATGAGCATCAACAAAAAGTGCGGTCTGTTTTTCAGAGTTTAATTGGCGAAGATACAGAGGAAGAAGAAAAAAATAGTACGGATGATATATGGCATGATTTTCTTGATGCGGACCTCAGCGAGCAAGAAATTGAAACTCTGTTGCAAGAAAATCAAATAGATGAACAACATTTTGATGAAATTATTGAAAAATTAATCCAATTTAAATTGGATTTAACTCGTCGCTCCGTAGGTGAACGTGGGCGTCATGTATTAACACAACTTGTGCCAATGTTGTTTAATCAACTTTTCCAATACAAAAACTATCTGCAACTTTTGCCAAGAATGTTGAAAATTGTAGAGAAGATCGTAACACGTACAACTTATTTAGAATTATTAGTGGAAAATCCTCAAGCCTTAACTCAATTGCTTAAATTATGTGCAAAATCAAAAATGATTGCCGAACAAGTAACAAAATATCCGATTTTGCTTGATGAACTATTAGATCCTAATGCACTATTAAATCCTATAGATTTTCATCTATATTCTTCTGAATTGCATCAATATTTACGGCGTCTTCCCTCTGATGATGAGGAGCAGATTATTAATGGACTACGCCAATTTAAACAAACCACTTTATTACGAGTAGCAGCAGCAGATATTTTAGGTGCATTACCAGTAATGAAAGTCAGCGATCATCTAACCTATTTAGCCGAGTCAATTATCGAAACTGTTGTCAATCTTGCGTGGCAACAAGTCAGTCTAAGATTTGGTATACCTGAATATTTAGATAAACAGCAAAAAGGTTTTTTAGTCATTGGCTATGGAAAATTAGGTGGGATTGAGCTTGGTTATAAATCAGATTTAGATTTGGTTTTTCTCTATGATGGCAATCAGACAGGGCAAACTATTGGTGGCAAAAAATCCATTGATAGCAACCAGTTTTATCTCAAACTGGCACAAAAAATTATTAGTATTTTTAATATGAATACGAGTGCTGGGATACTTTATAATGTTGATATTCGCTTACGTCCAGCAGGCGATGCTGGATTACTGGGTTGTTCATTAAATGCTTTTGAAAACTATCAAATGAATGAAGCTTGGACATGGGAAAAACAAGCTTTAGTACGGAGCCGAGTGGTCTATGGTGATCTAGCTTTGCGTGAACGTTTCGACAACATCCGTCAAAATGTACTTTCCGCCCCAAGAGATTTGCTCAAACTAAAACAGGATATACGAGATATGCGTGAAAAAATGTATCAACATCTTTCTAAACACCAAGCGGATAAATTTAATATTAAGACAGATCGAGGCGGTATTACCGACATCGAATTTATTGCGCAATATTTGGTTTTAGCCCATGCGCCAGCAAATCCAACATTAACACATTGGTCTGATAACGTGAGAATTTTTGACAGTATGGCAGAAAGTGCGGTCATTCCCCAAGAAACTTCTGAAAAACTCAAAAAATGCTATGTGAATTTACGAAATCAAATTCATCATTTGCATTTATTAGGTAAAGATCCAATTATTGAAACGCAAAAATTTCATGATGAAAGAAACTTTATTTTAGATATTTGGAAAAATTTATTAGAATAAATGAACTTATAAAAATAAATTTGTTCTAAACTGAGTTTGAGCAAGAATTTTATAAGAAATGATTTCTAACTTATATGTTATGCTACACAAACCTTGTATTTACATTTACAGATGAGAAATGAACTATGAAATTAAATAAATCTCTTTTGATTACTACATTAGTTACATCAGGCATGTTATTGGTTGCTTGTAACGAAAAAAATAAAACAGAAGCTACTCAGGCTGAAACAAAGGCTGAAACGACACAACCTGTAGCTCAAGAAACAGCAAAGGCAAACGCTGAACAAACTCAGCCTACAACTCAAGAGAAAACAGAGGCAAGTACTGAACAAGCTCAGCCTACAACTCAGGAGAAAACAGAGGCAAGTACTGAACAAACTCAGCCTACAACTCAAGAGAAAACAGAGGCAAGCACTGAACAAGCTCAGCCTACAACTCATACAGAAACAGACGCAAGTGTTATCGAACAAAAAGCTCTTGACCAATTTAACAAGGCTGTTGCTATTGTATTGACAGGGTATCGAATTGATAAAGATACACAAAGTCAAGATACTTTATCTTTTATTTATCAAGTCACAAACAAAAGCAATAAAGCCATTAAAGAAGTGCAATGGTTTAATCTTTTTTTAGTTGATTCAAAAATCGTAGATGTTCTCGATATCCCTGTTGTGTTTGAAAAGACTTTAGCAGCAGAAAAAACAGAAGAAGTAACATTAACAAAATTAGCAAATACCTATCCTGAAAATATAAAAGATAGTATTCTAAATAAAAAAGCAGATTTTAAGTTTACACCAACAATTGCTGGAAAAATCGTTTTTGAAGATGGTACAGAGTTGATCGTAACAAAATTCGAAGATATTACCAATTCTTTACAAAAACATCCTAACCAATAATTTTTACAGCAAACAATATCAATATAAAAGGGGAGTTATCCCCTTTTTACGTTAAGATGATATATAAGCCATACTTGCCCATACAGGGAAAGTCATTAAAATAAAGCTCATCATTAATAATGCGATATATTCTATTTTCCATTTATAAAATATATGTATTGCAATAGCACCCATAACAATTAAGTGCAAAATAAAATAAAGTCCCCACGCAAGTTGATTTGGAAAGACAATGTGTTGTGAAGCTAAAACTAAAATCCCCAAAACAATCAACGCATTCAATAATAAAGTAATCAACATAAAGAAAGGTAATAACGCAATAAATCCTTGTAGACGATTTTTTGCAATAACCAACAGTAAATTCGCTAAGATGATACCTAATAGCGTTTGTGCCATTGGATTATATTGTGGGAGATAAATCAAGGGTAAATCAATAAAAATAAGCAAATAAATAACCGCACCAAGCCCCCCCATTAGCGTCCCCAACATCAATAAAGATTTACGCATTTGTAAATCTTTAGGTTGTTGCCAAATAGATAGTGTTACGCCAATTCCACTCAAACAAACAAGATCAGTTAACACATAATGATAATTAGAAAACAAACTAATAAATAGCCATAAACTCCAATAAGGCAAAAAGTACAAATTGACCTTCAATAATCTTGAACGCTGTCCGTTACAAATTTCCCCTTTAGTAAAGACTAACACACTTAATAATTGCGCGACTAACACCGCTAAACTTAAATGAGGGATAGCCTTTGCCTGAGCCTGTAAACTCATCGTAAAGAAGTCGATAGCAATGAGGAATAATATTGGTAAAAAGGACAAAAGTGCGGTTGTTTTTTGTGATTGTTCTGTTGACATAGAATTTCCAGTTGCGAGATGCGGATAAAAATGAAGTGGCTATTATGCAAAAAATAAAAAGTGCGGTCAAAAATAACATTGTTTCTTGCCTTTATGCGCTCTAAAATACCCACAAAAATGACCGCACTTTAAGGAAACTTATGTTACTCAGTATTCTCTATATTATCGGTATTACCGCAGAGGCAATGACTGGCGCATTGGCAGCGGGACGAGAAAAAATGGATATTTTTGGTGTCATTATTATTGCATCAATGACTGCAATTGGAGGTGGCTCTGTTCGAGATGTGTTACTTGGGCACTATCCTCTAGGCTGGGTAAAAAATCCCCATTATTTTTTGATAGTTGCTACCGCTGCTGTTCTGACCGTTTTCATTGCCCCCTTTATCAAACATTTTATGCGTTATTTCCGCACTATTTTTCTCGTATTAGATGCGCTAGGTTTAATCGTTTTTTCTATTATTGGTGCACAAATTGCTTTAGATATGGGACATGGTTTTACTATTGCAATTATTGCGGCAATTATCACGGGTGCCTTTGGTGGCGTACTACGTGATCTACTCTGTAACCGTATTCCATTGGTCTTTCAAAAAGAGCTTTATGCCAGCGTTGCATTATTAGCAACAAGTATTTATATTGGCTTGCAGCAATTACATATTAATCAAAATTTAGTCATTATTATTACGCTAATTAGTGGCTTCATTATTCGTTTACTGGCAATTTATTTTGAATGGGGCTTGCCTGTTTTTGATTATCAAGAACAAACCACAGAAAGTGCTAAAACTAATGATAAATTGCCGAAAAAAACTAAATAAGGATATCACATGAATTTAAATGAAATGGGAAAACAGGCTAAACAAGCTGCTGCAATCCTCTCTCAACTTTCACATCAACAAAAAAATAACGCTTTGCAAATTATCGCAGAGCAACTGGAATTACAAAGCGACAAAATCCTTGCAGAAAATGCCAAGGATATTCAACTTGCTAAAGAAAACGGACTATCAGAGGCTCTCATTGATCGCCTATTACTTACCAAAGAGCGTATCGCTGGCATAGCAAAAGACGTTCGTCACATTATTTCATTAGCGGATCCCGTTGGACAAGTTATTGACGGCGGTATATTGGAAAGTGGTGCGAAATTAGAGCGAGTAAGAGTACCTTTAGGCGTTGTTGGAACTATTTATGAAGCGCGCCCAAATGTGACTATTGATGTTGCTACGCTTTGTTTAAAAACCGGTAATGCGGTTATTTTACGTGGAGGAAAAGAAACACGTTACTCCAATGAAATTCTAGTGAAAGTGGTACAAGATGCCTTGGAGCAAGCTGGATTACCTCGAGCTTCAGTACAAGCTATCACAGATCCTGACCGCGCTTTAGTATTGGAATTGCTCAAATTAGATAAATATGTAGATATGATTATTCCTCGTGGTGGTGCAGGCTTACATGAATTTTGCAAACAAAACTCAACTATTCCTGTGATTATTGGTGGCGTTGGCCTGTGTCATTTATTTGTAGAAGAAAGTGCGGAGCAAGATAAAGCCCTTGCGGTCATTGATAATGCTAAGACTCAACGTCCAAGCACTTGCAACACGCTAGAAACGCTATTAGTACAAGAAAGTATCGCAGCAGAGTTTTTACCTAAACTAGCTGCCTATTTGCAACATAAAAAAGTCAAATATCACGCAGATCCAACCGCACTTTCAATATTAGCCCAACAAAATGTTGAGGTTTCAGCGGTGCAAGAACAACAACTACGTCAAGAGTGGGGTTCATTGGATTTAAATGTTGTCATCGTTAAAGATATGCAACAAGCTATTGAGCATATCAGCGAATATGGTACACAACATTCAGAAGCCATTTTAACTTCATCGCAAAGATTGGCTCGCCAGTTTGTTTCCCTTGTTGATGCAGCGACTGTTTATGTGAATGCAAGTACAAGATTTACTGACGGTGGACAATTCGGCTTAGGTGCTGAAGTAGCGGTTAGCACGCAAAAATTGCATGCTCGTGGTCCAATGGGCCTAGAGGCACTAACCACGTACAAATGGATTTGTGTCGGCGATTATACAGTACGCCAATAATCTTTTCTGGAAGGGGCAATCGCCCCTTTTTTGCACTACAAAACTCGCTTTTTTTCCACCGCACTTTATTCATCTATTAACACAACATACTTTTTATTTAAATCTATAAAATTTTTGTTTGACAATTTTTTGCTAAATCGTTATTTCTATATTGCACACAACATTTTATAACTCTAAATAAAAAGGAAATTACTTATGTCTAATCTCTCAGTAGCAAAATTTGGTGGCACTAGTGTCGCTAATTACTCCGCAATGCAAGCATGTGCAAGAATTGTCATTGCAGATCCAAACACTCGTGTAGTTGTGCTTTCAGCCTCAGCTGGAGTGACAAATTTACTTGTTGCCTTAGCTAAAGGTTGTGAAGTTGATGAGCGTACAAAACTACTCAACGAAGTACGTCAAATTCAAGAAAATATTTTGAATGAGCTAAAAGATGCCAGCGTGGTTCGCCATAAAGTTGAAGCAATTTTAGCGCATATTGAAAGCTTATCTGAAGCAGCAAGCCTAGCAACCTCACTTGCATTAACTGACGAGCTTATTTGCCAAGGGGAAATGATGTCCACGCAAATTTTTGTGGAAGTCTTACGAGAATTAAATACCCAAGCAACTTGGCTTGATGTAAGAAATATTGTGGCAACTAACAGCCATTTTGGCAAAGCTGCCCCAAATGATGAACTGACTCAACAAAACAGCGATAACCATTTAAAACCCTTAATTGCACGTGGCGAATTGATCATTACACAAGGGTTTATTGGTCGCGATCCTCAAGGCAAAACCACAACTTTAGGACGTGGAGGGAGCGATTACTCTGCTGCATTATTAGCAGAAGTTTTAAATGCAAAAGATGTATTAATTTGGACTGATGTTGCAGGGATTTATACAACAGATCCTCGTATTGCAACTAATGCACAGCGTATTGATACAATGAGTTTTGCAGAGGCGGCAGAAATGGCTACTTTTGGTGCCAAAGTATTACATCCATCAACTTTATTACCTGCTGTACGTAGCAATATTCCAGTTTATGTAGGATCAAGCAAAGCTCCACAAGAAGGCGGAACTTGGGTAACGAGAGATCCTCAACCAAGACCGACATTCCGTGCCATAGCACTACGTCGTGATCAAACATTATTAACTTTAACAAGCCTCAATATGCTTCATGCACAAGGCTTTTTAGCTAATGTTTTTACTATTTTAGCTAAACATAAAATCTCAGTAGATACGATTACAACATCAGAAATTAGCATCGCTCTTACCTTAGATAAAACGGGTTCAGCTTCATCTGGCGCTGAATTATTATCGCCAGAATTATTAGATGAGCTCAGCCAAGTGGCAAGCGTAAAAGTTGATGGGGATTTATCTCTAGTAGCATTAGTCGGTAATGATTTACATACCAAAGCTGGCGTAGCAAAACATATTTTTAATACGCTAGAACATTATAATGTCCGTATGATTAGTTATGGCGCTAGTACAAATAATGTGTGTATGTTAGTGGAAAATGAGCAAGCAGATAACGTTGTTCGTACATTGCATAAATCTTTATTTGAGTAATTATTAAACCATCAAAGAGCGGAAAAATTGAACCGCTCTTTTTTATTGCTTAAAAACATCAGTAGAAACACCAATAAACTGATAATTTAAATTGAGATTACAGGCAGAAAATAGTAAAGTAAGCCACTGTTCATTCACTTACAAAATAGCTTTTAAGGCGGAATTTATGGGAAAAAGTGTTGTTGTCTTAGGCGCTCAATGGGGCGATGAAGGTAAAGGCAAAATTGTTGATTTATTAACAGATCGAGTTAAGTATGTTGTTCGCTATCAAGGAGACCACAATGCTGGTCATACCTTAATTATTAATGGTGAAAAAACCGTACTTAGATTAATTCCATCAGGTATTTTACGTGAAAATGTAACTTGCTTAATTGGTAATGGTGTTGTTCTTTCTCCATCTGCTTTAATGCAAGAAATGGGCGAATTAGAAAGTCGTGGAATTAAGGTTCGTGAACGTTTATTAATCTCTGAGGCTTGCCCGTTAATTCTTCCTTACCATGTAGCAATGGATAAAGCTCGTGAATCAGCTTTAGGTAATAAAGCAATTGGTACTACTGGTCGTGGAATTGGTCCAGCTTATGAAGATAAAGTAGCTCGTAGAGGCTTACGTGTTGGCGATTTATTTGATAAAGAATTATTCGCTGAAAAGCTCAAAAATATTCTTGATTATTATAATTTCCAACTAGTTCATTACTATAAAGCCGAAGCTATTGATTATCAAAAAACCTTAGATGAAGTGTTTGCTGTTGCAGATATTATTACCGCAATGGTCGCAGATGTGACAACTATTTTAGATACTGCACGCAAAAACGGCGACAATATTTTATTTGAAGGTGCTCAAGGAACAATGTTAGACATAGACCAAGGTACCTACCCTTATGTAACCAGTTCAAATACTACTGCTGGTGGCGTTTCGACTGGTGCTGGTTTTGGTCCTCGTCATATTGATTATGTTTTAGGTATTATCAAAGCTTACTGTACCCGTGTTGGTGGTGGTCCATTCACAACTGAATTATTTGATGACGTGGGCGCAGAAATTGCACGCAAAGGAAATGAATTTGGTGCTGTAACAGGTCGTCCACGCCGTTGTGGTTGGTTTGATGCAGTTGCAATTAAACGTGCAATCCAAACAAACTCTATTTCTGGTTTCTGTATGACCAAGCTTGATGTTTTAGATGGATTTGATGAAGTCAAAATTTGTGTAGGTTATAAAATGCCTAACGGTGAAATTGCTGAATTTGCACCATTAGCTGCAAAAGACTGGGAAGGTGTTGAGCCAATTTATGAAACCTTACCTGGTTGGAAAGAAAACACATTCGGTGTAACTGATGTAAATAAATTACCAGAAAATACTCGTAATTATATTAAGCGTATTGAAGAAGTTACAGGTGTTCCTGTGGCAATTCTTTCAACTGGTCCAGATCGTGTTGAAACAATGATTTTAACGGACCCATTCACAGCATAAATAAATTAACAAAAACGGCTTAATCAGATGAATGATTAAGCCGTTTTTTATGTTAATTAATTTCCCGAAACCTTCATTTTTTCTAACAAGATCGAACCAGTTTGAATATTTGATCTATGTTCAATATCATTCCCCACCGCAACTATATTAGCGAGCATATCTCTTAATTGACCTGCAATAGTAATCTCTGAAACGGGATATTGAATTTCGCCATTTTCAATCCAAAATCCAGAGGCTCCACGAGAATAATCACCAGTAACTAAATTCACGCCTTGTCCCATGAGATCTGTCACTAATAGCCCCGTGCCCATTTGCTGTAAAAGTGCGGTTAGATTTTCAGAATTTGGTTTGACTAACCAGTTATGAATTCCACCAGCATGGCCTGTACTTTGCATACCTAATTTTCTACCGCTATAACTTGTCAGTAAATAAGTTTGTAAAATCCCTTGCTCAACAATTTCTAAATTAGTCGTACGAACACCTTCGCTATCAAAAGGCGTAGATGCCAGTTTTCCGATTAAGTGCGGTCGTTCGCTAATATGAAACCAATCAGGCAATATTTTTTGACCTAAATGATCCAATAAAAAACTCGATTTACGGTATAAACTTCCGCCACTAATAGCAGCCGCTAGATGCCCGATTAACCCAGTTGCAACGTCATTCATAAAAATAACAGGGACTTCTTGCGTTTTAATTTTTCTCGGTTGCAAACGTGAAACCGCTTTTTTCGCTGAATTTTCGCCAACCCAAACCGCACTTTCTAATTCTTGGATATTGCGAGCTACCGTATATTCATAATCTCGCTCAAGTTGCTCATCGCTACTTGCAATGACAGAGCAAGATAAAGAATAACGGCTCGATAAATAGCTTTGCAACATACCATGACTGTTGCCATAAACTCGAACGCCAGTATGAGAATTAAAGGCAGCACCTTCACTATTGACAATGCGCTCATCATAATCCAAAGCCGCTTTTTCTGTTTGTAGCGCTAACTCAACAGCACGATCTACATCAATATCTGCCTCATGATAAAGAGATAAATCTGGCGCATCAAAGGCCATTAACGCCTTATCTGCTAAACCAGTACAAGCATCTGGCGAAGTATATTTCGCAATAGCTAAAGCTGAATCTACCGCATTTTTTATAGCCTCATGGCTTAAATCTGAAGTTGAGGCATTTCCTTTTTGCTGTCCCAAGTACACCGAAATCCCCAAGGCACCATCGCTGTTAAATTCGACATTTTCAATGTCTTGCAAGCGTGTGGAAACAGATAATCCACTGACTTTGGTTACTGCCACTTCTGCGGTTGCTCCTGCTTTAGTGGCAATTTCAATAGCATAACTCACTGCATCTCGTAATGTTTGTTCTTGTTGTTTTAAAAGTGCGGTGGAATTTTGTTGAGTTTTCATCATAAACCTTTTTATTAAATCAAAATTTTGGCTATTCTAGCCTATTTTCCAATTTGTCGCTAACCACAAATATGATGGCATTTCAGCAAAATCTTAACTTATGCTAAACTACGCCGAATTTTACATAAGGAAATAGGAATAGATTATGGCAAAACGTAAAAAAGAAGTATTTGATTGGGAAGATGAAGAACAAGAGGAAATCATTTGGGTTAGCAAAAGTGAAATAAAACGTGATGCAGAAGCCTTGAAAAAATTAGGTGAAAAACTCGTTGATTTAACTAAAACCAATTTAGAAAAAATGCCTTTAGATGAGAGTTTACGTGATGCTGTTGAACTGGCGCAACGTTTACAAAAAGAGGCTCGCCGCCGTCAAATTCAATATATTGGTAAGTTATTGCGTGCAATTGATCCAGAACCAATCCAAGAGGCTTTAGATAAACTTGAAAATAAGCATCAGCAACAACAAGCAATGTTGCATAAGTTAGAATTATTGCGCGATGAATTAGTGGAAAAAGGCGATAATACACTTACTGAGCTTTTAATTGATTATCCTCAAGCAGATCGCCAATATTTACGCAATTTAATTCGTTCGGCTCAAAAAGAACGAGAACAAAATAAGCCACCTAAAGCCTATCGAGAAATTTTTCAGTATTTGAAAGAATTGGTTTTAGAAGAGTAAAAAAGAAAATCCGCACTAAAAAGTGCGAATTATTTTTATCCAAATTTTATTTTTGTGGGCTTTGCATAAAGCGGAAGAAGTCGCTACCCGGTTTCAAAATCATCATATTATTTGAGCCTTCGAAGCTATTTTCATAGGCTTTCATGCTACGAATGAAACTGAAAAATTCAGGTTGCTGTGCAAAGGCATCTGAATACAATTTTGCTGCCGTTGCATCACCTTCACCACGTAATTCTTGCGCTTTTTTACTTGCGGTTGCCAAAATAACGGTCACTTTACGATCAACATCCGCTTGGATAAATGCCGCTTTTTCTTTACCTTGTGAACGATGTTCACGAGCTACAGCATCACGCTCAGCACGCATACGTTGATAAATAGAAGAAGAGACTTCATCAGGTAAGTTGATCTGTTTTACACGCACATCAACAACTTCAATCCCTAATTCTGCCGTACTATCTTGTCCTGTATTAAGCGCTTTTTTCGCCCCTTCCATCAATTCGCCACGTGTACCAGAAACAATATCTTTAATCGTTCTAGAACCGATTTCAGAACGCAAACGGTCGTTTACTTTGCGGCGTAAAAGATTTGATGCTTGAACATAATCGCCACCGCTTGTTGCTGTATAAAAACGACCAAAATCGCTAATTCTCCATTTTACATAGGAATCAACTAATAAGTCTTTTTTCTCAACAGTTACAAAGCGATCAGGTTGACCATCTAATGTTCTAATTCGAGCATCAAGAATTTTGATGTTATCAATAAATGGAATTTTAAAATGTAAACCTGGGTTATACACAACCACTTTATTATCTGCATCACGATGTACTTTACTAAAGCGCAACATAATGCCACGAGTGCCCTCATCAACAATCACAATGCTCGAATAAATAAGTGCAACTAATACAATCAGAATAGGAGTTAGAAACTTACGCATTAATTAAATCTCCCTTGGCGGCCTTCAGTAATTGGATCTACATTATTTAGCGAAACATCTTTATTTGTTACCGCTCTTTCTGGAACAATTTTGTCATTTGTTTGGTAAGTTTTAACAGGTGTATTGGTTTTCTCTGTTAAATTTTTTCCACTCAAAATTTGCTCTAATGGCAACACTGTCAAATTATTACCACTATTGTTATCCAGCATAACTTTTGGCGTATTCGCCATGACTTTTTCCATGGTTTGAATATATAGACGCTCACGCAATAATTCTGGCGAGGCTTTAAACTCAGGTAATAAACGTTGGAAACGTTCTACTTCACCTTGTGCATTTAACACAATTTGTTCTTTATATGCGGTAGCTTGCTCAATAATACGTTGTGCATCGCCTCGAGCTCTTGGCTCTTGCTCACGGGCATAAGCTTCAGCTTCACGAATATAACGCTGCTCATCTTCTTGTGCTTTAATGGCGTCATCAAAAGCAGCTTTCACTTCTTCCGGTGGACGAGCTGATTGGAAGTTAACATCAATTACTTCTAATCCCATGTCATAAGTCGCAATAATGTCATTTAAGGCTTTCCAAGTATTTTCACGTACAACTGAACGTCCTGTCGTTAAAATATCATCCATTGTCATATGACCAATGACATAGCGTAACGCACTATCAGTAGCTTGATTTAAGCTATCATCGGCTTTTGTTACACTAAACAAGTACTTAGCTGGATCTTGTACACGATATTGCACAGTCATCTCAACTTTTACCATATTTTCATCTTGCGTTAACATTGCACCTTGGGTTCTTAATTCACGCACTTGCTCGACATTTACCGCTCTTACACGATCAATAAAAGTGGGTTTCCAGTTTAAACCGGGTTGCACAATTGAATGTAATTGACCGAAACGAAGCACAACACCACGTTCAGCCTCTTTTACTGTATAAAACCCACTTAATCCCCAAATCACAGCAGCGGCTAACACACCAATAGGTAACAATTTACCTAATCCTACAGGCGGTAAATTTTGCTTACCTTTTTTGCCACCTTTACCAGACTGACCACCGAGTTTTTTCAACAAATTATTGAAGATTTCTTCAATATCTGGTGGTGATTGTTCGGTATTTTTTTGCTGATTTTTTGGCTGTTCCCAACCAGATTGTTTATCTCCATTATGAGATTGATTATTTTCTGGCTTTTGCCCAGAACTCCCCGGCTTGCCCCAAGGATCTTGATCTGAATTATTGAACGACATTTCATTCTCCATTTGTCAAAAAATTGTTACAAGTCTAAACAAAATATTGATCTAAGTCTAATCTATTTAAGATTAATTTTATGATTTAACAAGGTTCACTTGATATTCAATTATCTGGGTCAGTTGTTGTGGCATAAGCTGATTATTTTGCCAAGCAAAATACTGTGCTTTTTCAATATGTTGATGACAGAAAAGTGCCAAGTAGAAAGGCAATTCAGTGGTAAATATCAACTTTCCTGTGGGGCAATAATCAGAGTAAAGTAATAGTTCTTCTGGCTTATGCTGTACTTCGGATAATTTCACAATCCCTATCCCTTGTGATTTCAGCAATGCCTCGCGCCCACACCAAATTTGATAAAAGCGTTCCTCACAAGGTTTTTGTTGAAACCAAACTAACTCTTGTGGAGCAGCAAAATGCTGTAAAAGTGCGGCGTAATTTCTGTTTTTTTTAACAAATTCAATATCAATTCCTACCGCACTTTTTTCATGAGGTTCCTCAACTTGTAATACCACAGCCACCCAATCATCAGAATGACTAATATTAAAATCAATATTGTCTGCTAAGAAGTAAGGGCGATTAGAGGAAGAACGCTGAATACTGCCCAAAAGAGCGGTATCAATTTCCGCTTTTTGCAATAATTGCCACAATAAAAAATGCGCTAGACGGCGACAATAATAACGTTGTTGAACAGGCTTATAAGTGCTTTTTAAATGCGTAAGTTGTTCATTGAGTAAATGTAAAGGAATGATTTCAAAAGGGTAGGGCTGTTGAATATTGCCCCAAGCGACAAAAATGGCCATATTTATTCCATAAAAAAGCCTGAACATCTCAGGCAATTACGATCAATTTCTATATTGTTGAATACTTGCCATTCTTAACAGGCAAATTTTGTTTTGCTCTTTCTCTGGCAATTGGCTTAGCTTATTTTTATTGCGTTTGAACTGCGCTAATTCAGCGCTAGACAAAGAGGACTGCGCTACATTTTTGTCTAACACATTAAAATAGCTCTGACAACTTGAGGGCAACTTACTATTCGTATTAGATAAATTGATTGTTGTACAAGCATTGAGCAAGATAACAGTGCCAAGGAAGATAATTTTTTTCATACACAATCCTTCAATAAAAAAAGCCAGTAAAAACTGGCTTTGGATTATACGTGAAAATTACATTTTTGGCATTTGTTTTAATTGCTCAAGTGCTGCTTCGCAAGCCTGTCCTTGTGCTGCCGCTGGCATCATTTTCATTTGCTCTTTGCCAGCACTCATTTGCTGTTTTACTGCAGCAGGTGCTTTTTCCACGTAAGCATCAACAGCTTTGAAGTATTCTTCACATTTAGGATGAAGATCAGCAGCGTTAGCAGCGAATGCAGCCATAACAAGAGCGGTAGATAACATAATTTTTTTCATAGAAATTCTCCCTGAAATAAAGTAAATAAAAATCCCTAAATTAATTAGGGACTTTTATTATATCTAATAGCTCAAAAAAAAAACAATAAAAGTATAAAAAATAACTTTTACGCTAATAAGCTATTTATACGCTTAATAAATGCGGTTGGATTTTCTAAAGAACCACGTTCAGCAAGCATGGCTTGCTCAAGTAATAATTCAACCCAATTTGCAAATTCAGCCTCATCAGCAAGATCTGCTACTTTTTTCACTAAATGATGCTCCAGATTAAGCTCAAAAGTGTATTTGACTTCAGGTACAGGCTGTCCAGCCGCTGCAAATAATTTTGCCATTTGCGTTGTCATTTGATCGTTGTCCGTAGAAACCACGGCTGGAGTATCCGTTAAACGATGAGTTAGACGCACATCTTTTACTCGTTCACCGAGCAAGGTTTTCACACGTTCAATAAATGAACTAAAAGCTTTATCTTGCTCTTTTTGTTCTTCCTGCTCTTTATCCGCTAAATCACCTAAATCCAAATCCGCTTTAGTAATGGGTTGTAATTGTTTGCCATCAAATTCAGTTAAATAACTTAGCATCCATTCATCAATGCGATCTGATAATAGTAAAACTTCAATATCTTTCTTATTGAATAACTCTAAGTGTGGTGAGTTTTTGGCAGCAATATAGCTATCAGCGGTAATGTAATAAATTGCCTTTTGTCCCTCTTTCATACGAGCAACATAATCTTCTAGAGAAACAGTTTGCTCTGAGCTGTCGTTTTTACTAGAAGCAAAACGCAATAATTTGGCAATATTTTCTTTATTAGCAAAATCTTCTGCAGGACCTTCTTTTAATACTAAGCCAAATTCTTTCCAGAATTGTAAATATTTCTCCCCATCATCTTTGGCTAATTTTTCTAGCATTTGTAATGAGCGTTTGGTTAACGCTTTGCGTAAAGCCGCGGTCACTTTGTTATCTTGCAAAATTTCACGAGATACATTGAGCGGCAAATCATTGCTATCAATTAAACCACGCATAAAGCGTAAGTAATTCGGCATAAATTGCTCTGCATCGTCCATAATAAACACACGTTGTACATAAAGTTTCAAGCCATGTTTATGTTCACGATTGAATAGATCCCAAGGTGCTTTAGAAGGTACATAAAGCAAGCTGGTATATTCTTGATTTCCTTCTACTTTATTATGTGCCCATAAAAGCGGATCAGCAAAATCATGGCTTAAATGCTTGTAAAACTCTTTGTATTCTTCATCAGAAATCTCTGATTTTGATCTTGTCCAAAGGGCTTGTGCTTTATTGATTTTTTCCCATTTAATGCCTGTTTCTTTGCCTTCTTCATCATATTCTTTGGCTAAAATTTCCACTGGCAAGCCAATATGATCAGAATATTTGCTAATAATTTCACGCACACGCCATTCATTAGCAAACTCTTTTTCCTCTTCACGCAAATGCAAGGTAATTTCTGTACCACGCTCTTTTTTCTCAATATCCGCTACAGAATATTCGCCTTCGCCAGCAGACTCCCACAACACCCCTTTATCAGCGGAAACGCCAGCAGCTCTCGTTTTGACCGTTACTTTATCCGCCACAATAAATGCCGAATAAAAACCCACACCAAATTGCCCGATCAATTGACTATCTTTCGCTTGATCTTGTCCAAGTGCGGTCAAAAATTCCTTTGTTCCAGATTTCGCAATAGTACCAAGATGATCAATCGCCTGTTCTCTTGTCATACCAATACCATTATCGCTAATGGTTAAAGTGCCTTTATCCGCATCAAAACTGATCCGCACTTTTAAATCGCCATCGCCTTCATATAATTCAGGGGCAGACAAGGCTTTGAAACGTAATTTATCTGCTGCATCTGAGGCATTAGAAATTAACTCACGCAAAAAAATCTCTTTATTTGAATAAAGAGAATGAATCATTAATTGTAAAAGTTGTTTGACTTCAGATTGAAAACCACGAGTTTCTTGATTTATTGACATAATATTTCCTTTTCTTATGGTTAAATTGAAAACGGCTGAGATATAAGTTCAGAAATGAAGATTTCAAGTTAATCGGCATAAAAAATGCGGTCAAATTTGACCGCACTTTGAAAATCTAAAAAATTTATAGAAAATAATTAAAACTCGTATCTCAAACCGATTTTAGCACCATATTGATTAATTTTGTCACCTTCAATTTTCACTAATTGTTGGTATTCAACAGCAGCTTGAGCGAAAAGATTGTTAGAGAGTTTATAGCTAACTCCTGTTACGACGCCATATCCTAATTTAGTGCGAGTATCAGATACAGATTCAGTATCAATACTGCTAGGATCGCTTGAGTCAACCATGTTGTAATTCCATTTGATCTTATTCATGGAAAGTCTAGCACCAACGAATGCTGCGAAATCAGAATTTAAATCGAAGTCATAGAATGTAGATATTCCAAAAGAATTTATTTTTAAATTAAATTTCTCCACAATATCTGATTGAGTGTTGTTATGATTTATTTTTCCATAGTGAGAATAATCTATCCCCAAACGAAAATTATTAAATTTATAACCAACAGAAATGCTTGGTGCTAATTGGCTTTTAGAAATCGAGTCCCCTTCTTGAAAATGAGTTTTTAGTTTTGAATAACCTAAATCTCCCTGAACATACCAATTCGCATTAGCTACACTGCTTAATGTAAGAGCCGCTAGTGCAGCAACCAATAATGATTTTTTCATAAAACTCTCCATGAAAATTGTTTATAACGTTAGGACCATTATGTAAATGGTCGCTCCATAATAAGCTCATAAATATTGAAAGGTCAATTACTATTAAGAAATAATTTAAACAAAAAACAATAATAAAATACCCTTTAAAAAACCCGATTATAAAATCTCTGTTGCCAAAAATTTGATAATCGGGTTTTCAAAATATTTCCCTACATGTTTTGCTTTACGCTGATAACTGCCTTTTCCTTTGTGCTTTCGTTCAATGCGTTGACGAAATAACGGATCATGTAATAAGGCTTGAATTGCATTATCTCGAATAACACCTTTTTGGTGTCGGTACTTTATTGAACCTTGTTCATTTAACGGCTCAATGACGACTTTTTTCTTTGCCATAAAATTTCCTTAATAGTAATAAAAAATCAGCTTACATTTCGTAAGCTGGCGCATTATAAAACAAATTACAGAATTGCTAAAACACTTTCTGGCGGTCTTCCGATTTTGGCTTTTTCGCCATTGACTACAATTGGGCGTTCAAGTAATGCGGAGTTTTGTGAAAGTGCGGTCAGAAGTTGTTGTTCGGTTAAATCTGGATTATTTAATCCTAATTGTAAATAAAGATCATCTTTGCAACGCATCATTTCTCTTACAGACTTAATGCCTAATTTCTGCACCAAAGTTTGCAATTCTTCAACGCTGTAAGTTTGTTGTAAATATAATTCAATTTCAAAAGGAATAGATTGTTGTTCTAATAAAGCTAAGGTTTCACGGCTCTTTGAACAACGTGGATTGTGATAAATTTTAACAGTCATAAGTGCTCCTCTTATTTGATACAGTTCAAATGCACAGAATTTTACCTTATAATCAGCCGAAATGCGCATTTATTAAAGGATAAATTATGATTGAAATGTTGAAAAATTGGTATCATCGCCGCTTTACTGATCCACAGGCTATGGCGCTTTTTGCGATTTTATTTTTCGGCTTTGTGGCGATTTACTTTTTCAGCAATTTATTGGCTCCTCTCCTTATTGCGATTGTTTTGGCTTATTTGCTCGAATATCCTATTCGTCTATTAAATGAAAAATTAAAAATGCCTCGAATTTTAGCCACCTTTCTTATTCTCGGTGGTTTTATCGCTGTCACTTTTATCATGACCTTTATTTTGATCCCAACATTGTGGACCCAGACGGTTAAATTGGTGAGCGACTTACCGCATATGTTCAATCAACTCAATGAATGGTTACTCTCTTTGCCAGAAGACTATCCTGAGTTAGTCGATTATCAAATGATAGATACGTTTTTTATTTCATTTAAAAACAAAATTTTAGGGTTAGGCGAGTCCGCACTCAAATTTTCTATTGCCTCTTTATTAAATCTAGTGACCTTAGGCATTTATGCTTTTTTGGTGCCATTAATGGTGTTTTTCTTACTTAAAGATAAAATGGAATTAATTGACTATATTACAAACTTTCTACCAAAGAACCGCACTTTAGCCTCAAAAGTTTGGCGAGAAATGCAACAACAAATTGCGAATTACATTCGTGGAAAGTTACTTGAAATTTTAATTATTGCTTTAGTTAGCTATGCCATATTTTTATTTTTTGGGCTGAATTATCCGTTGTTACTTGCGGTTGCCGTGGGATTTTCGGTGTTAGTGCCATACATTGGAGCGGTGTTAGTGACTATTCCTGTTGCCTTAGTCGCGATGTTCCAATTTGGTATTACACCAACTTTTTGGTATTTAATGATTGCCTATGTAATCAGCCAAATTCTTGATGGTAATTTACTTGTGCCATTTTTGTTTTCTGAGGCGGTTAATTTACACCCTCTTACCATTATTATTGCTGTTCTTATCTTTGGTGGATTATGGGGATTTTGGGGCGTATTCTTTGCTATTCCATTAGCCACATTAGTCAAAGCTGTTGTTTCTTCTTGGCCTTCAACAGAATAATCAGTAAGGATCACTTCATTGAAAGGACTATTTATTCGGATTATTTTCGCTATTAGTTTATTGCTTTGGGCAATAGACATGGTTTTTCCTTGGCAACAAATAATGAAATCTGAACAAAATTACTATACAGCAATTCAAGAGCGGCAAAAATTGATTGTAGGAACAATCAATAATCCCGTGTCCTATTTTATCGGTGCAGAAGGAAAGTCAGGCTTAGAATATGAGTTAAGTAAAGCTTTTGCTGATTACTTAAATGTTGATCTCGAAATCATTCCTTTAAATAGTACAGATGCGTTATTTCAAGCATTAGAACAAGGAAAAATAGATATTGCGGCGGCAAATTTATTTTATCAACAAGATCGAAGCGAAAAATTTCAACTCGGTCCAGCTTACTATTCAGCCTCTTGGCAACTCGCTTATCGCAAAGGCGAAACTCGCCCAACAAGCCTAGAAAAATTAACAGGAAAATTAGTTATTCCCACTAACTCTGCATTAAAAAGTATTTTGCTTGCAGAAAAAGAAAAATATCCAAATTTAGTGTGGGAAAGCAGTGAGCTCAGTCAAGAAGAACTCTTGTTTCAAGTCGCAGAAGGGAAAATAGATTATACGATTGCCAACTCAATTGAAGTTTCTGTTAGCCAACAAGTTAAACCTCAGATTGCTGTTGCTTTTGATGTTACAGATGAATTTACTGTACATTGGTACTTATCTAATAATGGCTATTCAGAACTGCAAGCTGCCTTATTGGATTTTATGAACAGCTCAATGGAAAATGGCTTAATTGCTCGAATTGAAGAAAAATATTTCAATCATCTCAGAGAATTCGATTATGTTGATACTCGCTCCTATTTAAAAGCCATTGAAACTGTTTTACCAAAATATGAACCGCTATTTGAAAAATACAAAGGGGATTTAGATTGGCGTTTATTGGCTGCGATTTCTTACCAAGAATCCCATTGGAACCCAGATGCAACTTCGCCAACAGGGGTTCGAGGCATGATGATGTTAACAAAAGCAACAGCTGATCGCATGAATATAACCAATCGCCTCGCTCCAGAACAAAGCATTAAAGCAGGCTCTGAATATTTGCATCTTCTACTCGGGCAAATGCCAGATACTATTTTAAAAGAAGATCGTATTTGGTTTGCTCTTGCCGCTTATAACATGGGGTTAGGGCATTTATTAGATGCTAGACGTTTGACCAAAAATCTGGGGGGAGATCCTGATAATTGGTTAGATGTCAAAAAGAATTTACCTTTGTTAGCACAAAAACGTTATTTTACTAATCTTAAATATGGTTATGCTCGAGGTTACGAGGCTTTTCAATATGTGGAAAATATTAGAAGATACATGAACAGCATTGTAAACTACCAACGTGTTCAGCAAAGCCAACAAGAACAGCAAAATAGCGATACCCCATCAACCAAAACACAGCAGGAACAGCCATGAGAAGAAAAACATTTTTGAAAAAAAGCAAAGTAAAACTCTATCGTGTATCACATAATCGAGCATTAAGAATTCAACGCTTAAAAAAACGTAAAGCACAACAATCCGCACGACACGCATTACAATTTGTTATCCAAGAGATTTGTAACTAACTTTGAGCTGAAAATCTTTTTATTTTTAATCATGCAAACACAACTAGAGAATATTCTATGAAAAAAATCTAATTACCACCGCACTTTTAGCCACATTAGCCGCCTCGGTGCACGCAGAATCAACGAAAAACCAACTGCAACCAATAACCGTCTATTCCGCTTACGCAACCCCAATCAACCAAGACAAAACAGCCTCATCAGTTACTGTTTTGACCGAAAAAGATTTCGCCGAACGCAATGCCACTTATGTGAGTGATGTATTGAAAACTGTGCTGGGTGTGGCTATGGGGATTAGCGGTGGTCGTGGTGCAGTCTCAAGCCTTTTCTTAAGGGGAGCAAATTCCAAACATACAGCAATCATCATTGATGGTATAAAAGTGAACCCTGTTGATACAAACTTCGATTTTGGTGGCTTAACTTTAAGCAATGTTGAAAGAATTGAAGTTTTACGTGGTGAACAATCTGCACTCTGGGGCAGTGATGCAATGGGTGGCGTTGTTTATATCACAACAAAAAGCGGATTATACAAAGGCAAGCCATTTAATATCGACTTCGATTTTGGTGCAGGATCGCACCGCACTTTAGACGGTTCCGTCACTGTTTCTGGCTATAACAAGGGGTTCTACTACGCATTACAGGGCGACAGCCATAAAACAGCTGGAATTTCCGCTAGAACAACTGAAACACAAGGCAATACAACCTATGTTGCAACGGAAAAAGATAAATTCCATCGTGACAGTGGCTCACTTCGCCTAGGCTATGATGATAATGACAAAGGCATTGAGTTACTTGCTAAACATTCAAGCCAAACAGTCCATTTTGATAATAGCGTTCAATATGAAAAAAATGCTGATGATCGTACAAGAACAAAGGATACTCAGTTTAAATTAAGTGGTTATGTGGGTAATAGCAATGACTTATTTGTACATAAAGCAAATGTCAGCCATATAAAAACAAAGAGTGAAACAACTCAATATAATAAATATTCAACTAAAGTTGAAAACAAAGACTACGAAAGCAAAAAATTAGCAGCATCTTATCAATTAGATGTCAATTTTGATAACCAAGGCGAAGTAAAGCAGGCAGTTAGCTTGCTGACTGATTATCAACATTCAAAATATGTGAATTCAGGCTATAACTATGTGCCTAAAAAATTGATTGAGAAAAGCATTGCAGCGGAATATCGTCTCTTTACTGAACAAGATCATAGTCTTTCATTAAGTGGTCGTTATACCGATAATTCTCAATTTGAAAATGCCTTTACTGCACGTTTAGCGGGAGCTTATCGTTTTTCACCAAACATAAAATCTCATGCAAGTTTTGGTAAAGCTATCCATAATCCAACAATGTCCGAATACTATGGTTGGGATGGTAATTAGTTGGCAAATCCAAATCTTAAAGCAGAAAAAAGTCTAGGCGGAGAATTGGGGTTACTCTTTGAAACAATGGATAAACAACATTCATTCGATGTAACTTATTTTGCTCGTAACGTTGATAATTATTTAGATTTTAAAACGGAAGATTGGGTAGTTTATCAAGCTGTGAATAGAGTAGGTAAGACTAAAATTAAAGGCGTTGAGTTAGCCTATAACGGCAAATTTACAGATAACTTATCTCTTTTTGCTAACTATACTTTCACACGCATTAAAGCAGATAACGATCAATATGGTTCAAATACCGTTCGCCGTCCAAAACATAGCGGCAATTTAGGCATTAATTATCAAGTTACCAATGAATTGGGAATGAATGCAAACTTAAGCTATGTTGGTAAACGCTTTGATGTAAGCAATAAAGCTATGCCTTCATACACCCTAGTCAACCTAGGTGCGAACTATCAGCTAACCAAAAACTTGAACATTTACGCCCACTTAAACAACGTATTTGATAAAAAATACGAAAATGTACTTGGCTACGGTCAATTCGGTCGCAATGTTTACCTTGGCTTAAAAGGTTCATTCTAACCCTATCGGGCGTGGCAACACGCCCTTTTGTTATGCGTAAAATAGTCAAAATTTCCACCGCACTTTTACTTAGTATCGGCACAGTGCAGGCAGAACAATTTGTTTCGCTCAATCTGTGTGCCGATCGCTTGTTGATCGAAATTGCTCGCCCTGAACAAATTTCGGCAATGTCTAATTATTCGGCAAATCCACTGATGATGTTAGACAAAATCAACCACAATAAACCACAAATTGAACCGAGTTTAATCAACCTGTTACCCTATTTAGACAAAACCTTGTTGATTAACGAACAGTTTTATCCGCAATTAGTGGAAAAGTTACGATCCTTAGGTGTGAAGGTGGAAAACATCAGCGATCCACAAACGTCCGAACAACTATTTGAACTGATTTTACGCTTAGGCAAGCTCACCGATAATAAAGGCAAAGCAGAACAGCTCGTCGAAAAACTTACATTACAAAATTTCCAGCTAAAACGACCGCTTACACAAACGCTGATGTTATCGGATACAGGCATTGTGGAAAGTCAGTTTCAGCCTTACCGCACTTTGCTTGATTTACTCGGACTATCGCCACTTAAAGCAAACTTAACCCAACAAAATTTTTCCTTAGAAAAACTGTTGCTAAGCCAACCTAATGTGCTTATTCGCCTAACGGATAAACAAGGCTATAACGAACAAGCGGAACTGCTCAACCACCCAATTTTGCAAAAAATTTTCCAAAATCGACCGCTTGCCTCCATTCCGCTAAAGTATAGTTACTGTTTTGACCATGGATTATGGCAGGGGGCGGAGCAAATTTACCGGCAAATAAATGTAATGAAACCATAAGAAATGAGCTGTCGACAAATTGTCGACAACTGAAATTGGATAAAATAAACGATTAAAAATGACCCAACCCAAAACCCTAAACTTCATTTTATTACTTATGCTGATCGCCCTGATTGCTTTTGCCTGTGGCTATCAGCTTAGTCAATTTACTTCACTAGCGAACGCAGAAGGCATTTTGACCGATATGCGTTCGCTAGTGTTATCGGATATTCGCCTACCACGCATTTTATTAGCGGTGCTCACTGGGGCAAGCCTTGCTCTCGCAGGCAATGTGATGCAAGGGATTCTCCAAAATCCACTGGCAAGCCTAGGATTATTAGGCAGTGCCAACGGAGCAACCACTGCGAGCGTATTTATTCTCTACTACTTCTCTGCTCCCTTTACAGTATTGTTATTTGGCGGCATTTTCGGGGCATTATTGAGCTTTCTCATCGTTTATTTTATCGCCCGAAATTACGGCACAACCATGATGATTTTAAGTGGCGTAGCAGTCAATATGTTACTAGGGTCGGCGATTGCCTTACTACTTTCCAACGCCCAAAGCCCTTGGGCATTAGCGGAACTTTACCGCTGGCTACAAGGCTCGTTAACTTGGGCAAAATTAGATACCTTGTTGATTTCCTTACCCATTGTGTTACTCGGCATCGCTTTCATTTACAGCCAACGCCGTTATGTTGATTTGCTCACCTTCGGCGAAGAAACGGCTAGCACAATGGGCATAAACCTAAAACGTAGCTTTTTTATCACCACATTCGGTGTAGCGTTGTTAGTGGGGGCAACCATTCCCCAAACGGGCACTATCGGATTTATCGGCTTAATTGCACCGCACTTTGCTCGTATCTTACTTAATAAACGCCCTTCACAGCTTTATTTAACCAGTAGCCTTATCGGTGCGTTATTACTGTTAATCGCCGATCTTGGCATTTTATATCTGTCATTTTTCTCACACATCTACATCGGTACACTCACCGCCATTATTGGCGCACCAGTGTTGATTTGGATTTTGCTCACGCAACAGCGGAGGCTTTATGATTAAAGTTGAAAATCTGAGCTTACCCTATGGTTTAAAGAATGTAACTTGCCACATTCCACAAGGTAAACTTGTCGGCATTATGGGGGCAAATGGGGCTGGAAAATCCACATTATTGAAAGCTATCGCAGGGATTTTGCCCTTATCAGCGAAGCAAACAAGCGGTCAAATTTGGCTAAATAATTACAAATTAGGCGAAATGTCCGCCTCACAAAAAAGCCAGAAGATCGCCTATCTCGCTCAAAATACCGACATTTATTGGGATTTATCCGTCTATGATGTCATCGCTCTCGGGCTATCTTCCCCACAGAAATCAAGTGATGAGCAACAAAAAGTGCAGTCAATTTCACAAAAGTTTTCTGTAGAACATCTGCTCGATAAACCTTTCCAACAGCTTTCAGGTGGCGAAAAACAAGGGTACAGCTCGCCCGTTGTTGTATCAAAAACAGCCCCATTTTACTGACAGACGAACCTATTGCTGCTCTCGATCCTTATTATCAAATTGATATTATGGAGCAACTCAAAGCCCTCACACCTAAACAAACGTGCATAGTGGTTATCCATCATTTATCCCTAGCCTACCGCTTTTGTGATGAAGTGATCTTACTTAAAAATGGCGAAATTATCGCAGCAGGCGAAACGCAAGCGGTGCTCAATCCACAAAATCTCGCAAAAGGGTTTGGTATTAGGGCGGAGATGGATCAAGAGAATAAAGAGATTATTAAAATAAACAAGTTATAACCCCCCTTATCTGAACGAGAGCGAAGTCCCTTTCGAAATCCCTGAAAGTTGGGTTTGGGTGAGGTTAGAAGATATATGTGAGACTATAAGCGATATAGATCATAAAATGCCGAGAGAATATAAAGGTTCTGATGGAATACCATATATTTCCCCTAGGGATTTTTATGGTTCAAATCATATAAATTATGATAATGCTAAGAAAATCAGCGAAGATGATTATCTTCTTTTATCTAAAAAATTTTCCCCAAAGTTAAATGATATTATTTTTCCACGATATGGAACTATTGGCATTATTAGAGTAATAAATTATACAAAGCCATTGCTTGTATCTTATTCCTGTGCTTGTATTAGAATTTTGAATAGATTTATCAACCTAAACTATATTATTTGTTATTTACAATCTGAACTAGCCCAACAAGAAATAAGGAAATATACAAATAAAACAACTCAACCTAATGTTGGTCTTCAATCTATAAAAAATTTCCTAGTTCCGCTTCCTCCGATAAATGAGCAAAACAAAATTTCAGAGAAATTAGAGGTATTACTACCTTTTATTGAACAATATGCAAAAAAAGAGCAAGAACTGACCGCTCTTCATCAAGAATTTCCTGAACGGCTGAAAAAGTCAATTTTACAGGCGGCTATTCAAGGGAAATTAACAGAACAAAATTCAAATGATGAGCCTGCAGTCGAACTTGTTAAACGTATTCAAGCGGAAAAAGAGCGGTTGATTTTAGAGAAAAAAATCAAAAAACCGAAGCAACATTCTGAAATTATCGTTCGTGATAATTTCCATT
>NZ_MUXZ01000021.1 GCF_002015075.1 Canicola haemoglobinophilus
ATGAAAGTGATATAGGCTCTTTTTCTCAAGTTATTAGCAACTTTTTTTATTTAAAAAATCCTTAATAAACATAATCTTATGCTTTTTAGTTAATCCATTATGATTTATTAATTTCCGCTTTAATTCACTAAATAAACCTTCAAGCCTATTTGTTGTTTTTTCTATATTTAATTCAGAATATTTCAGACTTGCATAAGCGCCTCTTAAGCCTTTATGTTTATAAGGAAAATAACCGCTTTCATTACATTTCTCTGAGCGTTCATTTAAATAATCTTGATGTTTTAAATACCAATAATGCAGACGACGATAAAAATCATTTTTACTGCTTTCTTTGAGCATTTTAACTAATGTTTTTAATTCTTTTCCTGCTAAAAATTTATGCTTTTTTCTTAACTTCCTCATTACCATCACCACTAAATGGAAATGGCACATTTGGGTTGGGGTATTCAATAAAATCCTTGAGCAAACCTCGCCGAAACTGAGAGTTTTTTCACAACTCTTCGATAACTTTCGAAGTTTGTTTTCATCCTTTTTGATGACTTCATCCAACCTTTTTAGAAAAACAGCCTCCGTTTCAAGTTCGAAGATTATGAAATGCAATCGGTCTTCTTCGTTTTTAGATGATTGAAACATTTTGACGTATTTGTGGCTCATGCTCAGATGTCTTTTAGCCTTTAGTAACCTGTTATACTATTTTTATCAAAGACCTTTTAAGCTCTGAGAAATAATCCCCCTAGTTTGAAATGCCAAAATGAAAGCTGACTTTCAATAAGGTAAACTCAGCGGAAAGCACTATTTTAACAGTTATATTTAAATTTGGGAGAATAGGTAAATTTAGTATGTAGTACGCAAACTCTCTTGAGTCTGAATCACACTATTGAAAAACCATGAACTAGTTGCTCTGCTTTTTATCCGAACCTGGTGCTCATAGAAAGGCTCTAGTGGTGTGTGAGATAAAATCACAATCACTTCACCTGTTATGTAAAAGATTAGTTGTATTTAGTCATACAAATCTGCACCTTAATTTGTTGGTTTTTTAATCCAAATTTTGAGGTGCAGACCAAATTATTACTGTACTTTATTGTTTGGTGTAATCGACAAAATGGCACCGCTTATTTTTCTAATACTTTTTAGAACTCGTAATTTACGCCTACATTATAAGCAGCGTTGCCTTTACCAAATCCTACCGCAACACCAGCTTTAGCTGCAAATTTAGTATTCACTCTATAGCCCATACCAACAGCAACTGCTGATTTAGATTTATAACCACCCACAGCTGCTGTAACATTTACTTTGCCAACATTATAAGGCTGGAATAAGCCTGCTAAAGCAGCTTGTGTCGCTAATCCCACTTTTACTTCCTTATTTAATTTCTCAATGCGTGATGTATTACTTTCTAATTGCTCATTTAACTTACTAATATTAGCCGGAGCTAACAACGCTATTGCTTGCTGATTTTGCTGAATAAGTAAATTAGCAGCATCAAGTGCCGATTGTTCTGCTTTCTTCTCCAATTTTGAATTAGTCGTATCAAGATCTGCTTGACTTGCTTTTCCTTTTAGAGCTTCTTCATCAAAATTTTCTAATTTTTCTGTAATTCCTTTTAATTCGGCTTTTAATTCGTTTTTAGTGTCACTAGCTAAAGTAGCAGCATCATTCGCGATACTAAGAGCTCTGGTAGCTTGGGTATTCGCCCCAAACGCGTTAGTACCAATATAAGTTACAACCTCAGCAACTTTTTCTGGATTACTAGCGTCATCTTTAGAAAGTTTAAATGTATCAGCTAAAGTGCCAGCAGCTAATGCCCCCCTGAAATCAGCGAAGTAAGTAATAACGTCATTTTTGTTAATTTATATTGTTTCATATTTATATCTCCCTAAAAAATAAAAAACTGCGATATGATAACAACAAAGTATAAAAAATCGATAACAACCAAAATATTAAAATAATAAAAAGAAAATCAAAATAAAGAAAAACTTCAAAAAAACAATTTAAATAGAAAAATCCCTATCATTAGTAAAAATAAAAGATGGTTTGCCATCAAAAAACCGATATTCACAAATATGAATATCGGTTTCATTGAACGAAATAATTTGTAACTAGTTACATATTATTCTGCATCATCTGCCATATTTAACATTTCTGCTAAATTTGCCGTTGCATCTTCTGCGGAGAACGTAAATTCAGAAGCAATTTCTTCTTCATCAAGTGCGGATAATTTAACTTCTGGTTCTACCTCAGCAATGCCTGCTGCACGATTTTTCTGGCGATTTTGATGATATGCAAAACCTGTACCAGCTGGAATTAAGCGACCAACAATAACGTTTTCTTTTAAGCCACGTAATTCATCGCGTTTGCCTGCTACCGCTGCTTCTGTTAACACACGAGTTGTTTCTTGGAAGGATGCAGCAGAAATGAAGGATTCTGTTGCAAGAGATGCTTTAGTTATACCAAGCAATTCACGTTCAAACTCAACTAATGGCTTACCTTCTGCTGCACGTTTGCGGTTAACGATTTTCACACGTGCTACTTCAACTTGCTCACCCTCTAAGAATTCAGAGTCATAAGCGTTGGCGATAATCGCTTTACGCAACATTTGGCGTACAATAACTTCGATATGTTTATCGTTAATTTTTACCCCTTGTAAGCGGTAAACTTCTTGTACTTCGTTAACGATGTAATCAGTTACTGCATGTACACCACGTAAGCGTAAAATATCATGTGGTGTTTCTGCACCATCAGAGATTAAGTCACCACGTTGTACCATCTCGCCTTCAAATACGTTCAATTGACGCCATTTTGGAATCATTTCTTCGTATGTTTCGCCTTCTGCTGGTGTGATTAATAGGCGGCGTTTACCTTTAGTTTCTTTACCGAAGGACACAACACCTGAGATCTCAGCTAGAATTGCTGGTTCTTTCGGTTTACGTGCTTCAAATAAATCTGCTACGCGTGGAAGACCACCAGTAATATCTTTTGTACCAACAGATTCTTGTGGAATACGAGCTAATGGCTCACCCACAGAAACTTCTGCGCCATCATCTAATATCACAATCGCTTTACCAGGTAGGAAGTATTGTGCCATTACATCAGTACCTGGGATAAAGATATCGTTACCCTGCGCATCAACTAATTTGATTGCAGGACGTAAATCTTTACCAGCTGTTGCTCGCTCACCTACATCTTGAACAACGATTGAAGATAAACCTGTTAATTCATCAGTTTGACGAGTTACAGTTAAGCCATCAACAATATCTACAAATTTCACAAAACCACTTACTTCAGAAACAACTGGCATTGTATGTGGATCCCAGTTAGCAACTGTTTCGCCAGCTGTAACTTCTTGTCCATCCGCTTTATTTAATACCGCACCATAAGGCACTTTATAATGCTCTTTCGTTCTTCCGAATGCGTCAATAATAGTTAATTCGGTATTACGTGAAGTTAAAACTAATTTACCTTCTTTATTCGTAACGAACTTAACATTTGCTAAACGCAATGTACCGGTATTTTTAACTTGAACACTAGATTCTTTTGCAGCCGCAGATGCCGCACCACCGATATGGAACGTACGCATGGTTAACTGTGTACCTGGTTCACCGATTGATTGTGCCGCAATAACACCCACAGCTTCACCTTGGTTAATTAAGTGGCCACGCGCTAAGTCACGTCCGTAACATTTCGCACACACACCAAAATCAGTATCACAAGTTACAACAGACCGCACTTTGATGCTATCCACAGAGTTTGCATCAATAACATCACAAAGTTTTTCATCTAATAAAGTATTGCGAGGAATTAAAACTTCGCTTGTACCCGGTTTTAAAATATCTTCTGCCGCTACACGACCTAATACACGATCACGTAATGCTTCTTTTACATCACCACCCTCAATAAGTGGAGTCATTACGATACCTTCATGTGTACCACAGTCATCTTCAATGATGACTAAATCTTGTGCAACATCAACTAAACGACGAGTTAAGTAACCTGAGTTCGCTGTTTTTAACGCCGTATCCGCAAGACCTTTACGCGCACCGTGAGTTGAAATAAAGTACTGTAATACGTTTAGACCTTCACGGAAGTTCGCTGTAATTGGTGTCTCAATGATAGAACCATCTGGACGAGCCATCAAACCACGCATACCAGCAAGCTGACGAATCTGTGCGGCAGAACCACGAGCACCTGAGTCTGCCATCATAAAGATGCTATTAAATGATGCTTGTTTTTCTGGTTGACCTTCACGGTTAATAACTTCTTCTTGTGAAAGGTTTTCCATCATCGCTTTAGCAACACGTTCGTTTGCTGCAGCCCAAATATCGATTACTTTATTGTAACGTTCGCCTGCAGTTACTAAACCAGACTGGAATTGCTCTTGAATTTCAGCAACTTCTTCTTCCGCAGCAGAAATAATTTCATATTTCTTCTGAGGAATAACCATATCATCAATACCAACAGATGAACCAGAACGAGCCGCATAAGCAAAACCAGTGTACATAATATGGTCAGCAAACAATACGCTCTCTTTCAATCCTAAACGGCGATAGCTTTCATTGATTAATTTAGAAATTGCTTTTTTGCCTAGGGTTTGGTTGAACAAACTAAACGGCATACCTTTTGGTGCGATCATCCATAGGATTGCACGACCAATGGTGGTATCCACTAAATTTGTTTGAGGTTCAAATTCACCAATTGCATTCTTCACATATTCAGTAATACGCACTTTTACACGTGAATGTAATTCAGCTTGACCTGTACGATAAGCTTTCTCTGCTTCACGAGGGTCCTGTAACAACATGCCTTCGCATTTACCGTTCACTTTGTCACGAGTCATATAGTAAAGACCTAATACAACGTCTTGTGATGGAACGATAATTGGCTCACCGTTTGCAGGCGATAAAATGTTGTTAGTTGACATCATTAAAGCACGAGCTTCTAATTGCGCTTCGAGCGTTAATGGAACGTGAACAGCCATTTGGTCACCATCGAAGTCCGCATTGAACGCCGCACAAACAAGTGGGTGTAACTGAATTGCTTTACCTTCGATCAAGATTGGCTCAAATGCTTGAATACCCAAACGGTGCAATGTTGGTGCACGGTTTAATAAAATTGGGTGTTCGCGAATAACATCAGCAAGAATATCCCAAACAATCGCATCTTCACGCTCAACTATTTTCTTCGCTGCTTTAATGGTGGTTGCAAAACCACGGCTTTCTAATTTAGCGTAGATAAATGGACGGAATAATTCCAATACCATTTTTTTCGGTAAACCACATTGATGTAAATGTAAGTATGGACCTACTGTAATTACAGAACGACCTGAATAGTCAACACGTTTACCTAATAAGTTTTGACGGAAACGACCTTGTTTACCTTTGATCATATCCGCAAGAGATTTTAATGGACGACGGTTTGAACCTGTAATTGCGCGACCACGACGACCATTATCTAATAATGCATCAACTGATTCTTGTAACATACGTTTTTCATTACGCACAATAATATCTGGCGCAATAAGGTCTAATAAACGTTTTAAACGGTTGTTACGGTTGATTACACGGCGATATAAATCGTTCAAATCAGATGTAGCAAAACGACCACCATCTAATGGCACCAATGGACGTAAATCTGGTGGTAAAACAGGTAATACTGTCATTACCATCCACTCTGGCTTATTACCAGACTGAATGAAAGATTCTAATAATTTTAAGCGCTTAGTGATTTTCTTACGTTTCGTTTCAGAATTTGTTTCTTGTAATTCTTCACGCAATGTTTCACATTCCGCTTCTAAATCCATGTCGCGTAATAAGGCTTGAATTGCTTCTGCCCCCATTTTCGCATCAAATTCATCTTGCCAACGATCTTCTGCTTCTAAGAACTGCTCTTCCGTTAATAATTGACCGCGTTCAAGATCAGTCATTCCCGGCTCGATAACAATGTAAGATTCAAAATAAAGTACACGCTCAATATCACGCAATGGCATATCTAATAATAAACCAATACGGGACGGCAATGATTTTAAGAACCAAATATGTGCAACTGGTGAAGCAAGCTCAATATGCCCCATACGTTCACGGCGTACTTTAGCCTGCGTTACTTCAACACCACATTTTTCACAAATAACACCACGATGTTTTAAGCGTTTGTACTTACCACATAAACATTCATAATCTTTTACTGGTCCAAAAATGCGAGCACAGAAAAGACCGTCACGCTCAGGCTTGAATGTGCGGTAGTTGATAGTTTCAGGTTTTTTAACTTCACCATATGACCAAGAACGGATCATATCTGGTGATGCTAAACCAATTTTAATGACATCAAAATCTTCTGAAGTTTTTGATTGTGCTTTTAAAAACTTTACTAAGTCTTTCACGATTTGCTCCTATCGGAGTTAAACTTATTCAAGTGCGGTCAAAAATTTTAAAATTTCTACCGCACTTGGGCGTATTTTTTTCGGTTTACCAATTATTCTTCATCAAGGTCAATGTTGATACCTAATGAACGAATTTCTTTCATAATTACATTGAAAGACTCTGGTGTACCTAGATCCATTTGGTGAGTGCCGCCAACGATGTTTTTATACATCTTCGTACGACCGTTCACATCATCGGATTTCACTGTCAACATTTCTTGTAATGTATAAGCAGCACCATATGCTTCTAGAGCCCATACCTCCATCTCACCGAAACGTTGACCACCGAATTGTGCTTTACCACCAAGTGGTTGCTGAGTAACAAGACTATATGAACCAGTTGAACGAGCATGCATTTTGTCATCAACTAAGTGGTTCAATTTCAGCATATACATGTAACCTACTGTTACTGGACGTTCAAATTGTTCACCTGTACGACCATCAAATAAGGTAATTTGACCAGAAGTTGGTAATCCACCTAATTCTAATAACGCTTTGATTTCTTTCTCATGCGCACCGTCAAATACTGGCGTTGCTAATGGCATACCTTTACGTAAATTTTGTGCTAAACGTAACACTTCTTCATCAGTAAAGGTTGAAAGATCAACTTTTTGTGAACCATCACCTAAGTCATAAGCTTTTTGGATATAGCCACGTAATTTTTCAACATCTTGTTTTTGCTTGATCATGGCATTGATTTGATCACCAATACCTTTTGCAGCTAAACCTAAGTGAGTTTCTAAGATCTGACCGATGTTCATACGTGACGGAACCCCTAGTGGGTTCAATACGATATCAACTGGTTGACCGTTCTCATCGTATGGCATATCTTCAACTGGGTTAATTTTTGAGATAACCCCTTTGTTACCATGACGACCAGCCATTTTATCCCCCGGTTGGATTTGGCGTTTCACAGCAAGATAAACTTTAACAACTTTCAACACGCCCGGTGCTAAATCGTCACCTTGAATAATTTTGCTACGTTTAACTTCAAGTTTGTGCTCGAAATCTTTACGCAATTCTTCGTATTGTTCCGCAAGTTGCTCTAATTGATTTTGTTTATCTTCATCTGCCAAGGTTTGTTCTAGCCATTGAGTGCGGTCTAATTTTTCTAATTGTTTCTCATCGAAACCACCAGAAATAAGAAGATTATGTACACGTGCAAATAAACCTGCTTCTAAGATCTCTAATTCTTCCACAAGATCTTTCTTCGCTTGTTTTAATTGCATTTCTTCAATTTCTAATGCACGTTTATCTTTTTCCACGCCATCACGTGTGAAGACTTGAACATCAATAACTGTACCAGATGTACCATTTGGTACACGTAATGAAGAATCTTTAACATCAGATGCTTTTTCACCAAAAATAGCGCGTAAAAGTTTTTCTTCTGGGGTTAATTGTGTTTCACCTTTAGGAGTTACTTTACCCACAAGAATGTCGCCACCTTTAACTTCAGCACCGATATAAACGATACCTGATTCATCAAGTTTACTTAGCGCAGCTTCACCTACATTTGGAATATCTGCGGTAATTTCTTCTGAACCTAATTTTGTATCACGAGCAACACAAGATAATTCTTGAATATGAATAGTTGTGAAACGATTTTCTTGCACTACACGCTCAGACACTAACATTGAGTCTTCAAAGTTATAACCGTTCCAAGGCATGAATGCTACACGCATATTTTGACCAAGTGCTAACTCACCCAAGTCAGTTGACGGACCGTCAGCTAAGATTTCACCACGTTCAATCGGATCGCCTAATTGCACGCAAGGAATTTGGTTGATACAAGTATTTTGGTTAGAACGAGTGTATTTAATTAGGTTATAAATATCGATACCCGCTTCACCTGCAACAGTTTCATCTTCATTTACTTTTACTACGATACGAGAAGCATCAACATATTGGATAGTACCACCGCGTTTAGCAACAACCGCAACACCAGAGTCTAGTGCTACTGGTTTCTCCATACCTGTACCTACTAATGGCTTATCAGCTCTTAATGTTGGTACTGCTTGACGTTGCATGTTCGCACCCATCAAGGCACGGTTCGCATCGTCATGCTCAAGGAATGGGATTAATGCTGCCGCCACAGAAACAACTTGTTGTGTTGAAACGTCCATATAATGAATTTCTTCTGGGCGATATAAACCTGACTCGCCATGCTCACCACGACAAGTTACAAAAGCATCAGTAAAACGAAGTTCCTCATCAAGATTTGAGTTTGCCTGCGCGATAACATATTTACCTTCTTCAATTGCCGATAAATATTCAATTTCTTCTGTTACTTGACCATTTACCACTTTACGATATGGCGTTTCTAAGAAACCATAGTCATTAGTACGCGCATAAACAGATAATGAGTTAATCAAACCAATGTTTAGACCCTCTGGGGTTTCGATTGGACAAACACGACCATAATGTGTTGCGTGAACATCTCGAACCTCAAAGCCAGCACGCTCACGAGTTAAACCACCCGGTCCTAACGCAGAAATACGGCGTTTATGGGTAACTTCTGATAATGGGTTATTTTGGTCCATGAACTGAGAAAGTTGTGAAGAACCAAAGAACTCTTTCACCGCTGCTGAAATAGGTTTTGCATTAATTAAATCTTGTGGTGTAACTGCACCTAAGTCACCTAAAGAAAGACGTTCTTTCACCGCTCTTTCTACACGAACTAAACCAATACGGAATTGGTTTTCTGCCATTTCACCAACAGAACGAATACGACGGTTACCTAAGTGGTCAATATCATCCACTTCGCCACGACCGTTACGAATATCGATCAGCTTACGCATTACATTGACAATATCTTCTTTGCTCAATGTACCGCTACCCGTTGTTTCTTCAATGCCTAAAGAGCGGTTGAATTTCATACGTCCTACTGCAGATAAATCATAGCGTTCAGATGAGAAGAATAAGTTATCAAATAATCCTTCCGCAGCTTCTTTTGTAGGTGGCTCACCTGGACGCATCATGCGATAAATTTCAACTAATGCACTTAAACGATCATAAGACGGATCAACACGTAATGTTTCCGAAATATATGGTCCAAAATCTAAGTCGTTAGTAAATAAGGTTTCAATATTCTTATAGCCAGCTTGTGATAATTTCGCTAATAACTCTAATGAGATTTCCATATTTGCTGGACAAATAATCTCACCTGTTGATAAATCAACGTAATCTTTAGCTGAAACTTTACCCACAATATATTCTGTTGGCACTTCAACTTGGCTAACTTGATCTTTTTCTAATGCTTTAATATGACGAGCAGTAATGCGACGACCACGTTCAACATAAACTTTGCCATTTGCTTCGATATCGAAAGATGCGGTTTCTCCACGTAATCTTTCTGGGACTAAAGTCATTAGTAATTTGTTATCTTTGATCTCAAATGCAATTTTATCGAAGAATAAATCTAAGATTTCTTCTGTCGTGTAATTTAATGCACGTAAAATGATCGTTGCTGGTAATTTACGACGGCGGTCAATACGAGCAAATAAATTATCTTTTGGATCAAATTCAAAATCCAACCAAGAGCCGCGATAAGGGATAATACGCGCGTTATATAATACTTTTCCTGATGAGTGCGTTTTACCTTTATCGCTATCAAAGAATACGCCCGGGCTACGATGTAATTGAGACACGATAACACGCTCAGTACCATTAATTACAAAAGTACCGTTATCTGTCATCAATGGGATTTCACCCATGTAAACTTCTTGTTCTTTAATATCTTTAATCGTGCCTGGTGCTGCATCTTTATCATAGCTCACTAAACGTAATTTTACGCGTAATGGCGCAGCATAGGTTGTACCACGAATTTGACATTCTCTTACGTCAAAAACAGGTTCACCTAATTTATAGCTAACATATTGTAATTCCGTATTGCCGTTATTGCTGACAATAGGGAATACAGAACGAAATGCGGCTTCTAAGCCTTGTTGACCTTCAGGATCTTTCTGAATAAATTTCTCGAAAGAATCAAGTTGAATTGTTAATAAATAAGGTACATTCAAAACTTGCGGACGTTTGCCGAAGCTTTTACGAATACGCTTTTTTTCGGTATAGGAGTAAACCATTTGGGTTCCTCTGTAAATATTAGTGAGACCGATGAAATGAAAAAACGAAACTAACCACAAAGTGCGGTTAATTTTTTCAAAATTTTCAAATCAATGATTGAGCCCATTTTCAGATACCGCACTCTGAACCTTACTTCTGATGAACGGATTGCATTAAGCTAACAGATTGATTTAACTTAATTTTTCTGCAATAAGATGGGAAGATTTACTTTTGCCATTAAACAAACTAGCCTAGCTAGCGACAAAATGGTCGAGAATTATAGCAAATAACGGCTTATATGGTCAAATCTTTATCACAATTATCCTGTTCTGACTGCATTTCACTTTTACAAAACAATTGAGGCGTTTTTGGATATAAGAACAAGATCAGATGCCAAATTCAGATAAAAATTTCCAACAAAAAACCCGATGTTTCCATCGGGCTTTTTTGAATCTTGAAGACTATGCAAAAAATCAAAATTATTTGATTTCTACTTTTGCACCAGCTTCTTCTAATTCTTTCTTAAGTGCTTCAGCTTCAGCTTTAGAGATGCCTTCTTTTAATGCTGCTGGAGCAGATTCAACTAAGTCTTTAGCTTCTTTTAAGCCTAAACCAGTTGCACCACGTACTGCTTTGATTACTGCTACTTTGTTAGCACCAGCTTCAGCAAGAATTACGTCGAATTCAGTTTTCTCTTCAGCTGCTTCTGCTGGACCAGCTGCTACTGCTACTGCTGCTGCCGCTGCAGAAACACCAAATTTTTCTTCCATTGCAGAAATTAATTCTACGATTTCAGTTACAGTTTTTGAAGCAATCGCTTCAATGATTTGTTCGTTAGTTAATGACATAACAATCAATTCCTAAAGTAAATAAATTAAACGAGTTAAGAAAGGCTTTAATTAAGCCGCTTCTTGTAATTTGTCGCGGTATGCCGCAAGAGTGCGAGCAAGTTTGCCTGCCGCTGCTTCTTTCATAGTACCCATTAAACGTGCAATTGCTTCGTCGTAAGTTGGTAATGTTGCTAAGAATTCAACATCTTGGATCTTACCTTCAAAGGCTGCACCTTTAACTTCAAACTTATCGTTTGCTTTAGCAAAATCTTTGAACAAACGTGCTGCTGCACCTAGATGCTCATTAGAGAATGCGATAAGTGTTGGACCTACAAACGTATCTTTTAAGCATTCGAAATCTGTGCCTTCTACTGCACGACGTAATAATGTATTACGCACAACACGCATAGAAACGCCAGCTTCACGAGCTGCTTTACGTAATTCAGTCATTTTATCAACAGTAACACCACGAGAGTCCGCGATAACTGCAGATAGGGCACCTTTGGCTGCTTCATTTACTTCAGCAACAATTGCTTGTTTGTCTTGAAGATTTAATGCCATTGGCTTTTAGCTCCTGAATACACTCCGATTGCTCGGAATTATAAAACTTCTCAAAAAAACACCGCACTTTTAGCGGATTTTCTTGAGGCTAAGGTGCACAGAAGCAAGAAAAATTCTTATTCTGTATCACCATCTACGTAGGATTATTAAGAAATCATCTTTCCCCTACGGTCTTGGACGGGGCTTGATAAGGTCAAGCACCAACCAGAAATCTTATGCCTTACGGCATAAACAAAGGCGCATATTATATAGACAAAATACGCCTCTGTAAAGGTTTGGCTATTAATTATAAGCTGCTTTGATCAACAGCAACACCAGCACCTTGGGTAGTAGAAATACTTACTTTCTTGATAAAAATACCTTTAGCTGTTGCAGGTTTAGCTTTAGTTAACGCTGCTAACAATGCTTGTAAGTTTTCTTTTAATTGTTCAGCTGAGAAATCTGCTTTACCGATTGTGGTATGGATAATACCATTTTTGTCGTTACGGTAACGGATCTGACCAGATTTAGCATTTTTAACTGCTTCAGCAACGTTTGGAGTTACAGTACCTACTTTCGGGTTTGGCATTAAACCACGTGGTCCTAAGATTTGACCTAATTGACCCACAACACGCATTGCATCTGGAGAAGCGATAACAACATCAAAGTTCATTTCGCCTTTTTTGATTTGCTCTGCTAAGTCTTCCATACCCACTAAATCAGCACCAGCTGCTTTAGCTGCATCAGCATTAGCACCTTGAGTAAATACCGCAACACGCACTGAACGACCAGTACCATGTGGTAATACTGTTGCACCACGAACGTTTTGATCAGATTTACGAGCGTCAATACCTAAGTTAACTGCAACATCAACACTTTCAACGAATTTTGCTGAAGTGAATTGTTTTAATACTGCAATAGCTTCATTGATTTCATATTGTTTTGTTGAATCAACGCCAGCTTTAATTGCTTTCATACGTTTAGTAAGTTTAGCCATTAGATTAACCCTCCACTACTAAACCCATTGAACGCGCAGTACCTTCAATAGATTTCATTTTAGTTTCAATTGTTGCACCAGTCATATCTGCTGCTTTAGTTTCAGCGATTTGACGGATTTGATCTAAAGTCACTTTACCTACTTTATCTTTGTTTGGTTTACCAGAACCAGATTTAATACCAGCTGCTTTTTTCAATAATACTGCCGCAGGTGGAGTTTTTGTCACGAATGTGAAAGAGCGGTCTGCATAAACTGTAATAACTACAGGAATTGGTAAACCTTTTTCTAAGCTCTCAGTACGAGCGTTGAATGCTTTACAGAATTCCATAATGTTCACACCTTGTTGACCTAATGCAGGACCAACTGGTGGTGATGGGTTAGCCATACCAGCTGCAACTTGCAACTTAACGTATGCTTGGACTTTTTTTGCCATTTTTAGCTTCCTCTTTATGGGTATAACGCTGTTACCAGCTCCCCAGTTACTCATAAGCACCATGTGCTACACAAAAATACGAGCCAGTAAAACTGGTTCGTAAATAGGTTGCGAATTGTAGGGGATTTATGATCGTTTTTCAAGCGGAAAGTTTAATGGATTACTTATCCTTATTGCCTAAAACTTTAGAAAGCAAGAAACCGCCCACTAATCCTGCAACTCCTAACACTAAATTATTTGAACCTTCTGATTCAGAGTTCTTTTTAGTTGACATATTCTTTGGTTCATTTTGTTTCGTCCTTTCACAGCCACGAACACAAGAAACAATACTTGCATTTACAAAATTAGCTTTAAACTTATTTCTTGCTTCTCTCTCGTTTCTAGCCACAATAATATATAAGGAGGTACTACGATTACCTTCCATTCTCGCCATAATTTTAAATTCATACTCTTTAGACATTGCCTATCCCTCATTCACGAATTCTTCTTAAAATTGCGTCTTTATTATTCAAAATAAGATCTTTAACTTTAGTTTCGGGGATGACCATTCTGACGGGCATAGGAAGTACTTGGTACAATTTTTCAATAAGTTTTAGCCATGCTTCATCCTCACCTGTTTGGAGCTGATAGACAAGATCAGATACACCACTACTTTCTAAAATTTTCGCAATACTATCTTCATGCTTATTCAAGAATTTTTCGAGAGCTGACTCTTCAGGAACATCTCCTTCAAAATGAAATTTATATAAAAAGCACTCATCATATAAATTTTGAGCCTCCTTATCATCTAACAACGGCTTCTTTTCATTAATTAACTGTGTGTTTGCATTAATAACTGCGGAGAATCCAACTATAAAATGAGCTAAATTTAATGAAAGGAAAAAATCATGACTGGCAACAGGTTTTATTTTATATGCAATACCGAAGCTATCCCCATTTTTATTATATAGTTCCAATGTGCTATCTTTATTATGAATTTTTATTTCATCTATATCTTCGTATGCAACTTCACAAGGATCTTCAAACAGATTTTTAATATAAATTTTTTTATCCGTAAAAATAATGCCATCCGTAGCACTTCCAAATAAGGTTGTATCAAATAGAAGTAGTATTTTTTCTGAATCATCTATATTTTTTCCAAAGGATTTTTTAGCGTTATTCAATTTTCTTACTGGATATGGAAAAAAATCATCATCGAACCTACTTTGATCATAAAGCGGATACATTGTTCCTTTATATCTCAACTCAGCAGCAATACCAACAGAGTCAATCGCATCTCTTAAGAACTTATATGTCTCATACATCCCAAAATCTCCTATACAATGAACTTAATATATTGTCCTATATGCTATACTGGTTTAAAATTTATGCCACCAACTCCAAATCTATAAAATTCACCTAACAAGGCGATAAATTAAACTAAGAGATGAATATGGCAAAAGTAAACGAAACAGTAAAGGTTATGCGAGAAATGAACCAACTTACCCAAGAAGATATGGCAGAAAAGCTAGGAATGTCGATAAATGGGTACTCAAAACTTGAGCGTGGAATCTCAAAGTTGAGCCTAGAAAAATTAGAACAGATCGCAACAATTTTTAATATCAATGTGTCAGATCTTTACTCTGCGAATGAAAAAGGGTTCTTTTGTTTGTTTAGTGAGAATAGTCAAAACAACTCAACTTACTATGCAAATTCTGATGCGGTTGCTGCAGAAAATGAAAAGCTTAAATTAGTGGTTGAACATCAAAAAGAGCTACTTTTACAGAAAGATAATGAAATTTCTGCATTAAAGGAAATTATTACATTAATGAAACAAGCCTAATCAAAATTCACTTCACGTAACTTGGTGGACTGGTGAATATCTCTCAGTATTTGCTCAAACTCTTCCCAGCTTTCATCAGAAATACCCTCTAGAGTTTTGGCTGTAATTGTTGCAAAATCCCATAGCTTTTTAGGTTTGAATGATTCTTCCCATTCAGATTCAACAGAAAGTAACTTATCTAAGTCTTTACTCATATTCCCCCTATAAACAAACCGCTTGTCATTATACAAGCGGTTCGATTTTGTTAAAAATTTGCAACTAGCCGTTCATCTTCTCAACTTGGCTAAATTCAAGTTCAACTGGCGTGGCACGACCAAAAATTGAAACAGATACTTTAAGGCGCCCCTTATCATAATCCACTTCTTCAACGGTGCCGTTAAAGTCGGCAAATGGCCCTTCGGTAACTCGGATTTCTTCGCCCGGTTGGAATTCTTTGCGGTGACGTGGTTTGTCTGCCGTTTCTTGAACTCGGTTAAGAATACGTTCTGCTTCTTTTTGTGAAATTGGCGCTGGTTTATCTGGTGTTCCACCGATAAATCCCATTACTCTAGGCACGCTACGAACGACTTGCCAAGTGTAATCGTTCATTTCCATTTGCACTAAAACATAACCTGGGAAATATTTACGCTCACTTTTACGGCGTTTGCCACCAACATTTTCAACAACCTCTTCTGTTGGCACTAATACTTCACCAAATTGGTCTTCCATTTGATGCAATTTAATATATTCTCGTAATGTCGCAGCAACACGACCTTCAAAACCAGAAAATGCTTGAAGGACATACCAGCGTTTTTTTGCTGTATTCTCTGTCATATTAGAACCTTAAATCTGTTAAAAATGTAATTAATGAAACGATAACTGAATCTAATCCCCATAAAATTAATGAGATGAGTGCGGTAACGGCAAATACAATTAATGTTGTTTGCATCACTTCTGGACGAGTAGGCCATGTAATCCTTCTTAATTCAACACGAGCATCAGAAAAAAATCCTCTTGCTTTTGTTCCTTGATTAGTAGTAGCTGCAATACCTAAAGCCACAAGCAAAGCAATAACGATACCAACGACACGAATAGGAGTAGAAAATTTTTCTACCAAGTAAACATTACCCACTGCTACCACAATAACAACAGCAACTACTAATAACCATAAAAAGCCATTTAGACCTTTTGATTTTTGCTCAATTTCAGGAGCGGTCTTATTTCTTGCAATTTCTAACGCCATAAATTATATCCATCATCTTATTTTATAATAGGATTCCCATCTAAATTAGATGGGCGATTTTATCACTTTATTATTTTATTGCCTATTAAAAAATATAAATTGTTTATTTTTAATATCAATGAAAAAGGGATCTGTAAGATCCCTTTCTTATCAAAGCCTATATAAATAGGAATTCAATACCTACTTGATAATTTTAGCCACAACACCAGCACCTACTGTACGACCACCTTCACGAATCGCAAAACGTAAACCTTGGTCCATTGCGATTGGGTGAATTAAGCTTACTGTCATTTTGATGTTATCGCCTGGCATTACCATCTCAACACCTTCTGGTAATTCGATAGTACCAGTTACGTCTGTTGTACGGAAATAGAACTGTGGACGGTAACCTTTGAAGAATGGAGTATGACGACCACCTTCTTCTTTTGATAATACGTAAACTTCTGATTCAAAGTCTGTGTGTGGTGTGATTGAACCTGGTTTCGCTAATACTTGACCACGTTCGATTTCTTCACGTTTTGTACCACGCAATAATGCACCAATGTTCTCACCTGCTCGTCCTTCGTCTAACAATTTACGGAACATTTCAACACCAGTTACTGTTGTTTTCGTAGTTTCTTTAATACCAACGATTTCAACCTCTTCACCTGTACGGATGATACCACGCTCTACACGACCAGTTACTACTGTACCACGACCTGAAATTGAGAATACGTCTTCAATTGGTAATAAGAATGGTTGGTCTACTGCACGCTCTGGCTCTGGAATGTAGTTGTCTAGGTAGCCCGCTAATTCAAGAATTTTTTCTTCCCATTCCGGTACGCCGTTTAATGCTTGTAATGCTGAACCTCGAACAATTGGAGTATCATCTCCCGGGAAGTCATATTGAGATAGAAGTTCGCGTACTTCCATTTCTACTAATTCTAATAACTCTTCGTCATCTACCATGTCGCATTTATTTAAGAATACGATGATGTATGGTACACCTACTTGGCGACCTAATAAGATGTGTTCACGAGTTTGTGGCATTGGGCCATCTGTTGCTGCTACTACTAAGATAGCGCCGTCCATTTGTGCCGCACCAGTAATCATGTTTTTAACATAGTCCGCGTGTCCCGGGCAGTCTACGTGTGCGTAGTGACGAGTTTCTGTATCGTATTCAACGTGTGAGGTGTTGATAGTGATACCACGCGCTTTTTCTTCTGGTGCGTTATCGATTTGATCGAATGCACGAGCTGCACCACCGAAGTGTTTTGCTAATACTGTCGTGATTGCTGCTGTTAAAGTTGTTTTACCGTGGTCAACGTGGCCGATTGTACCCACGTTTACGTGCGGTTTTGTACGTTCAAATTTTTCTTTAGACATTGAAAGTCCCTCTAAAAAACACGGTTATCGATGGTACAATAACACCACATTAACCTAATGTATGATTTACGGTTTATTTAAAAGGATAGTTGAAATAAGAAGTGGTGCTGATAGGCGGATTTGAACCGCCGACCTCACCCTTACCAAGGGTGCGCTCTACCAACTGAGCTATATCAGCGCTTGGAGCGGGCAGCGGGAATCGAACCCGCATCATCAGCTTGGAAGGCTGAGGTAATAGCCATTATACGATGCCCGCAGTCCATCAATTCAACTGTCCCATCAGAATTCATTATTAAGAATGGTGGAGGGAGAAGGATTCGAACCTTCGAAGGCTGAGCCGGCAGATTTACAGTCTGCTCCCTTTGGCCGCTCGGGAATCCCTCCACACTAAATGAATACTTGTTTACTTGAGAATGGTGCCGACTACCGGAATCGAACTGGTGACCTACTGATTACAAGTCAGTTGCTCTACCTACTGAGCTAAGTCGGCGTCGTAAGCAAGTGAGGCGTATTATATGGAAAAAATTACCCCTGACAAGTGTTTTTTTTGAAAAAAAACACTTTTTTTCATTATTCGATTAATAATCAGGCAAAATGCATAAAATTTATAAAAAAACAGCGAATTTAGCCTATTTTTAGATACTTGTTTTATCATTTATCATGTATATTTCTACTCCATTGTCTATCCTTTGAAGTAGAAATTATCGTGGAAGAGCTTAATACAATTAAAATTCCTGAGCATTTAACGCCTTTTTTAAATTTTAATCGACAACAGTGGTCTGAGCTACGAAAGTCAGTACCATTAAAACTGACCGAGCAAGATCTCAAACCATTATTAGGTTTTAATGAAGAGCTTTCTTTAGACGAAGTCAGCACAATTTACTTGCCCCTTGCACGTCTAATTAACTACTACATAGAAGAAAATTTACGCCGGCAAACTGTATTGAAACGTTTTCTTGGCGGACATAATCCCAAAGTCCCTTATATCATCAGTATAGCTGGGAGTGTATCAGTTGGGAAAAGTACATCGGCTCGTATCTTACAATCATTATTAGCCAATTGGCCTCAAGCAAGAAAAGTAGATTTAATCACCACTGACGGATTTTTATATCCATTAGAAATATTACAAAAAAAGAATTTACTACAAAAAAAAGGCTTTCCTGTTTCTTATGATACCCAGCGCTTAATTCGTTTTTTAGCTGATATAAAATCAGGTAAACGTAGTGTTCAAGCCCCAATTTATTCTCATTTAACCTACGATATTATTCCTGATCAATTTGATATAGTTGACCAACCAGATATTCTTATTTTAGAAGGACTTAACGTTTTGCAAATTGGTTCAAATAAATCTAATCAACTATTCGTATCTGATTTTGTTGATTTTTCAATTTTTGTTGATGCTGACGAAGAACAATTAAAAGAATGGTACATAAAACGTTTCTTAAAGTTTCGTCGTAGCGCTTTCTCAGATCCAAATTCTTACTTTAAGCATTTCGCTAATTTATCAGAGCAAGAGGCTATCGAAACAGCAAGTCAAATTTGGGATAATATTAATGGATTAAATTTACGGCAAAATATTTTACCCACCAGAGAGCGAGCAAATTTAATTCTGAAAAAAGGAGCAAATCATAAAGTTGAATTAGTTAAACTCAGAAAATAAACAAAAAAATACCGCACTTTCGACCAAAAAGTGCGGTATTTTTTATCCATCTTTTAATTAATGTAAAACATCAACAATATTTAAAAAGATTTTTAATGACACGCTATTTAATAAATCGATAAAGAATGCACCGACCATAGGTACAATTAAGAAAGCTTTATGCGAAGGTCCAAAATGCGACGTTACTGCTTGCATATTCGCAACCGCTGTTGGTGTAGCGCCTAAACCAAAGCCGCAATGGCCAGCACTTAATACAACCGCATCATAATCACGTCCCATTAGACGATAAGTCACAAAAATAGAATACGCTGCCATTACAACTACTTGTGCCAATAACACCACTAGAATTGGTAATGCTAAGCCTACTAATTCCCAAAGTTTTAAAGACATTAACGCAATCGCTAAAAAGAGTGATAATCCTACCGTACCTAATACATCGATTGCCTCATCAGCCACTTTGAACTTCACAACATGAGCTAAAGCATTACGAATTACTGTACCTGTAAATAAACACCAAACGAAAGTCGGCAATTGAAGTGCGGTACCTTTTGTTAGAACATCTAAATATTGCCCTACAAATAAACACACCGACATCATCGTGATGGTTTCAATAATTGAACGAGTATTAATTTTATGGCGATATACTGGCTTTTCAAAAACCTCTTCTACATCATCTACATTTTCATCTTCTGGCACTTCGGCTTTATGCAAACGTTTCAATAAGAAGCTCGCTACTGGTCCACCGATAATACCACCGAATACTAAACCAAATGTTGCACAAGCCATCGCTAGCTCTAATGCACCTTGGATACCAAAGCGATTACTGAGTGTTTCAGCCCAAGCAGCTCCCGTACCATGACCACCAGTCAGTGTTACAGAACCAGCAATTAAGCCATAGGCAGGATCTAAACCAACCAGTAAAGATGTACCAATACCCACAGTATTTTGTAAGATAATTAAGCCGAGAGCGGCAAATAAAAAGATAACGAGCGGTTTACCGCCTTTTGCTAAACGAGCAAAGTTAGCACTAAGCCCAATAGAGCTAAAGAACACTAACATCATAGTGCGTTGTAAATTAGTATCAAAACTAAAGCTCATATTCCAAAAATGGTGCACGATAGTCAAACCAACGGCAACAATAAATCCACCAACAACTGGCTCAGGAATATTGTACTCATTCAAGAAACGAACTCGTTTTACTAAAAAATAACCAAGTAATAAAACCAAACAGGCTAACGCCACTGTTTCATAAGTATCAAAAGTCATATTATCCTCTTTTTGATTGTTATTCCTGTACGTATTAAATCAAATACTAGGATAGGAAAATTAGCAAATTATCTTTGCAAATTAGGTAAGGTGAAGGAATGTAACAAAAAGAAAGCGTCTTTGTCTAGTAAAAAGCATAATTTACCTCATCTATGTTAGTTTCAAATAAACCAGATGCTTTTTACTCAAACTCAAGCTCTACCGCACTTTCGCCTAGCATTGCCACCAAATTACTTAATAATTCATCAGTAGGAGTTACAGACCATTGCACACCAAAACGTATCAACGCACGCCCCTCGTTACTTTGATAATACACATGAATTGGCAATGAGCCATTACTATGCGGCTCAATAATCCCTTTCAATTGACGAATAAATGGTAGAGAAATTTGTTCTTGCGATAGACTAATAGCTAAATTTTTCGCATAACGGCTACGAGCCTCATCTAAGGTCATTAGCTCTCGCACTGACATTTTTAAGCCTTGAGAGAAATCATCAAAACTGACCATACCAGACACAATCACAATGGTGTCTTTTTGCAATTTATCACCAAAGCGCTCTAACGCCTCGGCAAATAAGGTTATATCTAAAAGACCTGAGCGATCATCTAGTGTAGCAATACCTAATCGACTTCCTTTTTTAGTTACCGCAAATCTTGATGCAACAATTAAACCACAAGCCGTACTCATCTTGCCTTTCTTACTCGGTGATAATTCGTTCAATCTTGTAGAGCTATAATGGGATAACTCTTTTAAATATCGACTAATTGGATGGCTACTTAAATACAATCCTAAGGTTTCACGTTCGCCATCTAAAATCTGTTTTTCGCTCCAGCGAGGCGTATGCGCATAGGCATTTTCAACATCTTCTGGGCTTTCGGTCAACACCCCAAACATATCCGCCTGCCCCATAGCTTCATCTTTAGCATGTTGGTCTGATGCTCTTAAAGCATCTTCCAAATTTTTAGCAAGTGCGGCACGATGTGGACCTAATTTATCAAACGCACCAGATTTAATCAGGCTTTCAAAAGTGCGGCGATTAACTTGTTTTAAATCCACTCTGGCACAAAGATCGAAGAGGTCTTTAAAAATTCCGCCCTGTTCGCGCGCGGTAACAAGTGCATTGATTGGGCTTTCTCCCACCCCTTTTATTGCACCAATACCATACACAATTTCGCCATTTTCATTCACACTAAAATGGTGCTTACCCGTATTAATATCTGGTGGTACAACAGTTAATCCCATGCGTAAACATTCATCATAAAGTCCCACAATCTTATCGGTATTATCCATTTCAGATGTCATTACCGCTGCCATAAATTCCGCTGGATAATGGGTCTTTAACCAAAGAGTTTGATAAGACACTAACGCATAAGCTGCAGAGTGCGATTTATTGAAACCATAACCTGCAAATTTCTCCACCAAGTCAAAGATTTTCATTGCGAGATCGCCATCAATACCTTTTGCTATTGCTCCTTTTTCAAAAATATCACGCTGTGCAGCCATTTCTTCAGGCTTTTTCTTACCCATGGCTCGACGTAATAAATCCGCTCCACCTAAACTGTAGCCAGCCAATTCCTGTGCGATTTGCATCACTTGTTCTTGATAAACAATAACACCATAGGTTGGCTCTAAAATCGGTTTAAGAGATTCATGTTGATATTCCGCATCAGGATAAGAAACAGGCTCAACCCCATGTTTACGGTCAATAAAATTTTGCACCATTCCCGACTCCAAAGGACCGGGACGGAATAAAGCAACAAGAGCGATAATATCCTCAAAACAGTCAGGCTGAAGACGTTTAATTAAGTCTTTCATTCCTCGAGATTCCAACTGGAATACCGCTGTGGTTTCAGCTCTTTTCAACAACGCAAATGAATCAGGATCATCTAAAGGAATTGCCGAAATATCTACCGCACTTTTACCCTCTTTGGCTAAACGAGCATTAATCATATCCAATGCCCATTTAATAATGGTTAAGGTGCGTAACCCTAAGAAGTCAAATTTGACTAAACCGGCATATTCCACATCATTTTTATCGAAATGGGTAACAGGGTGTTTACCTTCAGAATCACAATATAAAGGGGAAAAATCAGTGATTAAACTTGGGGAAATTACCACGCCACCCGCGTGTTTGCCCGCATTACGAGTCACCCCTTCCAGTTTACGAGCCATATCCACTAAGGCTTTCACTTCTTCATCATTTTCATAAATTTCTGGTAATCTCGGTTCCGCTTCAAAGGCTTTTGCCAAAGTCATGCCCGGATCAGAAGGAATTAATTTAGAAATACGATCCACAAAGCCATAAGGATGCCCTAATACACGCCCCACATCTCGAATCACCGCTTTTGCCGCCATAGTACCAAAAGTGATAATTTGCGATACCGCACCACGTCCATAGGTTTCGGCAACGTGCTCAATCACGCGATCTCGACCGTCCATACAGAAGTCCACATCAAAATCGGGCATAGACACACGTTCAGGGTTAAGAAAACGCTCAAAGAGCAAATCAAATTCGAGCGGGTCCAAATCGGTAATTTTTAACGCATAGGCAACTAAGGAACCCGCCCCAGAACCACGCCCTGGCCCCACTGGAATATCATTATCTTTTGACCATTGAATAAACTCCATTACGATCAAGAAATAGCCTGGAAAGCCCATTTGGTTAATTACGTCTAATTCTGTTTGTAAACGCTCATCATAAACTGTGCGTTTTTCTGACCGCACTTGAGGATCAGGAAATAAGACTTTTAAACGTTCCTCTAAGCCTTCTTTAGATTTTTGAATTAAAAAGTCTTCGGTGCTTAACTCGCCTGTTGGGAATTGCGGTAAGAAGTAAGTGCCTAAGCGCACAGTAACATTACAACGCTGAGCAATTAATAAGGTATTTTCAAGTGCGGTTGGAATATCAGCAAATAATTCACACATCTCTTGTTCAGAACGGAAATATTGCTGTGGGCTATATAATTTCGGGCGTTTCGGGTCATCTAATGTATAACCGTCATGAATGGCAACCCGAATTTCATGAGCCTCAAAATCTTCTGCATTTAAAAAACAAACATCATTTGTTGCTACTAAAGGCAACTGCTTTTGTCGTGCAAGAACTAAGGCTGCTTGAATATAGCGTTCTTCATCAGGACGACCCGTACGGCTTAAACTTAAATAAAAATGCTCAGGGAAATATTCTTGATAAAACGCCACCGCACTTTCCACATCTGCAGGGTTATTTTTCAGTAATTTTTTCCCCACATCGCCATTACGCCCACCAGATAAAACAATAATCCCTTCACGATGTTCGGCTAACCAAGCCTGATCAATATAAGGCAAATCGGAATAACCACGCTCATAAGCCTTTGAAAGCAACAAGGTAATATTATGATAGCCTTGATTATTTTTGGCTAATAAAGTCAGTTCAAAAAGCTCATCGCCCAACAAATCACTTTTAACCAACACATCGGCGCCAATAATAGGCTTAACCCCCGAAGATTGCGCCTCACCATAAAAACGCACCAAGCCACAAAAATTGGTAAAATCCGTTAATGCCATTGCGACCATTTCATTTTGCACACAGGCTTTTACCAAAGGTTTAACTTTAGCGATACCGTTAATCATGGAAAAATCACTGTGTACACGCAAATGCACAAAACGAGGCTGCGACATAACAAATCCTATAAAAATCATTTGAGGGAAAAGTGCGGTGTATTTTAGCGGTATTTATCAACAAGCTCAATCAAAGGCAAAGGGCAAAAATCTTGGCAAATTATTACCGCACTTTGAAAAAAAGAAACCCGACTAAAAGCCGGGTTCAATTTAACTAAAATGACTTACTGTTGAGCAACAACCTTCCCATCAACATAATCCACAATCACTTTTTTACCTGGTAATAATTGCCCTGATAAAATTTGTTGTGCTAATGGATTTTCAATTTCTTGTTGAATAGCACGTTTTAATGGTCTTGCTCCGTAAATCACATCGTAGCCTACTTCACCGATAAAATCTAAAGTCGCATCGGTAAATTCAAGCTGATAACCATGAGTTTCCATACGTTTAACTAAGCGTTGTAACTGAATAGTGGCAATAGCTCGGATATTTTCTTTGGCTAATGGGTGGAACACCACAGTTTCATCAATACGGTTGATAAATTCAGGGCGGAAATGCTGTCCTACAACAGACATCACAACCTCTTTCATTGCGTTATAATCCAACTCTTTATTGCCTTGAATTAAATCAGAGCCTAAATTTGAAGTCATAATCACCACAGTATTGCGGAAATCAACGGTTCTGCCTTGTCCATCGGTTAAACGTCCGTCATCTAATACTTGTAATAAAATATTAAATACATCGCTATGGGCTTTTTCTACTTCATCCAGCAAAATCACAGAATATGGACGGCGGCGAACAGCTTCGGTTAAATAGCCACCTTCTTCATAGCCCACGTATCCCGGAGGCGCACCCACCAAGCGTGAAACCGAATGTTTTTCCATAAACTCCGACATATCAATACGCACCATGGCGTTTTCATCATCGAACATAAAGTTAGCAAGCGTTTTGCAAAGTTCCGTTTTCCCTACGCCTGTTGGTCCTAAAAACAAGAACGAGCCAATAGGGCGATTTGGATCGGAAAGTCCCGCACGGCTACGGCGAATGGCATTAGCCACCGCAACCACAGCCTCTGACTGTCCCACAACACGTTTATGTAACTCTTGCTCCATGCGTAATAATTTCTCTTTTTCGCCTTCCATCATTTTCGCTACTGGAATACCAGTCGCACGAGAAAGCACCTCAGCAATTTCCTCGTCAGTAACGCGATTACGCAATAAAGTCATCTCTTTTCCTTCCGCACTTTCTGCCTGTGCAAGCTGTTTTTCTAGCTCAGGAATGATGCCATACTGCAATTCAGACATTTTGGCAAAATCACTCACACGGCGAGCTTGTTCCATTTGGGTTTTCGCATTGTCTAATTCCGCTTTAATATGCTGCGTACCTGAAAGTGCGGCTTTTTCTGCTTTCCAAACTTCTTCTAATTCCGCATATTCACGTTCTTTTTCACTTAGCTCTTTCTCAAGAATGTCTAAACGCTTACGGCTCGCTTCATCATCTTCTTTTTGTAAGGCTTGTTGTTCCAGTTTTAACTGAATAATACGGCGTTCTAATCTATCTAAAGGTTGTGGCTTACTGTCAATTTCCATGCGGATACTTGATGCCGCTTCATCAATTAAGTCAATGGCTTTATCTGGCAATTGACGATCTGAAATATAACGATGAGAAAGGGTTGCTGCCGCCACAATCGCTGGATCGGTAATTTGCACATGATGATGAATTTCATACCGCTCTTTTAAGCCACGCAAAATCGCAATGGTATCTTCCACCGTTGGTTCGCCCACAAAAACTTTTTGGAAACGACGTTCAAGTGCGGCATCTTTTTCAATATATTGGCGATATTCATCTAAAGTTGTCGCACCCACGCAATGCAACTCGCCACGGGCTAAACTTGGCTTTAACAAGTTACCTGCGTCCATAGCACCGTCCGTTTTTCCAGCACCGACCATGGTATGAATTTCATCAATAAATAAAATCACTCTGCCTTCTTCTTGTGCTAATTCTTTAAGAACCGCTTTTAAGCGTTCTTCAAACTCGCCACGATATTTAGCTCCAGCAATTAAAGCCCCCATATCTAAAGAAAGCACTCGTTTACCTTTTAAACCTTCTGGCACTTCACCATTGACTATACGTTGTGCCAAGCCTTCCACAATCGCAGTTTTACCCACCCCTGGCTCACCAATTAACACTGGGTTATTTTTAGTACGGCGTTGTAAAACCTGAATAGCTCGGCGAATTTCTTCATCACGCCCAATCACAGGATCTAACTTGCCACTTTCTGCTCGAGCAGTTAAATCAATGGTATATTTTTCCAAGGCCTGACGACTTTCTTCTGCATTTTGATCATTCACTTTTTCGCCCCCTCGTAATTTATCAATGGCTTGTACTAAATTTTCTTTTTTTATACCGCTCTTACGCAATATATCGCCTAAGCTTTTATCCTCTAATGCAGCCAATAAAAATAATTCAGAAGAAATAAATTTATCCTGATGCTGTTGGGCGAGCTTATCGCAAATGTTCAACAAATTGACTAATTGGCGAGATAGCTGAACATCTCCTGCATTGCCTGCAACCTGTGGCAACTTATTTAATTCCACATTTATCTCATTACGTAATAAAGGTAAATTTGCACCAGCTGCAGTTAAAATAGGTGAAATAGAACTGTCTTGCTGGTTTAAAAGTGCGGTCATTAAATGCACGGGTTCTATAAATTGGTTATCTTTTCCGATAGCTAAAGATTGAGCTTCAGCAATAGCTTGTTGGAATTTTGTAGTAAATTTATCTATGTTCATAATCTCTCCTAAAATTGATGTTTGCATTTCAGTCTAAAATAAAACTTAAAATGAAATGCCTTATATTCGCTCAACATAAGTAAGATTAATCACAAATATTTCAAGAGGGAGAAGAAAAGAATTTTAGTAAAGAGAGTTAATGAAAGAATTTTTTGCCAAAGAAAAATAGCAATAAACCGATGCCGATAATAATAAAACCGATGATTTGCCAAAGGTTTACAGGCCGTTGTGCCATACCAATTAAACCGAAATGATCGATAATAAGTGCGGTCAATAATTGCCCCACAATAATAAAGAACAGCATATTGGTAACACCAATCTTAGGCGCAAGAAAGATCGTTGTGAATACCACTAATGCTCCCAATGGCCCACCAATTAACTTCCACAAAGGTTGTTTAGGTACTTGTTGCAACGCAGAAAACAGATCCATTTTCCACCAGCAAATGAACAATAAAACCAGTGTTCCTGTGGCAAAAGAAATCAGTGCTGCAATGGCTGGCTGACCTGCAATAGATTGCGCCAACTGGCTATTAATTGCCGCTTGAGTGGCTAAAGCAATCCCTGCACATAAGGCAATTAACATAAATGGAAGTAGCATTTTTTTATCCTTCAAGAAAATTCCGTGAGTGGCATTCTACGCTTTTTAAGCCAAGAATAAAAAACAAAAATATAGCTATGATATAAATCCAATAACAATGTGATCTAGTTCAAATTTTTCCCCCATAAAAAAACGTATGATATGCATGTTATTGAACTAAATAACTTTTAAAGGACTAACTATGACAAGTGCACAACTAATGCAAGAAGGATTGAACTTAATGCTTTCTGGTATGAGCTTTGTTCTCGTCTTCTTGTTAATTTTAATTTTTGCCATAAAACTAATGTCTAAACTCATTAGTTACTTTTCATCTGAACCTGTTTCAACGCCTCAAAATACATCAACGTCAACAACAGAATTAACTGATTTAGAACGTTTACGTCCGGTTATCATAGCTGCAATTGCTCATCACCGCCGTCAACAAGGTTTACAATAATGGAGAATACAAATGACTACTCAAGAGAAAAAAATTGCTATAACTGATGTGGTTTTACGTGATGCACATCAATCTCTTTTTGCAACACGTTTACGCCTTGATGATATGTTACCTATTGCCGCTGAGCTAGATAAAGTTGGCTATTGGTCACTTGAGGCTTGGGGTGGCGCAACTTTTGACGCTTGTATTCGTTTTTTAGGTGAAGATCCTTGGGTACGTTTGCGTGAGCTGAAAAAAGCGATTCCAAATACACCATTACAAATGTTATTACGCGGTCAAAATTTATTGGGCTACCGCCATTATGCTGATGACGTAGTTGATAAATTTGTTGAGCGTGCGGTAGCAAATGGAATGAGCGTATTCCGTGTATTTGATGCAATGAATGATCCGCGAAATATGCAGCAAGCCTTAAAAGCTGTACGTAAAAATGGCGGCCATGCACAAGGCACATTAAGCTACACAACCAGTCCAGTACATACTTTAGAAACTTGGCTAGATACCACAGAACAACTATTAGAAATAGGTATCGACTCATTAGTTATTAAAGATATGTCTGGAATTTTATCGCCAGTAGAAGCATACAAATTAGTCAGTGAAATCAAAAAACGCTACGATGTGCGCTTACACATTCATTGCCATTCAACTACTGGCATGGCAGAAATGGCATTACTCAAAGCTATCGAAGCTGGTGCTGACGGTATTGATACCGCGATTTCTTCCATGAGTGGTACTTATGGACATCCTGCCACGGAAGCATTAGTAGCGACCTTAGATAATACGCAATACGACACGGGATTAAGTATTCCGCAACTTGAACGCATTTCAGCCTATTTCCGTGATGTACGCAAAAAATACGCTAAATTTGAAGGGCAATTAAGAGGAGTTGATAGCCGAATTCTCGTTGCACAAGTACCGGGGGGAATGTTAACTAATTTAGAAAGTCAGCTCAAACAACAAAATGCATCCGACAAATTAGATCAAGTGTTACAGGAAATCCCAAAAGTGCGGTCTGATTTAGGCTATATTCCATTGGTTACACCAACCTCACAAATCGTTGGTACACAGGCGGTAATTAACGTATTGATGGGCGAACGTTATAAAACTATTGCGAAAGAAACTGCTGGTATCCTCAAAGGGGAATACGGCCGTACACCAGCACCGGTCAATGCGGAATTGCAAGCTAAAGTGTTAGCTGGCGAACAACCTATTACTGACCGCCCAGCAGATCACATTGAACCAGAAATGGACAAATTATCCACAGAGATCAAACGATTAGTCAAAGAGAAAGGTATCCAGCTTGCTGAGAATGAAATTGATGATGTATTAATCGTTGCCCTATTCCCTCAGGTTGGCTTGAAATTCTTAGAAAATCGAGGCAATCCAGATGCCTTTGAACCTGCACCAAGCATAGAAGAAACCAAAGTAAAACCAACGGAAAAACCGACCGCACTTCCAAAACAAAATGGTAGTGCTGTTTATACCGTTGAGTTAGAGGGCAAATCTTTCGTAGTGAAAGTTAGCGAAGGCGGAGATATTAGTAATATTGCACCTGCACCAGCAGCGCCAACAACACAACCCACTGAACAAGTAAATACCACCACGAAGGGTAACCCAGTCAATGCACCAATGGCAGGGAACATCTGGAAAGTGCTTGTCAATGAAGGACAAAAAGTAGCAGAAGGAGAGGTATTACTCATTTTAGAAGCAATGAAAATGGAAACAGAAATCCGTGCGGCTACATCAGGCACTGTGCAAGGCATAAAAGTAAAAGCAGGCGATACAGTGGCTGTGGGTGATACTTTATTAACTTTGGCATAATCGGAGATTAATATGGAAAGTATTCTCGCCCTCTTACAAGGTACAGGCGTGATGCATTTAAGCTGGGGGCAAGCGGTTATGCTTGTCATCAGCTTGATATTGCTCTACCTTGCAATTGTGAAAAAATTTGAACCGCTCTTATTACTACCCATTGGATTTGGAGGATTATTATCGAATATTCCCGAAGCCAATATGGCATTTTCAGCACTCGAAAATTTACTTCATTCGGATAATGCCCAACATTTATCTGCACTGGCTAATTTACTTCACTGTAATGCCGATGCCTCTTCATTGAAGCAGGCATTGGAACAAGCTCCAGCACTGTTACATACACAAGCAGGCTTGTTAGCAAAAGATTTAGGCTATACCGATGGTGTGCTATCTACTTTTTATAGTGTTGCCATTAACTCAGGTGCCGCACCTCTGATTATTTTCATGGGTGTTGGAGCAATGACAGATTTTGGTCCATTACTTGCCAATCCGAAAACATTATTACTAGGAGCAGCGGCACAATTCGGGATTTTTGCTACTGTGTTAGGTGCGCTAGCATTAAATTGGTTCGGTATTATTGAATTTACCCTTCCGCAAGCAGCCGCAATCGGGATTATTGGTGGTGCTGATGGCCCAACAGCAATTTATCTTGCCAGCAAACTAGCTCCAGAGTTATTAGGTGCTATAGCTGTTGCGGCTTATTCTTATATGGCATTGGTTCCACTTATCCAACCGCCAATCATGCGTCTTTTAACTACGAAACAAGAACGCAAAATTAAAATGGTACAGCTACGCAATGTGAGCAATAGGGAAAAAATCTTATTTCCAATCGTGCTATTAATTCTGGTGGCCTTATTATTGCCAGATGCAGCGCCATTATTAGGTATGTTCTGTTTTGGTAATTTAATGCGAGTGAGTGGCGTGGTAGAGCGTTTAAGTGATACTACTCAAAATGCCTTAATTAATATTGTGACAATCTTCCTTGGATTATCCGTTGGAGCAAAATTAGTCGCAGATAAATTCCTTCAACCACAAACTTTGGGGATTTTATTACTAGGTATGATTGCATTCGCTATTGGAACGGCAAGCGGTATCTTAATGGCGAAGTTGATGAACTACTTTAGTAAAGACAAAATTAATCCTCTTATTGGCTCCGCTGGTGTTTCTGCTGTTCCAATGGCAGCTCGAGTATCCAATAAATTAGGCTTAGAAGCGGATCATCAAAACTTTTTATTAATGCATGCAATGGGTCCTAATGTGGCTGGCGTAATTGGTTCTGCCATTGCCGCTGGGGTAATGCTGAAATATATTTCAGCAATTATGTAATAATTTTACGGATAAAAAATGTCGAGTTATATGCTCGACATTTTTATTGTTTCAAAATGATCTAAAACTTGACTTAAGCATAATACATTTCAAATTCCACTGGATGTGGCGTCATATTTAGGCGTTCTACTTCTTTACGTTTCATAGTAACGAAAGCATCAATAAATTCTTTACTAAATACTTTGCCATGAGTTAAGAATTCATAATCCTTCTCTAAATGATCTAGGGCTTCACCTAATGAACTTGCAACAGCTGGAATTTCTTTCAATTCTTCTGGCGGTAAGTCATAAAGATTTTTATCCATTGCATCGCCCGGATGAAGTTTGTTTTGGATACCATCTAAACCAGCCATTAATAAAGCAGAAAATGCTAAATATGGGTTCGCAAGTGGATCTGGGAAACGCACTTCGACACGAATTGCTTTAGGATTTGTTACTGCTGGAATACGAATTGATGCAGAACGGTTGCTTGCTGAGTAAGCTAATAAAACGGGTGCTTCAAAGCCTGGAACTAAGCGTTTATAAGAGTTAGTCGAAGGGTTAGTAAAGGCATTTAAGGCTTTAGCATGTTTGATAATCCCACCAATAAAATAAAGTGCGGTATCAGAAAGCCCAGCATATTTGTCCCCTTGGAAAATATTTTTCCCATCTTTACTCAAAGACATATTGCAGTGCATGCCCGAACCATTATCGCCTGTAATTGGTTTTGGCATAAAGCAAGCTGTTTTACCATGCTCATAAGCCACATTTTGTACAATATATTTATAAATTTGTGTTTCGTCTGCTTTTAGCGTAAGGGTATTAAATTTAGTTGCAATCTCATTTTGTCCAGCCGTTGCCACTTCATGATGATGTGCCTCAATGACTAATCCCATTTCTTCCATTAACAGACACATTTCTGAGCGAATATCATGAGCAGTATCATTTGGTGCAACTGCGCAATAACCACCTTTTTTCAACGGGCGATAAGCCTTGTTGCCGTCTTCATAACGTTTATTTGTATTCCATGCCGCCTCAATATCATCAACAACATAAGAATTGCCGTTCATAGAAACATCAAAACGCACATCGTCAAATAAGAAAAACTCTGGCTCAGGCCCAACAAATACATTATCCGCAATGCCTGTTGAACACATATAATTCTCTGCTCGAATAGCAATTGAGCGAGGGTCTCTATCATAACTTTGCATTGTGGTTGGTTCGAAAATACTGCAGCGGATTGAAAGGGTAGGAATTTGAGCGAAGGGGTCAACAACGGCGGTTTCTGCAATTGGCATCAATAACATATCCGCCTTATTTATGGCTTTCCAACCTTCAACTGATGAGCCATCAAACATCTTGCCATCTTCAAATAAGTCCTCATCAACTAAACTGACTGGCAAGGAAACCCCATGTTCTTTACCTTTAATATCGGTAAAACGAAGAAGAACAAACCTAATGTTATTTTCTTCAATTAACTTGAATACATTTGCAATAGCTGTTGTGTTTGACATAAATATTCTCTCTATTTTAGTGGGAAGGGAAATAAAAAATTTAAGCGAAGATTATAATCAATTAGAACCTAATAGTGTAGGGAAATTTATAGTCTGCAAGGGTGGTTTTTTATAGCTCAAGCTAGTAAAAGGTTGTATAATCTGCGACCTTTCGCACTATATAGATGTAAAAATGAACTATTTTGAAAAGTAAAGTGCGGTAGAAATTTCTTTATTTTTTATATAACCCTAGATTATTCAAATGACAGATAAAATTGATATTCAAAAATTGCGTAATATTGCAATTATTGCGCACGTTGACCATGGTAAAACAACCCTTGTTGATAAACTTCTTAAACTTTCAGGCACATTAGATACCTCTCGTGGCGATACAGATGAACGTGTAATGGATTCAAACGATCTTGAGAAAGAACGTGGCATTACTATTCTTGCAAAAAATACGGCGATTAACTGGAATGGCTATCGCATCAATATCGTAGATACTCCGGGACATGCTGACTTCGGTGGTGAAGTTGAACGTGTTCTTTCTATGGTTGACTCTGTGTTATTGGTAGTAGATGCCTTTGATGGTCCAATGCCACAAACTCTCTTCGTAACACAAAAAGCCTTCTCTCATGGCTTAAAACCAATTGTAGTTATCAATAAAGTTGACCGCCCAGGCGCGCGTCCTGACTGGGTGGTAGATCAAGTATTTGATCTTTTTGTGAACTTAGGTGCAACAGATGAACAACTTGATTTCCCGATTATCTACGCTTCAGCACTAAATGGTGTTGCGGGTCTTGAACATGAAGAATTAGCGCCAAATATGGATCCGCTCTTTGAAGCCATTGTTGAGCACGTTTCGCCACCAGATGTGGAATTAGATGCGCCATTCCAAATGCAAATTTCACAATTAGATTACAGCAAATATTTAGGCGTTATTGGTATTGGTCGTATCAAACGTGGTACCGTGAAACCAAATCAACCTATTACCTTAGTTGACTCTGAAGGAAAAACTCGTAATGGTCGTATTGGTCAAGTGCTTGGTCATTTAGGTTTACAACGTTACGAAGCGCAAGAAGCTTATGCTGGCGATATTATCGCTATTACAGGTTTAGGCGAATTAAATATTTCAGATACTATTTGTGATATTAATAATGTAGAAGCATTACCAGCATTAAGTGTTGATGAGCCAACTGTGACTATGTTCTTCTGCGTAAATACTTCTCCATTCTGTGGACAAGAAGGTAAATTTGTCACTTCTCGCCAAATTTTAGAACGTTTGAAGAAAGAGCTTGTGCATAACGTAGCCTTACGAGTAGAAGAAACAGATGACTCAGATATTTTCAGCGTATCAGGTCGTGGTGAATTACACTTATCGGTATTGATTGAAAATATGCGTCGTGAAGGCTATGAATTAGCAGTATCACGTCCGAAAGTTATCTTCAAAGAGATTGATGGACGTAAACAAGAGCCATTTGAGCAAGTGACCATTGATATTGAAGAACAGCATCAAGGTGCGGTAATGGAAGCGCTAGGTATTCGTAAAGGTGAAGTGCGTGATATGGTGCCAGATGGCAAAGGTCGCACCCGTTTAGAATACATCATTCCAAGCCGTGGCTTAATTGGTTTCCGTAATGAATTTATGACCATGACTTCTGGTACAGGCTTACTTTATTCAAGCTTTAGTCATTATGATGATGTAAAAGCGGGAGAAATTGGTCAGCGTATTAACGGTGTACTAATCTCAAATGGTACAGGTAAGGCTCTTGCTTACTCACTTTATGCCTTACAAGATCGTGGTAAGTTAATGGTGGATCATGGTGCTGAAATCTATGAAGGACAAGTTATTGGTATTCATAGCCGTTCTAATGATTTAACGGTAAATCCATTAGAAGGTAAAAAACTTACTAATATGCGTGCTTCAGGTAAAGATGATGCGCTAACCTTAACCACACCATTAAAATTCACACTTGAACAAGCATTAGAATTTATTGATGATGATGAGTTAGTCGAAGTCACACCAGCATCTGTGCGTATTCGTAAAAAACTTCTGACTGAAGTTGAGCGTAAACGTGCAAATCGTACTACAACCAGTACAAGTACTCGCTAAAGGATAAAAAGCAAATATAAAAAGGGTAAATGTTAAAAATATTTACCCTTTTTAAATCCTATCCTTTCAATTGCAAAATTTTGCCTTGCTCATCAAAAATACCAATAATCTCTTTCTCTCCCTTTCTGGCAATAAGATGAGTATCGTTATCTTCAACGATCACATATTTTTTAGCCGTCACATAATTTTTTAGCACTTTTTTCTGGGCTTTAATTTCAAACATAGAAATAAACTTTGAATATACAGACAAAATATCAAGCTGAACTTGCTCTGCTGTTTTTTCCATTGATTTGCTTAACTCAGGAATTGTCATCAACAATGCACCTGAACCAAAATTCCCGACATAATAGCCTTGATAATCAAACATGCCTAAAGCTACCAAACCAAAACTATGAATATCATTGATAGATAACCTCAAGTTAGCCTTCGTTAATTCACTAATTTTGTATTTTTTTCCATAAGCACGTAATTCTTTTACTTGGCTCAATAATTTTGTTGGGATATTAGATTTTGTATTTGCCCAAGCCCATAACCAAGTTTCATTTTCAAAAGAAAAGGAACCTAAGATTTGCACAGGGAAAACAAGAGATTGATTAAACTTAATTTGCCCCGAAGATAAATCAACTTCCCAATCTAAACCTTCAACCTGTTGGGCAAATTCCAACTGTTTCTCAAAACCCCAAATGGCATATTGATCATAGAGAGAAGAAAAACTTTTATAAGCAGTAAACTTCGTGAAACCAAACAGTTTTTTAAACAACATAAATTGTTTCCTTATTTAAGCACTGAAGATTATTTATTTTTAGGTTTGCAATATTAAAAAGCAACTTATGGCTTTATTCAAGCGATAAAAAACCGCACTTTAAAGTGCGGTTTTATTTTTATTAATTTTCAAAAAAATTACGCTAATTTTTTGATTTGTGCTGCTAATTTAGATTTGTGGTTAGCTGCTTTGTTAGCGTGGATTAAGCCTTTAGATGCCATACGATCCACAACTTTTTGAAATGCTGCTTCTGCTGCTGCTTTCTCACCAGTTGCTACTGCTGCGTAAGTTTTTTTGATAAAAGTACGCATCATAGAGCGTTGGCTTGCGTTGTGCTGACGGCGTTTTTCAGATTGAATCGCACGTTTTTTAGCTGACTTGATATTAGCCAAGGTCAAACTCCTAAAAATGTCTGTTAGTTTACGAAAAAATAAAGGCGTAAAATATGCCTTTTTTCTATACAATTGTCAATAAACAATTAGCAAAATTTGGTTTGAGGATTTCGGTGAGACACAACCGAAAAAAGCATCGTTGGCCTTCCTCAATGTCTCTCGTTTTGAGCATAAGTGTTGAGCAGAGTCACGATGTGGGCGAGATTTTAACAGTTTTTTCGCCTAGAATATAGCTTAAAAATAAAATTTATATACAATTAAGCCAATTTTTCACAAAGGGAAGTTTATTTTGAGTAAGAAATTATTGAAATCAGGCATTGTCGTCAGTTCAATGACCTTGCTGTCACGTATTTTGGGTTTAATTCGTGATGTGATTACCGCACAAATTTTAGGTGCTGGCATTGCTGCCGATGTGTTTTTATTTGCCAATCGAATTCCTAATTTTTTAAGACGTTTATTTGCTGAAGGTGCTTTTTCACAAGCCTTTGTACCTGTTTTAGCGGAATACCAAAAATCAGGCGATTTAAATAAAACAAGAGAATTTATCGGCAAAGTCTCTGGTACATTAGGCGGATTAGTTTCCATTGTTACCCTATTGGCAATGATTTTTTCGCCTGTAGTTGCGGCAATTTTTGGTTCGGGTTGGTTTGTGGATTGGCTCAATGACGGTCCTAATGCAATCAAATTCGAGCAAGCCTCTTTACTTCTTAAAATCACTTTTCCTTACTTATGGTTTATTACCTTTGTAGCATTATCAGGTGCAATTTTAAATACTATTGGCAAATTTGGCGTGATGTCTTTTTCACCTGTTCTACTCAATATAGCCATGATTGCTACCGCACTTTTACTTGCCCCTCGATTAGAGAATCCTGATCTTGCTTTAGCTATTGGAATCTTCATCGGTGGTTTGTTGCAATTCCTGTTTCAAATTCCCTTTTTAAAGAGGGTGGGATTGTTAACAAAGCCTAAATGGGCTTGGAATGATGAGGGTGTCAAAAAAGTTAGAACTTTGATGATTCCTGCCCTATTCGGCGTTTCAGTGAGTCAGATTAATCTTTTATTAGATACTTTTATTGCTAGCTTTTTAATGACAGGATCAATCAGTTGGCTTTATTACTCAGATCGCTTATTAGAATTTCCACTCGGCTTATTCGGCATTGCAATTTCAACGGTTATTCTCCCAACCCTTTCTCGACATCACGTTAATCGCACAGATAATGTGGAAAAAAGTGCGGTTGATTTTCGTCAAACAATGGATTGGGGAGTTAGAATGATCTTCTTACTAGGCATTCCTGCGATGATTGGCATTGCTATTTTAGCTCAACCAATGCTATTAGTGCTTTTTATGCGTGGGCAATTTTTATTTTCTGATGTAAAAGCCGCCGCCCAATCACTTTGGGCACTGAACGCTGGTTTATTAAGTTTTATGTTAATAAAAATCTTAGCAAACGGCTACTATGCTCGCCAAGATACCAAAACGCCTGTAAAAGTTGGAATTATCGCCATGGTAAGCAATATGGGATTTAACTTACTTGCTATTCCACTAGGTTATGTTGGATTAGCTATTGCTTCTGCGATGTCCGCAACGCTTAACGTTTATTTACTTTATCGAGGGTTATCCCAAGCAGGGGTTTACTATTTTACTCGCCAAAGTGCGGTCTTTCTTATCAAAGTTTTAGTTTCAGCAACCTTTATGGGAGGCATCATTTGGTATTATTCCCCTGCTTTAAATTTTTGGATGCAAATGGCTTTTTCTATTCGTGTATTTTGGTTAATCGGGCTAATTTCTGTTGCTGCAATAAGTTATGTAACAATGCTCATAATATTAGGTATCCGTAAACATCATTTAATATATAAATAGAAAAACCTCCAGTTTAAGGCTGGAGGTTTTCTCAAATAAGTATTTTATTACTATTGAATTTCTCCTACATTAACTGTTGCTTCCGAATGCTGATTACCTAAATTCACATTTTTACACTCTTCCCCATCAATACAAACCTGTACATGAACATCTTTTTCATTTTCAACTGATTGTAAAGCCAACTCTGAACTTAATGTTGCTTGATTCTCGGCACTTTGTTGTGATTGATCTGTAGATAAATTTGTTGCTTGTACACCACTCAAACTATCCACCAAACGAGCTACTTGCTTATCGCTTAAATTTAATCTTTTGGTCGTTCCCGTAATGTTAGCTTCTTGCTGTTTATAAGTTCTCGGTCGCTCATAATAAGAAAAATCAGCGTTTTTGGTTTCAATCCCCAAATCTTTCGAACTGTAGTAGGCAGGTGCCCCATTAGGAGCAATTATCGTTAAAGATAAGTTTTCAAATAACACTTTTGCTTTGGTTGCTGCCAAAGAGAAACCTGTATTGCCAAGCTCTGGGTAATCTGCGGTAATATCTACACCATTTTTGTATTTTTCAGGATCATAGCTATTTCCTAGATTCAAAATAGTCACTTTTAAATCATCTTTATCTTTCTCTCCGTGCCAGCGTGAATTACCGTTGGTACGTACGGTATAACCATCATCAGTCTTAATAAAAACACTACTTTTATTTTTACCGAGTAAATCGCCAACAAAGAACAATCCTGCGGCAGTACCGAATTTTTTATCAATTTTTGCCCCTCGAATATTCAAATGACTGTTATCTAACTGCGTATCACCATTAATACTCACTTTCGGGATAGTAGGAAACTCACTATCATATTTCCAATTTTTAGCAAAATTCAAATTAATCGTTGAGTCTTTTAATCGAATATTTTTTGCCATTAAGTGTAAAAATCCATCATCAATAGATAAATTAGAATTATTGATCTGAATAGTCGTTTCTAAATGTTTTCTATCTTGCTCTACAATCCAACTGTCTGTTACATCTAAAAATTCGCGGGCAATATTGCTATCTAAATCAGATGTCGCTTTCCAACGACGACAACGCTCACAGTCTTGATCTTTTTCTGAACGAGAAATCCGCTCTTCAAGATCTTTTATGCCATATTCCCAACCTGTTTTTTTATTTTCAGCACCATACTTACGACTATTACCACCATGAAGGGATAAATTCATGCGCCCTTTATGTTCAACGTGATCAAAGTCTACTGTCTTAAAGCCCCCTGCAACAACAAAATCATCAATGTTACTGAGCGTTACATTCTTCAAACTCACATCAAAATAGCTACGTTGCTCATCTTCCGTAGAAGCAATATTTTGCACATAATCAACATTTCTGCCCGAACGTCCCAAACCGATTGAACCATTGCCTAAATCAATGGTGCTATCGCTAATTGAAATTTTTGCATTAGCAGTTTGTGGTACTTTATTTTTATAATCCGTCAGCTGTGCTAAAATCAGCAACCGTCCATTTTCAGATTTAATATTGGCATTTTTAAGATCAATACCACTGCCTGTGCTTAAAGATAATAAGCTATCAGTATTTTTAAAATGAGAAACATTGAAATGCCCCGTCCAATGGAAACCACCATAATTTATAGCACTTCCCGAAGTATCAGGCGTAGATTTAAGTTCACTCGTCCACTATTACCCAACATTGAGGCTAATGTATCGTTACTAATAAAATTCTCTGAATTTCCGACCGCACTTCCTGTCGTACCTTGATCCCCAATATTGATTTTTCCAAGTAATTCAACATTGAATAAATTATCCTGACGATCAAGTCCACCACCACGATAAAAACTATCTTCATTATGCTCACCACGAGCAAACTCTCCCTCAAAATGTAACTTATCGATTTTAATATTTGTTTCTTTCGCTAAGATTTTTGACCCTTTTTGTGATCTAATCTTCACTTGTTTTGAACCTGATTTTTCAGGAGAAGTAAAATCCAGTTTTTGCTGTGCATAAAGATCGCTTTTCGCTCCAAGCTCAATTTTAGATGCCGAAAGCGTGATTTTGCCATCTGTTGTCCGAGTCGCAGAAGTTGCTTTTACTAAACCATCGTTATTTACCGCCGTATCTAAGACTTGATTAACGCCTTGAGCAGTCAACTCAACATAGCCATTTTCCGCTATAATAGCTCCCTTATTTTCTATCAAACTTGCTAACGTATTTTTATCTAAATAGACACTGACTGATGTTCCTCTATCTCCGCCTAATTCAAGCTCAAAACTCTCACCAGAGGCTAGGATAATTTGTGCTGGAGTGCGGACGGTTTCGTTTACTTCTTGTTCTTCCCAACGATAGCCGTAACTAGAATATAGTCCATCACATAAATAATCTTGTCCACCTGTACAAACTCTTTCTTTTCTAGTGGTAGTTTTCTCAAAATTCTTCGCTTTTAGCTCCCCTTCATTTTTGACTTTATCGCCAACAAAAACAATAAAGCCATTTTCGCCATCAGCATAAATTTTACCGCGATTGACAATTTCGCCCTCATTTTTATTCTTATCTTTATTAACTCGAACAAATTTCAGTTTGTTATTATCAAGTGCTTGAGCGTTTTCTAATTCTTTCGTTGTGGCTAAAATTGCACCAACGTTAACTTGAGAAGTTTCAGAGAAAATAACTCCATTGGGATTGGCTAAAAATACTCGACCATTAGCTTTTAATTTACCTTGAATTTGACTGGCGTTCCCCCCATTGATGCGGTTATAAGCGATAGATCTTGCCGTAGGCTGTTTAAACTCCACAGTATTTTCTTTTCCAATGTCAAAACTATTCCATTCAATACTCACTTGTGGCGTTTTTTGAGTAATCGTCATTTGTGTATTTTGAGTTGCAAATTCAGCAGTCCCTGATTTAACGCTATGACCTTGTGGCAAAGTATTAGTATTGGCATAAGCAGAAGAACCAGCAAATAAGCCATAAATTGCTAAGCTAATTAAATTTAACCTATTCATATTTTCTCCTTAAAACGTTTTCACTAGCGATAACCAAAATTGATTATTATCTGTATTTTTTAGTTTTTTACCGACAGGTGTTGCCCATATGAAATTCAAAGAGTAATTATTTACAACGGATAAATTAAACCCTAAGCCAATACTTTGTAGGCTAACACTGTTATCTACGCTATCATCAAGTGATTTCGTATCTTTGTAATAAGATCCAAATCCAGCATCATAAAAAGCAGATGTTGTTAAAATACTTTCTTTAAATAAGGGAAGGTAATGTTTAATTTCTGTTTGCAAAATATGCCCTTTATCAACAGACGCAACACCCGACTGATATCCTCTTACACCATAAAGCCCACCTAACAACATTTTTTGTGAACTGTCTAAATTTTTATCAGAAAATTGCCCATTAAGAGATAAATTTAATGCAAAAGATTTTGGCAAACTTTGCTCATGAGAAAAAGTATAGTTAAAAACGGTAAAACTTTGTTTAGGTTTAAAATTATCCGCTTGATATTGTGATTGTTCATTGGTGTGATTATTCTGATGTCCAAAGTTAATAGTTGCAGAGAAGTAGGAAACACCATTTTCGACAGAACGCCAAGAACCATAAACACCAAGACCGATTGAATTAACCTTACGTTTTTGCACTAAACCAACCGCACTTTGTTTATCCGCTAAATTCTGATGATTAAAACTGACTTTAGTATTTAAACGAAAATGTGGCGTGCGAATACTAGGGTGGGAAATATAAACACCTAACGTATTAGAATTACCATTGGCTTTTAACGCTTTGAAATTACCACCCAATTTATAATTCAAGTAATTACCAATAACACCTAATCTTGTGCCGTAACCATCAATCATTGCAGAATAATCTAAACGAGCACTGAATAAATTAGCATTATTTGATCCCAATAAATCCAATTTCAGCTCATCACCATATCCAAGCAAATTATTAGCATATGTTCCTGTGGATAAACGGTAGCCACCCGTATCTTTATTCCCCTGATTATCGAACATAGCATAACCGCCGAAACGCTTACTATCTTGCAGAGAAATAACAAAATCAGTTGTTTCTTTTTGCTTACCCGCTTTAACAGACAAACTAGGCTCGATTCCTTGAATATCATTTAACAACAATGCTAATTTTTCTAAATCATCTTTATATACATAAACGGCTTGATCAAAGGTAACATTGTTTATTCTTTCAACAAGTTTACTGTTCAATTTACTATTATTTTTGATCTCGGTATCACCTATTTTCCCTTTGATCACATAGAAATACACATTTCCATTATCAATTTCCTGTGGTGGCAGAATCGCTTTTGCGACAAGATAATTATGAGAACGATAATACTGCGTGATTTGTTCTGCCAATTGAGTTAAATCGTTTACAGAAATTGGCGTGTTGAGATAATGTTGGGTTAAAAAAGATAAATTTTCCTCGATTGGTTTTCCCTCTAAATCCAATAATGCAATATGTGCAAGGATAAATTTTACCGTGGTTTGTGAACTGCTCGCATGCGTCTGTAAATTGTTATTAAACAATTCACCACTCGGTTTTACTTTTTCTGTTTGTAATTGCTGTTGTTTTAACTCTTGATTTAAAAAACCAGCATTAACCACTGGCGTTTTGGTAGCTGGAGCAACTAGAGCAACTTGTTGAGCATAAATATTAGTAGCAGTAATGTTTAAAAGTGCGGTAAATAAAAGAGAAAATTTCAAATCTATTTTCATAACCTTTCAGTATTTCCCTTAGAAGATGATGATTAAATAGACAACATCGTACCCGAAAAAGTAAATAAACAATTATTAATAACAAATTTAAATTGAAAAAAAAAAAATACTAGTATATTCTTAAACAAATTCAGGTAGTTAGTTATTTAAATTTTCATTGGAGGGATTTGATAATGAAGTTTTCCAAAGTTTACTTAGCACTATGCTTAACCGTACCCACGGTTGCAAATGCGGCGGAAAAAAATACTATTCAATTAGAACAAATTAGCGTTAGTGCAACTCGCGATCCGAGTTCTTATGCACAAATAACTAACAATATTAGCAAAATTGAAAGTAACACTCTTCGCCAAAAGCAACCTACCAGTGTCGCTGATGCGTTAAAAAATCTTGTCAACGTAGATATTGCTGGCGGGCAAAGAGCAATTGCACAAAAACCGTTAATTCGTGGTTTAAGCGGAAATCGTGTGGCACAAGTCATTGATGGTGTAAAGCAAAATTTTGATTTAGCCCATAGGGGGTCTTATTTCTTACCCGCCTCGTTGATTCAAGAAATTGAAGTGGTTAAAGGACCTGCCAGTACACTTTGGGGAAGTAGTGCTATAGGGGGTGTTGTAGCAATTAAAACGCCAAATGCGTTGGATTTATTAAAGAGCGGTGAAACGTCGGGGGTAAAACTACGCCAAGGCTATCAATCGGCAAATTCCCTTTCCGAAAGTGAAATTTCGGCTTATGCGGCAAACGATAAATTCGATGCGTTAATCAGCGGTTATTATAACGATGCCGATCAGTTGCGTTTAGCCCATGGCAAAAAGTTGCCTGATAGTGCTTATAGCCAAAAAGGGGGGTTAATTAAATTAGGTTGGCAAATTGATGAAGGGCAACGTTTAGAACTTTCACATCGGTTAAGCAAAGCAAAACAGACCGCACCTTCTAACAATGAAGCAATCAGTGAATTTACCAATGAGCAAATCAATCAATTAATTGCAGAGTTCCATAGAAATAATCCCCCCCCTCCAAGCCCACCATCTATGCCTGGTAAACCGCCTTCGTCTATGTTTAGCCCTGAATTGCAAGCATTTCTTAAAAAAACTATTGATTTTTACAACAGTATCTCTTCTCGCTTAGGCTCTGTTAGCTATTTATCGGAGCAAAAAATTAGCGATCAAAGCACCGCACTTAACTATTATTTAACGCCTGAAAATAATCCTTATGTCAATGCTCAAGCTACGTTATACCATAACCAAACGATAGAAAAAGAAAGTCGTGTGTTCAGCGGTTTGAAAGATGTAACAAAATTGACGACTCAAGGCATTAACTTGCGTAATAGTAGTTTCTTTGACCAGTTAAACCTTACTTACGGGGTCGATTATGCTCAAGACCATGCACAAACAGAGCGAGGAACTAACGCAAAAGATGGCAAATTCCGCCCCAACCCTTATGACGCAACCTCTCAAAGCACAGGTGTTTATTTAATCGCTCACTTACCTTTGTTCAATGAAAAAGTCATTTTTTCGCCGAGTATTCGTTACGATCATTTTAAATCTCAAAGTGCAAAGACAAAATACACTGAACACAATTGGTCAACCTCAGCCAATCTGACTTGGAAAGCAACAAATTGGTTAGATTTGACCGCTCTTTATAATGAAGCTTTCCGAGCCCCTTCTTTGCAAGAACGTTTTGTTAGCGGAGCACATTTTGGTCTCAATGGCAGCGGCGGTGGTGGCAATGGCGGTTTTCAGCAACAAAATGTATTTAAAGCCAATCCAAACCTTAAAGCGGAAATTGCTCAAAATAAAGAAATTACCGCAAGATTGCATGTTGATAATGTTTTTAGTCAAGATGATAAATTTCAATTGAGTACAACTTATTTCCAAAATGATGTGAAAGATTTTATTCAGTTAGAAGTGTTCAAAGAAATGCGTTTTGATCTTACTGAGTTTGTTCCAAAAATCTCACAATATCAAAACATTGCCAATGCTCGCCTGAGAGGTTTTGAATTAGAAACGCAATATCAAACTAATCGCTTAGATTTAGCCTTTGGCTATGGACAAACTCGTGGCAAAGATAAAAATACACAACAATATCTATCCAATATTGCAGCTGATAAATTCACTGTTGCGATCAATTATGAATTGGTTAAAGATAAATTTACGGTTGGTTCTCGAGTTAGTCATTATCGTCCACAGAATCGTGTGCCACAAAATCATGCTGTAACTTATGCTGGTTACACCCTGACAGATATTAGTGCAACCTATGCGCCACTCAAAGGTGAATGGAGCAATTTACGCATCGATTTTGCAATCGAAAACTTATTTGATAAAAAATACCAACCAGCCTTTAGTTTAATAGAAGGTAGCGGTAGAAATGTTAAACTAAGTCTTGGTTACCGTTTCTAACCAAAATTAAATTCACAACAAAAAACCTTGTAAAATTTTACAAGGTTTTTTTACTTTTTCTGTTTAGCTTAAGCATAGACTTGTAATCTTTGTCGCACAATTTCAAATAAACAAACTCCTGTGGCAACAGAAACATTTAATGAAGAAACCGAACCAGCCATAGGAATACTAATTAATTGATCGCAAGTTTCACGTGTTAAACGGCGCATTCCATCGCCTTCCGCCCCCATTACTAATGCTAAACCACCTGTCAATTTTGCTTCATATAAGGTTGCAGTCGCCTCGCCTGCGGTACCCACTACCCAAATGTTATGTTGTTGTAGATTGCGTAAAGTGCGGGCTAAATTTGTTACACGAATAAGTGGCACAACCTCTGCTGCCCCACAAGCGACTTTACGAGCAACAGAAGTGAGTTGTGCGGATTTATCTTTAGGCACAATTACTGCACAAACGCCTGCCGCATCTGCCGAACGCAAGCAAGCTCCTAGATTGTGTGGATCTGTTATTCCATCAAGCACTAGCAATAATGGATCTGTTTGTGTTTGTAAGATGTAATCTAAGTCGTTTTCATTCCGCTCTTTTGCAGGTTGAATTTTTGCAATAATTCCTTGATGCACTTCGCCATTAGCTTTTTTATCCAAGGCATCACGGTTCAAAAATTGTACACTTATACCTAAATTATAAAGTTCATTTAACACAGGCTGTAAGCGTTTATCCTCTCGCCCTTTTAATACATAGACTTCGATCAAACGCTCCGAGGCGTTTGCTAAAAATGCTTGTACTGCATGAATACCATAAATACTTTCTGCCATGGTTATCCTTTCTGTTTTTTTTGATTATCTTTGAGTGTTACTGATTTTTTGCGTTTTTTCATCGCACTTTTATGTTGCTCGATTTGAAAAGTGCGGGGAGTTTTGTGAAAAATTTTTTGTGTTGCCTGTCCCTTTGCCAGTTTGTCTATGCAATCAAACTCATACTGGTTTGATAACAAAACAAAGTCCACTTGTTTTTGTGCTAAGTTTACTGCTTCAACACGAATTTTAACTTTATCGCCTAAACGATAGGTTACTCTTGAATTTTCTCCAATTAAACGTTGTTTGGTCGGATCAAATTGATAATAGTCATTATCTAAGGTTGAAATATGTACTAAACCATCAATCAATAAATCATCTAGTCGCACAAACAAGCCAAAACCCGTTACAGAAGAAATAATTCCTTTAAATTCTTCACCTACGTGATCTTGCATATATTCACATTTTAACCAATCTGCAACTTCTCTCGTTGCATCATCGGCTCGGCGTTCAGTTAAGGAACAATGATCGCCAAGTCGCACCATTTCTTCGAAAGAATAATGATAACCGCCAGTATCCGTTGCTTTTCTATTTTCCCTTTGTTGTTTGCTTAATAAGTATTTGATACTACGATGCAAAGTCAAATCAGGATAACGTCGAATAGGCGAAGTGAAATGTGCGTATTCTCCTAATGCTAGACCAAAATGCCCTATATTATCTGCATCATAAACTGCTTGACTGAGTGAACGAAGTAGCATGGTTTGAATTAACTCATAATTTAAACGTCCACGAACCTGTTCCAATAATTGAGCATAATCAGTACTTGTCGGTTTCATACCGCCCTTTAAGGCTAAACCACATTCACTTAAAAAAGTGCGGAATGAACTAAGCTTTTCCTTACTTGGGCTTGCGTGAATACGGAATAAGGCTGGTTCTTGGTGGCGCTCCATAAAATTAGCTGCGGCAATATTAGCTAAGATCATACATTCTTCAATAATTTTATGAGCATCATTACGTACTACAGGTTCTATGCGATCAATACGCCCCATTTCATTGAACACAAATTTTGTTTCGATAGTTTCAAAATCAATGGCTCCTCGTTGATGACGTGCTTGTAACAAGGCTTGATACATTTGATATAGCTCTTGCAAGTGCGGTACTAAAATTCGATAGCGTTGTTGTAATTCTTCATCGCCGTCTAAAATTCGAGCAACCTTGGTGTAAGTCAATCTTGCATGAGAGTTCATCACTGCTTCATAAAACTTATAATCTGTCATTTTTCCTTGTGCTGAAACTCGTATTTCACAAACCATACACAAACGATCAACCTGTGGATTGAGCGAACATAAACCATTGGATAAAATTTCTGGCAACATTGGCACAACTCGATTCGGAAAATAAACTGAATTGCCACGCTGATACGCTTCTTTATCCAAAGCAGTATGCGTGCGTACATAATAACTCACATCGGCAATTGCCACCCATAAGCGCCAACCACCGCTATCTTCTCTTCGACAGAAAACAGCATCATCAAAGTCTCGTGCGTCTTCGCCGTCAATAGTAACCAATGGCAAACGCCTTAAATCGATCCGACCTTTTTTTGCCTGTTCTGGTACAGTGTCAGTATATTTTTTTACTTGTTTTTCTACCGCACTTGGAAACACATGAGGAATATCATGATTACGAATAGCAATTTCAGTTTCCATGCCTTTTGCCATATCTTCACCGAGAATTTCTACAATCATACCCACAAGTTGAGTAAAGGTTGCGGTACGTGGTTTCAGTTCAACCACAACAACCTGCCCCATTCTTGCTCCACGGCGAAACTCATCTGGAATCAAAATATCACGATTGATACGGCTATCATCAGGCACCACATACCCTATTCCTTTTTCTAAGAAAAAACGCCCAACAATATGTTTATTGCGACTTTCTAATACTCGAACAATACGTACTTCTGACCGCCCTTTGCGATCAAAACCATTAGGTTGTGCCAAAACAAAATCACCATGAATAACCTTTTGCATTTGTGCATTTGGAATAAACCAATCGGATTTGCCCCCTTCAACTTGTAAAAAACCATAGCCATCACGGTGCCCAATGACAATGCCTTTTAGTAAATCTAATTTTTCAGGCAAGGCGTAGCATTTTCTTTTAGTAAAAACAAGTTGTCCATCATTTTCCATCGCTCGCAAACGACGATGCATACCCTCTTGTTGTTTAGGATCAATAATAGCCAATGTACTAAAAATCTCTTCCTTTGACATTGGTACATTAAACTCACGAATGATCTGTAAAATAAATTCTCGACTAGGGAGTGGGTTAGAATATTTTTGTTGCTCTTGATGCAAATGGGGATCAACAAGTGCGGTCAGTTTTTTTGTTTTTTTATTTTTAGTTTTTTTAGTACTCATGCTTTGGATCTTTTCTGGAAAAAAGTTGAAATCTTGTAGAAACAGTTCCTTAATTTCAATTGGATATTGATTTAAAAGTAATATTGAACGGCGTGCATATAACCCTGTGCTTGCATCATACGCCCAATCAAGTTTTGTTCTTTTTGGTTGCTGTGCAAAAAGCCACAATCCGATAGGCGTTGAGCCTAAACTCATAATATCAGGCGCAACATGATTCATTGTAGACTGCGGTAAACGAGTTTGAGCAAAAATCCAAGGGTGCTCATCTCCCTTTAAAATCACTTCACGCAACCAAACTGGCTCATCATATTCCACAAATTCAGAAGTTATGGCTGAAGTCCATTTTTCTGCCACAACTTCAACCTTTAATTGCTGACAATACTGCTGTAATTTTTTGGTGAGTGAACCCTGATATAGTAACCAATCTTGTTTTTGCTGAGATAAATCTAAAACATCTTTCTGCCAACTCGCAGAAGAAAGCATTTGTCGAAATAAAGAAATGTCCAAAATTAGAGGTCGCTTGTCAAAATTATCTGAAAAATTTTGCCTATTATATCAGTAAATACTCAGTAAAGTTTTTTATTCTTTGCGTAAGAATCACTATCTAATTTTTTGCCATTGTTTTTTTAAATGGCGTCTAAATGCCTCAGCTAAAACAGGGCAATCTATCGCTTGTTCTAACGGGGCTTTGATAGCCTCAGTCGCTTCTACTGCTAACAAAGCATTTAAATGTTTAATGGTTAAATTTGGATAAGGATTGGCTAAACACTGAATTGCATCACCTTTTTTAATCACGCCATTTTTTATCACTCTTACATACCAACCCGTCAATCCAGTTTCCACTACAATTTTACGAGTATCTTTATTATTGGCATTTTTACCTAAGGTTTCACAAGGTACTCGAGGTTGAGAAATTTCGATCTGCACTTCGCCAATTTGGTAACGATCACCTACACAGACATTTTCCTCATCGAAAGCAGATACGACAAAGTTCTCGCCATAAATAGCCTCGCCTTGATAGCTATAATCTTTGCCCAAAAGTGCGGTCAATTTTACAAAAGATTTTTCTGCCATAAAAAATAGTGCTTTATCAACACCACCATGGTGTGCTTTCAAAGCAACATCATTTCCTTCCGCACCTAGCTCATGAACAACAGCTTGCTCCACTGGTTTTTTGCGAATTGCTGTTGACATTTTTGTCCCATTTTCAAATACAACTTCTTCTACCAAGCCTAATTTAATAGCTAAAACAATACCTTCCATCACATCCTCCTTCCTAATGCAAGCCATGAGAGAACGGCAAGCATAGCATAAGTTTGATCAAAAAAGGCGAGAATTTAATCTAGCCTTTTACTAAGTGATGTTCTAATGACGGATATTAACCCCCACAAAGTGCTTCACTTTTGGTTTCTCACCTTGATGGGAATCATTCACTTCTTTTTGTAAATTTGCGTCAATTTGCGAAACTCGGTGGTGCTGGCGTAAATGTTCCGCCCAACTTTCTACAAAGAACCATTCGATAAAATGATTTGGTTTTTCCACATCTTCCAATACGCCCCACGCATAAGCACCATCTTTACGGCGTTGTTCGGCAAGTTGGTGTAACTTACTTAAGAAAGCCGATTGGTTTTCTGGGTTGATTTGATATTCCACCTGAATCATGACTGGTGAGCGATCAAGTGCCACATCGGAATGGGTATGCGGTTGCTCCCAATGGTTCGACGGGTTGAGATCGTCTTCGCCCTGTGGCAATTTTTTGCGGTATGCCAACGCATTAGCAATGACTAAAGCAATACCCGATACCACTAAAGTGCTTGGTAAGCCGATGTATTGTGCCACCGCTCCCCAGCTTAAACTGCCCAAGGTCATTGAACCATTGAAGACGGTTAAATAAATCGCTAAAGAGCGACCACGCACCCAGTTAGGTAAAATGGATTGTGCAACACTGTTTAAAGTAGTGAGGGCAGTAATCCAAGCGAAACCAAGTAAGCAAAGAGCAGGAATTGCTGTCCATTTTGGTGGTGAGAGTGCTAAAAAGCCCATCACAATGGCACTGAGAATAGCTGCACTGAGTAAAAGTTGGTCGGAATTTAGGTGTCTTCTTAAACGTGGTAATAAAACTGCTCCGATAATCGCTCCCACGCCAACAGCAGCTAATAAAATGCCGTAAAAACCTGCAGTGCCTTCTAATAATTGGCGAGCCACTAAAGGCAATAACGCCCATACGGCACTAGCAAATAGGAAAAAGAAAATCGCTCTAAATAAGATGATATGTAAGGCTTTGCTTGAGCATGCGTAACGTAACCCCGCACGAAATGCCCCTGTGAAATTCTCTGCCAGTTCGTCTGTTTCTTTTTTCGCACGTTTCCACCAGATCAAGGCGGCAATCACGAAAGCGTAGCTGATCACATCAATACCATAGGCAAACGAAGCACCAAGTTGGGCTAAGACGACACCGCCAATGGCTGGCCCGATAGCACGAGAGATGTTGATGCCCAATGAATTGAGTGCAACGGCATTTTTTAAATCAGCACGAGAAACCAATTCAGGCACAATGGCTTGCCAAGTCGGTGCCATTAAGGCTGCACCAACGCCACCGATAAAGGTGAATAACACTAAGGTAGTGACGGATTGCAAACCTGTGGCAGAAAGGAACATCAAGCTTGCGCTACTAAATGCGAGGATAAATTGAATGCCAATAAGGAATTTGCGTCTATCTAAAATATCCGCCATCACGCCCGCAGGAATGGCAAGTAGAAAAATTGGCAAGGTGGTCGCTGCTTGAATAAGGGAAACTGCAGCAGGTGATGCAGAAAGATCGGTAATTAACCAGCCACTTGCTACATCTCGAATAAAGCTCCCCACGTTACCCAAGACGGTGGCAATCCATAACACTAAGAAGAGCTTTTGTTTTAGCGGTGCAAAACCGCTTTGTTCTGATACGCTCATTTTATCTCCAAAACAAGCGGTCGGAATTGGGGGAGAATTTGCACGTTGTATTTAAAATTGCCCAAAACCGACCGCACTTAACTTATACCATCCAACAAGAACAGCCTAATGCACCGAAGAAACTTTTTAGGTCTGAACTTGGAATAGATGATCCCCAAGCTTTTGCGTGATCATGTCCATGTAATCCGCAAGAGCTTGCACAACCACAGCTAGCAATGGCTTGTTGGCGAATTGGTGAAAGTGAGTTTTTACCTGCACCTTCAGGATCGCCCCAAGCAGCAAAGCCTTTAAATTTGCGAGTTGGTGACCAATCTGGCATCGCTGGCGGAAGTGGGTTTTCATCTAAGGAGGCAAAGTCGCCATCACCAAACACAATACGTCCACCCACAACGGTTAAATGTGAGGTTAAGAAAGAAATCTCATCTTCTGGAACAGTGAAGTAATCTTTACTTGGCACGATGAAATCGGCAAATTGCCCCACTTCAATACGTCCACGTTTGCCTTCTTCATTGGAGAACCAAGCGACGTTTTCTGTCCACATACGCAGAGCGGTTTCACGATCAAGTAAATTGCGTTGTGGATATAAACGAGTGCCACCAACGGTTTTACCTGTAGTAAGCCAAGAGAGCGATACCCAAGGGTTATAAGAAGCCACACGAGTTGCATCTGTCCCTGCTGATGTTTTCACTCCGCTTTCCAAAATGCGTTTGACTGGTGGTGTTGCTTCTGCGGCAACCGCGCCATAACGCTCCACAAAATATTCCCCTTGATATGCCATACGATGTTGTACAGCAACGCCACCGCCTAATTCGGCAATACGGTCAATGGATTTTTGTGAAATAGTTTCCGCATGGTCGAAGAACCAGTTAATGCCTTGCAGTGGAATATCCTTATTCACTTTTTCAAACACATCTAAGGCACGAGAAATGGTTTCATCGTAAGTGGCATGTAAACGCCAAGGCCATTTGTTTTCGGCAAGAATACGCACCACTTCTTCCAAATCGCCTTCCATTTCAGGTGGCATATCTGGACGTGGTTGGCGGAAATCTTCAAAGTCTGCCGCTGAGAATACCAACATTTCCCCCACACCATTGTGACGGAAATAGTCTGTACCTTGCTTATATTTCACCGAAGATGTCCAACGTAAGAAGTCTTCTTTCTCTTCTTTTGGTTTTTGCGTAAATAAGTTATAGGCAATACGCACAGTGAGCTGATTTTCATCCGATAATTTTTGAATGACTTCATAATCATCAGAATAATTTTGGAAACCACCACCTGCATCAATCACGCCTGTTACGCCCAAGCGGTTAAGTTCACGCATAAAATGGCGAGTAGAATTAAGCTGATACTCAAAGGGTAATTTTGGTCCTTTCGCAAGGGTTGAATATAAAATCATCGCATTTGGTTTATGCCAATAATAAGCCCGTTGGATTGCCCTTGCTATCACGCAGAATTTCACCACCCACAGGATTTGGCGTATCTTTGGTATAACCCACCGCTCTTAATGCTGCACCATTTAATAGTGCACGATCATAAAGGTGCAAAATAAAGACTGGCGTATCTGGGGCAATAGCGTTGATTTCTTGAATAGTTGGCAGGCGTTTTTCTACGAATTGATGTTCCGTAAAACCACCGCCCACACGCACCCATTGCGGAGCAGGCGTAATATCCACTTGTGCTTTGAGCATTGCCATTGCATCAGCAAGGCTACGCACGCCGTCCCAACGTAGTTCTAAGTTATAATTCAAACCGCCACGAATAATGTGGGTATGGTTATCAAATAGACCTGGCAGAACACCTTTGCCTTTTAAGTCGATACAGCGAGTTTTTTCAGTAGCAAGTGGCATCACTTCCGCATCGCTACCTACTGCTAAAAATTTGCCGTCTTTGATCGCAACCGCTTGAGCAACGGGTTGTGCACGATTAAGCGTGGTGATTTTTCCGTTATAGAAAATGAGATCAGGAACTTGTGTTGTCATTCTTTCCCCCTTTTATGTGTAATGAATGTTTACCCGGTAATTGACCCAAAACATGCTCCGTTGCTTGAGTGGCGTGGCAGGCATTCACAAAGTCTTTGCCTTTAAAAAGCTGTTTTGCGACGGGAATCATTTGCTCGCTGAGTAAAATACCGAGCAGTCCGACTAATGCCACGATTGGTGGTGCTGGAGAGCGAACATCTAAAGCATAATAGATGACACCAACTAAGACACCCACACCAAATGTGAGAAGATAAAGTTTCATTCGATCACCTATAAAACAAGCGGTGTGATTTTGACAAATTTTTGCAAAATCACACCGCACTTTATTAAGCGTTAAATTTTAAGCGATATTATTTCGCAGGGTTTGGACCGATACGCTCACCATGTTGAACACGCTCAGGTGCTTTGTGAACCATAGTGTAAGCATAATCAACACCCATACCGTAAGCACCTGAATGCTCTTTCACGATATCAAGCACTGCATCATAGGTATCTTTCTTCGCCCAATCACGTTGCCACTCAAGTAGCACTTGTTGCCAAGTTACAGGAATAATCCCTGCTTGAACCATGCGATCCATCGCATATTTGTGTGCTTCTACTGAAGTACCGCCTGATGCATCTGCAACCATATAAATTTCATAGTCGCCTTCTAAAGCTGCACATAAAGCGAAACTTAAGTTACACACTTCTGTCCATAAACCAGCAACGATCACTTTTTTACGGCCATTTGCGGCTAACGCATCACGCACGTTTTGATCGTCCCAAGAGTTCATTGAAGTACGCTCAAGGATTTTGTGATCGGGGAATACGGCTAATAATTCAGGATAGGTATGACCAGAGAAACCATCAGTTTCAACGGTGGTAATTGTGGTTGGAATATTAAATACTTTTGCTGATTTTGCTAAAGCAACCACGTTGTTTTTTAACGTTTGGCGGTCGATTGATTGAACACCAAATGCCATTTGTGGTTGATGGTCAATAAAGATAAGTTAGCTGTTTTCTGGGGTTAAAACTTCAAGAAATTTACGATTTGACATAGTCATTCTCCATTAAAAAATAAAATACTGTTGCAATAACAAACCGGCGCCGATTTATTGATTGCTAGTATAATTATCTTAAAATTAAACATAAACAGCCTTATTATTGATAATTCTTTAACTAAAAAGAAAAAATACTAAGTTATTTAACAGGTGGAACTAATAATTTACTCTGTCCAGAAGGTGGCAAGAGTGCCCATAAATAAGGTAAATCAAAGGTTCTACCTTGAGTTGTTCTACCACAATCAAGCAGTTGATACTGGCGAATATCAAAACTGGCAACACAAAAACCAACTGCCATATGACGAATGAGAACAGCCCCTGTGTCTGTTGGGATAATACTAAATACTGTTCTAGTTTTGTCTGAGCAATCTGTTACCCCTCCCCCTGTCCAACATTTATTTGTATCAAACGCCTGAAATTGCACAGCTGAACCACCATCACGCAAAGGGCGAAATTCGGGATCACTCACATCAATCAAGGACCAATGCACATTCTTATCACTACGCTCGCCATAATGATCGTTATTTACAGGCACACTGGTAAACATATTACGCAAAGTAATGACGGGAGCTGGAATTTGTGTCACATCAGGATAGGTTGTTGGATCAGGTTTAGGTGTCGCATAGCTAATCGAAGTAAACAAAAGTGCGGTTGATAATAACAATATTTTCTTTAACATTATTTTTCCTTATTTCTTACGATCTTTAATAAAACTCACAGGATAATGATCGGAAGTGATCTGTGAACGAACTTGGTTAAACATAATGCTTGCGCCAAGATTAAGTTGGGTTGCTTCTCCAGTTGCATTATGAATGACCGCATAATCTAAAATACTGCCTGAGCGATGAGTTGGCTCTGTCGGCGCAACAATTAAGGTATTATTATTGACCCTAGGTTCTGCACTTAATGCTGACTGTAAATTAGTTGGAGAACGGTTAAAATCGCCGACAAGCATCCAGCTATATCTTCTTCTCGTTACATCTTGATTAAAGAAATCATAGACATTATTAATGAGGCTAATAGCATCACTCCCACCAGAAGATAAAGCATGTACGCTAAAAAACACATCATTACCAATACGAATGCCTATTGCTGGTCTAGCTTGGAGTACCGTAGTTGTTGGACTGATCACAAATACTTCTTCCGCTTGTACACGAGAAACTATCGCCAAATTTACTCGATTAGCACCTACATCTAAGCGAGAGTAATAAATATAAACGTTGTTCGGGCGTGTAGTCGTACCTAAATTCCAGACATATTCATTTATTGGTATACCTACTCCCACGGGTTGAATAACTCTTTGCGTTTGCATTGCCGATAATGGTAAAGATCCAGCCTCTTGAACCATTAAAATATCGGCGGAATCACGGCCTGTAATTAACTGACGCACATTGATGTTCCATTTACTTTCACTTGATGCAGATGAACCTTGTAAATTCCAGGTAGCTACATTGTAGTTATTTAAAGCGGCGAAACTGTTCAAACTCAGCAAAGATAAACTGAGTATTAAAATTTGTTTAAATCTTTTTAACATTTGAATTCCTAGTTTTGTGGCGTTGCTTTTAAAATTGGTGGTGCAATATAAAAATTCTGGTCTTTTAGAGCACTAATTTGATCTGTACAGGGCGAAAGTGTAAGTGTGGAATAACCTGTATTACTCACGGGGTTATAGGTAACACATCGATTTGATGACACACTTTTAATAAATACAGAGCCAGTGTTAGAAGGCAATAACTCAAAATCCTGAGCTAAATTTCTAGGATCACAATCCGCATGAATTAAGCCATTTTTATAAGCTTGCATGCAGCTGCCCAACTGCTGATTGATAAAACGGAAATGCTCACGAGAAAAACTCGGCTCTAATTTCCAGTTACGAATATTGCCAAAATCTTGCGACTCAAAAGAAGCATAAGCCCACAGCCAATTTCCTCTTGCTAATGCCCAAACCGTAATCACACGTCCATTTTGCCCCATAAGGCTCACATAATTTGATGCATCAGAAGGCTCTGGGCGTGGTGGTATCTGAGGTTGCGCATTTAACAATAATGGTTTAGTTGAGAAGTTGGTAGTGAGCAATGAAGTGGATACATTTGCATCAAAATTCTGTGAAGATTTTTCGTTTTCTTCTATAAAATCCACTGCCGGTAATCCATCTTGTGCAATCGGAAACGCCACATCACTCGGCGGAGTAGGCTCATCTCCAATGTTTAAATCAGCTTGTTTATCTTGATTCAAATGAGATAAATCAGCTCTTTGCAAACATTGATTTACAGTAGAACAACCTGTAACAGCGAACATAAAAGCGCACAAAATACTTAAGCGTTTTAGTTTCATAAAACTCCTTTCATCATATTTTAGACACAACAAATCAAGCGAAGAATTTAGCTTGATGATATTTTTAAGACATATAGTTAAGAAGTGGCAAAAGCCACAAAATGATTTGTGAGATTGAATAAAAATCAGAGAGTGCTCCGATATTATTTTCCCTGAAGAAAGAGCCCATTAGGGCAACATGCTCTATTTTGTCATAATTGATAGAATGAAAAAATCTGACCAGTTATTTTGATAAAGTATGACGTTCTTTGAGTTTGCCTATCACATCTGACCAAGATAAATCCGCATCTTGCAGTAAAACAGTAAGGTGGTAAGCCAAATCTGCCGCTTCGCAAATCGTTTCATTTCTGTCTTTAACGGTAGCAGCAAGTGCAGTTTCTACTCCCTCCTCACCAACTTTTTGTGCAATACGTTTTGTGCCTTTGGCATAAAGTTGGGCAGTATAAGAACTTTCAGGATCAGCATTTTTACGACTCGCAATTAATCGTTCTAATTTGCTGAAGAAAATCCAATCAGGCTGTTCCTTATTTTCAAATTGATAAAAGCAGCTTTCGGCACCAGTGTGGCAAGTTTCTCCCTCTGGATTAACCAAAATCAATAAAGCATCATTATCACAATCCAAGCTCATATCCACTACATGTAAAAAATTGCCCGAGGTTTCGCCCTTTGTCCATAAGCGATTTTTAGTGCGTGAAAAGAAAGTAACTCGTTTTTCCGCCAAGGTTTTTGCCAAGGCATCTTCATTCATATAGCCCAGCATTAGCACTTCACAAGTGCTTGCATTTTGAATAATCACAGGAAGTAGATTATCAACTTTTTGCCAATTAATTTGTGTTTTCATGTAGTTTCTCTCTTAAATTTGTATTATTTACGCACGTCTATCCCTGCTTGAACGAGATATTCTTTCAATTCACTAATTTCAATAATCCGCTTATGAAAAACACTCGCCGCTAAAGCACCATCTACATTCGTTTCAGCAAAGGCATCACGAAAATGTACCATTTCACCGGCTCCACCCGAAGCAATCAGTGGCACTTGGCAGACTTCTCGCACCGCTTTGAGTTGAGTTAAATCATAGCCTTGGCGTACGCCGTCTTGGTTCATCATGTTCAGCACAATTTCCCCAGCTCCACGCTTTTGTACTTCTTTGGCCCAATCTAAAAGTTGCCAATTCGTCTGGCGAGTACGACTTTCATCGCCAGTATATTGATTAACCCAATATTTTCCCGTATCTGCCTCAAACCAGCTATCAATCCCTACCACAATGGCTTGCACACCAAAGCGTTCGGCAAGTCGATTAATTAAATCAGGATCGGCAAGTGCGGGCGAATTTATCGAAATTTTATCGGCACCAAAAGCAAACAATTTTTCCGCATCTTCGACACTTTTAATTCCGCCTGCCACACAAAAGGGAATATCAATAACTTGTGCCACACGTTCCACCCAACTTTTATCAATGGTTCTGCCATCAGAAGATGCGGTGATGTCATAAAACACCAACTCGTCCGCCCCTTCTTCAGCATAACGCTGAGCTAGCGGAACAATATCACCGATGATTTCGTGGTTGCGAAACTGTACTCCTTTAACCACTTGTCCATCACGCACGTCTAAACAAGGAATTATCCGTTTTGCCAACATTCGATTGCCTCCGAAACTGTAAATTTACCTTCCAACAACGCTCGCCCCACAATCACACCTGCCACACCTGAACCTTTGAGAGCCTCAATATCCGCAAGGGATCCAATGCCCCCTGAAGACTGAAAATCTACCTGTGGAAACTGCTGACAAATCTCTTGATACAATGCCACATTAGAACCCGCCAAAGTGCCATCACGAGAAATATCAGTACAAAGCACGTGTTGCAAGCCAAAAGTGCGGTAGTTTTCCACCAAGTTTTCCAAAGTAAGTGAACTGGTTTCCTGCCAGCCTTTAATTGCCACCAGCTTTTGTCCGTTTTCAATGCGAACATCTAAAGCAAGAACAAATTTCTCCGCCCCATATTTCTCAAACCAACCTTGCACCATGTGAGGATCAGTAACCGCCGTTGAACCAATTACCACACGGCTTGCTCCAACCGCCAATAAATCCGCGACATATTTTTCCGTGCGAATACCACCACCCACTTGAACTTGACTTTGGGTAGCTTGAATAATCTTGCCAATCAAGGCAGTTTGGCGTTTGCTTGGGTCTTTCGCTCCCGTTAAATCTACCAAATGTAGCTGTTTTGCCCCTTGGTTGATGTAATGAGCAAACTGTTCAATGGGATTGTCGCTATAGGTGGTTTGCTTGGCATAATCGCCCTGATGTAACCGCACTATTTTGCCGTCAATTAAATCAAGTGCAGGGATAATTTGTGATGTTTTCATTATGTTTCCTGTTGTGTTTGTTTTAATTCAAAGCTATCAATTTCTTTCTGTATTTCTGCAATTAAGGTTTGTTCCGAAGGCAAATAGAGCTGATATTGGCTAGCAAAAATCTGTTTTTGTTCTTCAGGAAGAGTGAATTTGACCATGGCATCATTTTTATCAGCACAAAGTAAAATACCAATCGTTGAGTTTTCATAGGGTAACTTTTCCATGCGATCAAAATAGTTCACATACATTTGTAATTGACCTAAATCTTGGTGCGTTAATTTGTGGGTTTTAATTTCAAACAATACAAAACATTGCAACAAGCGGTTATAAAATACCAAATCCACGAAAAATTCATCGCCTTCCAAATGCAAACGTTTCTGCCGAGCAACAAAAGAAAAACCATTTCCTAGCTCCAGCATAAATTCTTGTAAATGGGTAATAATCGCTTGCTCTAAATCTTTTTCGTAATAAGCACTTTCACGTTTTAACCCAAGAAATTCCAATACCATAGGATCTTTAATAATTTGTTTTGGATCCGTAGGAATAACTTCGTTTTTTGCTACAGCTAGCACAGTCTGTTTATCATTGCTAAGCAATAAGCGTTCATAAAGTTGCGTATTGATTTGGCGTTCTAACTGGCGAGAACTCCAGTTATTTTTTACTGTTTCAGCAATATAAAACTCACGTTTGTCTGCATCATCAATACGCAACATCATACGATATTGTGTCCAATTCAATTGCGATCGCAGTGCGTTCGCAATTGGAAATAATCGATAAAATTGACGGAATAGTTCTAATTGGCGGCGACCAAAAGCACTACCAAATTCAGGTTCAAGCTGGGCTGCAAGGGACTTAATTAAATAAGTGCCATAATCCGCCCGCTCTTGCCCTTGTTGTTCTTCCTCAAAAATACGTTTGCCAATGTGCCAGTACATCAACACACGATGAAAATCTACTGAACGAATGGCTTGTTCACGAGATTGGGCAATAACTTGTTTGATGTCTTGCAGAATAATGTTATCCGTTAGCATTTTGTTTTCCTCTTCCAAAAATAAATTTCTGTGTTTCACCTAAACTGATTTTATTTACAGTTAATAACTGTAAATATACACATAAAAGATAAAAAGAAAAACATCATGTTCAAATTTCTCGATCTAGATCACAAAATAAAAATTAGATCAGCTCAACAAAATTCTTTAACAACTGTGCTCCCACCTTGCCCGATCTCTCAGGGTGAAACTGCACACCGTAGAAATTTTTGTGTTGAATAACTGCCGAGAACAGCACGCCATAATCACAAGTAGCAACGGTATGAGTATTAGGCAAAACCCCATAACTATGCACAAAATAAAAATGGCTATCTTGGGGAATATCGGCAAATAACGGATGATCCGCTTGATAATGCACCTTGTTCCAGCCCATATGAGGCAAAGGCAATTGGCAATCAGGGAGTTTATCGGTTTTACCCGACATCAGTTTTAACAAATCCACATCGCCTTCCTCGGAATATTCGGTCATTAACTGCATACCCAAACAAATGCCCAAAACAGGCTGAGTTAAGTTTTGAATGGTGTCAATCAAACCAAGCTCGGTTAAATTTTGCATAGCAGCTTTTGCCGTGCCAACGCCAGGTAAAATCAGCTTATCGGCTGCTTGGATTTGTTCGACATTATCGGTAATCTGTGCATGATAACCCAAACGGTCAAAGGCGAATTTGACCGAGGAAAGGTTGGCACAGCGGGTGTTGATGATAGTTAGGTGTGTCATATTTATCTTTTCTGCAATACAAGTTTATTTTCACTACGAGAAATTTCCTTGTAATTTCTTAGTGATGTTAAAACCCCCACTCCACCAGCTGCTACAGCTATCGCAATCGCTGAATATGTTGCTGCACCACCCAAAATTCCAACTGCAACAGGTGCAGATGAGAGCATAGCCACTCCTGTAACTGGGGAGGTAAGTCCAGCACTACCAAAATTTGCTATAGCTGCATAGACAGCAATTCCTATGGCTCCTATTGCTATAGCCCAAGCAACATTTCCAGTGGCTCTTATCCTGATCGTTTTTTTGCTAGATCGCCTTCTATTTCAATTCGCTCATCTCCACGTTTAATTGCTTCCCCTAATTCTTTCTCTGTTGAGACAATCGTCATATACTTAAATCTCCCTAATAAATTTAGCACTCTTTTACTGATTGATAATTTACAGTAAAAATCTTAAAACTACAAAATCCCCTTACTACTCGGCAATTCATTCCCTTCCACCTTAATACACTGTCTTAACGTCCGTCCAAACACTTTAAACAGGCTTTCGATTTTGTGGTGGTCGTTGTCACCTTTGGTTTTTAGGTGCAAGGTTGCCATTAGAGTGTAGGCGATGGATTGGAAAAAATGCTCGGTCATTTCGGTGCTAAAATCGCCTACTTTATCCCGTTTGAATTTGGCTTTGAATTTAAAATACGGGCGCCCTGATAAATCCATGGTACATTCGGCTTTGCATTCGTCCATCGGTAGCACAAAGCCAAAGCGAGCAATGCCACGTTTGTCGCCAAGAGCTTGTTTTAACGCTGTACCTAGAGCAAGTGCGGTATCTTCTACAGTGTGATGTTCATCAATCCACAAATCGCCTTTACACTCAACATTCATTCTAAAACCGCCGTGAGTGGCGATTTGATCAAGCATATGATCAAAAAAGCCCACGCCTGTGCTGATCTCATTTACGCCAGTTTCATCCAGCCATACTTGTACTTTGATATCCGTTTCTTTGGTGGTGCGTACCACTTCGGCATAGCGTGGTTCACGTGCTAAAAGAGCGGTCTGTTTTGGCAATAATTTTTCAACAATTAAATCCCAATTTAATTTTTCAGGGTTATATTGCAACGCACGAATGCCCAAATTTTTGGCAAGTTCTACATCAGTCGCTCGGTCACCAATCACAAAACTTGTAGCAGGCTCAAACAGCTGTTTATCCAGATATTTTTGTAAGAGTTTGGTTTTAGGTTTACGGCAATCGCAGTTATCTTCTGGCTTGTGCGGGCAAATTAAAATCTCATCAAATAAAATGCCTTGCGAGCGAAAAATATCCAACATCATCTGATGAGGTTTATCAAAATCTTCTTGGGGAAATGATGCTGTACCCAAGCCGTCTTGATTACTTACCATCACTAAGCGATAGTGATCTTTTAATTGAAGTAACGCAGGAATGACGTTCGTTTCAAATTTGAGTTTTTCTAGGCGATCAATTTGAAAATCGGTTTTGGGCTCGTCAATGAGCGTGCCGTCTCGGTCGATGAATAGGGTTGGTTGCATGGTTTTCTCCTGTTGATACCGCATACGTGTCGTATGCAGTTAATTAACCTGAGCCACTCTGTGGCTCTTATTATTCTTATTAGCCACAGAGTGGCTAGGATTATCGAACCTAGTACGGCTCGTACTAGGTCATAAGTTATTCTCAAAATATTCGTTTATATCCAAATGAGCATCTTGTAATAAATGTTTCATTTCATCCGTAAATTTTATATTTTGATGATGATCTTTCTGTTTTTTGATGTAATTCATAATCTTCTCTTTTTCATGCTCACTATAACTTAAAGCACAATATCCTTTTGACCAAGCATAGAAATCAGGAAAAAGGTGAGATTGCTTTTCAAGCCATTTATGACTTGCATTTTTCAGTTGTTTCACAAAATCAGATATCGCAATGCTCGGATGAACTTCTACCAATAAATGCAAATGATCTGGCATTCCATTAATGCGATACAGCCGACATTTTTGCTGCTGACAAAAGCTCCAAATATAATGATATAGCTCCTTTTCATTCTCTTGTTTAATTGCTGGTACACTCTGAAAAGTCCTAAAAACAATATGATAAAGCAACTTGGTATAACTCATTTTATCTCCATAATGATATAAAAAGTGATTATGGCGACATTGTTTCAATTGCCTCAAACAATTTTTTGTTCTCTTCGGCGGTGCCAATGGTGATGCGAATGCAGTTTTCTAAGCCCAAGGCGGTATGCTGATTACGCAAGATAATGCCTTGTTCCCAAAGTGTTTGGAAAACTTTTTGTCCATCGTTGAATTTCACCAACAAATAGTTGCCGTGGCTTTCAAACACTTGCTCAACAAGCGGTAAGTTTTTAAGATTTTTTTGCAAATTTTCACACTCACTGACTATCATTTGGACTTGCTGTCGCATGGCAAAAATGCCTTGCGGTAACAATGCTTGAGCAGCAATATCTGCCACAGGTACAGGCAAGGGATAGGGAGCAATCACTTTTTGTAACACATTGATGAGTTCTTTATTGGCTAAGGTAAAACCGCAACGCAGCCCAGCCAAAGCAAAGGCTTTGGATAAGGTGCGGATAATGGCTAAGTGCGGATAGTTTTTGAGTTCATTTACCATGGTTGCTTCAGGGCAAAATTCAATATAGGCTTCGTCCACTACCACAATGGCTTTGTTTTGAGTCATTTGCAAAAGTTGGATTAAATCTAACCGCTTGATGAGCGTACCTGTTGGATTGTTGGGGCTACACACAAATACCACTTTGACGCCTTCTAAATTTTGGGCAATTTGCTCTAAATCCAACTGAAAATCGGCTGTGAGGGGAACGGTTTTGCTAGCGATGCCACAAGTTTCGGCACTCACTGCGTACATGCCGTAAGTGGGTGGACAATAAAGTATGCTGTCATTCAGCTCACAAAAGGCTCGAATAATGAGCTCAATACTTTCATCACCGCCGCGGCTCACTAGGACATTGTAAGGCGATACCCCAGCATAAGTGGCATAACGCTCAATTACCGCTTGTGGCTGTGGTTCTGGATAACGGTTAAAAGTGCGGTTATTTAATTCAAAATTTGGTGAAATCGGGTATTCATTAGCATTAAGCCAAATATCGCCTTGCCCACCCAAACGGCGCGCCGATTGGTAAGGGGTGAGGGCTTGGATGTTTTGTCTGGCAAGTTGTGAAATTTGCATGGTTTTCCTTGTTATTTTTTTAGCATGTGCATAATTAAGCGAATGAGTGTTTCTTTTTGCTTGGGATCGCTTTCAGCCACCAAAAGCGTGAGCGCTGCAAGCCCTGTATCGTTGATCACTGGGTTGCCTTGTGTATCAAAAAGCCGACCGTTGCGATGTAAAAAATCTACAAACAAAAAAGCTCCACTGCGTTTATTACCATCGGAAAATGGATGATTTTTCACGATAAAATAGAGTAAATGAGCAGCTTTAGCTTCAATGCTTGGATAAGCAGGTTCGCCAAATACCGTTTGATCTAAATTGCCCAAAATTGCCGAAAGCCCTTCTTCTCGCTCACGCCCAAACAGATCCGATGCCTCGCCTCTTTCCATTAACTGTATTTTGAGATCCGCTAAGGCTTGACGTGCCGTTTCTACGCTGGGTAAAACACCACCTTGCTGGGTGTTAGGCTCGGTGAGCAAACCTTCGTCGTATTGTTGTAACCATAAAAAAGTCTGGGCATAACGGCTGACAATATCCACCAAGCCACGTCCGCTTTCTAAGGTGAGTTCAGGCGATCTTGCCGTTTTTTGGATAAGCAAGAGCGCTTGTTCTAGCTCTTCGGCGTTATGTTGCAAACGTTTTTGATTTAATGCATAGCCTTTGACCAGATAGTCTTTTAAGCGAGCAGTTGCCCAGATACGAAATTGCGTTGCAGATGTTGATTTCACTCGATAGCCTACGGAAATAATCGCATCTAAATTGTAGTGCTTTAACTGACGTTTAACCTGCCGTTTGCCTTCTTGGCGAACTACCGAGAAATCCTCGGTTGTTGCTCTTTCATCTAACTCTTTTTCGGCAAAAATATTTTTTAAGTGTAGACTGATGTTGTCGCTACTGGTTGAAAATAGCTGTGCCATCTGTGCCTGTGAAAGCCAAACTGTCTCTTGTTCAAACCGCACTTCTACTTGCGTTTGCCCGTCTTGGGTTTGATAAATTTCAATCGGATTAGTCATGAATTTCTCCCTCTAATTTCTTTAAACGAATTACTACCGCTTGTTTATGAGCGTCTAATTGTTCAGCATCTGCCATCGCCATCACCGTAGATGCAAGAGCTTGAAAGCCTTGTGGCGTGAGTTCTTGCACGGTCATTCGCTTGCTGAAGTCGGCAAGTCCTAGGCTTGAGTAAGTACGTGTGTAACCATAGGTTGGCAACACATGATTGGTGCCGCTGGCATAGTCGCCCATACTTTCAGGGGAATAAGCGCCAAGGAAAATAGAGCCTGCGTTATCCAAAAATGGTAATAACTGACGAGCGTTTTCTACTTGCACCACCAAATGCTCAGGGGCATAAGCGTTGCTAATTTGGGTGGCTTGTTGTAAATCTTCAGCGATAAAAATGCGGCTATGTTCAAGAGCCTGGCAAGCGGTCTGTTTACGTGGCAATTTTGCTAGTTGACTTTCAATAGCGAGTTCAGTTTTTTGCGCAAGCTCAAGGCTGTCGGTCACTAAAATAACTTGGCTATCAGCACCATGTTCCGCTTGGGAAAGCAGATCACTTGCCACAAAATCTGGATCGGCAAATTCATCGGCAATCACCAAGACTTCGGAAGGACCTGCTGGCATATCAATGGCGCAACCTTGCTGTTGAACTTGGCGTTTGGCTTCCGTTACAAAGGCATTTCCAGGACCAAAAATCTTATCCACTTTAGGTATGCTTTGCGTGCCATTTGCCATAGCAAAAATCGCTTGTGCTCCGCCCACAGCATAAATTTGCGTAACACCACACAGATTGGCGGTATATAGAATTTCATAGGCAATGGGTGGTGGAGAACATAGGATAACCGTTTTACAACCTGCAATTTTGGCGGGAAGAGCTAACATCAGCACAGTCGAAAAGAGCGGTGCGGATCCACCCGGAATATACAATCCTACCTTTTCAATGGGACGTGTTAACACCTGACAACGTACGCCTACTTGTGTTTTTATATCAACATCAGTCGATTTTTGTGCTTGGTGAAAACGTTCAATATTGCCTTTGGCTGTGGCAATAGCCTGTTTGAGTTCATTAGATAGGCGCGTGCTTGCTTGAGCAATTTGCTCAGCTGAAACCTCAAGGCAATCCAATTTGACCTTGTCAAATTTTTCGCTTAGGGCAAAAAGTGCTCGGTCGCCTTCTTGTGCCACTTGCGCTTGAATAGCTGCTACTGCTTGTTCAATTTCTGAGCTTGCTGATTGCGCAGGGCGAGCAAGTGCGGTTTGTTTTTCAGCTAAATTTAAATTATTCCAAATGAGGGTTTGCATAGTTTCTCCTTGTAAATTCTTGTTCAAAACTGACCGCTTGTTACGCCATCATCTTCTCAATCGGCAATACCAAAATTGAGCTGGCACCAGCTTCTTTCAAAGCTTCCATAGTTTCCCAAAACAGATTTTCTTGGCTAACCATATGTAGTGCTACTCGAGTTTGATCATTAGCTAATGGCAAAATAGTTGGGTTTTCAATACCGGGTAAAAGTGCGGTAATTTTTTCTAATTTATCTTTAGGGGCACGAAGCATAATGTATTTGCTTTCAGCAGCTTGTTGCACGCCTTGAATACGAGTCATCAACCGATCAACAAGCGCTTGTTTTTCACAAGAAAGAGGCTCTGCTCGTTGAATAAGACAAGCCTTGGAGCGGTAAATAACCTCCACTTCTTTTAAGCCATTTGCCTCAAGAGTTGCTCCTGAAGATACTAAGTCACAAATAGCCGTTGCTAACCCAGCACTTGGGGCAACTTCAACCGAACCATTGAGCAAGCAACTTTTAAACGGCACGCCTTTTTCTTTCATATAACGTTTGAGAAGGTTAGGGTAACTGGTCGCAATACGTTGATTTGCCAGATCTTGTAGGCTGTTGAAGGTATTATCACGATCAATCGTCAAGGATAAGCGACAGCCACCAAAATCTAGCGTACGCAATTTTTTATACGCAACCATTTCGCCTGTGCTTTGTCGCCCGAGCTCCTCTTCTTCTAACACGTTTTCACCGATAATGCCTAAGTCCACCACACCATCAAAAACAAGCCCTGGAATATCATCATCACGCACACGTAAAATCTCAATGGGCAGATTTTCCGCATAAGCAATTAAACGCTGTTCATTCCAATTGATTTTGATGCCACATTGCTTGAGTAACTCTTGGCATTCTTTGCTTAAACGCCCTTTCTTTTGTAGGGCAATGCGTAATCTTGTTGTGTTTGTCATTTCATTATCCTTGTAAATTTTAGTTATAAAAAAATCTCTCGAAAGTGACCTTCCGAGAGATTTTTATTTGTTTTGATACTTATCGCATTCACTCGGAAGATCTTGTCTTCCGCGTACACCAAATGCCCGAAAGACTATTCAGGGGAAATGGTGATGATGTTTACGATAAGTGCGGTTTAAATTCATTTTGTTTACTCCAAAAACGAGTGCTTTTTAATCTACTTGGAAAAATAAGTGATTACAAGTCTTTTTTTAATTTTTTATTTCAATAAAAGTTCAGAGGATAACCACTCATTCAGTGAACTCAAAATCCAGTCATTATCAAGCCGTTCTTGTTCTAAACGAGTTTTACCAAATACGCCCGCTTGCAAGCGGTCAAATAATTGCTTTTCTTGGCAAGTTAAATACTTGGGCTCTTGCCGATTGCCAGTGGATTCATTCACCATTCTAGCTTGAAAACGCAATAGCGTTTGTTCATTCATCATCAATGCTGTTAAGTTCGGCAATATCGATCTTGCCTGATTTAAAATCATCAAACCCTCATAATCAATATCGCCCCAATAGCCGACAGTTTTATTTTGCAGCCAAGTCGCATTAAGCCACGCAATATTTTTACCGCCACCAGCAATGGCAATGCAATCTACTAATTCAGGTAAAGCTAAACAAGATTGCTCATTTTCAACGATCAAAATTCGCTGTGCAGGCAAAGGATAATTGCGCAAAGTCTCTGAATTTAAACGCAAAATCGGCAAATTGCCCAATGCTTTTTGGGTTTTCTGGCAAAGTGGCTTGACCAACAGCCAATCTTTAGGTTTTTCCAAACAATCGAGCCAATTTAATAAACCATCGGGCAGAACATTTTGATGAATACTATGCAACAAATTTTCAATGAGCTTAAAATGGCTTTCGATGAATTTGCTATCTACACCAACAACTTTTAAAGCTCGCAAATAACAACCTTGTCCCATATTTTGCTTTAACTGTGGTATAAGCTGACGAAGTTGCGATAATTCATCTGATGAAAACAATCTGATTTCAGACAGAAAATCAATTAAACAGCGAAAAACTGCCTCATTTTTTGGCATGGTTTGAAACAAAAATTGTAGCCGCTCTTGCCAATCTTTGAGTTCCACCACATAGCTTTTACCTAAAAAACAGGCTAAATCTTGTATGCTGTGCAACACCAATTTTGTGGGAATATTCTGCGTACCAAAATGACGAAAACGACGATTTTCCCAACGCACTTCTATTGATGAAAGGAAAAGTGATGAATGTGGAATGTTCAACTTTTTCCACGCCTGCACAACCCCTTGAAAATTAGCTGTATCGCTAAGCATCATCGTGCCCGATGCTGGTGGTTTTAAACTCACTTCCAAAGGAAAAGTGCGGTCGCCTTTTAGCCGATTTTTTAAATTGCTGTGGTTTAGCCATTCTCGTTTCAGCAATTGCGAACGCACGTCATCGGGTAACAATCCCCATTTATTTGCCAATTCAGCCATGTTCAATTTCTATTCCTAAATCGCCAGCCACTTTGTCTAATGCCTGTCGTTTCGCATATTGTTCATCTAGCTCTTGCCAAGTAATTTCACATAAACGGCTTTCGTGCTGCGCCACATCACGCTCTGCAATCAATAAACTTCTCGCCGCTTCTCTAGCCAGATTAAGATTTTTAAACGGTGTGATCAAATTAACGTGAATATGCAAGGCTTTGAATACTTTCAGCACTCGTCGGCTTACGCTTTCTGCGGTATTAGAAAAGGCTTCATCTAAAAAAACAGTACAGTAAACAGGGCGATCTGCATCTTCCGAGGTCAGCACATAAGCAAGACTTGCCGCTAAAATTGTGCCAGCAAAACTCTCTTTTTCACCGCCAGATTTAGCACTAGAAGAACCGAGCACATCTAATACTTCTTGGCTGTCTTGATGAATTTCTTCCGCATAAAAACTAAGCTGAAATCTTGGATCAAGCAATTTTTGGCTTTCCAAAGTATGTACGCTCGTGTTGCTTGCTTTGTCCAAAATATCCACAACGTCTTTTAATAGAGCAAAACGCTTTTCATGATCATCATGATTGATGGAATTTAAAGCTTGTTTGACTTTTTGGTCAAACTCAACCACTTGCACATATTTTTCTCGTTTATAACCCAATTTTAAATAAGAATTCTGTTTAAATTCAGTACGTTGCAATACATTGTTAATTTTGCTGATACGTTCACGAATACGCTCAAATTCACTTTCAAACTGATTTTGTAGGCGAGCAAGAGATTGCGTTGTGTGTTTATTTAAACGCTGTTTAAATTGCTCTACTAAGTTTGGTAGCCCTTCTTTTTCTAAGATTTGAATATAAGCTAAATAATCAACCAGCCCCGCTAAACCTGCGCCCCATTCCACTGTTAAATGCGGCCAAGTTGTTTGGAATGAGGTCATCACGCCAATCGCACTTCTTTCATCTTGTTGTTGCTGTTTACGCACTTTATCTAAGAGCATTTCAAGGGATTTTTCCACATTCATCTGCTGATGAATATTTTCCAACTCCACTTTGCCAATGCGTTTTGCCAATAAATCACGAATATTTTCGGTTAATTCTTGTTGCAAGAGCGGTTGTAAGCCTGCAAGTTGCTGTTGCCAATGTTGCTGTTCATGTTCTGCTTTGGCATATTGAGCGGAAAGTTGTGTTTGCTGCTGTTGGATTTCTTTGAGAGCCATTTTGGCTTGTTCCCAGCGTAACTTGGCTTGGTATAAATCGCCTTTGTTATTTTCTAATTCTGCCAGAATTTTTTCATTTTCTACCAATTGGTTTTGATAACGTTCAACATCAATCTGCTCCCACTGCATTTCACTCAATTTTTGCCAATTTTGCTGTTGTTGCAGTAAGTTATTTTCGTTGTTATTCACTTGCTCAAGATCGTGAATAATTTGCTTCAGCGCTGCGGCAATTTGTTTCTGCTCAGTCTCTAATAAAGCCAGTTTTTGTTGGTTATTAAAACCTAATTGCCATTGGCTACGATCATTGATATTGCGTTGATCCTTTTTCTCAAAATAGCCTTGTTTCAGGTGAATTAAACCTTCTTTAGTCATAGAAAATGGCGTAGCATTCAGCTGCTCCACATTGTTCACACAAATTAAATCTAGCTTTTCTAAATAACCTTTGAGCCAATGTTGATAAGGGTGTTCCCGCCATACCAACTTGGTCAAAAAGCCATTTTGTTTAAAGTGAACAGGCGTATTTGCAAAATCTTCGGCAAAATCCACCGCTTGTAAACGCACAAATAATCCCGTATAGCGGCTATTCAACCATTTCGTGACCTCTCGATAACGTTGTTCTGGCACCAATAACGTAGTGCGTTTTCCGCCCATGGCTCGCTCAATTGCACCTTGCCAGGCATACTCTTGCTCATTCACATCTAATAATTCGCCAATAAACATTAGATCTTGTGCCTCAAACTCAAGAGATTGTGCCAATTCATCACGTAGCTGTTGATATTTAAGATCAATGTTGGAGTTTGGACGTTTAGAGAGTTCTAACCACTCTGCTTTGAGTGCGTTTTCTTGTTCTTCCAAATGCTTGCGTTGCCCATGCAGATCGGCGTATTGCTCTTTGTTTTGGATTAAGTGCTGTTTGACTTCAATAATTTTCTCTGCACTCAAGGATTGGTGCTGTAAAAAGAGCGGTTCATTTAGTGCGTTATCAAGTTGTAATTGTTGGCAGATAGTTTGATATTCGCACGCCTGTTTAGCCATAAATTGCAGACGAGCTTTGAGCTGTACGATTTCATTCCGTAGCAGATCAATACGTTCACCGCCAAGCTGCAAGTATTCCGCATGGCGTTGCTCAACGGCATTTTCACTATCTTGAGCTTGCTCGGTAAGTTGCTTTAATTGCAAGGAAAGAGCGGTCAAATTTTGCTGAATTTCTGCAATTTTTTCTTTGAGTATGACACTTTTTTGTTCGGCAAAATAAATTGGGAGGGCTTGTTTTTGTGCGGTTAATAAATCCACTTCTGCACTCAATTTTTCAATGCTTTGAGCTAAGATAGGTAAGTTTTCCAACTTATTAAGTTGCTTTCTAGCATCAAGTAGGCGGTGATGAATAGCCACGAGATCTTGAAACTCATTAACCACATTTCTTGCTTCATCACGAATATTGCTCGGTTCCAATACCAATTCCCGAATGAGTTTGGTTAGGTCATCAATTTTTTTCAAGCCCAAAGCACGAGATAATAAAGCTGGGGCATTTTTATTTTCCATCCCCAAAAGTTTGCGATACAACTCGGCATAATCACTATAACGATCATCACAACAAATAATATCAGGCTGATTTTTAAACCACTGTTTGAGCTGACGACTTGAACCATCAGAGAAAAACTCAAGCACCGTTTTTAAAGCTAAATCTTTTTTGGCAACCAAATAGATACGTTTCACATCACTTAACTGTTGGCTCGCTTGTGGCAATGAAAAAATCGCCATCAAGGTAATTTCAGCACCATTATCGCCTCGATATAAGGCTCGAATACCTGTCACTACTGATTTTTCTCGCTTGCTCCGCACTTTAACGCCAACGCCATCGTGAGCTGTACCGAAACTACCGCGCATATAAGAAACCAAGGAACGATCACTGCGATCCCCTTGTGCGGCTGCCACATTGAAAACCGCTTTTCCGGCTGGTTGCAACAATGCCATTAACGCATCAATAAAGGTTGATTTACCTGTGCCATTATCGCCCGTAATTAGCGTGCCTTGCGGATCAATTCTGGCTGAATGTAAGCCGTTGAAAGAACCCCAGTTATAGACCGATAGTTCAGCAAGGCGAATTTGATTAGGCTCGGCACCGAAAAGATCTTTTTGTGCGGACATTTATTCCCCCTCAGATTGTAAAGTTTCGCCATTTTGAGCAAGCTCCAGATAGGCTTGTAACATCGTGTCCAACATCTCCGCACTCACCACATAACGTAAGAGCGGTGTAATTTCAAAGCGATCTTCCGAACCTGCCACGCTCGCTAATAATTTACGCTTTTGTAAATCCTTCACTTTGGCAAGCAATTTTTTGCGATCCTTACTGGCGTGATCGGTTAATGGCACAAAAGGCGACAAATAGGCTTCCAAGCGTTCTATATCAATAATAATTTTCTTCTCGCCACTGTCTTCCCGCTCTCGATAATGCTTGCGTAGCACCAGTAAAATTAAGCTGTCATACAAAGAAAGTTGACGTTTGCTCATTAAAGAAAGGGGGAGCTCAGTTTCATCGTCAATATCCGCCTCTGTCATTTTGATAAATGCCACACCAAATTGCTCATCAAGCACCAACTGCAAATACACTTCTGCTAAATGTTGGCGAATAGGCTGCTCATAACGACAAAGTGCGGCGAATAAATGGGGCGTTTGGCTATTTAGAATGGCGATTTGCTTATATAAATAGACTAAAACTCGGCGCGCCTCCTCTGGCATAACAAAAGGAGAAGCAATTTCTTGCGGGGTATTTTCTTGATTACTTTCTTGCCCTTCAATTTGAAGATCCTCCCTTTGTTTTTCTTCCACTGGGTTATTTGAGTTAGGACTTTGCTCATCTTGCTGATTATCTTTTGTTATGCCTGTCACACTTGTAAAAAAGCTCATAAATTCCCCTTATAAATTCAACATATTGATATTTAATGGAAATAATCCTGCATCGAGTAACAATGTTGGTACTTTGACTTTAAGCTGATTACCTTGTCTATCTTTAATTAAAAAGCTCTCTTTACCTTCTAATTCAGGTGCACCAACAGTTTTGGCAATACGCAAATAAGCCACAAGCTCTTCTAGCCCTGAGTTGATAGGTGCGTACTGCACTAAATTTGCCAAAGTTAAAGCCCCTTGTTGCTTAAAAACATGAAGAATTTTTTCAGCGACTTGGTAAATTTGCACCGTATCAATGCTATTTAATACCGCTTGGCTGGCTTGGCGATGATTGCTTTGTTCTTGGATATCAAGCTCAAGTGGTTCATCAGGTGAGCGTAGTTTTAAGGTATCTGGCGATCGAAAATTAATCGGGCTAATTGGCAAGCTCACATTGACCATTTGTTCTAAGGCAATATTCTTTTCTCGCAAGTTAATGGCAAGGCTTTCTAATTTTTTAATTAAACTATCAACGGCTTGATTTTCTGCGGCTGCACCACTTTCGATATAAGTGCGTAATTCTTGTTCAGTTCGACGACGAATTTTAAATACCCTTTCACTCTCACGAGTAAGCTCACGCATAAGCTGAGAAAGAAATTGTTGCTGAAAAGGTGAAAGGAAAATGGCGGCTGGGCTGGTTAAAATCTGATGTAATTGTTCACGAAATTCGATACTACGATTGGGATCACATAAAAGTTGGAAAAAACCTTCAAAGGCACTACCAGCTTCCGTTTTATTTAGTAGTTCTTCCTCGCTCATCAAATGTTGCAAAATATTGCCTCGATGTTGCTCAGCAGAAATCATTTTGATGCGTAAATCTTTATCCAACTGACGAGTTTCCTCTTCAAGTCGCCGAAAATCCCCAGTTAGCAAGGATGCAAGCTGATAAATCTCTTTAATTCTTTCACTTTGTTGCTGTTGATCTAACTCGCTTACAATACCTGCTTGCAAGGTTGCAATTTCACGTTCTAACTCGGCTTTTTTAGTTTCCAAAACAGTAATGCGCATTTCAGCGTTTTCACTTAAAGCCACAGATAAATCTCGCACCGCATCTTGCACAATGCGTAGATGGGAAGCGGATGTGCCAGTAGAACGTTCATCAAGCTGACGGACAAAACGCAATGCGAGATCTACCGCATCAGTTTTGGTTAAGACATCGTCCATTTCCCGAAGCCAGCCTTTGGCAATCCATTCATTTAAATAAGTACTGGCTGGCGTTTCTGTTTCCCAAACACCTAATTCTCGTGCTTGTTCCAACTCTGTCTCTAACAACAAACGAGCTTGACCATAACTAATTTCGGCTTCATTTTGGAAAAGATCACCAATAAACCCTAAAATATAAGGTGCATTTCCCACCCGCAATAAACTCCAGGCATGATTTTCTTGGTATAAGCGCTGATATTTGGCTTGTAAGGCTTGAAAAGACATAGGAATTTCCTTGGTAAAAAGTGATGATTTTTTACTTTGATTTCTCTCAATTATGAATGCTCAGTAATCATCATTTATAAATCGTCTTTTCAAACTATAACCGTCAAAATAGGACCAACTCAAAAAGCAAAAGTAATTCTTCGATATAGATCGCAAAATTAATATTTTCTGACCGCTTTTTTGCAGAAAAATAGAAATAAATAGAAGAAAAGTGGGCTTTATGTGCTCTTAGAGTGAAGATTAAGGGAGGGGGATTTTTGCGATAATTTGATTGCATTTACGATTGGCTGGAACTAGCAGAGCTATATTCCAGCCATAGAAAAAAGAAAGATATGTAAATTCATGCAGATAACGATTTGCCTGTTGAAATAATTTCAATTTATGAAAATGATTGGTTACCAGGTTTTGTTAATTTTTTTGCTTTAATAAACAACAATACCGGACGATGTTGTAAATCCTTAAATTCTTGTTGCCATTCGGGACTATTTGCCAACATGGGTTCTTCTATTTGCTCAATACTAAACCCTGATTGAATAAGATTATTCACAATAGTGGCTAAAGTGCGGTGGTAAGTTTTGAAAGGTTGTTTAAACCAATTGCGTAACCTTTCCCCTTCATCACGATAAAAATTCAAACGATAAGCGAGTTGTCGTTTATTTTCATCCTTTTCCCAACGCTCCCCACCTTGATAACAAGTTACAATTGGGTGTTCTTGTGAAAAAATTAAATAGCCGTTATCCGCCAATTTGGCATAAATATCCGCCAATAACTGAGGAAAATCCGCAATATAATGAAATGCAAAAGAGCTAGTAATCACATCAAATTGATCTTCTGCCAACTCATTTAGCTGTTCCATGGCTTTATGATGCAAAGCAAAGTGCGGTGTAAATTCGGTAAGATTTTGATGTGCTTGATTAAGCATATTTTTTGAAAGGTCCATGCCTACGACAAAATCTGCATGACGTTGTAAATATAAGGCTAAATGTTCGCCGCAACCGCACCCCATATCTAATAGGCGCTTTCCTGTTAAATCAGGTAGCAAAGACAACATTGTGGGTTTCTCTACTACCTCATTTAAGCTGATTGGATTTTTCCGCAGTTTTTGGTATAGCTCGAAAAAATCCTCTTGATCATATACTGAATAATTCGTTAATTTTTGCATAAGAAAACCTTAAATTCGTTGCTGAATTTAAGGTTTTTAGCATATTAACCTTTAAATTCAGGTAGGAAACCGAATTGCATTGCAAGTTGTGCAAAGATATTTAATAAACCAAATAAGATGATGAAATATATCATAAAATTTCCACCATAGGCGGTAAAGCTACTATTTTTAAATTTCGCACGGCTCGCTTTGGCTAATAATGCTGGCACAATAACTGCCCAAATGGTTGCCGCCAAACCTGCATATCCAATCGCCAAAACAAAGCCGTAAGGAAATTGTAAGCTTAATAGTAAAGGCGGTAAGAATGTGATCAATGCAGTTTTAGTGCGCCCAGTTGCACTGTCATCAAATTTAAATAAGTCAGCAATATAGTCAAATAGCCCTAAAGTGACGCCTAAAAATGAACTTGCAATTGCCATATAAGCAAAAAATCTTAGTGCGGTCGCTATATAATCTGTTTGTAAATATTTACTTAAGGCATCTAATAATGCGGAAATATCACCGCCCTTTTCAATTACGGGCATAAATTCAGCCCTTGGCAAATTCCCTTGAATAGCTAGCTGCCATAAGATGTAAATCACTAATGCGATGCTCGTGCCAATAAAAATTGCTTTTAATACCTGAGTTGCATTGCGATCATAATATTTTACTAAGCTTGGTACATTTTGCTGGAAACCAAAAGAAACTAAGCAAACGGGCAAAGCCACTAACGCATAAGGCAAATATTGCTGTTCACCTTGTTGCACGGTATTGAACAAGATTTCTGTATTGACTGAGCCAACTAAATTGGTCACAGACAAGAAAAATGAAATGACCATACCACCAATTAATACGACACTAAAACGGTCAACGGCTTTAGTAGAAAACCAAACAAAACTTGCTAACACAATACAAAAGATCAAAGAGCCATAACTACGCCCAATATCAACCGCACTTTCTGCGCCACTGAATAGCTGATTGATAAATCCTTGGGTAATGCCACCGCCTGAAGTGATGTAAGCATAAGTTAAAATATAAAGAACAAAGGCAACAGATAATCCATTGATTACATTCCAACCATTTCCAAGTAAATCTTTAACAATGGTGTCAAAACTTGCCCCAGTTGGATAATGTAAATTTGCCTCAAGTAGCATCAATCCTGATGTTGTTATGCAAAACCAAGTGTAAATTAAAATTAATGTTGAACCTAAAAACCATACGCCAGCAGTTGAAGTTGGGTTAGCTAACATTCCTGCACCAATAGTTCCGCCTGCAATAATCATGGCGCCACCAAATAAAGAAGGGATTTTTTTTGTTGTCATAGTATTTCCTTTTAAAAAACAAATTTTGCACTATTATAGTAGTGCAAATTAAATTTACAATATATTTTTGTGCCAACAAGATTATTTTCTGAGAACTCGACAAGATCCCAAAAATAAGGCTATAATTCCGCAGTCTTATTCATCAATAACTTGTAAAAGGAAAAGCAAAATGGGTTTAGAAAATGTACCTGCTGGTAAAGAATTACCAGATGATATTTATGTTGTAATTGAAATTCCAGCAAACTCAGATCCAATCAAATACGAAGTAGATAAAGAAAGTGGTGCGCTATTTGTGGATCGCTTTATGGCAACTGCAATGTTCTATCCAGCAAACTATGGCTATGTAAATCACACTCTTTCTTCTGATGGCGATCCTGTGGACGTATTAGTGCCAACACCATACCCACTACAACCAGGTTCAGTTATCCGTTGCCGTCCAGTTGGTGTACTAAAAATGACTGATGAAGCAGGTGGTGATGCAAAAGTGGTTGCTGTTCCACATAGCAAATTAAGCAAAGAATATGATCATATTAAAGATGTTGGCGATTTACCGGCATTATTAAAAGCACAAATCCAGCATTTCTTTGAAAGCTATAAAGCATTAGAGCCAGGCAAATGGGTTAAAGTTGAAGGTTGGGGTGATGTAAATGAAGCTCGCCAAGAAATTTTAGAGTCATTTGAGCGCGCTAAAAAATAATTGATTAATACTATTTACCGCTCTGGTTAAAAGAGCGGTATTTTTTTATCAAAAATCTAAGGATATTCCTATGTCGATTAAAAAAATTGTTTTCGTTACGTTGGCAACATTATTCCTTAACGCTTGTGCAGATTCCGCATCAATTAATCAACAAGCTGCCTCTAGCTATGTACAAACCATCGGACAAGCAAAAGCCAAAGGCGTAGTTGATAACAGTTCATCTACGGCAAAACGTGTACATCATATTTTCAACAAAATGCGCCCTTATGCAGACAAAGAAAACAAGACTGGACAAGCATTTACCTGGCAATTAAATGTAATCAAATCAAAAGAAATGAATGCTTGGGCTATGCCTGGTGGCAAAATGGCTTTTTATACGGGATTGGTTGATAACTTAAAATTAACAGATGATGAAATTGCCACTGTCATGGGACATGAAATGGCACATGCATTAAAAGAACATGGCAAGAAAAAAGTAAATTTGGGGACATTCACTAATGTAGTGGCACAAGTTGCTCATGCTGCGTTATCAACTCAAATTGGCCCGGAGGCTAGTGGACTGATTGTTGGACTTGCTGCAGATTGGGGCTTAGACAAGCCTTATTCACGCAGTGCGGAAGAAGAGGCTGATGAAGTAGGTTTATTCTTAATGGCAAAATCTGGCTACAATCCTGAAGCTGCGCCAAGATTATGGGAAAAGATGAAAAAAGCATCTGGCGGTTCCAAAGGCGTATTAGACAAACTTGCCTCTACTCACCCTAGTGATGATGCTCGCCAAGCAAATTTATTGAAATTAATGCCGCAAGCCATTGAATATTATAAAAATAGATAATTTCTGCAAACAAAAAAATCAGCCCTAAGCTATACGATTAGGGCTGATTTTTTATATGGGGAAGTTAAATAGGAAAATCTGCTGGTGCACTAAATTGCATGATTTCCTTCGTTAATGGATGGGTTATTTGCAAAAATTCTGCATGCAAACACAAACGTGGCGTAAGGGCTTTTGCTTGTGGATGTGCATAGAATTTATCCCCTAGAATAGGATGACCTAAGGCAAGCATGTGTAAGCGCAATTGATGAGATCTACCAGTAATGGGTGTTAAGCGGACACGTGTAATATTATTTTCCAATCGTTGCAAAACCTCAAAATTTGTCACCGCTCTTTTACCATGTACAAAACAAACTTTCTGCCTTGGGCGATTTTCCCAATCACAAATCAAAGGCAAATTCACTGTGCCAGTGTTTTGTTCCAAGTGTCCCCAAATCAATGCTTGATAATGTTTTTTGGGTTCACGCTCACGAAACTGACGCTTTAACTCACGATCTGCCAACTTACTCATCGCAAAAAGCAAAATTCCACTTGTTGCCATATCAAGTCGATGAGCAGGTTCACAAAAACCATATTTTTCCTTCACTCTAGACATCGCACTATCATAATATTGTGGCTGATTGCCCGGAACGGAAAGTAGCCCACTAGGCTTATTCACCACAAGAATATGATCATCACGATATACAATATCCAAATATGGCTCTAAAGGAGGACGATAGTCAATTAATGCCATTTTATTCCTTATTACTTACAATCACTCGTAAGCTATCTAAACGCCAAGTAGCTTGGCTAAGTAACTCAAGAGATAAAGCTCGCTGCTGTCCTAATTGCTCAATTTCCTCTGGGCGAATATTCTTATTCACTGCTTGCAACGCAGATAAACGATTAATCTCCGCACTGAGTGATTGATCTGCTAGCTGTTTAGCTTGTTCAATTACCACTTTCGCTGGCTCTATCACATTTTGCTCACTTTGTTTCAACAATTGCTCAATAGCTGGGCGCAACATTTTGATGACTTTTGTCGCCATATTTTTACCCATTGGTTTCAATTGTTTTTGCAAACCTTTAAAAGAAACCTGATTACTTAGATCATTTCCTTTAATATCCAGAAGTAAGCGTAACGGTGTTGGCGGTAAAAAACGTGTTAATTGTAAGCCTCGTGGCGACTGGCTTTCAACCATATAAATCAATTCAAGTAATAATGTACCTGCTGGCAATTGTTTATTTACCAATAAAGCCACCGCACTTTTACCAATATCGCCACTCACAATTAAATCAATTCCATTGCGTACAATTGGGTGATCCCAAGTTAGAAACTCAAGTTCCTCTCGAGCTAGTGCTAATTCACGATCAAAGGTTACTGTTACCCCTTCTTCTTTTAAACTAGGAAAATCAGGCACAAGCATAGTCCCTGTTGGGCTAATTACAATAGATTTCTCGCCAAGATCCTCTTGTTCAACACCGATAATGTCAAACAAGTTCAAAGTGAAATCAATCAGCTCCGTTGAGCCATCTTGCGCCGCAATCGCATTCGCCAATTCTTGCGCTTGCTCACCGCCATTAGAGTTCAGTTCTAATAAACGATCTCGGCCTTGTTCCAACTCCGCTTTCAGCTGTAATTGTTGTTGATGAGTTTGCTTAATGAAAGCATCAAAGTCATCAGTAGTCAAAAACTCCGTTAATTTTGCACCGCACTTTTCAAACAAAGTAGCGCCCATAGGACAAGTTTCTTCAAAGGCATTCAATCCTTCGTGATACCATTGCGCCAAGCGAATTTGCGGTGTATTTGTAAAACAAGGTGCATAAATTTGAATATCTCTACGTTGCCCAATACGATCCAAGCGCCCAATGCATTGTTCCAATAAATCAGGATTATTTGGCAAATTAAATAAAACCAAATGGCAAGCAAATTGGAAATTACGCCCTTCCGAACCAATGGAAGAACTTAACAATACCTGTGCTCCCTCTTCTTGTTGCGCAAAATATGCAGAGGCGCGATCTCGCTCTACAATTGACATATTTTCATGAAAGACTGCACTACGAATTCCCTCTTTCTCACGCAACGCCTGCTCTAACTGAATTGCCGTTGTTGCCTGCTGACAAATAACGAGGATTTTTTCATCCCGCAAGCTTTTCACTAAATTAATCAACCAATCCACTCGAGGATCAAAATCCCACCAAGTTGCATCTGCATTCATTTTTTGGAAAATTTGTTCTGGATAAAATAAATCTTGCTCTTTGATTTCACCAAGTAAATGTAGCACTTTGATTGCATTCTGATATTGTGTTGGTAAATCCAGTTTAATTTGATGATAAGTACGATGTGGGAACCCTTTCACACCCTGTCTTGTATTACGGAATAATAAACGGCTAGTTCCATGGCGATCGATCAAGTTACTAATCAACTCATCTCGAGCAAGGGCTTTTTCCTCTGCATCTGCTTGAGAATTAAGTACCTTGAGCATAGGTTCAATATCTTGTTCACTGAGTAATTCAGCTAAATGATTTTGTTCTTCTGCGGTTAAAATATGCTCTGATAACAGGCTTTGCACGGCATCAGCAACTGGTTTATATTGCTGTTGTTCTTGCTCAAAAGCCTGATAATCATAAAAACGATTAGGATCCAATAAACGCAAGCGAGCAAAATGACTTTGTTGACCTAACTGCTCTGGAGTCGCAGTTAATAATAGTACCGCAGGGATAACCGCACTTAATCGCTCTACGAATTCATAAGCAATACTAGGTGCATCTTCTGACCAAGCAAGATGATGAGCTTCATCAACAATCAATAAATCAAAATCACCCGCTAAAGCTTGCTGAGCACGTTTTGGCTGTTGTACAAGCCAATCCAACGCACAAATAATTAAATTTTCACTAGCAAAAGGATTGGTTGCAGAACGCTCCTCTGAACTATCAAAATCTGCACAACGCTCTTCATCAAATAAAGAAAAGTGGAGATTAAAACGGCGCAACATTTCAACTAGCCATTGATGTTGTAGAGTTTCAGGCACCAAAATAAGCACACGCTGGACTTTTTCGGCAAAGAGTTGTTGCTGCAAAATCATGCCAGCCTCTATGGTTTTACCCAAGCCGACCTCATCAGCTAATAAAACTCTCGGTGCAATACGACTTCCGACTTCCTGTGCAATATGTAATTGATGAGGAATAAGACCAGCTCGATTACCTCTTAACCCCCTTAATGAAGACTGAAACTGTGCTTGTTGATGCTTTAGTGCGTTATAGCGCAAAACAAAATGTTCATTACGATCAATCTGAGCACTAAACAGACGATCTTGCGGCTTGCTAAAAGAAATTTGATGAGCCAATTCCATTTCTTGCACAACCGCATCTTCGTTATTATCTAATCGTTGTACAAGATAGAAAGCTAACTCATTGCGCATCATGACATCAACAACCTTTGCTTTCCAGCCTAATTGATGGGTAATTTCATCCCCTTGTTGAAATAGTACTCGAGTTAAAGGTGCACTCGCTAATGCATAAATACGAGTTTCATCAGATGCAGGAAAAAAAATCGTTACTGTACGATTATCTTGTTCAGTAATAATCCCCAAACCAAGATTATTCTCACTTTCACTTATCCAACGCTGACCAATTGCAAATGACATAATAAAATAAAACTCTTTCTAAAATAAATGGGGGCGTATTCTACCTTATTTAGCCTAAAAAGTTGTTATTATTGGTAAGATTTGGGAGTAATTATTTGGAAAAATAAATTAGACAAAAAATAGCAGTATAAAACACTTTATTTTCCTACCGCACTTTCTTTTGCCTTTTATTGATTGAAATGGATTTTGGTGTGAGGATGGTTTCTTTACTGGACCTTAAAAAACAAAAAAACCGCAAGCTCTCACTTACGGTTTCTTCTCTATTTAGTAACCTGGCGGTGACCTACTCTCACATGGGGAGACCCCACACTACCATCGGCGTCACGGCGTTTCACTTCTGAGTTCGGCATGGGGTCAGGTGGGACCACCGCACTATCGCCGCCAAGATTATTCTGTACTAACTCTTTTGAGATTTCTAATTAGCTTTTAATTAACTTTTTTATTCATTCTTTAATTAAGTTTCTTTTAACTGATATCATTTTCATCAGTTTTCACTAATTCTCTCTGCTCTCACAATCAAAAACAAGCTGTTCACTCTCAATTTTCTACGCTATCTTTTCTATAGCCTTCTATTCTATATCTTCCATAGCTTTCTGTTCTATCTTTAGTCTATCTCTACACAACCCCAAAACACTCAAGATTGTATGGTTAAGCCTCTCGGGCAATTAGTATGTGTTAGCTCAATGTATCACTACACTTACACACCACACCTATCTACGTCGTAGTCTCCAACAACCCTTACTGACTTATAGTCAGGGAGAACTCATCTTAAGGCAAGTTTCGTGCTTAGATGCTTTCAGCACTTATCTCTTCCGCATGTAGCTACCCAGCAGTGCCTCTGGCGAGACAACT
>NZ_MUXZ01000022.1 GCF_002015075.1 Canicola haemoglobinophilus
GAATTTGGGATGGGGTCTTAATGGATAAATAACAAAAAGCACCTTGAGTTCTAATCAAAGTGCTTTTTATATGTTTATTTATATAAGTTAAGCCAGAATGTTATCTAATTCTTTGCTTACCTCTTCAACTTTTTGTGTACCATCTAAACGGAAATATTTTGTATTGCTTTGTTTAGCTTCTGCTTGGTAGTAGTCAACTAAAGGTTTAGTTGTATTATGGTAAACTTTTAGACGATCTAAAACTGTTTCAGGTTTATCATCAGCACGAATAATCAAGTCTTCGCCTGTTACGTCATCTTTACCTTCCACTTTTGGTGGATTGTAAATGACATGGTAAGTTCTTCCTGAAGGTTGATGAACACGGCGACCGCTCATACGTTCAACAATCACTTCATCTGGCACATCGAACTCCAATACATAATCAATACTAATGCCAACAGATTTTAACGCATCAGCTTGTGGAATTGTGCGTGGGAAACCATCAAGTAAGAAACCTTTTGCGCAATCTTCTTGTGCAACACGTTCTTTTACTAAAGAAATAATTAAATCATCTGGTACTAATTGACCTGCATCCATTAAGATCTTGGCTTTTTGTCCTAATTCACTACCAGCTTTAATTGCTGCGCGTAACATATCGCCAGTAGAAATTTGTGGAATCCCAAATTTATTCATAATGAACTGAGCTTGAGTACCTTTACCAGCACCAGGTGCCCCTAAAAGAATGATTTTCATATTAACCTCATAAACAATAAATAAGCCGGCATACCTTACCTTGATTAGCCAGCAAACTCAAGTGTGGTATAAAATTTTCTTATTCTATTCCATGCTATTTGCCAAGTTTTTAGCAAGATTATCATTTACTGCTGAAGAGCTTTTGCGTTTATCCCACCATAAAAATAAATTTGCTAGGATTGTGCCGGAGACAGAATGCCATACACAAGATACCGCACAAGCAATCGCAGACTCTGCATTGGTTGGGAAGAATTTTGAACTCAAGCCTGTGGCTAATCCTGCATTTTGTACACCTACCTCAATAGATAAGGTACGCTTTTTCGCTGTACTCATACCAAATAAACGGCCAGCAAGGAAACCCAAGATATAGCCGATAACATTATGGAAAACGATACAAATAAAGATAATAAAACCAGATTCTAAGAATTTATTTCCATGTACTGCTACTACGCCACCAACAATAAAGGCAAAATTAATTACGGCAACGCCAGGCATTAATTCGCGCAGTTCTTGGAACCATTTTTTATTTTCAAACATCATGTTCATCATTGAGCCAATGCCAACTGGGACTAATGTGACCAACAACATAAATTTAAACATTGCCCAGCCGTCCATTGCGATGGTTTCACCAACTAAATAATTTAGCAAGAGGGGAGTCATTACGGGAGCCAAAATCGTAGAAACAGTGGTCATCCCTACAGAATAAGCTACATCGCCTTTACAAAGGAAGCTCATAATATTTGATGCAACACCTCCGGGGCAGCAACCTACAAGTACTAAACCCAAAGTTAAACCTAGAGATAAATTAAAGAATTGCGCAATAGAAATCGCAACAAAAGGCATGATGCTATATTGAGCGATAGTACCTATTAAAATATCAAAAGGGCGTTGAGCAAGAATACGATAATCTTCCTTACCTAACGTCATTCCCATAGATAACATAATTAAACTAAGAACAATAATTTGCGCATCGCCTTTGACACAAGTAAAAAGGCTTGGTTGATAAAAGGTAACGCAAGCGAATGCGATGATAACAAGTGCGGTGTATTTTGCCAAAAGATGACTGGATTTTTTAAGTAGGAACATAATTTTCTCCTGATAAGCATATTTAATGCATACTGGATAAAATTCTTTCCGAAAAATAATGTGAAGTCAATGTTGATTTTAGTGTTTTAATTTAATTTTTTGTAGTTTGATGAGATTAAATTTTTATTTAAGTCGAAATAATAACTTTTATTTGGAGTTTTATTTTGTTTTTATTCTTTGTGGTAGCATATGTTAAAGGGTAAATAACAGGAAGATAGTAAGTATCACTTTAAGCTTAATACTTAAATTATTTTGAATAAAAGTAGGAAATTATTAGGGTATCGGCTTCAATGCGAGAATTTCTGCTTGAGTAATTGTTTTAAAGAATCTTTTGCTTGGATTTTTAATTTATATTGAGGTCGGTTACATTGATCAAAAAAATGTATTGCTAAGCTAGCATGTTGATATTTTTCATTTGTTGGACGAAGTGTTAAATTAACATCACATTGCATTTGAGCAAGATTAGCAGTCCCTTTTCCTTCAATCATAATCTGCTCTGTAAGCATAGAAATATCATTTAAGTATAATAATTTACCGTCACAATTTGAATTTAACTGTAACTGAGAAAAAGGCATATCTTTAGGCGCATTTTCTTTATCATAATTGATTGGCAAGATACCGCTGGCGAGCTCGAGTAAGTTAATGCTAGATAGAGTGCCTTGCTTAATGCCGATTGGCATATCTAATTTTGTTAATTTCCCCTCTTGTATTATGCCATTGGCAAAAATCTCCGCTTTGCCTGTTATTGCAGGGGACAGATTTGCCATTTTGAGCCAATGTTCAATTGGGAATTCGTGACTATTAAATTGTAGAAAACCTTGTGTAAATAGAGAGTTAGCTAATCTCACAGTGTATTTAAGCTCCGCTGAGCATGGCGTGCATTTTTGGTCTTTAAACAAAAGCGTTAATATTTTTTGTTCATCAGCTAATTGTTTAATGTCAGCTACTATCGAAACTGGTTGCTGATTTATAAGCATATCGGCTTCAAATTTAGGATGGGCCATTTCATCTCGCTGAAAAACGCCTTTAATAATATGAAAATTAAATTTACTTTTATCTAAATAAAGAGACTGAGCAAATTGTAAATCAAGCAGAACATCATCAAATATGGCTTTGTTCTGTTGTAGTTTAATTTTTCCTAGAATTGATAGCTGTTGAATGCTTGGAAAAGAGCTGGAAGTGCTAGTAATTTTGTTTAAAACCACATTATTCAGGGCAAGTTCACCTGTTAATAACGTACCAATATCTATTTGAATATTTGTGGTTTCAGCTTTAACTGGATAAGAAAATTTAGCATATTGAAGATTGGTAAGAGCGATCTTTGCTGGAAAAAACTCAATGGAGATTTTATCTACTTCCATTTGATTCGCTTTTAATTTTTTGACTAGTGTTGATTGGATTTTACCAATTTGTACATAAGTAAAAATTGCCATTCCAAGAGAAAGTGCGGTAATTAAAAGCGAAATTTTCTTCCACATAAGACTTTTCTCTTACTTGTCTTCATTAATACGACTACCAACCGCACTTTGTTGGTGCTTATATTTGGCATCTTTGCGACTAGTGTAAGGCTGGGCAGCTTTACCGCTTAGCACTTCAAAACTCAATGCACCAATGACCATATTTGGACGTAAGGCGAGCGGTAATTTTCCAGAATTAAAAAATTCTAAAACGATTTTTCCTTCCCAACCTGGATCGATTCGATGTGCAGTAACATGAACCATTAATCCCAAACGAGCCAAGGAAGAACGTCCATCTAACCAACCAATAATATTTGCTGGTAATTTTACTGCTTCTAAGGTTGTGGCTAAGGCTAATTCGCCTGGATGTAAAAAGAAAGCTTCATTTTCAGCAATAATAATTTCATCACTCATTACCGCTTCAAGTTGAGCTGAAACTTCTTCTTTGGGACCACTTAAATCAATAAAAGGCGCAGTATGCTCACGAAATACACGGAAAGAATTTCCTAATCTCACGTCAACAGTTGCACCATTAATTTTGCTATTATCAGGTCTAGGCGTTAAAGAAATAATGCCTTGATCCAAGTATTTCTCAATATCCGTATCACATAATCTCATTTTTGTTCCTTACTTGTTATCTAACAAATGTTTAATCTGAGCTTTTAACATATTAATTGCAATGCGGTTTTTACCACCTTGTGGAACGACAATATCAGCATATTGTTTTGAGGGTTCGATAAATTGTAAAAACATTGGGCGAACTGTTGCTTGATATTGTTCAATCACAGATTGTAACGAGCGTCCACGCTCTTCCATATCACGTTGTAAACGGCGAATAAAGCAGATGTCTAGAGGTGTGTCAACAAAAACAGACATATTGACTTCTTGACGGATACGTTCATCTGTTAATAATAAGATACCTTCTAAAATAACTACTTTTTTAGGTTCAAAATGGGTGACTTCTTGAGTTCTAGAGTGTTCAACATAATTATAAACAGGAATATCGATCGCATTTCCGAGTTTGAGAGCCTTTAAATGTTGAATTAATAAGTCATGATCCATGGAATTGGGGTGGTCATAATTCGTTTTAATTCGTTCTTTAAAGGAGAGATGACCTTGATCCTTGTAATAACTATCTTCTGCGATCATGCCGATTTCTTCATACCCTAACTCGTTACAAAGTTCTTTATGGATAGTAGATGAAATGAGGCTCTTCCCTGAGGCGGATGCACCAGTGATCGCAATGATAATGCAGGATTGATCTGACATAAATAGTAATTTGCCTAATTTAACTAAAACTAGAGGGCAATTATAAAGAAAATTTGTTAGTATTTACAGCATCCATCAAGAGATTTATGTGTAAATCTCGCTTATTTTTTTTATTGTGTGATTTTCCTCACATTATTTCATTTTTTCTTGATGTATCATTTTAAACGCCCTTAGTGAATATTATTAAATGAGGAGATGAAAATGAATATGAAAAAAATTTCTTTAGCAATATCAACCGCACTTTTATCAGTAGGATTAATGGTCACTGCACAAGCTCAAGCTAAAGGTCGTTTGGTTGTATATTGTAGTGGAACAAATGCGCTATGTGAGGCTGAAACTAAGGCTTTTGGTGACAAGCACAATATTAAAGTATCCTTTATTCGTAACAGTTCAGGTAGCACTTTCGCTAAAGTAGAGGCAGAGAAAAATAACCCTCAAGCAGATGTTTGGTATGCAGGAACTTTGGATCCTCAGTTACAAGCGAGTGAACTTGGTTTGACCGTGGCATATCGTTCTCCTAACATTGATCAAATCCTTGAGCGTTTTCAAGATCCTGGGAAAATAAAAGGAAATTATAGTTCGGCAGTTTATATGGGGATATTAGGTTTTGGTGTGAATACTGAACGTTTAAAAAAATTAGGTATTAATGAAGTGCCTAAATGCTGGAAAGACTTATTAGACCCTCGTTTAAAAAGCGAAATTCAAATTGCTGATCCGCAAAGTTCTGGTACTGCATATACAGCTATTGCGACGTTTGTACAGCTTTGGGGCGAAAAAGAAGCATTCGATTATTTCAAACAACTTCACCCAAATGTTTCTCAATACACTAAATCAGGTATTACACCATCAAGAAATGCAGCTCGAGGCGAAACCACAGTGGGAATTGGGTTCTTGCATGACTATTCGGTAGAAAAATTACAAGGTGCTCCAATTGAATTGATTGTTCCTTGTGAGGGAACTGGATATGAGTTAGGTGGTGTAAGTATATTAAAAGGTGCGAGAAATCTTGATAATGCGAAATTATTCGTAGACTGGGTGCTTTCTAAAGAAGGTCAAGAACTGGCTTGGAAAAAAGGTGAATCACACCAAATTTTAACAAACATAACTGCTGAACAATCTCCAACAGCATTTGATCCTAAAACATTAAATCTAATCAACTATGATTTTGAGAAATATGGTGCAGCCTCTGAGCGTAAACGTCTAATTAGCAAATGGGTTGATGATGTTAAACTAGCGAAATAATGTTATTTTTATTAATAATTGGTGCGTTTTACGCACCATATTTATTTAAATAAGTGTCTATTAATTGCACAGGTGGTACTACGATTTCATTAAAGTGCGGTAATATTTCTAATAGATTTATGATTGGAAGTGTTTTGCTTTCTTGGAGGTTCTTATGAGAAAGCAAATAAAACTTTTTAATTCAAGTATTTTTTGGATACTTTTGGCTCTGTTGGGCTTTGCATGTCTACCCTCAAATGCACTCTATTATGGATTATTTGATTCGACAACAGAAGAGATCCTTGAAGCTATGGGTTGGTTTCAACCTAATTTAAGTTGGATATGGTTTGGTACACTATTCTTTGTTCCTGTAATATCTGCTTTATTAAAGCCTAAAGGCGAATATTTACAAGGACTGTTCGAATTCGCTGTTGTATCAGCCGTTTTCGGTTTTGTATTCATTTCAGCGATTCTTGCAAAAATTAGCCTTGGCTATTCGGTTTTTGTATTGATTGTCAGTTTGATAGCGTTAGCGACAAATGCGTTAGCAAAAATGAAAGTAATGCAAAGCGATAAATTTATTATTGCCTCATTATTAAGCATCATTTTGCTGATTTTTTTCTTTATTGTGTATCCAACCTTTGCCATTTTTATTTCCATGTTTTATGACGGCTCAGAGTTTGTTCCAAGCCAAGTATTACGCATTATTAATCAACCCTATGTACTACGTATTATCGGTAATTCATTGAGTGTTGCAGGAAGTGTTGGTATTTTAGCCAGTTTCTTTGGTTTAATTTTCGCCCTTTACACTACAAGAATTGCAAAAAGAACAGCATTTATTGGCAAGATCTTTTCTATTTTACCTATAGTTACACCGCCTTTTGTGGTTGGACTTGGGGTAACGTTAATGCTAGGTCGTTCTGGTTATGTCACCGCATATTTAGTCGATTATCTAGGATTTAGTAGCAACTGGTTATATGGTTTTACAGGTATTGTCATTGCGCATACACTAGCACTCACACCAATGTCCTTCATGATCTTGGAAGGTGCATTAAAATCTATTCATCCATCTATTGAAGAAGCATCTTACACATTACGCGCTAACCGCTATCAAACCTTCTTTAATATTATTTTTCCATTATTAAAACCGGCCTTAGCAAATTCATTCTTAGTAGTGGCAATTCAGTCGTTGGCTGATTTCAGTACGCCTTTAGTACTTGGCGGTAGCTTTGATGTAATCTCTTCTCAAATTTATTTTTACATTGCTGGTTCGCAATTAGACTATGCCTCTGCAAGTACCTTGGGTACATTGCTATTGATTTTCTCATTAGCAATTTTTGTTATTCAATATATTTGGATTGGAAATCGCTCTTACGTTACTGTGTCTGGTAAATCCTATCGTGGTGATGTACAAGATTTACCTAAGATGATGAAAGGCTTAATTATTTTCTTATTAGGTTTTTGGGTCGTATTTAACTCTGTTTTATATGGCAGTATTTTCTATGGTAGTTTCACGGCTAACTGGGGTGTGGATTATACTTTAACCTTAAAACACTATATTACCTTATTTGGACAAGGTTTTAGTGATGGCGCATGGCCTTCATTGATTCAAACTGTACTATTTGCAGCAAGTGCGGCGCCAATTACGGCGATTTTTGGTTTGTTAATTGCCTATATTACAGTGCGCCGAGATTTTAAAGGTAAGAAAACTTTAGAGTTCCTCACTTTGCTTTGTTTCGCAGTACCAGGAACTGTGGCTGGGGTTTCCTATATTTTGGCTTTTAATGATGCACCAATTTACTTAACGGGAACAGGTTTGATCATTATTTTATCAATGGTCATGCGTAATATGCCTGTGGGTATGCGAGCGGCAATTGCTGGCTTGGGGCAATTAGATAAATCCCTTGATGAAGCATCATTATCCTTAAAAGGAAGTTCGTTTAAAACCATTGTATTTATTGTGTTCCCATTGTTAAAACCGGCATTACTGTCGGCATTAGTGACGAGTTTCGTGCGCGCAATGACAACAGTGAGTGCGATTGTTTTCTTGGTTACAGCGGATACCAGAGTGGCAACTTCTTACATTTTAAATCGTGTAGAAGACGGTGAATATGGTGTAGCAATTGCTTATGGGTCAATCTTAATTGTTGTGATGATGGCAATTATCTTATTGTTTGACTGGCTCGTTGGCGATACGCGAATTTCTCGCTCAAAAGCGAAAAAAATGAATTAATTAGCACCGCACTCAATAAAAGTGCGGTAGAAAAATAAAAAATTTTAATGAAAGGCAATGAATATGAATAATGATTTTTTAGTACTGAAAAATATCACAAAATCTTTTGGCAAAGCTACGGTTATTGATAATTTAGATTTGACCATAAAACGAGGATCAATGGTTACCTTGTTGGGACCTTCAGGTTGTGGCAAAACAACAGTGTTACGCTTAGTTGCAGGGCTTGAAAGTCCAACTGAAGGGCAAATTTTTATTGATGGCGAAGATGTCACAAAATCCTCCATTCAAAATCGTGATATTTGTATCGTGTTCCAGTCTTATGCTTTATTCCCACATATGTCCATTGGCGACAACGTTGGCTATGGGCTAAAAATGCAAGGTGTAGATGCTGAAGAGCGTAAACAAAGAGTAAAAGAGGCATTAGAGTTAGTTGATTTAGCTGGCTTTGAAGATCGTTATGTAGATCAAATTTCAGGTGGTCAACAACAACGTGTGGCATTGGCTCGTGCTTTAGTGCTTAAACCAAAAGTTTTATTATTTGATGAACCATTAAGTAACCTTGATGCTAATTTACGCCGTTCAATGCGTGAAAAAATTCGTGAATTGCAGCAACGTTTAAATATAACGTCTTTATATGTTACTCATGATCAAACAGAGGCTTTTGCGGTATCTGATGAAGTGATTGTGATGAATAAAGGTAAAATCATGCAGAAAGCACCAGCAAAAGAGCTATATCAATATCCAAATTCTCTGTTCTTAGCAAGTTTTATGGGGGAGAGTAGCATTTTCGATAGTTGTCTAGAGCAAGGAAAAGTGACCATAAATGGCTATCAATTTGTCTTACCTAATGCGGATAAATTTGCTTTAGCGGATGGCGAATGTTTAGTGGGGATTCGTCCAGAAGCGGTAAAACTTAAATCGGAAGGAACAGCGGAGCAACGCTGTGTGATAAAAAGTGCGGTCTATATGGGAGATTATTGGGAAATCGTAGCAAATTGGGGAGGAACTGATTTACTCGTCAATGCTAACCCAGAAAGTTTTTCACAAGAGATGAAAGAAGCTTATGTGCATTTAACTGAAAGTGGTGTCTTTTTGTTACGAAAAGAATAATCACGACTTCTTATATAGCAAAATAGGGCAAATTAAATTGCCCTATTTTTGTTTCTATTTTTATGATTTATTTCCGCCTAATCCTACATAACCACGTCTTTGTAATGTGGCTTCTTTAGATTTTCTAATCATAGCTTCGATTGTTGTACCTTGAACTAAAATAGAAAAAAGTACCACGCTATAAGTGACGATAATAAATAAATCACGCACATTCATACCGATATTTTCTAAGAATACACTTGTTGTTGGAATAGAAAGCGCCATAGCAAGTGATAATCCTCCGCGTAGTCCACCCCAAGTTAAAATACGCAAAGTATAAGGGTTATACACCGTTTTCATACTTAAAAATTTGAATGGGATCCATACGCTGACATAGCGACAAATTAAGCACACAGGAATAGCAATGATACTTAAAATAATGGCTTGTGAGGTAAAGTTGACTAACAACATCGCGGAGCCAATTAACAAGAATAAAAGTGAGTTTAAGAAATGGTCGATCATTTTCCAAAAGTGATCAAGGTAATGTTGGCTTTGCTCTGAAAAGCCTGTGTGCCTTGTCCAGTTGCCAATCATAATACCTGCGACAACCATTGCTAAGGCTCCAGAAACATGAAGTAAATTTGCCAACATAAATCCAGCTGTTGGAATCGTTAACGTCAGCAAAATTTCTAAGCTACCGTCATCAGTAGCTGAAATCAAAAAATGAGCAATTACACCTAAAATTAGGCCGAATAAAATTCCACCTACGGCTTCGGTCAAAAAGAGTTTTGCAATTCCCGTTGCGCTTGGTTCATGTCCACCAAATGCCACAGCAAAAATCGTAGTAAAGATCACTAAACCTACACCATCATTAAACAAGGATTCACCCTCTACTTTCATGGAAAGTTTTTTCGGTGCTTTTAAGTTTTTAATAATGGCTAAAACTGCAATTGGATCCGTTGGTGAAATGAGCGCACCAAACAAAACACAGTAAATAAAATCGATGTGTAAACTTAATAAGTGAGAAATTCCATAGAATAAAATGGCAATAAAGAAAGTGGATGCCAAAGTTGAAAATAAAGCAAGAATTGTGATTTCTAATTTTTGGCTTTTCAATACTGGTAATTTAATTCCTAATGCACCAGCAAAGAGCAAAAATCCTAAAATACCATTTAATAGGAACCCTTTAAAATCAATGCGCTGCATTACGTTCTGAGCAATGTCATCTAAATGAAATAAATTTGCAGAACCAGCCATTAATAATACTAATGAACTCACAGTCGCTGTTGCGGTAACCGCAATAGTGTACTGAATTCGATCACTGATTTTTTGCGTCACGAAACCGATTAAAATCGATATTGTAGAGAGAAAACAAATGTAAGTATAAATACTCATAGTAGGTACCTTCTAAAATTTAAAAATCTGCTTATATTTTATTAATTAATCACATTAACAAAATATAAACAGACTTGGATTGTTAGAATTTAGCTAACTGAGTTACGATTGACTTTAGAAAGTGAAGAAAATGTAACAAGAAAAATTCTTGCGTAGTATAAGGAAAGTCCTACTTTTTATAAAGTTTATTTTTATAAAATAGCCAGAAAGGGTTAATTTATATCGCGCTTTTTGACCGCTCTTTTAGTGCAAAAATGTTGTTGAGAAGAACATAGCAGAATGTCTTTGTCGTATTCTGCTATGCGATATTGAGAAACTAAAATTTAGCATGTAGCCACAACAACAATTTCTACTTTCCATTTTGGATCTGCTAATTGGCTTTGTACAGTCGCTCTAGCTGGCGCGTTCTCTGGATCTACCCATTCATCCCATGCTTTATTCATTGCTTGATAATCTTGCATATCTGGTAAGAAAATTTGTGCAGTCAGAATATTACTTTTGCTAGAACCTATTTCTAATAATAATTTATCAATTAATCCTAAGACCTCTTTGGTTTGTAAATAAGCATCAACATCCGTATTTTCTGGCACTTGCCCGGCAAGATAAGCGGTATTATTGTGGATAACCATTTCTGATAAACGTCCATTAGAATGAAAGCGTTGTATTTTCTCCATAATTTCACCTCGTTGAATAATTAAATAACGCACAAAGATTATAGCGATTTTTGTAAAAATGGACTAGGATCTGCAAGATTTATTCTTCAGCTTTAAGAGAGGATATTTGTGTGAAATTACTGATTTCTAACCAGCATGGTGCCATTTTAATGGCGTTAATTCCATTTTTATATGGCATGCTTTTGGGCAACCCCATTTGGCTACATTTTTTCTTATTATTAGCTTGGTTTAGCTTGTATTTAATGACATATCCTTTTCTTAATTTATTCAAGGGTAAAAACGTACATTTCGCCAAATATCAAAAATGGACGTTGATTTATGGTACAGCAAGTTTAATTTTTGCCTTGCCTACACTTTGGCATAATTGGCATATTTTATATTTTCTTGCAGCCATGTTGCCTTTTGTTGCTATTAATATTTACTTTGTTAAACAAAAAAATGAAAGAGCGTTAATAAATGATTTCGCTGGAATTATCATTTTCGCTATTGCAGGTATGGCAAGTTATTATTTTTCTACCTTTACTTTTAACTCGCAAATTTGGTTAGTGGCATTATTGCCAACCTTGTATTTTGTTGGTACGACTTTATATGTCAAATCCTGTATGCGTGAGCGTAAAAATCCTAAATATTTATACGCTTCTTATTTATGGCATATTGCTTGTATTGGTTTATTTGTTATTACTCAGCAAATTTATCTTGCGTTGGCATTTGTTCCACCAGCAATACGAGCTTATCTCTTACCCAAGAAAAAACTCTCCGTAAAACAAATTGGTTTTGCTGAGATTGCTATATCTATCTTATTTTTTATTCAACTTATTTTTGCCACTTTATAGCGCAGAGATTTACTATGAAATTATTAATGTTATGTCGAGAACCTCGTCTTTATAGCTGTCAACGTTTAAAAGCCACAGCGGAAGAGAATGGGCATCAAATGGATATTTTAGATCCTAACCGTTGTCTATTAAAACTCTCACAAAATGCACCGCACTTTGAGCTGTATTATCAAGCCAATACAGAAAGTGAGCCTTATTTATTGCCTGATTACGATGCAATTATTCCTCGTTTTGGGTCTGCAAGTACCAAAATGGGCTGTGCAGTATTACGACATTTTCGTGCAAAAAATATTTTTTGTTTAAATGATGATGTTGCTTTTCTGAAAGCACGAGATAAGTGGCTGAGCTTGCAATTATTAGCAGAGCAAGGTATTGCAGTGCCTAACTCGGTGTTGAGTGGCGCTGAATTTTCTGCCAACCAAGCAATTAAGCAAGTAGAAACGCCAACTATTTTGAAGACTTTGAGTGGCTCACAAGGCATTGGGGTTATTTTGGCAGAAAATCGTAAAAGTGCGGTGAGTATTGTAGAAACTTTAACGCAAGCTGAAGTGCCTTTATTGATGCAAGATTTTATTGAGGAAGCAAAAGGGACAGATATTCGTTGTTTTGTTATTGGCGACAAAGTGGTGGCGACCATGCAACGTATTGGGCAAGAAGGCGAATTTCGTGCGAATTTTCATCGTGGTGGTAGCGCCGAAAAAATTCAGCTCACAGAACAAGAAAAAGCCCTTGCATTAAAAGCGACAAAAGTGTTGGGGTTAGATGTGGCTGGTGTTGATTTAATTCGCTCTAAACAAGGTTTATTAGTGTTAGAAGTGAATGCCAGTCCAGGATTGGAAATGATCGAAAAAACGAGCGGTATTGATATAGCATTGCAGATGATTGTGCATATTGAAAAGCAGCTTGCACTATAAGCTTTTAAACAACGATGTTTTGCTGAAAGTGCGGTAGAAAAAGAGCTCGTTTTTTGCTTTAATAAGGTAGTCAAAATATAACAATAATTAGGGGGTTATTATGATTATTTACTTACATGGTTTTGATTCCAGTAGTCCAGGTAATCACGAAAAAATTTTACAGCTTAAATTTATTGATGAAGACGTGCGTTTTATTAATTACAGCACATTACATCCTCGCTATGATATGCAATTTTTGTTGAATGAAGTACATAAATTAGTGTCGGAAAGCAAAGATCCTCAGCCTTTAATTTGTGGCGTAGGCCTAGGCGGTTACTGGGCGGAACGAGTAGGATTTTTGTGTGGAATTAAGCAAGCCATTTTTAATCCTAATTTGTTTCCACAAGAAAATATGGAAGGAAAAATTGATCGTCCTGAAGAATATGCTGATATTGCTACCAAATGTGTGGAAAATTTCCGAGTAAAAAATCAAGGTAAATGCCTCGTATTTCTATCCAAACAAGAAGAAATTTTAGATGTACAACGTAGTGCAGATACCTTGTCGCCTTTCTATGAAATCATCTGGGATGAAAATGAAACCCATAAATTCAAAAAAATCTCCCAACATTTACAACGGATCAAAGCCTTTAAAAGTGCGGAATAAATAGGTTTATTATGTCCTTTTGGTATGAAAATCACGTTATAGCCAAGTTGCTTGCTTGGCTATTATTTCCTCTCTCTCTCGCTTTTTGGTTTATTTCTTTTATTCGCCGTTCGCTGTATCGCTTAAATTTGCTGAAATCTTACCGCCCTTCTGTGCCTGTTTTGATTGTGGGGAATTTGTCTGTCGGTGGAAATGGAAAAACTCCAGTCACAATTTGGTTAGTGCAACAATTTCAGCAGCAAGGCATAAAGTGCGGTGTTATTTCTCGTGGCTATGGTAGCCGAGCGGAGCAATATCCCTATTTAGTTAAAACAGATGATAATCCAACTATTTCGGGTGATGAGCCCTTATTAATCGCACAACGCACAGGCGCACCAGTTTGTATTTCGCCCAATAGACAGCAAGCAATTGAACTTTTATTAGCTCAATTCGATTGCGATTTGATTATCAGTGATGATGGTTTGCAACATTATAAGTTACAACGTGATTTTGAAATTGTTGTGATTGATGGCGAAAGAATTTTTGGCAATGGTTTTGTCATGCCCTCAGGTCCTTTAAGAGAATTGCCGAGTCGTTTAGAAGAAGTGGATCTGATCATTAATAATGGCAAGTCAACGGCTTACAGCAATACTTTAATGCGCTTAGTGCCAAAGTTTGCGGTTAATTTACTGAGTGGAGAACGTAAATTATTAACTGAATTTCAATCTATTCCTCTCAATGCTATTGCTGGTATTGGTTATCCACAGCGCTTTTTTAAGATGCTACAAGATTTGGCTTTATCTCTTGAAACTACACAAGGTTTTCAAGATCATCAAGATTTTAACGCAACGCATTTTGCCAAATTTCCCCAAAATCAACCGCTCTTTATGACAGAAAAAGATGCAGTTAAATGTCGTCCTTTTGCACAGAAAAATTGGTGGTATGTACCTGTTGAGGCGGATATTCAGGGGGAGAATGTGGCACCATTTATGCAAGCAGTTTTACAAAAAATAAAGGAGAAAAAATGAACGGAAGATTATTAGAAATTGTGGCTTGTCCAATTTGCCAAGGACGCTTGAAATATGACAGCGAAAATGAGCAACTGATTTGCAATTTTGATCATGTTGCTTATCCGATAAAACAAGGTATTCCCGTATTACTTGCTGATCAGGCAATTAGTTTATCTCAGTCTTCAACACATACTGAACAAGAAAATCAGTAAGGAGAAATCAATGAAATTTACGGTGATCATTCCCGCCCGCTACGCCTCAAGTCGTTTACTGGGCAAGCCTTTAGCTGATATTGCGGGTAAACCCATGATCCAACATGTTTGGGAAAAAGCACAACAATCGGGTGCTAGTAGAGTCGTTGTTGCCACTGATAACGAGGATGTCGCACAAGCGGTGCATAGCTTTGGTGGGGAAGTTTGTATGACTTCCTCTCAGCATAATTCAGGCACAGAGCGTTTAGCGGAGGTGGTAGAAAAATTAGCCATTCCTGATGATGAAATTATTGTCAATATTCAAGGGGATGAGCCATTAATTCCGCCTGTGATAGTCAGCCAAGTGGCACAAAATTTGGCGAATAATGGGGTAAATATGGCAACGTTGGCGGTTAAATTAGCAGATGCGGAGGAATTATTTAATCCAAATGTGGTGAAAGCTGTGACAGATAAAAACGGCAATGTGTTGTATTTTTCTCGTGCTGCAATTCCTTGGAATCGTGATCAATTTGCCAATTTATCAGCACAGCAACAAAAGCAATTATTACTGCAAGATCATTATTTACGCCACATTGGTATTTACGCTTATCGGGCAGGTTTTATTAAGCAATATGTGCAATGGCAACCAACAACATTGGAACAAATTGAAAGCTTGGAACAATTACGCGTACTTTGGTACGGCGAAAAAATCCATGTAGATCTTGCTAAAGAAGTGCCAGCGGTAGGAGTGGATACGGCAGAAGATTTAGAAAAAGTGCGGTCGATTTTAGCTCATGTATAGATATTAATGGATTGGGACTTAAATAAGACTGTAGAAATAAAAGGGAAATTAATTTGGCAAAGATAAAAAAAGAGATAATTGAAGCAAAAGGATTTGCTATTCAGCTTTATACAGAAGATTTTAAGAATGATTATATTAGCCTGACAGATATTGCCAAATATAAAAATCGGGAAGAACCCAATGTCGTTGTGGCAAACTGGATGCGAAACCATAATACAATAGAATATTTAGGAATATGGGGGCAATTAAATAATCCCGGATTTAACCCCCTCGAATTCGAGGGGTATTTAAAAGATGCTGGGAGCAATGCTTTTACCTTATCACCTCAAAAATGGGTTACAACTACGAATGCAAAAGGATTATTCGTCAAACTAGGAAGGGCGGGTGGGACTTTTGCTCATAAAGATATTGCATTTAAATTCGCAGCTTGGATATCAGCAGAGTTTGAACTTTACATCATTAAGGATTATCAACGCCTAAAGGAAGATGAGACTTCAAGATTATCTTTAACTTGGAATTTGCATCGGCAAATATCTAAGATTAACTATAAAATTCATACAAATGCGATTAAAACATATTTGTTAAAAGATCTAACTGAAAGTCAATTAGGTTTTAAATATGCAAGTGAAACAGATATGCTTAATGTTGCTTTATTTGATAAAACTGCAAAGCAGTGGAAGGATGAAAATAAAGGCTTAAAAGGAAATATGCGAGATTATGCTAGCTTGAATGAATTATTAGTTCTTTCAAATATGGAAAGCTACAATGCTATTTTGATTGAAAAAGGAATTGAGGCAAAAGAAAGAATGATAGAACTCAGAAAACTTGCTAGAACACAGCTATTATCCTTGGAAAAATTAAATCAGAAATCGATAAAAGATTTGGAGACTTTAGGTGATGACAAGCATTAATGGATATGTTTTGGTTGCGATAACGTCTCTATAAAAATTATACAATTATAGATTTAACATGATATTTGACCATAAAACCTTTCTTGCCAATGTAACGCACCAGCCTGGTGTTTATCGCATGTTCGATGCAAAAGGGCAGGTTATTTATGTTGGTAAGGCAAAAGATCTGAAAAAGCGTTTATCGAGCTATTTTCGTACTAATTTAAGTAGTAAAAAGACCTCTGCTTTGGTTTCGCACATTCATTCCATTGAAACCACAATAACTACTTCAGAAACAGAAGCATTACTACTTGAGCATAACTATATTAAAGCTTTCCAGCCTCGTTATAACGTACTATTGAGAGATGATAAATCCTATCCTTATGTTTTATTAACGCAAGAACGTCATCCTAGAATTACTTCACATCGTGGTGCTAAAAAAGTGCAAGGAGAGTATTTCGGTCCCTATCCTCATGCAAGTGCGGTGCGAGAAACCTTATCTTTGTTGCAAAAATTATTTCCTATTCGCCAATGTGAAAATTCTGTTTATAAAAATCGCTCTCGCCCTTGTTTGCAATATCAAATTGGACGTTGTCTGGCTCCTTGTGTGAGCGGATATGTGACAGATCAGGATTATCAAGCTCAGGTTGAATATGCAAGATTGTTTTTACAAGGCAAAGATCAACAAGTATTAGAACATTTGATTGGCAAAATGGAGCAGGCAAGCCAGCAATTAGATTTTGAAAGTGCGGCACGTTTTAGAGATCAAATTCAGTCTGTTCGTGCAGTGATTGAAAAACAATTTGTCAGTAATGAACGACTAGATGATATGGATATTATTGCTATCGCTTATCAGCTTGGTATGGCTTGTGTGCAAGTGATGTTTATTCGTCAAGGGAAAGTGTTGGGCAATCGTAGTTATTTTCCTAAAGTACCAGCCAATACGGATTTAGCTGAACTCACGGCGACTTTTGTTGGGCAATTTTATTTACAAGCTCATCAAGGCAGAACTATTCCAAACAATATTGTGTTGGATCATAAGTTGGAAGTAAAAGCAGAATTAGAACAGCTATTAAGTGAGCAAGCTGGGCGAAAAGTGAATATTCAAGACAATGTAAAAGGTGACAAAAGCCAGTATTTACATTTAGCACAAATGAATGCTAAAGCAGCCTTAAGGGTGAAGCTCAAAGAAAGCAGTTTAATTAGCGAACGCTATCAAGCCTTACAAGCTCTTTTATCTTTGCCTGAAATTAAACGCATGGAATGTTTTGATATTAGTCATACCATGGGGGAGCAAACTATTGCTTCTTGTGTAGTGTTTAATCAAGAAGGACCTTTAAAATCCGACTATCGCCGTTTTAATATTGAAGGAATTACCGGCGGAGATGATTATGCAGCGATGGAAATGGCGTTGCGAAAACGTTATGAACGAGATTTAGAGCCTGAAAAAATCCCTGATGTAATTTTTATTGATGGTGGAAAAGGGCAGCTTAATCGAGCTTTGCAAGTGTTTGCTGAATTAAAAGTAAAATGGGATAAAAATCGACCGCACTTAATCGGCGTGGCAAAAGGTGTTGATCGCCGAGCAGGGCAAGAAACGCTCATTTTAAGCAAACTAGGGCGAGAAATAAATTTAGATCCTAATGATTTAGCTTTACATCTTATTCAGCATATTCGTGATGAAAGCCATAACCACGCCATTAGTGGCCATCGCAAAAAAAGGCAAAAAGCCTTTACCCAAAGTGGACTAGAAACCATTGAAGGTGTTGGAGCAAAACGAAGACAAGCCTTATTAAAATATCTAGGCGGTATGCAAGGGGTTAAAAATGCGAGCTTGGAAGAAATAGCGTCGGTGCCGGGGATTTCAGCATCTTTAGCAGAGCGAATTTATGAAACTTTGCGTAGTGAATAGAAAGATGATTTAAAGTTTTTGCTTAGGACAATAATAAACCAAAGGGGAAATTGTAAATTTCCCCTTTTTAGATGCAACTTTTGAAGCTATTAAAAAATAATATTTCCATTGTCATCAGCTGTTTTCATTAATCCAATCACAAATTCAATTAATGCAATAAATCCTGGAATAAAAGTCCAACAGAATAAAAGATATAAAATACCTAGTCCTGTTTTTCCTGCATAAAATTTATGAATACCAAAACCCCCTAAGAAGAACGCCAGCAAACAATAAGCCATTTTATTGACTGGTTTTGCATCTTGAGGATAGATGTTATTTGTTTTCAAAATAACAGGGGCATCATCAGTACCAAACACATCGACTTCATCTCTGATATGAGGCTCAAAATTGAAAGCTGTTCTTGGTATGACTTTAATTGAACCATCCGGCATACCGATAGAAACCATACCATTTTCGATTTTTATAATTTTAGCCATAAAGATTTCCTCTTTAATGTGATTACTTAAATTTTCTAGCTAAGGAAGAAAATATGGATTTTTTCTTTAGCTAAAAGTGCGGTGTGTTTTATTCGAGATTAGTTGGCAATATTACCAATGATACTTCTTGTATCTTCTTTAACCTCGATAAGTTGAACAGGGATTATATCGCCAATTTTGTATGTTCTTTCGCCTTTAATATAAAGAGCAATTTCATCCGCATTGACTTGAAGTTCCTCTTTGTTGTTGTGCAAGGTTGAGGCTGGAATAAAAACAGATGCGCCATTTTCTAACAATAACACTCGCAATCCACCACGCATGACATCTTGTACTTCCGCTTGGAAGATTTGTTTTTGTTCTACTTTATCTGCTAAATAACGGCAATATAGCCAATCCGCAATATCGCGTTCAACTAAACGGTTTTGACGGCGAGCCTCTTGTAAACGTTGTAAAACGTTCTCTTGTGGGCGTTCGTATTGCTGTGTTGTTAGGCTAGCTTTAATTAAGCGGTGATTTACCATATCCGAATATTTACGAATTGGCGATGTCCATGTGGCATAACCTTGTAAACCCAAGCCAAAGTGCGGTGCTAATTCAGCCTTAAATTCTGCAAAGGTTAAGAAACGGCGCAAACGAAACTCAAGATAATCACTTTCAAAGGGCTCAATATCATGACGCATATTGCAATAACCAACTAAGGTTGCCAGATTTTCTACGGAGTAGAGTTGACTTAATTCTGCTTGATTTTGCTCATTAGCTAAATTTGCTAATAAGAAATTATGGGCATTTTCCAAGAATTTTTTATCAAAACCGCTGTGAGTATTAAAGATCCCGAAACCAATTTGTTCATCAAGATATTGCGCAGCACAAATATTGGCAATAATCATTGCTTCTTCAACAATTTGGTTAGCAATACGGCGATATTCTGTTTTGATCTCTTGTACTTTGCCATTTTCTGCTAATACAAAAGAGTAATCTGGTTTTTCTCTAAATAGCAGCGCATGGATTTGGCGCCATTGGGTTCTGGCTAAGGTAAATTGATGTAGCCATGCAATTTGCTGCTGGGTAATAGGATCTTGAGGTTGCCAGCTATCTGCTTTTTGTTCTAAGTAATCAGATACTTTGTCATAGGCTAATTTCGCTTTTGACATCACATAAGCTGAAACAAAGCGTGGTTTAGCGCTGATTTCACCTTGTAAGTCCGTTTCAATATAGCAAACTAAGGCAGCTCGTTTATCGTTTTCTGAAAGTGAGCAAAGATCATCTGACAATTCTCGTGGCAACATTGGAATATTAAAGCCCGGCAAGTAATTGGTGAAACAACGCTGTTTTGCATCTTGTTCAATCTGTGAATTAATATCGATATAAGCTGTTGGATCCGCAATGGCAACCACTAAGCGCCAGCCAATTTGCACATCGTTTTCAGTGATTGGCTCAATATATAAAGCATCGTCCATGTCTTTTGTGGTTTCACTGTCGATAGTTACGAAGTGAAGTGCGGTTAGATCTTCACGAGTTTGTTGATCTAACATCTCATAGCTTTCTTGCCCTTGTACAGGATAACGAGATTGTTCATGGCGTGCTAAGGTTACCCACCAAGGCGCCAATTCATCGTCCGCACGACAAATAAATTCCGAAATTTGAGCAAAGAAAAAACGATCATCACGCAAAGGGTGGGTTTTTAATTGTGCCACAACCCAATCGCCTTCTTGTAATTCTTCTTTAACGGCTTTTGTTTGATTTGCGCCAATAGGCTGGTTAATTTGTGGGTGATCCACTAAAACCTGTAATTTCTTCTCTTTATTGAACCGCACTTTTGCAATAAAGCGAGTGAGCATCGGTTCGATTAATTCTTCTGGCTCAGCTTGTTCTTTATCGCCAACAGTTTCAATTACTGCTTTAATTTTATCGCCATGCATGACTTTTTTCATGGCAGCGGGTGGAATAAAGTAACTTTTTTTATCACATTCAAGGAAACCGAATGCTTTATCAGAGCCTTTTACGATACCTTCTACATGAGGTTTGCTATCACGAATTTGTTGTTTGAGTTGGGAAAGTAGGGGGTTATTTTGAAACATATTTTTACGCTATAAATGAAAATGGACGTTCAAATGAACGTCCTGAAAAAGATGAAATAGTTGATTATTCGCTCATTGCTGTAATGCTAAAACCAGCATCAACATGCAATACTTCGCCTGTTACGCCAGAGGCTAATTCTGAGCATAAGAATGCTGCTGAATTACCTACGTCTTCAATTGTTACGGTACGGCGTAAAGGTGCTGTATTTTCAAAAGTTGCTAGCATTTTCTTGAAGTTTTTAATGCCTGATGCAGCTAAAGTGCGGATTGGACCTGCTGAAATTGCATTGACACGAATACCCTCTTTACCTAAATCAGCTGCCATAACACGAGTTGCCGCTTCAAGAGAGGCTTTTGCCAAACACATGACGTTATAGTTTGGAATTGCGCGTTCAGCACCTAAATAAGTTAAGGTTAATAAGCCAGCGTTTGGATTTAACATTGGGCGAGCTGCTTGTGCCATAGCAACAAAGCTGTATGCGCTAATATCATGTGCTATGCGATAGCCTTCACGAGTTGCTGCATTGACATAATCGCCGTCTAATTGATCGCCCGGAGCAAAAGCAATTGCGTGCACAAAACCATCAAATTTATCCCAATGTTGCTTTAATTGTGCAAAACATTCATTGATGCTTTCATCTGTTGCTACGTCTAAAGGTAAGACAATATTAGAACCAAACTCTTGCGCAAATTCTTCCACACGAGCTTTTAATTTATCGTTTAAATAAGTGAAGGCTAATTCAGCACCTTCACGTTTCATTGCAGCAGCAATACCGTAAGCAATTGAACGGCTGCTTGCTAAACCTGTGATTAAAATGCGTTTACCCGCTAAAAATCCCATAATAAAACCCTTTATTTAGTTAGTTAAAAAGTCGGCATAGTATAAGTCAAAATCCGACAAAAAACAAAAGACAGCCTGAGAGTTCCGACCTTTAAGCTGGATTGTCAATATCTTTAAACTCCACTTCAAATCCATATTCTTTGGCTAGCCATTCGCCTAATGCTTTAATGCCGTAACGCTCTGTGGCATGATGACCCGCCGCAAAAAAATGAAGACCTTGTTCTCGTGCAGAATGAATAGTTTGTTCTGATACTTCGCCTGTAATAAAAGCATCTAGCCCTTTTGCCGCAGCTAAATCAATATAGCCTTGTCCGCCACCTGTGCAAATACCAATAGTACGAATTAAGTGCGGTGCGTTTTCGCCACAAAATAACGGCTTACGACCTAATACTTTTTCAATGCGTTGAGCAAATGCTTCGCCACTCAATGCTTCAATTAAATCCCCATAAACAGGAATACTAAAGTTGTTATTTTCTAACGGACGTAAATTTTCAATCCCGAGTAACTTGGCAAGTTGTGCATTATTGCCTAATTCTGCGTGAGTATCTAAAGGTAGATGATAGCCATACATATTGATGTCATTTTGTAACAAGGTTTTAATGCGTTTCCCTTTCATTCCACGAATACAAGGATTTTCGCTTTTCCAGAAATAGCCATGATGAACTAAAATTGCATCTGCTTTTTGCTCCACCGCATAATCAATTAGCGCTTGGCTTGCGGTAACACCAGTAATGATTTTTTGCACATGCGCTTTTCCCTCCACTTGTAAACCGTTGGGCGCATAATCGGAGATAGCTGCACTATTAAGTTTTTGATTGATAATTTGTTCTAATTCAAGATTATTCATATAAGTTTCCAATTGATTAAATTTTATTTAATTGTTGTACCTTTTAATAACTTCCGCATCCAGCTACGATTTGGGCTGAGATTATGCAGAATATCCTCACTTAATGGAAGTGGCTCAGCATAAATAAGCGATGCAAGGGTTTCGCCCAATAACGCAGCCGATGTCAGCCCGCGAGAACCCAATGCACCAATAAGATATAAATTATCCCATTGTGCTGCATTTGGAATAGCTTGTTTACGGCGGCGTAAATTAAAGATATTTTGATAATCTACGCATTGTTGTGCAAAATTCGGTACATTTCCAACAACTGGTACCCGATCTCGCACTGCACAACGAACGCCCACTCTTGCTTGATTATTAGAAGTATCCACATCTTTAGTCCAAAGTGCGGTGAGATTTCGTTGAATTTTTTGCTGATTTTCTAATTGTTCTTCATGGCTAAAATCTCGGTTGGCATTATCACGCACATGACTTGCACCAATACAATGACTTTGTTTTGCCTGATCTACTGGTGTTAAATAACCGTCATAACAAAGCACAGATTTCAGTTTCAGTAAATTTTCACTGGTTGGAATTTGACTGACTTGACCTCGCACAGGATAAAGCGGTAGTTTTTCGGTTTGTGTAAAGTTGGTTATTTTATAGCCGTTAGCAAGAACCACGACTTGATGATGAAAAGTTTGATTTTGTGCATTCGTTAAAATCCATTGAGTATTTTGTTGGTGAAGAGCGGTGATTTTTTGTGAAGTTTTGATCTCTAGCCCGAGTTGTTGTAAATAAGCAAAGGTATTTTGCACAAATTGACGAGGTGCAAGCCATGCCCCTTGCGGAATAAAACCACCCGTACAATTTAAAGGTAGCCCTACCTTTTCACTTAATTGTTCTGTGTGCAAACTTTGAAATAAACTGTTTGGCCATTGATAAGAAGAAATTTTTGCTAATTTAACCGCACTTTTTTGATTATAGGCACAAATTGCCACACCACAAAATTCATGCTCAAATTCTATACCTTGTTCGATCACCCATTGCAATCGTTGTAATCCATAGAAAAAGGCGTGGATATAAAAACGAATATTACTATTATTGTCATCACTTAGTTGTGGATAAAATGCACCTTGCTTATTGCCAGAAGCGTTGAGTGCTAGTTGCTCATCTTCACAGTACAACGTCACTTTTGCTCCTCTTTTTAAGAGTGAAAGTGCGGTAAAAAGTGAAGCAATTCCACCTCCAATAATAGCAATATCTTCAGTGCATAAAGAGGCTACTTGATTTAGATACCAAGGATATTTTGCATTGGGTTGTTGTATTGCATTTTTTAGACCCCACAAGCATTCGCGCTTTTTACCATAACCTTTGCGTTTGTATACTTCAAATCCCGCATGAAGCAACCCTTTTCGAACCGCACTTGCTGCAGTATATGTTGAAAATGTGCCTTGTGGTTTGCTGTAATAAAACATCCATTGATATAGTTCATCGTTCCACATTTGTGGATTTTTGCTCGGTGAGAAGCCATCTAAAAACCAAGCATCGATGCGATTTTGCATATAATCGCCCAATTGCGATAAATTATCCGCAATATCACCAAACCATAAATCCAAAGTTGTTTCAGCAAAATGAAAACGTTGACAACCTTGGATTGGTTCTAACCAATAATGTTGTAATTGTTGTGATAACTCGGAAAGTTGTGGATAAAGTCGATGAATTTGTTGAAGTTGTATTTTGGGAATGGGGTATTTCTCAAAGGAAATAAAAAATAAACGTTTTAGGTGCGATGTAGGATATTGCTGGCGAAATAGGCGGAAAAGTGCGGTTACTGAGAAGAAATTTAAACCTGTTCCGAATCCTGTTTCGGCAATGACAAAGTGTTTTTCTTGAGAGGTAATCCAACGGTTCCATAATTGATTACCTTGTTGAAATATATATTCACTTTCTGCTAAACCATTTTGATTTGAAAAATAAACATCATCGAATTGTTCTGACACCGGGGTGTTTTGTTGATTAAGATGAACTTTGGCAGATGTAATTGTGAACATGTGTAGTTAATTCTTTATTGTAACCAAGAGGTTGACTATAATAGCGAAAAAATTTTGACTGGTCTAACATTCAAAGAAAAACTTGAAATATTTTTATTTCATAGTAAGTTAGCGACCAATTATTTTATTCTTTAACACAAAGGAATTTTTCTATGAGAAGAGCCGTGATCACAGGTTTGGGTATTATTTCTAGTATTGGTAACAACAAACAAGAAGTATTGGAGTCTTTAAAAGCAGGAAAATCGGGCATTGAGCTTGTACCAGATTTTGTTGAAATGGGTATGCGCAGTCATGTGGCAGGAACTATTAAATTAAATCCAGCAGATTTGATTGATCGCAAAATTTATCGCTTTATGGGCGATGCTGCAGCTTATGCTTATCTTTCAATGAAAGAAGCAATTGAAGATTCTGGTTTAACTGAAGATCAAGTTTCTAATGATCGTACAGGTCTTGTTATCGGTGCTGGCACAGGATCTGCACGTAATCAACTTATTGCTTGTGATGTTGCTCGTGGACCGAGAGGCGTAAAAGCAATAGGACCTTATGCAGTAACAAAAACTATGGCATCAAGCGTATCAGCTTGTCTAGCTACACCTTATAAAATTCGTGGTGTCAATTATTCAATCAGTTCCGCTTGTGCGACTTCTGCACACTGTGTTGGTCATGCGGTAGAGTTAATCCAATTGGGTAAACAAGATGTTGTTTTTGCAGGTGGTGCAGAGGAGTTGTGCTGGGAATGTGCTGCTGAATTTGATGCGATGGGAGCTGTTTCAACTAAGTATAATGCAACGCCTAAAAAAGCTTCTCGTGCTTATGATGCAAACCGTGATGGGTTTGTTATCGCTGGTGGTGGTGCGGTAGTGGTCGTGGAAGAATTAGAACATGCGCTTGCTCGTGGTGCAAAAATTTATGCTGAAATTGTGGGTTATGGCGCTACATCAGATGGTTATGACATGGTTGCGCCAAGCGGTGAGGGTGCAGAACGTTGTATGAAACAAGCGCTTGCAACAGTAGATACGCCAATCGACTATATTAATGTGCATGGTACTTCTACACCTGTTGGTGATGTAAAAGAGTTAGGGGCAATTCTCAATGTATTTGGCGATCAAAAACCTGCTATTTCTTCAACAAAATCCATGACTGGACATTCATTAGGTGCGGCAGGTGCGCATGAAGTAATCTATACTTTATTGATGTTAGAGCATGATTTTATTGCGCCAAGTATTAATATTGAAACTTTAGATGAACAAGCTGAAGGTATGAATATTGTGACTGAAACAAAAGAAAATGCAGGACTTCAAACTGTAATGTCAAATAGCTTTGGTTTTGGTGGAACAAATGCGGCGTTAGTGTTTAAGCGTTATAGCAAATAATTTTTTATTACGCCTAATAAGCGAAAAACGCTCAATGTTGAGCGTTTTTTGTTTCTTTTCTTGCTATGAATTAGCATCTAATTGTTTATTTTCTAATTTTTCTTTTTTCTTCTGATCTCTACGTTTTTGAAAAAATGAGCTGAGTTTTTGGCTACATTCTTCTTGTAATACACCGCCAGTAATTTCTAACACATGGTTCATTTTGTAATCATTAAAAAAATGAAAGCGTGAACCAACCGCACCTGTTTTATAATCATAAGCACCGAAAACTAAGCGCCCAATGCGACTATGCAAAATAGCGCCAGCACACATAGTACAAGGTTCCAAAGTAACGTAGAGGGTTGTGTCAAGTAGGCGGTAATTTTGTCGTTTTTGCCCAGCTTGGCGCAGAGCAATAATTTCAGCATGGGCTGTGGGATCATTGTGAATGATTGAGAGGTTACAACCTTCAGCAAGGATATTTCCTAGCTTATCGACTAAAACAGCACCTACTGGAATTTCCCCTAATGTTTCAGCCCTCTCCGCAAGGGATAGGGCATGACGCATCATTTTCTCATCAAAATCAGACCGCACTTTTGAGCTTGTTCCTGTTTAGATTAAACAGAGAATGGATATTTAATTGCCTCATGACATTCATAGCCGATGACTTTGAAATCGTCCATGGTTACCCAAGTTTCTAAATCTTCCAGTGTTTTAATATCAGGATTAATTTCTAATTTTGGTAACGGCAGAGGCTCGCGTTTTAGTTGAACATCACGCATTAATTCAAGTTGATCTTCATAAATATGCGCATTAATAATCTTGTGGTAGGCTTGCCCTGGTTTTTTGCCCGTAATTTGCGCCATTAATGCCAAAAAGGTAAAAACTTGAATTTGATTGAAATTTAGCCCTAATGGAACATCGCAAGAGCGTTGATAGCTAGTTAAATATAGTGTATCGCCTAATAAAGAGAAGGTATGGGTATGCATACAAGGGCGCAAGCAACCTAAATCAATTTCTCCCGGATTGAAGAAGGTTAAAATTTCGCCTCGATCATCAATTCCTTTACTTAAGTTATTCACGATTTTACGCAGCTGATCTACTGTTTCGCCATTCGGTTTACGCCAGCTACGACCTTGTACACCATAAACACGTCCCATATCGTCAGTGCCTTTACGCACTGGGTTATTGAGCCATGCAAGATTTTCATTAGCGTTGGCATCCCAAGTTTTGGTGCCTAGTTTTCGGAAGTCTGCAGCATTATCATAGCCACGAATATAGCCTAAGAATTCTGCAATCGCCGCTTTCCAATAACTTTTTCTGGTGGTAATCAAAGGAAATTGGTTGTTGGCAACATCATAAGTAAGATCTGCATTAATCACAGTTAAACAGCGTTTTCCTGTGCGTTCATTTTCTACCCAAGTCCCTTGATCAATAATACGTTGGCATAAATCTAAATATTGACGCATAAAATATTATCCTTTTTTAAACCGCACTTTTTCTTTTATTGGCACGAAGATAAGCCCAAATCATAATGGCTAATCCACCGAAAATCATTGGCAAACAGAGAACTTGTCCACGAGTAAGCAAATCATTTACTGTGTTTACATTGTGATCAATTTCTCGCACATATTCCACGAGGAAACGGAAGATCCCATAACCAATTAAGAATAGACCAGCCACAGAGCCTGTTGGGCGAGGTTTGCGCACATAGAGATTTAAGATGATTAATAAAACCAGACCTTCTAAGAAAGCTTCATACAATTGAGAAGGATGGCGAGGCGTTGTTGAACCATAAGGAATAAGCGCCCAAGGTACATCTGTTACACGCCCCCATAATTCACTATTTATGAAGTTACCAATTCTTCCCATACCTAGACCAAAAGGTATTAAAGGCGCAACAAAATCAGCGGTTTGCCAGAAGCAATGACCTTGACGGCGAGAGGTCCAAATCATAGCAAGAATAACTCCTATTAATCCGCCGTGGAAAGACATTCCGCCTTCCCAAATACGAAATAGATAAATAGGATCATCTAAGAATTTGTCAAAGTTGTAGAAGAACACATCACCAATTCTTCCACCTAAAATCACGCCAAAGAAGCCGTTATATAATAATTGTTCTACTTGTTCTGCTGTCCAGACACAGTTAGATTTTTTGGCTCTCGTTGTACCTAGCCAATAAGCAAAGGCAAAGCCGAGTAAATACATCACGCCATACCAATGTAAACTGATAGGACCTAAGCTAAACATAACAGGGTCAATATAGGGCATTTTAAAAAATGTGGTATTCATTAAGTTTCCTTATTTAAAGATCATATTAAGCGCAATAACAATAAGCATCATTGCAAAATAGCGTTTTAAGGTTGGTACTGGGAGTTTTGTTGTGGTTGTTGCACCTAGCTTTGAAGTAAAAAATGACGTAAGCGTGATACCTAAAACTGCTGGTAAATAAACATAACCAAGAGAATATTCTGGCATTTCAGCGACATTCCAGCCACTACGCATAAAACTAACTGCACCCGACAGCCCTAACAACATGCCACAAACAGCAGAGGAGCCAATGGCTTTTTTCATATCAACACCACGGGAATTTAAAAATGGCACGATAAATCCGCCACCGCCAATACCCGCAATACTTGAAGCAATACCAATTAAAACACCACCAATGGCAGATGATAGTGGTGTGAGTGTTTTGTTATTTTGGGTTTGAGGTTTAATCGAGATAACCATTTTTATCGCCATGTAAACGACTAAAATCGCAAAGAGTTTGCTGGATAAACTTTTATCTAATTGGCTTACAATACCCGTTGAAATAAAGGTAGATAACATGAGCACTGGTATGAGAATTTTAACCGCATCCCAAACCACATTGCCCAGTTTGTAATGGCGTTGTGCGGAAGAAAAACTTGTGATGACAATAGTGGCGAAAGAGGTTCCAAGTGCGGTTGACATAAGTAGATTATCTGGAACGCCTACCATTGGGAGCAAGTAGACAAGGGTTGGGACAATGATAAGTCCCCCACCAATACCGAATAAGCCAGCGAGAAAACCCACAAAGGCACCTACACCTAGACAAATGAGAAAAAAGGTTAACATCTTATCCCCCTAACTTATTTGAAGAATATTTATGATATTTTTTGTAAAAATGTGTTTTTTTAATTGATGATAAAGAAGCTTTTTTTTCTTCTGGTATCGCTATTTTAGAATTCAAATTTGTATCGAATAAAAATGCAGCAAATTCTTTCATTGCTTTGCGATATACATCTTTCTTAAACGCCACAACTTGTCTTACAGGATACCAAAAGCTAACCCAACGCCAGCCATCAAATTCTGGCGATTTTGTACGTTGCATATTGATGCTTTTTTCATCGGAAACTAATTGTAGTAAAAACCAACGTTGTTTTTGCCCGATACAGATTGGCTGGCTATCATAGCGAAGTAAACGCTTTGGCAATTTATAACGTAGCCAATGTTTTGAAACATATAAGATTTTGACATCTTTTGGGGTTAAGCCCACTTCTTCATATAATTCGCGATACATCGCTTGCTCGGCAGTTTCGTTATCATTTATTCCACCCTGTGGAAACTGCCAAGAGTTTTGTCCATATCTTTTCGCCCAAAGTACCTGTCTTTTTGAATTACAGATCACGATACCCACATTCGGACGGTAGCCATCGAAATCGATCACTATCCTTCACCTTAATTAATAGTTAATTTTTGCTAGTTTTGACATAGATATATGCGGTAATAAGTAATATTTTCTTTTTTGAGAGTAGATAAAAATATTGGAGTGAAAATATTATTGTCTGCACAATGCCGAATAATTTGCAGATTGTTTCATAATATGCCTTTTTGCACAACTTAAATTAAGCACTTCATTTTTAACTATATAAATTTACAGTTATTTTACATAATTAAAACTTGCCTTTTAGTTAAAAAAGCGTATTATAGCCGTCTAGACGTTAAAACATCTAAAACTATTGTATAAAGAAAATTATATAAAGAATTTGTAATATTAAGGAAAACCTATGTCATCTTATTTATTTACTTCTGAATCTGTATCAGAAGGGCATCCAGATAAAATTGCAGACCAAATTTCAGACGCTGTACTTGATGAGATTTTAAAACAAGATCCAAAAGCTCGTGTTGCTTGTGAAACCTATGTAAAAACAGGTATGGCTTTAGTGGGGGGAGAAATTACCACTTCCGCTTGGGTAGATATTGAGAACTTAACTCGTCAAGTGATTTGCGATATTGGTTATAAACATTCAGAGATGGGCTTTGATGGTCATTCTTGTGCGGTATTAAATGCTATTGGTAAACAATCTTCTGATATTAATCAAGGTGTGGATCGTGAAAGTCCATTGGATCAAGGTGCGGGTGACCAAGGCATTATGTTTGGTTATGCCACAAATGAAACGGAAGTTTTAATGCCAGCTGCGATTACCTACGCTCATCGTTTAATGGAACGTCAAGCTCAAGTGCGTAAAAATGGCACGTTGGATTGGTTACGTCCTGATGCGAAAAGCCAAGTGACCCTAAAATATGAAAATAACAAAATCGTTGGCGTAGATGCTGTTGTACTTTCTACTCAACATTGCGATAGAGTTGATCAAAAAACTGTTCACGAAGGCGTAATGGAAGAAATCATCAAGCCAATTTTACCAGCGGAATGGTTATCCAAAGACACTAAGTATTTTATCAATCCAACAGGTCGCTTTGTGATTGGTGGTCCAATGGGCGATTGTGGTTTAACTGGACGTAAAATCATTGTAGATACTTACGGTGGTGCAGCTCGTCATGGTGGTGGTGCATTCTCTGGAAAAGATCCATCGAAAGTGGATCGTTCCGCTGCTTATGCGGCTCGTTATGTGGCGAAAAATATTGTGGCTGCAGGATTAGCAGATCGTTGTGAAATCCAACTTTCTTATGCAATCGGTGTAGCTGAACCAACCTCAATTATGGTGGAAACTTTTGGTACTGGCAAAGTTGCCAATGAATTATTGGTGGCATTAGTGCGTGAGTTCTTTGATTTACGCCCTTATGGTTTGATCAAAATGTTAGATCTAATCCAACCTATTTATCGTCAAACCGCTGCTTACGGACATTTTGGACGTGAGCAGTTCCCTTGGGAAAAAGTGGATCGTGCAGAAGAGTTGCGTGCTACCGCAGGTTTGAAATAATCTAAAATGGACGCCCAATTGGCGTCCTTTTATATATTATCGGACGCCAGCGTGGCGTCCCTACAATCACTTCATAATTCAACCGCACTTTACGCTTCTTATGCCTCAAACTGAACCAAATTCCGCCGACTTTCGTCAGCTCAAAATGCAAATCCAAAGGCGTTTAAGAGATTGCTTGAAAATGGCTGAGCTCTATTTTCAACGTGATTTTCCCATGCCAACCCTTAGCTATGATGCCCGAGGATTAAAAGCAGGTGTCGCCTATTTGCAACAAAACAGCATAAAATTAAACCGCACTTTATTATTGGAAAATCCACAACAATTTATTCAGCAAGTGGTTCCTCATGAACTAGCCCATTTAATTGTGTACCAACAATTCGGGCGAGTAAAACCTCATGGTGCAGAATGGCAAGCGGTAATGAATAAGATTTTCCAGCTACCAGCGGATACTTGTCACCAATTTGATGTGAGCAATGTCAGAGGCAAAACTTTTCTTTATCAATGTCAATGCCAAACCCATCAGCTATCAATCCGCCGTCATAATAAAATTCAACAGAAAAGTGCGGTGTATTTTTGCAAAAAATGTCAAGGTACTTTAGTTTTTAGCGATAAAATTGAGCAAATTGAAATGAAAGATGAAGTGGAGTAAATGGATATGAAAGAAGATAAATACAGCACTTTGCAGTTTCAACTGAAGTTATTAAGTCTAATTCCTAAAAATAAGCGCATAAGTAGCAAAGAGTTACAAGAACGCTTGCAAGAGGCAGGCTACAAGCGAGATTTACGTTCTATTCAACGTCATTTAGCAACATTATGCGAGCAATTTGAGCAACATTTAGATTGTGATGGCAATAAGCCCGCAGGATATAAATGGAAAGAACAAAGTTGTGGTTTAAGTTTACCTATGCTTAATGAGCAGCAATCTCTAGTCTTAATGCTTGCCAAAAACCATTTAAGCGCTTTGTTACCAAGTAATATTATGTCCATTATGGAGCCCTTTTTTGTACAAGCAGAACGGAATTTAATTTACGATAATAAATATACTGAAGGACATCAATGGCTAGAAAAAACTTGCATTGTTCCTACTAGCCAACCTTTAATACCCGCAGAAATTGCCCCTGAAATTTTTAAATCTGTGAGCTTAGCTTTATATAGAAATAAATGGTTAAGCATTGCTTATCGTAATCAGAAAGGAAAAGAACATTCAGCTAGGGTCATGCCATTAGCACTAGCACAACAAGGTGCCAGTAGTTATCTCGTGGTGCAATATGAAAATGGATCTATTCTCCATTTAGCCTTACATCGAATTTTATCTGCCGAAATATCCACAATGAGTTTTGAACGCCCTCAAACTTTTAATCTTAAGGAATATATTTCAGAAGGTCATTTTGGCTTTGGCGATGGCAAAAAAATTAAATTAACTTTTTCCATTGCAAAATGGGCTGGCTTTCATTTAACCGAAACGCCTTTATCTAAAGATCAGATAACTCTTGAAGAAGACGATAAACATTACAGATTTCAAGCCACTTTAGTGGACACGGAAATGCTAAATTGGTGGCTAGCAAAATTTGGCGATGAGATTTGGGATATAGAAAAAATTGGGGCTTAGACTTATACGACTTATAATGCCATATAAATATTTAAAATAGTTTCTAATATTATTTAAAGCTAATTGGAGGGCGAATGGCGAATATTTATTTAGTCAGAACTGATGAAAAAGTAATTAAAAAAGGTTATGTTGGTTTGGGCTGGGGTAAGGTTGATTTCTCTCAATTCCAAAATATTAGAGATTTATTACATAGGATCAAAGAACAATATCCCAATGGAATTGGGAAATCTAAAAATAAGATTAAGTATTTTTTTAGTTTAAAAGCGGGAGATATTGTTGTTATTCCTCTCGTTAAATCTGTTGCTATTGGTATTGTGGAAGGTAAGAAAAACTTTGATGTTAGTTTTGGATATAAAGCAACAAATTTAGTTTCAGTTTCTTTTTTTAGAGATAAAAACACAGATAAATTAATTAAGGTACCAAGAGCTAAGCTAACAGATAATTTTCAGCGTTATTTAAAATTCCGAGGGAGTATATGTAACCTAAAAGAATTTGAAGCTGAGATTCAAAATTTGATTAATGATATTAGCAATGGTGATGTTTATACTTATGATACTTATCTAATTAGAGAAGAAGAAAAACTAGAAGAACGATTTAAAAAGGATTTACTCCAGAAAATAGTATCTGGTAAAAGTTATTTATCGCCAGATAAATTTGAAATGTTAATTATTGAACTATTAAAGTTAGAGGGATATACAGCTATTCGAAAAGCTAAAAATCAGTCATCAGATATTTCCGATATAGATATTAAAGCTTATGGTAGAGATATTTTCTCAAATAATTTATTTATTCAAGCGAAGTTACATGAAGGAGAAACTGATAGTCGAGGAGTTAAACAATTACTTGAATATCAATGTTCAGATGATGAAGTCGAGATGAATTATAAAAAATGTTTAGTGACAACTGCTATTTTATCTGAAGCTGCAGCTTTGCTAGCAGAGGACAATAATATTCTAGTGATTGAGGGGATTCAACTTGTCGATTGGATTTATAAGCATGTTGCTAATTTGTCTATGGCAACAAAGAGCTCATTAGGAATTCTGCATGTGCCAGTCATTGTCTAATTTATATTTGCAAAGAGAGAATATCTAGTAAATATAAATTTAGAAAAGAACAGTTAAACGACAAGATTTGTCGCTTTGCTATTTAAAATACCTCTATTAAAAGATGATAGGGGTATTTTTTATGTGTGACATCAAATTAAATCCACCAACAGTGTCGCTTTATACAGAAAAACTGATTTTAAAAGTATTGCTTGAACATAATGTGATAAATAAATTTATTCGAGAGTCTAGTTACAGAGATGATAATTTAGCCGCAAGTTTAGGGCTTCCAGAAGAAGATGACCCTCTTTATTTTGCTAAAGACAGTGGCATTTCATTTAAGCTAGCCATCAATAAAGCCCTCAAAAAACGTTATGCAGAAATCCAAAATTTGCCATTGGATATTCCTGATAATTTTGTAGTTGCTTACCAAAATATAGCGAAAATTCAAAAATATTTAGATTTAACTGCTGAAGAAATCAAAATATTGCAATTTACGATGCACCTTCAAGCAGAAAAAAGTTTAGAAAATACCTTAGATTATCTTGGTAATGTTGATCTGAATACTGCTTGTTCTGTAGTGGCTGATTTATTGAATATTGCAAAAAGTAAAGTCATAAATGCGGTCAAAAAATCTGCTAATTTAATGAGTTATGGTGTAATGAAGGATAACAGAGGAAATTATAATGATGTGGATGATTATTTTAATTGGGGTCATACCATTGATTTTGATGATTTCTTGCTGTTTGAATTAGATGAGGATTTATTGCTGAAAAAGGCACTTAAAGTAGCGAAAAAATCCTCTTTAACGCTAGCGAATTTTGAACATATTGCAGATATGCGTAAAACTTTGCTGGATTATTTAGCGGATTGTTTAAAGAGCAAAAAGTGCGGTGCTAATATTTTGCTTTATGGTTTAGCAGGCACGGGTAAAACAGAATTGGCAACCTTGCTCGCAGAAACGTTGAATGTCCCTTGCTATTTCTTACATTATGAAGATGAGGACGGCGATATTATTGATGGTGAGAGACGTTTAAATCGTTGCCACTTAGCACAAACCTTATTACAAGATCGAGATGCAATTGTTATTTTTGATGAAGTAGAAGATGTTTTTGCAAGCGGTTTATTTGAGCGTTCAGTAGCACAACAAAATAAAGCTTGGGTCAATAATTTTTTAGAAAATAATACCACTCCAATGATTTGGATTTCTAATTCAGTTTCAGGTATTGATCCTGCTTATTTACGGCGTTTTGATTTGATTTTTGAAATGCCTAATTTACCAACCAAATATAAAGAAAAATTAATTCGAGAAATCGCAGAGGAGTATCTTTCTGATGATTATGTGCGTTATTTTTCACAAGTTCAGGCACTTTCACCTGCGATATTAACGCGAGGTATTAATGTTGTGAAACAACTAAAAAGTGCGGATCAAAAAATTGATTTTTCTCATAAGTTGCTAAATGTATTTAATCAAACCTTACTTGCTCAAGGCCATCGCAAAGTACAGCCGTTAAATCAGAAAAAATTGAGTTATTCGTTGGATTATGTGAGCTGTCGCCATGATTTATATAAGGTTACTCAAGGTTTATCGCAAACAAAAAGAGGGCGTATTTGCTGCTACGGACCACCTGGAACAGGTAAAACTGCATGGGCTGAATGGTTGGCTCAAGAATTGGATATGCCTTTATTGCGTTGTCAAGGTTCTGATTTGTTGAGTAAATATGTAGGGGAAACTGAGCAAAAAATTGCTCAGGCTTTTGAGAGAGCGAAAGAAGAAAATATGTTATTAGTCTTAGATGAGGTGGATACTTTTTTATTTGCAAGAGAAAGTGGGCAACGGAGCTGGGAACATAGCCAAGTGAATGAAATGTTAACTCAAATTGAGCATTTTGAAGGGCTAATGGTTGTTTCCACAAATCTTATGGATGGGCTTGATCCAGCGGCATTAAGACGTTTCGATTTGAAGTTGTATTTTGATTATTTGCAAGAAGAGCAAATTTTTAGCCTTGCACAGCAACAAGTAGAAAAATTAGGGCTATCAATACCTACTAAGCAAGAGCTATCTTATCTTAAGCAACTCAGGAAATTGACCTTAGGCGATTTTGCTACGGTAGCTCGCCGCCATTATTTTTGTCCGTTTAATTCTACGACCGATTGGCTTGATGCCTTGAAAGAGGAGTGTGAATTGAAAAATGGCACACAGAAAATGACAATTGGTTTTTAATTTTTATCGAGGTATCAAATGAATCATCCCGTAATCAACTTCTATTTAGAAAAATGTAATGGTGCATATAATTATTCATTACAAGATATGTGGAATATACCGCAAATCATATTAGGTGATGGATATTTTTATATTCCTTGGCTATTTCCCGTGATGGAGAGTTCCAAGTGGAATACCAATGTGCCCGTATTTACTGAACAAGAGGCTCAATATTTCAGCCAGAATGCCGAAATCCAACAGAAGTATTTACATTCAGTAGATTTTTTATTGGATTATTTTTGTTTATATCGTGAAGGTGATCAAATTTACGCCAAGCCTGAATTAATAGCTCGGAATTATTGGTTACGCAATATTGGGCATGAAAGTAAAAAAATATCTCGTTTAATTCGTAGTTTAAATATTTGTGGTCAAAAGACCTTAGCCAAAAACTTACAACAATTTGCCTTAAAAATGGGGGTAGAAAAAGGTGTTATTCAACCTGAAACTATGGGTATTTGGCAGAGTTTAATTGAGTAGTTCTATATTACTATTTGTTTATTTGAGCGGTTAAATTTGTAAAAATTTAACCGCTCTTTTTGATTTTTTAATTGAAGGTTGATATCAATATAAAAGTTCATAATTTATCCAATAACCTGTTTATTATTAACTAAAAAGAAAAAGTTCTTTTCTTATTTCAGTATTGTTTACTGATCTCTGCTTCGCTATTATGCGCCGCGTGAATTAACACATTTCTTTTTAATTATTTTATATAGGAATTTTTATGAACTCATTAAACAAATATAACCCTTATGTTTTAGCTTTATTACGAATCGTTGCAGCTTATATGTTCTTATTACATGGAACAGATAAAGTTTTCGGCATGCCAGCTGTTTTTGGTCAGCAACCTTTATTCTCATTATTTGGTATTGGTGGCGTCATTGAAATTATTGGTGGGGTATTGCTAATATTAGGTCTATTCACTCGTCCTGTGGCGTTTATCCTTTCAGGTCAAATGGCAGTCGCTTATTTCTATGTTCACGCTTCTGCTGCGAATGTATTATTACCAATTTTGAACGGCGGTGAACTTGCTGCATTATATTCTTTAGTTTTCTTGTTCTTCTTTGTGCATGGTGCTGGCGCCTTTGCATTAGATAACAAATTAGCGAAAAAATAATTATTTTAATATTTTATTCATACTCCCTTTTGCCTGCTTTATGCGGGCTTTTTTTATTTTTTATTTACACAAAAGCAAACGTTTGCGTTATAATGCCGGCGTTTTTTTATTGGTTCAATTAAAGGAAATTTTCAATGCAATTAAATCGTCCTATCCGTCAAGCATTACTCAGCGTTTCAGATAAATCAGGAATTGTTGAATTTGCACAAGGTTTAGCTAAGAGAGGAGTGAAATTATTATCAACAGGAGGCACGGCAAAATTGCTTGCTGAAAGTGGTTTACCTGTAACTGAGGTGTCAGATTACACGGGTTTTCCTGAAATGATGGATGGGCGAGTTAAAACCTTGCATCCTAAAATTCATGGTGGAATTTTAGGCCGTCGTGGTACAGATGATGAAGTGATGGCACAGCATCAAATTGATGCTATTGATATGGTTGTTGTGAATTTATATCCTTTTGCGGCAACAGTGGCTAAACCTGATTGTAGCCTTGAAGATGCGGTAGAAAATATTGATATTGGCGGACCAACAATGGTACGTTCTGCGGCAAAAAATCATAAAGATGTCGCTATCGTGGTAAATAATGCAGACTTTAATGCCATTTTGGCTGAAATGGATCAAAACCAAAATGGTTTAACTTTAGAAACCAGATTTGATTTGGCGATTAAGGCATTTGAACATACCGCTCAGTATGACAGCATGATCGCTAACTATTTTGGGCAAATGGTAAAACCTTATTTTACTGCTGAGGAAGAAGATACCGATGCGAAGTGCGGTCAATTTCCACGAACTTTAAATCTTAATTTTGTGCGTAAGCAATCAATGCGTTATGGCGAAAATGGTCATCAAAAAGCGGCTTTTTATATGGAGAATGAGGTCAAAGAGGCGAGCGTATCAACGGCTAAACAATTACAAGGTAAAGCACTTTCTTACAATAATATTGCCGATACTGATGCCGCACTTGAATGTGTGAAATCTTTTGCTGAGCCAGCTTGTGTTATTGTCAAACATGCCAATCCTTGTGGCGTTGCGCTTGGAGAAGATATTTTGGAAGCTTATAACTGTGCGTATCAAACGGATCCAACTTCAGCTTTCGGCGGTATTATTGCCTTTAACCGTGAATTAGATGAAAAAACCGCAAAAGAAATTATTGATCGTCAATTTGTTGAAGTCATCATTGCACCAAAAGTAAGCCCTGCGGCACAAGAAGCTGTTAAAAGTAAGAAAAATGTTCGTTTATTAGAATGTGGATATTGGGAAAGCTCACAACAACGTTTAGATTTTAAACGTGTCAATGGTGGCTTATTGGTACAAGAAGCGGATTTATCTATGGTTGGTTTAGATGATCTTGAAGTCGTGAGCAAACGTCAACCAACAAAACAAGAGTTAGAAGATCTTTTATTCTGCTGGAAAGTGGCAAAATTTGTAAAATCTAATGCTATTGTTTATGCCAAAAATAATCAAACCATTGGTATTGGGGCAGGGCAAATGAGCCGTGTTTACTCAGCAAAAATTGCGGGGATTAAAGCGCAAGACGAAGGCTTAGAAGTCAAAGGTTGTGTAATGGCATCTGATGCTTTCTTCCCATTCCGTGATGGTATTGATGCAGCGGCTAAAGTCGGGATTGAATGTGTCATTCATCCAGGTGGCTCAATGCGTGATCAAGAAGTGATCGATGCCGCTAATGAACATAATATGGTCATGGTATTAACAAAAATGCGCCATTTCCGTCATTAATTTTTAATCTAGAAGTCCATTATGATATAGCTGATGCACAATAGGAATGACTGTAGGGACGCCATGCTGGCGTCCGTTAAAAAATTGAATGTGATTATTTAACTTTTTACTAAATAGTTTACGGACGCCAGCGTGGCGTCCCTACCTAGTTAATCTAATGCATTGCGTTATTGCATGATGTCGAATAAGAAAATCAAAGAAAGAATTTTAAAGGAAAACGAATGAATATTTTAATTATCGGAAATGGTGGGCGTGAGCATGCTTTGGCTTGGAAAGTGGCTCAATCGCCGTTAGCAAGTAAAGTTTTTGTAGCACCGGGTAACGCTGGAACAGCAATGGAAACGGGTGGCAAAAGTGCGGTAGAAAATGTCGCAATTTCAGCGACTGATATTGATGGATTAGTTAAATTTGCACAAGACAAGCAAATTGGTTTGACCATTGTCGGCCCTGAAGCACCTTTAGTGATTGGCGTAGTTGATGCTTTCCGAGCTGCTGGTTTGAAAATTTTTGGACCAACGCAAGCGGCGGCACAGCTGGAAGGCTCCAAGGCTTTTACCAAAGATTTCCTTGCTCGTCATCAAATTCCTACTGCGGAATATCAAAACTTTACCGATGTAGAACAAGCACTGGCTTATGTGCGTGAAAAAGGTGCACCTATTGTGGTTAAAGCTGATGGCTTAGCCGCTGGTAAGGGCGTAATTGTTGCGATGACCTTAGAGGAAGCTGAAACGGCGATTAAAGATATGCTTTCTGGTAATGCTTTCGGTGATGCTGGAAGTAGAGTGGTAATTGAAGAATTTTTAGAAGGCGAAGAAGCCAGTTTTATTGTGATGGTGGACGGTAAAAATGTCGAGCCAATGGCGACTTCACAGGATCATAAACGAGTGGGCGAAAATGATACAGGCTTGAATACAGGCGGAATGGGGGCTTATTCGCCAGCACCTGTAGTCACTGCTGAAATTCATGATCGCATTATGCAACAGGTTATTTATCCAACGGTAAATGGCATGGCAGCTGAAGGCAATGTTTATACAGGCTTTTTATATGCTGGTTTAATGATTGATAAAAATGGGCAGCCTAAAGTGATTGAATTTAACTGCCGCTTTGGTGATCCCGAAACTCAGCCAATTATGATGCGTTTACAGTCAGATTTAGTTGAGCTTTGTTTAGCCGCTTGTGATGGAAAATTAGATCAAGTGCAATCACAATGGTCTGAGCAAGCCGCACTTGGTATCGTACTAGCAGCCGAAGGCTATCCAGCGGATTATCGCAAAGGCGATGAAATTCAAGGTTTGCCTGTAAGTGCGGTAGCAAATCAAAAAGTTTTTTTAGCTGGTGTCGAACAGAAAGAGGGAAAACTTTTAACCAATGGCGGTCGTGTGCTTTGTGTAACTGCTTTAGGTGATACGGTTTTTGCAGCTCAGCAACAAGCTCTATCATTAGCTGAAAAAATCCAATGGAAAGGTCGTTTCTATCGCCGAGATATTGGCTATCGAGCAGTACAAAGAGAAAAGCAATAGTAGGGACGACACGTTGGCGTCCGTAAAAAGCTGAATTAACTTTTTATTTTTCATGACGGCGCTTATTAATGAAAAGTTTTCATAAGTCTGATGAAAAATTGGAATTAAATTTTTATTAAAATTTTAAGTCGAAACAGGTAAACTAGTTACCACTTTATAATTAGCAAAAGAGGAAAACACAATGTTAAAAAGAAGTATGAATATTGCCGATTACGATCCAATCTTATGGCAAGCCATTCAAGATGAAAATCGTCGTCAAGAAGAGCATATCGAATTAATTGCATCAGAAAACTATGCTAGTCCACGAGTAATGGAAGCTCAGGGATCTCAGTTTACCAATAAATATGCAGAAGGTTATCCAGGCAAACGCTATTATGGTGGTTGTGAATATACGGACATCGTAGAGCAATTAGCAATTGATCGTGCAAAAGAATTATTTGGTGCAGATTATGCGAACGTACAACCGCACTCAGGCTCGCAAGCAAATGCGGCTGTTTACATGGCATTATTAAATCCAGGCGATACGATTTTAGGTATGAGCCTAGCACATGGTGGCCATTTAACTCATGGTGCATCAGTGAGTTTCTCTGGCAAAATTTATAAAGCAGAACAATATGGTATTACATCAGAAGGCTTAATTGACTATGATGCGTTACGCAAACAAGCGCATGAAGTGAAACCAAAAATGATCGTAGGTGGATTTTCGGCTTATTCTCAAGTGGTTGACTGGGCAAAAATGCGTGAAATCGCTGATGAAGTGGGTGCATATTTATTCGTTGATATGGCGCACGTTGCTGGTCTAATTGCTGCAGGTGTTTATCCAAGCCCAATGCCACATGCACATGTAGTAACCACAACAACACACAAAACCTTAGCAGGTCCTCGTGGTGGTTTAATCCTTGCTAATGGCGATGAAGAATTGTACAAAAAATTAAATAGTGCGGTATTCCCAGCTGGACAAGGTGGTCCATTAGTTCATGTGATTGCAGCGAAAGCGGTTTGTTTTAAAGAAGCTTTAGAACCAGAATTTAAAGCATATCAAGCGCAAGTATTGAAAAATGCGAAAGCAATGGTGGAAGTCTTTAAACAACGTGGATATAACGTTGTATCTAATGGCACAGAAAACCATTTATTCTTAGTTGACTTAGTTAGCCATGGTTTAACAGGTAAAGCAGCAGATGCAGCATTAGGCCGTGCAAATATTACGGTTAATAAAAATGCGGTACCAAATGATCCACAAAAACCATTTATTACCTCTGGTATTCGTGTGGGTACGCCTTCTGTTACTCGCCGTGGTTTTAAAGAAGAAGATGTTGTAGAGTTAGCTGGTTGGATGTGCGATATTTTAGATAGCATGAATAAAGATAACCATGAACAAGTTATTGCTGATGTGAAAGAAAAAGTATTAGCAATTTGTAAACGTCTTCCTGTTTATCCATAAATCTTATTTTTTAACCTCAATTTTGATTACAAGCGATGGTTTAGCCATCGCTTTTTTTGTTTAAAGTGCGGTGTGATTTTATCGTATTTATTTCCCATTCATACCTTGCTTAAATAGCTCATTTCTAACAAATGCCCCATATTAAAGTGCGGTTAAAAAAAGCCCCCTTCCTAA
>NZ_MUXZ01000023.1:0-2658 GCF_002015075.1 Canicola haemoglobinophilus
GTTGTTAAAGAACAAAAAAAATAATGGTCGGCGAGATAGGATTTGAACCTACGACCCACTGGTCCCAAACCAGTTGCGCTACCAAGCTGCGCTACTCGCCGACTTAATTTGGGGTGGCTAATGGGACTTGAACCCACGACAACCGGAATCACAATCCGGGGCTCTACCAACTGAGCTATAGCCACCATATACTGGATAACGTCGCCTGGCGCACTCGACAGGATTTGAACCTGCGACCTTTGGCTCCGGAGACCAACGCTCTATCCAACTGAGCTACGAGCGCTCATCGCATCGTTGCGGGGCGTATATTAAGAGTTTCACAATTGCTTGTCTAGTATTTTTTTTTATTTTTTTATTATTAGATAGTTTTTTATTCAAATTGACGTTTTTTTAATGAAATTTAGGTTGTTTTTTATATTTTTTGTTTTATTTTTCGAGATCTTCTTTTAATTCTTCTAATCCAGCGAGTAATACGCCATGCTCTGGCAATAGAAAATGAATAGATAAAAAATAAAAGAATAAATAAAATAAACATTACCCATTCATTAATATAGTATAGCTCTCCTAAAATCCCGAACATTGCACATAAAGCCGCAATTAGCGTAATCAATAAAAAAGCTTGTCTCGAACTTAATCCAGCTCTCATCATTAAATGATGAATGTGTAATCTATCCGGTCTAAAAGGACTTTTCCCTTTGCGTAAACGACGATAAATAATAGCAATCATATCGATGACAGGAATGGCAATTATCCAAAGAGCAGTTATTGGGTTCATAGGATGACCTTTGCCTTGAGTGCTTAATAACAATAACCACAGAATAGTAAATCCGATTAGTGTACTACCTGCATCGCCCATAAAAACTTTAAATTTGTTTCCCAAAGGAATACCTAAATTCATCATAAAATAAGGTGCAATAGCAAAAATTAGGGCAAAACTCCAATAAGCTAAATCCAGTTGGTTATCAATAATTAATAAAATTCCTATAGCTATAAAAGCAACACTAGATAATCCACCAAGTAAACCATCAATACCATCAATCATATTGAATGCATTGATAACCGCGATTGTAGCAAATACAGTTATCATCAATCCGATAGATCCTAAAGTTAACTGAAAAGGGCCGAGGATTTGACCTAAATGATCAAGATAGATATCTCCCATATCTATCATTAAAATAGCTAAAAAAGCTTGGATCCCCGCTCTCAAAAAAGGACTAATATCGAATCGGTCGTCCAATATTCCAATAGCTAATAAAATAAAAATACTGAATAAATATAATCCAGGTAAACGAAGCTGATCCCACTCCAGTAAATAAAAGCAAAGGTTACCTACAAATAAGGAAATCCCACCAATTAAAGGAATTGCTCCCTGATGACGTTTACGATAATTTGGCTTATCAACTAATCCAATTTTTTGTGCGATGGGGCGCATAATCAATAATGTCAAAAGCGCACCTAAAAAAGTGAGAGAAAAACTTAATACCATACAAAATACTTACTAGATTCGAATGGACAAAGCATACCATAAAGAAAAATGTAACATAAATATTTTTATAAACTTATATACTTTTACAGTAAAATAGCAAACAAATTCTCAGTAGCATAATCAAGGATAAATAATGACGACTTCAGCTACATTTTTTCTCGAGCTCAACAAGTTATTCCTGGTAGAGTAAATTCACCAGTTAGAGCGCTGGCAGAACACCAATATTTATAGAAAAAGCCAAAGGAGCATATATCTTAGATACAGAAGGGAAACAATACATTGATTATGTAGGATATTGGGGAACTATGCTTTTAGGACATAATCAGTCTTCCATCTTAAGTGCGGTGCTAAAAATGGCTGAAAATGGGCTAAGTTTTAGTACCAACGTACCAACCAAGTTCTCCAGGAATTCCTGAAAATTTTGCAAAAAGCTCCTTAACCTGTGAATATAACAATCTTCAATCTGTAAATATCCTGATCAAATTACATGCATTATCATTGAACCGGTGACTGGCAATATGAATTGCATACTTCCAAAAGCTGATTTTTTCGGTATTATGTAGCAGTTGCACAAAGACCAATTAACTCAATTTAACTAAAATCCTTGTGGTTATTTTTACATCACAAGGATTTTTATTTATGGCAAAAATGAGTGGGGAAACCCTTATTCGGCAGAAAATCGCTGAACTTACGCAACAAATTTCGCACTTTGAGCAATGTATTGAAAAGGCGAAAGAGCATCAAGTAACTCTACAACAAGCCTTAGTGGCATTACAGAGTGACCCATTTTCAAGTCCTATCAAAAAGGAAAGAAAGAGGAAAGCTAAATCTATTGGTGATGGAAATGTGATTTCAATATACGCTTATCACCCTAGCGATTATATTGCAAAAGTGTTTAAACGTTACCCAAACCAATGGATGTCAGCGAAAGAGATAATGTTTAAGGCTTTTGAAATTGAAGGGAAAATCGAACATAAATCGCAACATCACTCAATTGTAACTGCCTTTTCACACGCATTAAGACGATTACAAGAGAAAGGGATTGTTGAGAAACAGGTTTTGAAAGAGAAACATTCGGTTAAAATAATTCAGTGGCGGTTAAAAGAGATAAAAAAATGGACAATGCCGATTCAAAACTGGAAACTGGCGATGAATCGATTTATGATTGATTT
>NZ_MUXZ01000023.1:2758-4304 GCF_002015075.1 Canicola haemoglobinophilus
AATTTGGGATGGGGTCAGCACTAGATTTAAAAATACACAATTATATTTACCTTGCGATAGTACAGGTAATATACATTGGGATTTTATGGAGAAATATATTCTTTCTCTACCTAATGGAAACATTTTGTGATTAATCAATAGCGAGCATCTAGCTCGCTATTTTTTATCTAATTCTCATCTTGATTGGATTAACTCTTATCTCATTCTCAGGTTTATTCTCAGTCCTTCTATTCAATAGATCATCTGGAAAAGGCTGAAAGATAGATTTCATCATCTGCTCAGTAGAAATTTCTTGCAACAATATTGAACTATATAAGTCTTTGGATAATTCATTGAGTTCAAGGGAAACCGTTTCTACATCCATAATTTTGTTTAAGAGTGGATCGGCTTGTATATCTTCACTATAGGCACTGACTAATTTGTCAGGATCTTGTGCAAATGTCTTTAACCGCTCTAATATTGATGATCACAAAATGCATCCATAATTTTTAGCAATAAAGTGCAAATCAAATAAATCACGCCCTTTTGTTCGTGTATTATCTCCATCAAAAGCGGCATTCAATTTGTTGTCAGTAATACGTTCAATAGAAGCAACTCGAATACCATTTTTTATTGAAACTTGCTCTTCTGGTGGTGGATTTCGATAAGAAATTTCGATTTTGAGAGAGTCCTTATGCCCCGTATCTCGAATGTGATAATTCACCATATAGCGGCTGACTGTATCAGTATCTTTTTTCACATTAATCTCATCAATAATAATGCCATGTGGTGCAGCACTTTTAATTTTACTAATGAGGTTGAGTTTTTTATCTGAATCGAAATCTAAATCTTCGGAAAAGCGATTTAGTCCATAACCCAAATAAAGGGCTGTTCCACCTTTCAACACAAGCGGTGTTTCTACTAATTGAGACAATACGCCACGCATCAAACATTCATGTTGTTTATCACGTTCGCTCAGCATTATATTATTGGATTCTTGCTTTTCCATAATTGTAAGTTCTCCTTTTCACTTTCCGTTAAATTAGGCTCTAGCGAGCTAATGAGGGTGTAAACTAATTTCTTGTCCTCATCACTTGGAAACCAATCATCAAGGATAACACGCCCAATTGAGCCTGTTTTTAATACTGCATAATAGAGATAATCGACACAAGCTCGTGGGTGGTCTGCTATCCAAACAGGCGTATGTTCAGGGTAATAACCCATCTCATTAAGTCGTTGCGTACCGTCAATAATACCCTGCTGCCCTAACAAGTGATGAGTATTCTTTGGCTGATTTTCGCCATAAAGATAGAAATCCAGCGGATAAGCATTCGCACTTAATGCGGCTGCACTATGCCAATCGCCTGTATTTTCAGGGCTGATAACATTTAGTGCTACAATACTGCTGATGTAGTAATCAGGGTTTGTCGGTGGAATATAAAGCATTTCGATAGTCTCATTCCTTTGTTATTTGCTACATTATAGCATATTTCAACCCTGTATAAAACATAAGCAAACTAACCAATTAAGAACAAAATATCGCCAGTTAAACCACTAAAAAGATTTT
>NZ_MUXZ01000024.1 GCF_002015075.1 Canicola haemoglobinophilus
GAATGCAGTGGAATCGCTTAATAGTGTGATTCGTCGTGTAATTAAAAAACGCAATGTGTTTCCAACGGATGATTCGGTGTTCAAAGTAATTTGGCTTGCGATGAAAGATGCCTCAAAAAAATGGACAATGCCGATTCAAAACTGGAAACTGGCGATGAATCGATTTATGATTGATTTTGGTGCTCGCCTAGACGAGCACCGTTAAGTTGAAATGGGTGTTTACACAGAATTTGGGATGGGGTCACAATAAGGGGGTAATTATGCAAAAATCATTATTCGCAACCTACTCTTTATTTAGTAAATGGTTCTTTACTACGCTACTTTTAATATCGTGCAGTGCATTATTCACTGATATCATTATTGCGATTTCACCAAACAAACTTATAAAATATTCGCTGTTTTTTCTAAATTCTTGTATGGTGTTTTATTCATTATATAAATTGATAAAACTACATCTTAGGGTATATCACCTAATCAAATATCTTCATAACAAGTCCGCCTAGTGCGGATTTTTTATTCTGTGTCACTTTCCAACTTCAACTCACACTCAACCGCCGTCGTAAATCCACTTGCCGTTAGGCTATGTGTGACTTTGCTAATTATCCAGTCGCTACTATCAATCTGATCTTTAAACCCGATTAGTCTTACTCGCAATTCTGGCATAAGTTCCGCATTGCCATGGGCTAAATTTAAAGAAAAGGTTGCCACGCCTCTTTTCATGCGGTCAAAAGCCGCTTTAGCTGCATTGAGTGCATAAGCCTCTGTTTTATAGGTATGGCGTAAGGTTTTCATTTTATTACTGTCGCTTTCTACTGGTGCAGTTTGTACAATATTGTTGTATTTTTTCTTTGTTTGCTGTTGTCCTGTCACTGTACCGTCTTTTTTCTCTTTTCTTTTTGTCGTCCTTGTGCGGCGTTCAATTTTCGTATTTTCATCAACAATCACTTCGCCTTTTTTACCTGTGTCCATATTATGCCAATAGGCACGCACTGCCGTATAATTATCGTTTTCTGTTAGCGAGAAATTAAAACTATCGCCTAACTGTCTTGTTATCTCCATTATCGGCAAGGCTTTACCGCTCACACTCAGTCCCAATCCCACGGGCATAAATAGCAATTTTCCGTTTTTGACCGTTGCAATAGCATCATGATTTTCTGCCAAGCGAGTTAATAAATTAATATCGCTTTCATTGGTTTGGTCTAAGTGCGGTATGATTTTCTCTTTGAAAAAATCCGCACAAGCGGGTTCAAGGGCATTTTCTTGGGCAATTTGAGAGATAAGTTTCTCAAAGGTAATATTGTCAAAAGAACGTTCTTTTTTATCGCTTAGTGACCCTCGTAGATCAGCACTTCTTGCACGAATGGTAAGGCTATCTGGACTGCCGCTATATTGTAGTTCGTCCACGGTAAATTTACCTTTAGGAATTAATTGTTCCCCTTGCCAACCAATTGCGACTTCAAGTTGAGCCCCACGACGAGGGAAAACTAATTGCCCGTCATGGTCACTGAGTTGAATATCAATTTCGTCCGCCTCAAACCCTCGATTATCACTCATATTCATGGAGATTAGGCGATGGCTAATCAACGTGGTAATTTCTTTTTGGCTTTTATCTTGATTAATCACGCTTAAACGATAAGCGGGAATACGATGATTTGTGGCTAAAGTGCGGTCTAAAAATTCGGAATAGTGCATAATTAAATAAAACTCTTTAAGTTATCGCCAATATCTTTTAATAAACTTTCGTCTGTGCGTTTTAATTTCATGGAAAAGTCAATGCGTCTTGCGGCACCGTCGGCAAAGAAATAAGACTTGCTCACACTAATTTCTTCAATTACAAACCAGCCTAAAATCAAAAAATTACTACCGTCAATTAAAGGCAAAGGTTCGCCTTGTTCTGCCAAGGTTTCAAGAGCGGCGATGCTTAAATTAGCGCCCGTAATTTCTGGCATAAGCACACCATTAATGGTCATTGTTTCGCTCTCTTTGCCAGTAAATTGCGTTTTCGGTAATGCGCCTATTACAGCGTTTGTCGGTTGTCGCCATGTGACTGTGCGTTGAGTATCTTGATAAGGTACGGTTGAGCGCATAAAAATAAAAAATCCATACGCCATCATTGCTGCAGACTGGAACATTTTTTTTCCTGTTATTGATTGGCTAATAAAAAGCGGTGAAAATTATAAAAATTTCACCGCACTTTTTAATCATCAGATTGACTTCTTTCTCTTGCTTTTTCACGCCATAACATCAATTCCGCTAAATCCATTTCATCAAACACCGAGGGCGCCCAATGAAAAATAGTGGCAATATCTGCAATAGCATCTTCGACACAATGAGGAATAACTAGGCTTGTAGTTCCGCTGTCATATCCTCGGCGGTTTCTTCGTTCGTTTCCGTTTTCACGAAAAAACCGATAGTCTCCGAGCAAAGTGCAGTAAAATCAATTGGATCAAGATTTAAAATTTCCACTTTGCCTAAAGAAGGCTGAGTAATGCGTGGTAATAATTGACAATAAGCATCAACATCCATTTGCATCACATCAAACATTTTTAGCCCTTTTAACGCATTGACATTCGGTTTAATTAAGCGAATTTCATTAATTTCTGTTTCGCCACGTTTTAATGGCTGAATTAAAGTAACAGTTTTATTTTTCATGTTTTTTCCCTATGACTAAATATTACAAACCAATTGCACGACGGTGTTCTTTTAAGCGATCTACACCATTTACAACAAAGACATGATTTAATAAATCAATTTCGATCAGGGTTTTACCGTTCACGATTTCTTTGTAGTAAGTTAATGATGCTTTGTAGGTTTCTTCCGTATCATCACCAACTTTTGCATTACCCGGGTCAATTTCGGTATAGCGCCCACGCATAACCAATTCCACTGCGTTCACTTCGCCAGTATCATCACGCTCATAAGACTGTGATAAACGCAAGAGTACACCGCTAATTTCGGCAGAACCAAATAAGGCTCGCATATCTGCCATGTGACCGCCAAATTTTAATTCTGCTTCTAATTTTTCTAAGCCTAAATTAATATCCACTTTTTATGTTTGACGAGAATTTGACGAAAAGGGAATAAATAGCTATTAAAATTTGATAATTTATGAGATTAAAGATATTATGAAAAGGTGTTTAAGTCTTTGATTTAAAAGTTATTTTATGTTTTTTAATTGTTTGTATGGCTTAGGTCTTGAAAACCGGCGAGGGTTTACGCCCTCCGTGAGTTCGAATCTCACTTCCTCCGCCATATTCTATAGAGCCGTGAGTAATATTTTACTCACAGCTTTTTTCATTTACTTCCTTGCTCTATTTACTTACGTTGAAATTTTCTTCAGATATGATTATTCATTGGAATAAGAATATGTATTTGGCAGCATCAATCTCTGACTTGTAACCAAGATAAATAAAAAATCTGTTCCTTATTTATCAGAGTAACTGACGTTAAAAGAACAGATTTTCTATATTTTATGTTTTTATTGCCGTTAGGCTGTCACTGGATCTATTGATAATAAACGTAACTTACTCATTATGTAATTTAGTAAGATCCCGTAGGCTGGGACAAATAATAGAATGCCAATGAATAACTTAAATAAATAGTCAACGGAGCTAATTTCCACCCAATGTTCTGCCATGAAAGGATCACTACTTGCATAGAAAGCAATACTAAAGAACATAAAAGTATCAGCTAATGAGCCGAATACCATAGAGCAACTTGGCGCAATCCACCATGTTTTTAGCTTACGCAAATGATTAAATACATAAACATCTAACAATTGCCCAATCACATAAGCAGCAAAACTAGCGAAAGCAATACGGAAGACAAACGTATTAAATGTATTTAATACCTGAAACCCTTGATATTGGCTATCAGAAAATACTGTCGAAACAATATAGCTGATAATTAGTGCAGGGATCATTACCACAAAAATAATCCATCTCGCTTCTTTTGCACCAAATACACGTACAGTTAAATCTGTTGCTAAGAAAATAAAAGGAAAGGTAAGGGCTCCCCATGTATTATGGAAAGAAAAGTTTTCTGCAAATCCGAATTTGGTAAGTGGAAGTGTAATTTCAAACGGGATTTGAACGAGATAGTTACTTGCCGTAATGATAAAAATATGGAAGAAACTGAGGATGATTAATGCTCGTTTTTTTTGTTGATCACTAAAGATCGAAGAAATGTTTTTCATTTTTTGTACCTTTTTGATAAATAAAATTGGGGTTAGGGAACCCAATGGAATGACCTCCTAAATTGGAGGGCAAAGAATAATACTGAATTAAGGAAATATTTCAACTAATATTTACAAGCAAAATAGCTATTTTTTTGCTATCCTACGCAACGATTTTTACCTTAAATTGATGGGATATAACCATGAGCGAAACAGAAAATCTTGCGCAAAATCAACCGCACTTTTCCACAGAAGACACCACGCATTTTGGATTTCAGACAGTTGCAAAATCAGAAAAACAAAAATTAGTTGCCAATGTTTTTCATTCTGTTGCAGCAAAATATGACTTAATGAATGATTTACTCTCTTTTGGCATTCACCGTGTATGGAAACGTTTTACGATTGATTGCAGTGGTGTAATAAAAGGGCATAAAGTACTTGATCTTGCAGGTGGAACAGGAGATTTTTCTGCTAAGTTTTCTCGAATTGTAGGCGAGCAAGGTGAAGTTGTCTTAGCGGATATTAACTCATCTATGTTGGAAGTCGGTCGAGATAAATTACGTAATTTAGGTGTTGTGGGCAATATTAATTATGTACAAGCCAATGCGGAAGAATTGCCTTTTGCCGATAATACTTTTGATTGTGTGATCATTAGTTTTGGACTGCGTAATGTAACTGATAAAGACAAAGCCTTACGTTCAATGTTTAGAGTATTAAAACCCGGTGGGCGTTTACTAGTATTAGAGTTTTCTAAGCCTATCTTAGATCCCTTAAGTAAAGTTTATAATTTTTATTCTTTTAATATTTTGCCAAAAATTGGAGAGGTTGTTGTGAACGATGCGGACAGTTATCGTTATCTTGCAGAGTCAATTCGTATGCATCCTGAACAAGATGTATTAAAAGAGATGATGTCTCAGGCTGGATTTGAACAAGTGAGTTATTACAATCTTAGTGCTGGTATTGTCGCATTACATCGTGGTTATAAGTTTTAAGAAATAAATATGATTAAAAATAATACCAAATGGGTGGTGTTTTTATTGGTAGTTGATGCAATATTATCTATTGCTCGCATTTTTATTTCGGTTAAAAGCTATAATTGGCTAGTTGAAGTGCACGAAGGTTTGCATACGGATATGGCAATTATTGATAATCTGGCTCAATGGGAAAATACAATTCGTTTTGCACAAATAATAGTCTTAATTGTTCTAGGTATATCCGTTCTTATGTGGTTATATCAGGCGCATAAAAATTTATCTGTGTTAGGTGTGCAACATTTGAAATATAGCCATGCATCTTGTGTTTGGTGGTATTTCGTTCCTTTTGCTAATCTACTTATGCCTTTTCGCACAATGAAAGAAACTTGGCAAGCTAGTCATGCACCATCAGATTGGTTTATGTTAAGAACGCCAGCCATTTTGCGTATTTGGTGGGGAGTGTGGTTACTCAATAGCTTTTTAGGCAATATAGTGCTTCGTATTGGTGATCATGTGCAAACTTTTGAGCAAGTAACAGACTTTTTAGTATTAATTATTGTTTCTCAATTCGTTTCTATTGTACTGAACTTTGTCTTTTACAAAGTTATTATGGCGATTGATACTAAGCAACGTAGTTATTTTCAACAAAACGCTTCAACCAGTTTAGTTAGCTAGGTGAATTATGAATTTATTACAACAATTAATGTTGCCACAAATTTTGAATGCGGGCTTAGAAACAGCTTTTAACCATTTATTAAAAAATACGGCTCATATTGAGCCGCACTTACGTAAGTTGAATGGTAAATGCCTGCTAGTTACCTTGGATAAAGTAAATATTCCTGTTTATTTTCTGTTTTCTATGCAACAAATTGATGTGCTTAATCAATATGAAGGCGAGGTTGATTGTGCAGTTCAATTATCTCCGACATTATTGTTGAAAAAGCCAGAGAAATCTCAACTCAGTCAGTTTATTAATGATCAATCCATTCGCTTGCAAGGCGACTTACAAGTTTTACAGGATTTTGTGGCGTTGGTAGAGTTTCTACAAAAAGATCCAGCGGAATTACTTTCCCATTATGTAGGCGATGTGGTTGCGCATAGTGCGGTCACTTTTTTGAAAAACTTAGCACATCTTCTTCAGTCCAAATTCAATAAGAGCCAACAGTTTTGGGGCGAGCGATTAACTGAGGAATATGAAGTCATTGCGCCTAGTTTGGCGATTGAAGATTTTTGCCAACAAGTCAAAACATTAGAAAAACAAACCGCACTTTTAGAACAAAAATTTAAGCAAATTTTAGCATGATGAAACTTAGTGATATTAAACGCCTATATAAAATAGTACGTGTTTTTTTGTCTTATGGCATAGATGAAATCCTACCTCATAACAAATATACTCGCCCAATTCGTTGCTGGCGGGCGTTATTCTTCTGGTTGAAAAATCAACATAAAGATAAGCCCTTTGGCTTACGTTTGCGTTTGGCTTTACAAGAGTTAGGTCCAGTTTGGATCAAATTGGGGCAGATGTTATCTACGCGCCGAGATTTATTTCCTGCGGAAATTGCGGACGAGCTAGCTTTGTTACAAGATCAAGTTGAGGCGTTTGCTGGCAGTGTTGCGCGTCAACAAATAGAACAAGCTTTTGGTGGAGCCTTGGAAAATTGGTTTATCGATTTTGATGAAACGGCATTGGCTTCCGCCTCTATTGCACAAGTACATACGGCAAAACTGAAACTCGCTGAAGGGCAAGAGCGAGAAGTTGTTATCAAAGTCTTGCGCCCAGATATTCAGCCGCAAATTGATGCTGATTTAAGTTGGATGTACAAATTAGCTGGTTTCTTACCAAAATTATCTCGTGAAGGATATCGTTTAAGAGCGGTAGAAGTTATTCAAGAATATGAGAAAACCTTGCGTGATGAATTAGATTTACGCATTGAAATGGCGAATGCAATTAAATTGCGTGAGAATTTTCTTGATAGCCCAATGCTATATATTCCAGAAATGTATGAACAATTTTGCCATAAAAATGTGATTGTTATGGAGCGGATTTATGGTATCCCTGTTTCTGATGTGGAAAAGCTAAAAGAGAATGGCACCAATATGCAACTTTTAGCGGAACGAGGTGTACAGGTTTTCTTTACTCAGGTATTTCGCGACAGTTTTTTTCATGCAGATATGCATCCAGGCAATATTTTTGTTAATCCTAATCATCCAGAAAACCCTCAATATATCGGTATTGACTGTGGGATTGTGGGAAAATTAAATGAGAGCGATAAACGTTATTTAGCAGAAAGTTTTGTTGCCTTTTTTAATCGTGATTATCGCCGTGTAGCGCAAATGCATGTGGATGCTGGCTGGACGCCACAAGATACAAATATTGATGAATTTGAACAAGCATTTCGGGAGGTTTGTGAGCCGATTTTTGCTAAGCCTTTATCTGAAATTTCCTTTGCTCAAGTGTTGCTGAACTTATTTAATGTGGCTCGTGAGTTTAATATGCAAGTGCAGCCACAATTAGTGCTGTTGCAAAAGACCCTTCTATACATTGAAGGATTGGGGCGACAACTTTATCCACAGTTAGACTTATGGGATACAGCAAAACCTTTTTTACAAAATTGGTTAAATGAGCAAATGGGAATAAAACAATTTGCGAAAAAATTAAAACAAAAATTACCTTATTTACAGGAACACTTGCCTGATTTTCCAGAAACGCTGATAGATGCGCTAAAACAGCAAAAGTTTATTAGTCAGCAGTTAGTGGAAATTAATAAAAAATTAGCGAAACAGCAACGTTGGCAGAAGAAAACTTTTGTATTCGCAGTTGGTGCTATTATTTTTTCTACAACATTGTGGCAATTTTCTAGCTTACCGGTGCTGATAAGTGCGGTGTTTTTTTTCCTTAGTTTTGTGGTTTGGCTAATAGGTTTTTTGTTACCTTAATGCGTTAAATCAAAAATAATCTAATTTGGCTATTGTCGCTATGGGTCAAAAGGGTTATATTTTGCAAGATTTTTTATTAAGTTTTATGCCATAGGAGAAATAAAATGGGATTTAGTTGGCAGCAATTGCTTATTCTTCTTTTAGTTGTTGTAGTGATTTTCGGAACTAAGAAATTAAGAAATATTGGTTCAGATCTTGGCGGTGCAGTAAAAGACTTCAAGAAAGCGATGAATGATGATCAACCAAAGGATGCTGAGTTTAAAAAAATTGCAGAAGATGCTGAACAAACTCAAGTTGAAAATTCAAAACAAAAAGAGCAGGCATAATCTGTGTTTGACATTGGTTTTTCCGAACTTATTTTACTTTTCGTTGTGGGCTTAGTGGTACTAGGCCCACAACGTTTGCCTGTTGCTATTCGTACGGTGATGGGCTGGGTAAGAACTATTCGAGGTTTAGCTGCAAATGTGCAAAGTGAACTCAGTCAGGAATTAAAATTGAAAGAGTTACAAGAAAGTATCCAAAAAGCTGAACATCTCAACCTTTCTCAATTATCTCCCGAACTCAGTGAAACGGTGGAGGAGCTACGTCAATCAGCACAAAAAATTAAAGCTGATTTAGAAAAGAAAGCCGCAGAAACAAATTCTTCCTTTGAAGAACAAGTGCAAGAGCTTAAAAGTGCGGTACAAAATTCACAAAGTTCTGAAGTAGAAACAAAAGTTGAAGTTTCTACTGATGAGTTATCTCCAGCAGAACTGGCAGAGCTTGCGGAAGAAGGGGAGCCAATGCTGGAAATTCCTGCCGATTATTATTCCGAAGATGAGCTAGCCAATACTGAGGTGGAAAGTTTATCTAAAGACGAGTCAGAAAATACCAAAGAAAAAGTATGAGTGTCGAAGAGTCTCAACCCTTAATTAGTCATTTGTTGGAACTGCGTGATAGATTATTGCGCAGTATTATTTTTGTTACTGTGGTATTCCTCGCGTTAGTTTATTTCGCAAATGACATTTATAACTTTGTTGCATCGCCGTTATTAGATGTGTTGCCAGCTGGAGCGACAATGATAGCGACAAATATTGCGACACCTTTTTTTACCCCAATTAAATTGACTGCGGTAGTCGCACTATTTATTTCGGTACCGTTTTTGCTTTATCAAATTTGGGCATTTATTGCTCCAGCATTGTATCAACATGAAAAGCGCCTCGTTTATCCTTTGCTTTTTTCGAGCACGTTGTTGTTCTATTTAGGTGTTGCTTTTGCCTATTATGTAGTATTTCCATTAGTATTTGCTTTCCTCACTAAAACAGCACCTGAGGGTGTAGCCATTGCAACAGATATTAGTAGCTATTTGGATTTTGTTTTAGCATTATTTTTAGCATTTGGAATATGTTTTGAAGTACCTGTGGCAATCGTGTTATTGTGTTGGAGCGGTGTAACAACCCCAGCAGATTTAAGAAAAAAACGCCCTTATATTATTGTGGCAGCCTTTTTTATTGGCATGCTATTGACCCCTCCAGATGCAATTTCTCAAACATTGTTAGCTTTGCCAATGTGTTTATTGTTCGAAATTGGGGTTATTTGTGCTGGTTTTTATCAACCAAAAGATGAACAAGAAACCTAATAAAAAAGGATTGAATAGGGCGAATAAGATTAAATTATTCGCCCTTGTTTATTAAATAAAATGATGAAATAAATCTTTACTGGATTTCCTTATGTTGCCTACCGTATGCGTAAGCATGATTTTAGCTGCCGTTTAATGTCAGAAAATAAATTGACAGTAGATGACTTAATTTATCCTGTTTTTATTATGGAAGGCGAAAATCATCGTGAACCAGTTCCTTCAATGCCGAAAGTTGAACGCTTAACCCTTGATCAACTTTTGATTGAAGCTGGTTTATTGGTTAAATATGGCGTACCTGTGATTGCACTTTTCCTCGTCATTGATGAACGATCTAAAAAATCACTTATGGCAGGGGAACCTTACACTGTACATGGACAAGACGGCATTATTGATGAAGATGGCTAAATTTTCTCTCATTATTGTTCGGGGATATAGATAGTTTCTTTGATGATGTTGATAAGTTGTAGAGCAAACTCATCTGGATTTTCTAAATGCGCATTATGCCCAGCTTGCTTAATTAAATATAAATTCAAGTTATTTTCTTGTGCCATTGTTTTAAATTTTTCATCTTTTTCGCCACAGAAATAATAAATTGGCAGAGAAAAAGACCGCACTTTTTGACGAAAATCGGGCTGTTTAGCCAGTGATGTTGCTAGGAGCATGTGTGCAATATTCAGTCCTGATTGTTGCATACGTTGAGCAATAAGTTGCTTGCGTTCTGAAGCAGATAAATGGGCAAAAACAGGCTGTTGATACCAATCATTTAAAACTTCCGAAAGTTTTTCTTGCTTAAAACGCTTTGCCCAAAGACAATCATTTTGCCACCGCTCTTGCTTTTGTTCCTCATTTTCTAAGCCCAAATTAGCTCCTTCTAAAATAAGTCCAACAAGATTGCCCCGTTGATATTGAGCTGCGTAATTTAAGGCAAGGCGACCGCCGAGTGAATAGCCAATCAAAATATAAGGTTTATCGGCAATTTGTTCGCTAATTTGTTGTGATAGGTATTGTGCGCTTTGTTCAAAATTGTCGATAGAATAGTGGGATTGTTCGCCATGTAACGGAAGATCTAAGCATAAATAAGATTGAGAAGAAAAGTGCGGTAGTTTTTGTTGGAGTTTTTCAATCACAAGCTGCCAATCTTGCTTTGAACCCAGTAAACCATGTAAAAAAACTAAGATTGGCATAAATTATCCTGTCTTTTAAGCGCCAATTACGGCATGCCCAATTTTTTCGATGAGATCTTTATAAATATTACTACCATCACTTGGATTGACTTTGATTTCAATCAATGTCGTTTCTCGGCGTGAATAGGCTTGTTTGAGCACGGTTGCTAAATCTGCCCAAGTATAAGGGCGAGCATATTTGAGATCAAACATTGCTGCAATATGTGAAAACTCAAGATGATGAGACATACGGTAATATTTTTCTTTCACTGCACTATCGACAGGGAGCATATCAAAGATTGCTCCACCATTATTATTAATGACAAAAATCACAGCTGGTTGGTTGAGTTGTTTGAATAAAGCGAAAGAATTTAAGTCATATAAGGTGGATGTGTCACCAATCATTGCTACTAAGGTTTGCTCTGAGCCAATTGCAATGCCAGCGGCGGTTGCTAGCAAGCCATCAATACCACTTGCACCACGATTGGTATAAATAGGGTAATTAGCAGAAGGTTGACTTAGAGCATCAGCCAAGCGCACAAATAAGCTATTACCTAAGAACAGAACACTATTAGATTTCGGCAATAATAGTTCAATGTTATGTGCCAAAGAGACTTCATTTAAACTTGAACCTACTTTTTGTTTAACAAAGTCGGTACAGAATTTTGCTAAAGCCAGAGGCTCTAGTAGCCAAGGCTTTTGGCGTGCTGGCAGATGTGCGCGTAGCCAATGATGTGGCTTGGCGTTAAAGCGTGTGTGTGCGTGATGATAAGGATCAACCGCTTTTTGATTATTTTCAATAATCCAATATTCACCTCTGAATTCCGCTAAGAATTGATTAATTCTTTTACCAATCAATCCTGAGCCAAATTGGATGACAATTTCAGCTTGTAACAGTTTTTGTCTGACTGTTTGGTTAGCAAGCCAAATATCCGCATAGGGCAGAGTTGGTTTTACATGAGATTGAATATCTGTAATCATTGTCCAGCCCATATTTTCCGCCCATTCCGCAATTCCCATAGCTTGTTCAGCGGGTAATCGCCCGACAATAATCACGCCTCTTTTGGTTCTCCATTGATCCCAATATTTATGCGTAATAACTTCTTGATGTTGCTCTTGGTGTTGGATCCAATTTCTATTTTGTTTTAGCCAAGATTGAATATTGTTTAGCCAAGGATGAAGATCTATTTCATCATCGCTTGCATTATAAAGTGGCTCGGCAAAGGGAACATTAATATGTACAACACCACCTTGCTTTTGTTGAAAACAAGCCTGATCTAATACTGAAATAAGCCATTGGGCAGAATAGTTTTGACTTGGTCGTGGTAAATTTACGCTAGCAACTGGATATTGCGCAAACATATTTTGCTGCAAAATCGCTTGATTTGCACCGCACTCTAACAGTTCAGGTGGGCGGTCTGCGGTTAGAATAATTAATGGCACATCTGTTTGGCGTGCTTCAATAATGGCTGGATAGAGGTTAGCTGTTGCCGTACCTGATGTCACTATCACTGCAACAGGCTTCTTACTTGCTTTCGCTATGCCTAAGGCAAAAAATCCTAAACCTCGTTCATCGAAATGGGTATGACAGATTGCTCGCCCATTTTCTTGTAAGCGAACAGCTTCTAATGTTAAAGGCGTTGAGCGTGATCCTGGAGCAATACAAAAATGCGAAACACCTTGGCGAATCAAGGTTTCTAAAATGACCTTTGACCAACAACGATTAAAAACGCTGACTGACATACTTTATACTCCGTTTCTCTTCTTGTAATAGGGATATTAACCCTAAGGCTTTACGTTCTATTTCTTGCCATTCTAATAATGGAATTGATCCTTCTACTATGCCGGCACCTGCAAATACACGAATATCATTTTGCTCAATAAATGCGCTACGAATAGTCACACAAAATTCAGATTGTGTTTTATCCATAATGCCTAGTGTTCCTGCATACCAAGTGCGGTCAAAAGTTTCAGTTTTTTGCAAAAATGCTTTTGCCGCTTTTTGTGGTAAACCTGCAACGGCTGCTGTTGGATGTATGGCTTTTAAGCACAACGCATCTGCATTTCCATCTTTAAGTTGTGCAGAAATTTCTCGTTTCAAATGTTGGACTTGGCGCAATTGCTTAATTTGCACTTCTCCAACTGTAATCTGTTCAACATAAGGCGATAGATGTTGACAAATACCATCTGCAACTAGTTTATTTTCATAAATATTCTTAGGATCTTGTAATAACCACTGCGTTTGCTGCTGATTGATATTTTCATCATCCGTCATAAAGGCGGTTCCCGCTAAGGCTTCAGTGAGTAAACAATGTTGTTGACGAATATATAATCGTTCTGGCGTAGATCCCACAAAGGTTTGAGTTTCTTCTTGTGCAAATAGAAAATGATAGCAACCAGTATTATATTTCTCACTTTCAGCTAAAAAATCTTTCGCATTTAACGGGCTGTCTGTTTTAAAGCGAGTTTCATTGGCGAGGACTACTTTAGTCAGATTTTTTTGCTCAATTTCACGTAAGGCTTTCTCTACCCATAAACACCATTCGCTTTGATTTGCTTTTGCTGTCATCATCTGGATTGACTGATGAATTGGCATTAATGGTATTTGCTGATCTAATGTTTGGACAAGATTTAGTAGGCTATTTTTTTCTTCTTCCCAAGATGTTCTATTATCAATGATGAGTTGAATGGAAAGACTGTCCTCTTGAACTAAAAGTAATCGAGGTAAAATAAAGACAGTTTCCCCATTAAATTGGCAGCCACCGACCAGAGATAGCGCAAATTCTTGCACAAAATTTTGCGCTTCTTCTACTTGAGTAAAGCGACGGATTTCTCCAAGTCCTAAGATTTTTTTAGCGCTATCACGAAAATTAAGATAAAACTGTGGATAATGAGTTTGTGCCTTCAACCAACCAAGCAAATTCAGATCCACATTTAAATCTAAATGAAGAACTGAAAAAGCATTTTTTAGATCTGGTTGATATTGATTAATTAAGCGAATAAGCTCAGTTTTAATCTCGTGCAAATTATCCATTTTCTATCGTATCGAGTTAAAAATTCAGTTAAAAATAGCCCCTAATTCTACCGCACTTTAATTTTTTTTTTTACAAAATCTTTTCATCTTTTCAAAATAAGCGTAAAGTGCGGTTATATTTTGAGTAACTTTATTATTATCAAAAGGATAGTCTATGCGAGTTTTTCCCAAATCTGATAAGTTGGAACATGTTTGTTATGATATTCGTGGACCTGTGCATAAAGAGGCGCTACGTTTAGAAGAAGAAGGCAATAAGATTTTAAAATTAAATATTGGTAATCCTGCGCCCTTTGGTTTTGAAGCGCCAGACGAAATTTTAGTGGATATTTTGCGTAATTTGCCTGCTGCACAAGGTTATTGTGACTCTAAAGGACTTTATTCTGCTCGTAAAGCGATTGTGCAATATTACCAATCGAAAAATATTTTGGGAGCCACAGTCAATGATGTGTACATTGGGAATGGTGTTTCTGAACTGATTACCATGTCGTTACAAGCATTGTTAAATGATGGCGATGAAGTGTTAATTCCAATGCCTGATTATCCGCTATGGACAGCGGCAGCAACTTTGGCAGGGGGCAAGGCGGTACATTATTTATGTGATGAACAATCTGATTGGTTTCCAGATGTTGAAGATATAAAAAGTAAGATTACTGCTCGCACAAAAGCCATTGTCATTATTAATCCGAATAACCCAACAGGTTCCGTTTACAGTAAAGAATTGTTATTGGATATTGTCGAAGTCGCTCGCCAGCATGGCTTAATTATTTTTGCTGATGAAATTTACGATAAAATTTTATATGACAATGCTGTTCATCATCATATTGCGGCATTAGCGCCAGATTTATTAACAGTAACCTTCAATGGATTATCAAAATCTTATCGTGTAGCAGGATTTCGCCAAGGTTGGATGATTTTAAATGGACCAAAACATCAAGCAAAAGGCTATATTGAAGGCTTGGATATGTTGGCATCAATGCGTTTATGTGCAAATCATCCTATGCAACATGCGATCCAAACCGCTTTGGGTGGATATCAGAGTATCAATGAATTTATTTTACCGGGTGGCCGTTTATTAGAACAACGCAATAAGGCTTACGAGCTGATTAATCAAATTCCAGGAGTGAGTTGTACAAAACCAATGGGCGCACTTTATATGTTCCCGAAAATTGATATTAAAAAATTCAATATTTATGATGATGAAAAAATGGTATTGGATTTATTGCGTCAAGAGAAAGTATTACTGGTGCATGGACGAGGATTTAACTGGCAACAACCAGATCATTTTAGAATTGTAACCTTGCCTTACGTGCATCAAATTGAAGATGCTTTAGGCAGATTTGCGAGATTTTTAGAACGTTATCATCAATAATTAATTATCTGGAAAAAGAAAGGGAGAACATCATATTCTCCCTTTTATCTAATCTTCCTCACAAAAATTCTCAGGTAGATTTGTGAGCATTTCTTTCCAGATAACGCTACTGCGGTCACGGCTTTCTGCAAGACAACGACTCGCTTTTTGGTAATCGCCATTGCGACAACATTCTTGCAGTTGTTTATAGAAAGTTAAGGCAAATTGGCGTGATTGTGGATTAGTAAAAAATAGTGCTGCGACTTGATGATAAAGCGTTCTAAAGCTATTTAAAATCAAACCATATACAGGTTTGTCTGACATAAAACTAAAGCTGTGATAAAGCGCATAATCAAACTCCGCATAACTTTTTTCATCATCATTTAATTCATCTAAACGCTGAAAAAACGCAAATGTTTGTTGAGGGTTCATTTTTATTGCTTCAGGAATAAATTGCTCTCCCATGCGAGTACGTAAAGAGACAACATTTGCAATGATTGTGGGCTTTAGGCTTGAATCTAATTGAAGGAGTGTTTTTAAAATATTGGGTCCAGCAGTTTCCCAAATATTATTCACTTTGGTCGGTTTGCCATGTTGAATACTTAACCAACCATCACGGGCTAAGCGCTGTAAGACTTCACGTAATGTTGTTCTTGTGACCCCAATTTTATCTGCTAATTCACGCTCAGCAGGTAAGTCTGAGCCCGCTGGAAAATGATTATTCCAAATACTTTTAACAATATATTCTTCGGCGAGAGCAGCCGGACTTTGTGCTTTAAGAATATTCATATTTCTCTTTTTATTGAACATGGTATAAAAATGGAGTTCGGTATTATCCTTGAAAGAGATTTATATTACAATCATTATGTTTTTTGCTTTCATTTGTGAGTGTTTTCCCCTATATTGTTTTCCCATTTATATTTTGATTTTTTTAATATGAATTTAGATTTTTATTAATTTAATTAGATTAAGGATCATAGTCATGCTTACTTTTTTTAAAAATTTATCAATGAAACGTAGTGCTTGGTTACTCTTATTTATTTCAGCATTAGCATTAGAAAGTACCGCACTTTACTTTCAGCATGGCATGGGACTTAATCCTTGTGTGATGTGTATTTATGAGCGTGTGGCTATTGTAGGCATCATGTTTTCTGGTCTAGTTGGCATTATTGCACCAAAATGGTTAGTTCTGCGTATTTTAGCTTTGTTAATTGGATTAGGTAGTGCAATCAAAGGCTTATTATTAACCATTAAACATTTAGATTATCAACTTAACCCAGGTCCTTGGAATCAATGCGCCATGATCCCTGATTTCCCACAAACCTTACCACTAGATAAGTGGTTCCCAAATGTATTTATGCCTTCAGGATCTTGTAGTGATATTACTTGGAGTTTTTTAGGTTTTTCCATGGTGCAATGGATTATTGTTATTTTTGCCTTTTACGCTTTGCTTTTCATCATTCTTTGTATAAGTCAATTTAAAAAGGTCAAAAATAATAGAATGTTATTCCGATAATTCATTATCTTTGAATAAAAATATTTGAAAGTGCGGTGTTAAAATTAATAGTTTTAGCACCGCACTTTTATGGGCTAAATAAATATAAGGTTTGACAGCCTTAACGCATATTTCTATTATCTTTTACCATTATTAAAAGAACAAAATAACGGGAACTTTATTGTGAAAAACATAACATCAATTTTAAAAAATGCCCTTGAGAAACGCATCCTTATTCTAGACGGTGCGATGGGGACGATGATCCAAAAATATAAACTCACCGAAGCAGATTTTCGTGGCGAGCGTTTTAAAAATAGCCCCGTTGATTTGCGTGGTAATAACGATTTATTAACCCTAACCCAGCCTTTGCTAATTAAAGCCATTCACGAGAAATATTTGGCGGCTGGTGCAGATATTATTGAAACCAATACTTTCAGTTCAACCACTATTGCCCAAGCCGATTATGAATTACAAGCGGTTGCCTATGAGCTCAATTTTGCAGGGGCGAAATTGGCTCGTTTAGCCGCAGACAAATACAGCACGCCAGAAAAGCCTCGTTTTGTGGCGGGGATTTTAGGGCCAACCAACCGCACAGCCTCAATTTCACCCAATGTAAACGATCCCGGTTTCCGTAACGTCACCTTTATGGAATTGGTAGATGCTTATGCGGAAGCCACTCGAGGTTTAATCGAAGGTGGTTCAGATCTGATTATGATCGAAACCATTTTCGATACCTTAAACGCTAAAGCGGCTGCCTTTGCTATTGACCAAGTGTTTGAAGAATTGGGCGTAATCTTACCAATTATGATTTCAGGCACGATCACCGATGCCTCTGGGCGAACCCTTTCAGGACAAACCACCGAAGCCTTCTACAATTCTCTGCGACACGTTAAACCTCTCACGTTCGGCTTGAACTGTGCCTTAGGCCCGAAAGAGCTTCGTCAATATGTGGAAGCTATGTCGAAAATCAGCGAAACCTATGTGTCTGTTCACCCTAACGCAGGCTTGCCAAATGCCTTTGGTGGCTATGTTTTAGGTGCGGAAGAAATGGCGGCTCATTTAAAAGAATGGGCAGAGCAAGGTTTTGTGAACATTGTCGGCGGTTGCTGTGGGACAACCCCTGAACACATTAAAGCCTTTAGTGAAGCGATGGAAGGCATCAAACCACGTCAGCTCCCTGAAATCAAAACCGCTATGCGTTTATCTGGGCTTGAGCCATTAACTGTTGATGAAGATAGCCTGTTTGTCAATGTGGGCGAACGTAATAACGTGACGGGTTCGGCTAAATTTAAGAAGCTCATTAAAGAAGAAAAATTTGCCAAAGCCATTGAAATTGCTATTCAGCAGGTGGAAAACGGGGCACAGGTCATTGATGTCAATATGGACGAAGCCTTGCTCGATTCGGAAAAATGTATGGTTCGTTTCCTAAACATTATGGCGACGGAACCTGATGCGGCAAAAGTGCCAGTAATGATCGACTCGTCCAAATGGGAAGTGATTGAAGCAGGCTTGCAGGTGGTGCAAGGCAAGGCAATCGTGAACTCGATTTCCTTGAAAGAAGGGGAAGAAAAATTTATTCAACAAGCCAAGCTCGTTCGCCGTTATGGTGCGGCTGTGGTGGTGATGGCGTTTGATGAAGTGGGGCAAGCGGATACGGAAGATCGCAAAGTAGAAATCTGTACCAGAGCCTACAACATTCTGGTGGATCAAGTGGGCTTTCCGCCTGAAGATATTATTTTTGACCCCAACATTTTCGCTATCGGCACAGGAATTGAAGAGCACAACAACTACGGTGTGGATTTCATCAATGCCGTAGGGCGAATTAAACAGAGCCTACCGCACGCCAAAATTTCGGGCGGTGTGTCGAATGTGTCCTTTTCATTCCGAGGTAACAACGTAATGCGTGAAGCTATTCATGCCGTTTTCCTTTATCACGCCATTAAGCAAGGCATGGATATGGGGATTGTCAATGCTGGGCAGTTGGCGATTTATGATGATCTCGATCCTGAAATGCGTAACATCATTGAAGATGCGGTGTTAAATCGTAGTCCAGATGCTACCGAGCAACTGATTGAACTTGCAGAAAAATACCGAAATTCGACCGCTCGTCAGGAAGATAACAGCGTAGCCGAGTGGCGAACTTGGAGTGTAGAAGAACGCTTGAAACATGCTTTAGTCAAAGGGATCACCAATCATATTATTGAAGACACCGAAGAAGCTCGCTTGAAATTTAGCTCGCCATTGGAAGTGATCGAAGGACCGTTAATGGACGGTATGGATGTGGTGGGCGAGCTGTTTGGCGATGGCAAAATGTTCCTACCGCAAGTGGTAAAATCTGCTCGAGTGATGAAGCAATCGGTGGCTTACTTAGAGCCATTTATCAACGCTACCAAGCAGAAAGGTTCGTCTGCGGGCAAAGTGGTGATTGCCACGGTGAAAGGCGACGTGCACGATATTGGTAAAAATATGTCAGCGTGGTGATGCAATGTAACAACTTTGAAGTAATTGACTTAGGCGTGATGGTGCCTGCGGATAAAATTGTCGACACCGCCATTCGAGAAAAAGCCGATGTGATTGCTTTAAGTGGTTTGATTACTCCGTCTTTAGATGAAATGGAATATTTCTTAGGGGAAATGACCCGTTTAGGCTTAAATCTGCCTGTGATGATTGGCGGAGCGACCACCTCAAAAGAGCATACGGCGATTAAACTCTATCCAAAATATAAGCACGAAGTGGTTTACACCACCAACGCTTCTCGTGCAGTTACTGTTTGTGCAGCACTTATGAACCCAGATACCAAAGCGGAATTATGGGAGCGAATGAAAAAGGAATATGAACAAATTCAGCACGCCTTTGCTAACAAAAAAGCCCCACGCAAACAGTTACCAATTGAAGAGGCAAGAGCCAATCGCTTTGATGCCTTTGCGGGCGAATGGGCGGATTATCAAGTGCCACCGCCAAAACAAACGGGCATTATCGAATATAAAAACGTGCCGATTGCCACTTTACGCAAATTTATCGACTGGTCGCCATTCTTTATGTTATGGGGCTTGATGGGTGGTTACCCTGATGCTTTTGATTACCCTGAAGGTGGCGAAGAAGCTCGCCGAGTGTGGAATGATGCCCAAAAAGTGTTAGACGAATTAGAGCAAAACGGCAAACTCAACCCAAGTGGCGTAATGGGGATTTTCCCTGCTTGTCGAGCGGGCGATGATATTGAAATTTTTGCAAATTCCGACCGCACTTCGCTAGTGGGCAAAGTCTATAACCTACGCCAACAAACCGAACGAGGCAAAAACAGCAAAAGCCCATACAACCTTTGCTTGAGCGACTTTATCGCCGATAAAGAAAGCGGACAGCAAGACTGGTTCGGTATGTTCGCCGTTTGTGCTGGGATTGAAGAACACGACTTAGTGGAAGGCTACAAAGCCGCAGGGGACGACTACAACGCCATCTTACTGCAAGCGGTCGGCGACCGTTTAGCAGAAGCCATGGCGGAATACCTTCATTTTGAACTTCGCACTAAAGTTTGGGGCTATTCAGATGAAACCATGGATAACGAGCGTTTAATTCGTGAAGAATACATCGGCATCCGCCCCGCCCCCGGCTACCCAAGCTGCCCAGAACACACCGAAAAACAGATCATCTGGGATTTATTGGAAGTGGAACAACGCATCGGTATGAAACTTACCGAAAGCTACGCCATGTGGCCCGCTGCCTCCGTCTGCGGCTGGTACTTCTCCCACCCAGCGAGCAATTACTTCACCTTAGGACGCATAGACGAAGATCAAGCGAAGGATTATGCGAGAAGGAAGGGGTGGAGTGAGAAAGACATGGTGAAGTGGTTGAGTGTGGCGATGAAGTGATAGTAAAATATGGTGCAAATTTGTTATGCACTTGTGCTATTTATAGAGGTTAGTTTAGATAACGACTAAAATGCTATTTAGGCTAAGTAACCTTATCGTAGTAGCCTAAGATCTCAGACTTCCATTTTAAAAAATGTTAGTCAAGAGAAATTTAAGTTAATTCCCTAATGCACTCTCTCATTTAAATTTTATCTTATCAATCAAAATGTTTAGGAAGTATGAAATGCAAGAACAATCTAATTTGATTTATGAACAGTTACAACAACAAATCTCCCAACTTATTGAAAAATTAGTGTTTCAAGACTCTGATGAAAAAATTTCACAAGATATTAGTGTTGCCATTAATAACCTAAACATCTTAAACACACAAATTCAAAAGGAATATGATGAGTTAAAACGTTTAAGTGAATGGAAACGTTTCACCATTGCATTTTATGGAGAGACCAATGCGGGTAAATCTACCCTAATTGAAGCTTTGAGATTACTGCTCAAAGAGCCAACTAAATTAGAAAACCAACGTCAATTTAAAATTCAAGCAGAAAAAAGTGGTTTAACACAAGATTCATTTGACAAAATCCGTCAAACTATTATGGAAAGTGAGAAGGAAATTACTGAGCTTGAAGATAATTTACAACAGATTAATCAAAAATATGCCGAATCTTTAATGAATGCCGAAGTACAAATTAAGCGATTAACAGAATTCTTGGAGGATATTAGGGATAAACAAAGTTTTTGGCAACGTATTATTTCTTGGTTTATTGCTCCAAAGGAAAAAAAGGAGTTAACAATTGTCAAACAAACATTAAGCGATATTCAACAGGAAAAGCAAAATGAAACTGAACAAAGTGAGAGAGAATTAAAGCTTTTACTGCAAGTTAAGCGAAAAGCAGAAAGTGAAAATGAACGGTTGCTTACAGAAGCTGAACATTTAAAACAATTTGCGGATGGTCAAATCATTGGTGATGGTCGCTCAGACTTCACTCGAGATAATACCTCTTTTGATTTTAATTATAATGGTCAAGAGTTTTCTTTAATCGATGTGCCAGGTATTGAAGGTGATGAAAATATTGTTCGTCAGCCCATAGGGGAAGCTGTAAAAAAAGCCCATGCTGTCTTTTATATAACACGAACACCACGTCCTCCTCAAACCCATGAGGGAGAAGAAGGTAAAAAGGGAACACTTGAAAAAATAAAAGAGCATTTGGGTGATCAAACTGAAGTTTGGGCAATTTATAACCATTCAGTGAATAACCCTCGTCAGTTGAAAGTGCCATTAATTGGAAATGATGAGAGAGAAGGTTTGCAAGCGTTAGATAGTAAACTTAAAATTGAGTTAGGAGAAAAATATTGCCAAAGCCTAGTGGTAAGTGCAAGGCCAGCTTATTTGGGTTTAACTGAATGTGTAATACCAGGCAGTAAAGATGCTAATGAACAAAGAAAATTTTTATCACGCTTTGCATCTAAACAAGAAATATTAAACTTGAGTGGATTAAATGATTTTGTTGAAAAATTATCTTCTTCAATTATTGGCGATTATCGCAATAAAATTAAGTGTTCAAATCTAAACAAGGCCTGCAAGGTTTTGAATAAAGCTATTTTTGAATTAGAGGAGCTGAATCATCAATTTAATTCTGGGCGAAAAAAAATCCGGAGCGAGGTAAAAAACGCTCAAGCACAAATTAAGGTGTTATTAGAGCAGTTTGATAGTGGCTTAGACTCATCTGGAGGTAAAATTATTCGTCAATTTGAAAGCAGGGTGGGTGAACAAATTTACAATGATATTGAATATGATATAAGTAATGATAGTTTTAAAAGTCGTCTAAAGAGCACAATGGAATCAGAGGCTAAGCTTTTGGAAAATAATATACGTTGTATTATTGAAAAAGAATCCCAGGTGTTTGAAGAAGAAATTACAAAAATTGTCAATCGCACCAATAAGCATCTCAGAAGTATTGTAAATCTACAGAATAATACATTTGCCTTAAATAAATTTGACATGGATATTAAGATCGATAATGGTATTGAATTGGGGAGTCTGATAACAAGTGCTATTAGTCTAGTTACAGGTGTAATAGCGTTAGCGAGCAATCCTGTTGGTTGGACTATTGCTTTTGTTGGTGGAGTGTTAGCATTATTGGGGGCAGTTATTGGTACGGTAAAAACAGTGATAGGTATTTTTAGTTCTTCTTATAAGCAATCCCAACAACGCAAAGAAACAGATAAAGCTATACGCAATGCCAAATCTAAAATCGAGCCTGAATTAAACAAAATTTTAGCTAAGATTAAACAAGGGATGCATGAGCAAATTCAACCTGTTATTACAGAGTTGGAAATGCCATTGAAACAATATGAATCAGTGATGCAAGTTTTAAAATCTGCTGAAAAAGAATTGCAGTTAGTTTCTCAACGTATTAAATATTAAGGAGAGTAAAATGTCTAATACATTAAACACCTTTAAGGTTCAACAAGAAAAAACTCAACAGATGTTGAAAAAACTAAGTCATTTTATTGAGCGTGGTCTTGAGTTTGGTTTGAATCCTAATCCCGATTTGTTGAAAAAACTACAGACAGCGTCTAAGTCAATTGAAGGTAACATTTTAAAAGTGGCCTTGATTGGTGGCTTTTCTGAAGGTAAGACTTCCATTGCGTCTGCTTGGTTAGAGCGTTTAGATCAAAGTATGAATATTAGCCAACAAGAGTCCTCAAATGCAGTTAAGATCTACACGGTGGATAATGAAATTGAGTTAATTGATACACCGGGGCTATTTGGCTTTAAAGAGCAACATAACAGTGCTGGTCAGATTGAGAAATACAAAGAAATGACTAAGAAATATGTGAGCGAAGCACATTTGGTTTTGTATGTTATGAACTCAACTAACCCAATAAAAGACAGCCATCAAGAAGACTTACAATGGTTGTTTCGTGATTTGAATTTGTTATCAAGAACTGTTTTTGTGTTAAGTCGTTTTGATGAAGTGGCTGATGTGGAAGATGATTGGGATTATCGTGAAAACTTAAAAACTAAAACAGAAAATGTTTTAGGTCGCCTAAAAAACATTATTGGTTTAACTGAAAAAGAAGCATCACAAATTAAAATTGTGGGAGTGTCAGCAAACCCTTTTGGGGAAGGTACTGACTACTGGCTAGATAATTTGGACGAATTCAAAAAATTATCACGAATTCATATGCTTCAAGATGCTACTCGTCAAACCATCGAGAAAAATGGGGGGGCTATGCCAATTGTGTTTGAAGCACAAAAAAGCATGATTCAGGATATTTTGGGTAAGCAGTTGCCTATAGTAAAGAAAACACAAGAAACACTTGATATTGAATTGGAGCATTTGGCTGATATTACTCAGCACTTAAGTGCAGAATTAAAACCTATGGAAGTTAAGATTAGTAACGTACGAATAGGGTTAAGAGAATTTGTTCTAGATTATTTCACAGGTTTAATCCGCCAAGTAAAAGGAACAGATTTAACAACTTTTGCTGATTTTTACGAAAGCGAATTAGGTAAAGACGGTATTATTCTAAATACGCGAATTGAGCAAGAATTTGACCGTCAGAGCCAAGTAGTAAGCACTTCATTACAAAGAATTAGTTTGGACTTTAATAATGAAATAAGTAGATTTGAGACTTCGATTGGTTCAACGCTAATGGCCAAAGGTTTAGTTTTTTTAGGTAAACAAAAATTAACCAATACTCATGTTTTAGCTGCGAAAGATAGTGTCATTTCAATGGGTAAGATGGTTGGTCTAGACCTTGCGAAATACCTAAAATTTAAACCTTGGGGAGCAGTTAAATTTGCGGCTAGAGCTAATGCTGTTATAGCTTTTGCTGGTATTGCACTGGAAGCATGGGATTCACATAAAAAAGCACAAGCTGAACGTGAATTTAAAGAAATGATTGCAGAGATTGTTGCTATGCTAGAAGAACAGAGGGAAGGCTTATTAAACTCTTTAAATGATACCAATTTTGTTGGGCAACTTTTCCCTAGATATATAGAATTGCGAGAACAGTTTAAGGCTATTCAAGAAGATAATGCACAAACTGTTGCACGCAGACAAGCTTTCAGTGAATGGAAAAAAGAAGGCTTGATTATTGAGGGTGAATATCTCATTTTGGAGCAATAATTCGCTCAGAATAGAATAAAATTATAGCGATACAACGGTACGCTCTATCTATTCGGTATGACTAAATCTGATTTTTTTTACTATTTATAGCCAACATTATGATGCTATTGAAATAAAATGTTTCATAAATCAACCGACCTGAAGGCGTTGTAGGATATGGTGGAGAAGGTAAAAAAGCGGTTGAAAATCTCATATTTCCATTCGACAAAATCATAACAAGAGGTCACTTTCCTATAAAATTTTGCAACGGTATTTAATGATGAGCAAACTTATCCGTAACAGCACAGCTGAATTTTTGATTTTTACCAATCAAACAGGCGATCAAAGTATTGAAGTTCGTTATGAAGATAATGAAATTTGGCTGACACAAAAACGTATAGCTGAGCTTTTTGAAGTATCATTACCTACAATTAATGAACATCTAAAACATATTTTTGTTAGTGAAGAACTTAACAAACTTTCAGTTATTCGGAATTTCCGAATAACTGCTACAGACGGTAAAAATTACAACACTAAACATTATAATTTAGATGCAGTAATTTCTGTTGGCTATCGGGTTAATTCCTTGCGGGCAACACAGTTTCGTCAGTGGGCAACTAGAGTTTTGCGTGAATTTTCGCAGAAAGGCTATGTGCTAGATCGGGAACGAATGGAAAACGGCTCGTTCTTGGGGGAAGATTACTTTGAGCGGTTGTTGGAAGAAATTCGTGAAATTCGCTTATCGGAACGCCGTTTTTATCAGAAGATTACTGATATTTATGCCACTGCGGTGGATTACAACAAAGATGCTCCCACAACCAAGCAGTTTTTTGCTACTGTTCAAAACAAACTGCATTACGCTATTCATCAACATACTGCAGCGGAATTGATTCGGGAGCGAGCTGACAGCAATCAGCCAAATATGGGACTGAGCACTTGGGCAAAATCGCCCGATGGCAAAATCTTAAAAAGCGATGTGTCGGTAGCAAAGAACTACTTGAATCATGAAGAGTTAAAAGATTTGGGGGCGATCGTCAATGCGTTTTTAGACCTTGCTGAACGGCGAGCCAGACGACAAATTCCAATGACAATGGAAGATTGGGCAAAGCGGTTGGATATTTTCTTAAATGCGGATGATTTACCGATTTTAGACAACAAAGGCAAAATCAGTTTTGATGAAGCAAAACTTTATGCCGAAACGGAGTTTGAAAAATACCGTATCATTCAAGATCGCAAATTTGAAAGCGATTTTGACCGCTTGTTGAAAAGTCAAAAAGGCGCTTTAGAATCCAATGAATAGTAAAATGCAAACACTATAATAGCGCCTATAAGGAATATCAAAATCTAGTTATATAAAGCATTCATCGTAGATGAATACTATCAAGAATTTATTGGAAGTGGAACAACGCATCGGTATGAAACTCACCGAAAGCTACGCCATGTGGTCCGCCGCCTCCGTCTGCGGCTGGCACTTCTCCCACCCAGCGAGTAATTATTTTACGTTAGGGCGAATTGACGAAGATCAAGCAGTGGATTATGCGAAACGGAAAGGTTGGGATGAGAAGACAATGCTCAAGTGGCTGAGTGTGGCGATGAAGTGATATAATTATAATCAGTTTATATTACTATAATTTATTAAAGGAGTTTTGAATGTTTGAAATAGAATGCCCCCATTGTAGAAAAAATAATAAAATTAGGTTACCAGAAAATGCAGAGTGTAGACATTGCAAAAATAGTCTTGATGAATATCGATTTAGTTCAAAATCTCTAGTTAAGCCTATTTTAGCCACTTCCGCTACAGCTTTATTTGCTGGATCTGTTATTGGATATGTTGTTGAGGATCGTTTAGACATTGTTAGATATAGACCAGAACTTGAATTTGCAATTATTAGTCAATGTTCAAATTCAGGAACAACTTACTTGTCAAAAACTAAGTTTGAAAGATATATTCGAATTTGTAGTTGTGCATTAGAAAAAACTATGAAAGAGATCGGTTATAAAAATACTATAGATAATGAATTATCTATAGTATTTGGAGAAAAATTATCAGAGTGTAAATAATTTATTTTTTGGGTGGATTATTTCCTCTACCTTTACCAGAAGGGTTACCAGTTTTGCTAGGAGCATTATTTAAAAATGTTGTATTCATATTATCTCCTTATTTCTTACCTTGGTATTTAGGGTTATTAGGGTTAAGTTGATTAGATCTATTATCCTGAGCTTTTTGATAAGCTGGATTATTAGGATTCAACTGATTAGAGTGGTGATTAAGATTTTTTTGTGATTGTGTATTCATTTTAATTTTCCTTAAAATTAGTTAATGATGAGTAGAAATACGTCTTCTACTCGATATAATCTTAAGATACAAAAAGGGACAATTAGGGACAAAATGATGAATAAATGTACAAACGAAATTCAAGTTCTTCAAAAAGAGATTAAATCAGTATTAGACGAAATTGGTTGGAAGCAAACAGATTTAGCAAGGAAAATATGTGAAAGTAAATCTAATTCTGGGATACCTGATTGTGATATAGATGAAGAAAAAGAATATCAGAAATTAAAAAAACAGTTATCTCGTTGCACAACTGATATAGGTATACTAGATCAAATTATGCAAGTGATTATAGAAGATCCAAGTGTTAAAAATAAGGGATTTATAAGAATTCCTAAAGTAGGTATTAAGGATTTTACACAAGATGAGCAGAAATTATTAATTAGTATTGAAGATATATCTAAAAAATTTTTTGAGAAGGAAAGCTTATAAAGATGCTTTAAAATCAAATACAAACACCCCACATCTACATCGGCACTGGCGGTTATAGCGATACGGATTTAATCGGTACGCTTTATCCATTTGGTACAGATAAATCGGATTTTTTGACAATTTACAGCCAGCATTATGATGCCATTGAAATCAATAGCACATTTCACGCACCAATCGGGGTGAAGGCGTTGCTGGGTATGGTAGAGAAGGCAAAAGAGCGGTTGAAATTTTCGGTGAAATTGCATCAGGATTTTAGCCATAAACGCACCGCACTTAAACAACAAGCAGAAGCCTTTTTAAATGCGTTACAACCATTGGTAGAACAAGATTGTTTGGCGAATTTGTTTATCCAGTTTCCCTCGAGTTTTGAGCGGACTCAAGCCAATCGTTATTATCTTGCGGAATTAGTGTCTTGGTTTGAAGGCTATCCCTTAGCCATTGAATTTCGCCATGCCAGTTGGCATACCCAATCTGTACTGGATTATTTTCAAGGTAAACAAAATTTGATTTGGTGCAATGTGGATTATCCACAGAATATCGGCTTGCCTGCTTTTCAATTTTACGCCAACCAACGCACCGCTTATTTACGCCTACATGGTCGTAATCCAAATTGGTGGAAGGCACAATCAGCGGCAGAACGCCACGACTATCGCTATAATGAAAGCGAATTACAACATTTAGCCAAGTTACTTTACCAACGCAAAAATGAATTCGACCAGCTCTATCTCTATTTCCAAAACACTACCAAAAGCCATTCTTTCTACAATATCGAGAGCTTAAAAGGCTATTTATCCGAATATGGATTTTCAGTAAAAGCCAAACCTGAGTTTTTAATTGGACAGCAGAATTTGTTTTAACTTAACAACCAATCAACAATATAAATAACCTCTATGCCATCAATTTCTGTTTTTCGTCATCATAAAAATTGGAAGTTAATTTCCAATTTTTATCATTTTATGCTTTTATGGAAATAAACTTCCAATTTGGAAAGAAAATCTACTTTTGCAAAATGTTATCAATTTCACACCGCTTGTATCGCTATTAGGAAGAAAAAATCGTTTATAGCTTTATGGCTTCCAATTCTCTTATCAATGCAGGTCTTCTACTGTAATTGGCTTTTATACGAGCCACAACCTCACTCAATTCATTGTAAATATAAGGATATTTTTTGAGTAAGCGATTTATTGTTCTTACCCAGACAACATATTTGGGACCAGTATTAATGGTTTCGATTTCTTTTTCCAATAAATAAAGCCAATGAAAAATAACTTTTTCACGTTGGGCTTTAGGTATTTTTTCAGCATAACTTGCGACGAAAGAAAGATTTGAATGAGAAATGAGTAAATTCTGAAGCTTATCAAATGCTTTTTCTAAAATAAAAAAATCTGCCAATTTACTATTTAATCCAAATTGAGCAATATGATGCTCAATTTTGCTCGCTTTTTCTTGCCACTCTAAATCTGAGCAAGTCGCTTTGAGTGATTGATAAGCAGATAAATGAATTGAGTTATTTGTATCTATTAGCAATTTTTCAGCACAATCGATCACTTTATCTCTTTGGTTAGTTTTTTTAGCTACATTTAATAAGATTTCTTGCCAGCCCTGTTGGTATATCCTTGCTTGATTTGTTGCTAATCCTTCGCTAATCAGTTTTTCAAGTAATGAGTAATTTTCCTGTTCTAAGGCTAATTCAATCGCTAAATTACGTATTTCAGCAAAAGAAAGATTATCTGCTAAGAATTTTTCTGCAAGTGATGGATCTTGATATCTTAGAGCTTGATAACGCCATACCATAATAGCATTTTGTTGATACCGCTCTGCATTTTTTTCATATTCAGTAATCCAATCTAAAACTTGCTGTGAACGGTTAGATTTATTCAGTGCTGTTTGCCAATGTTCTAATACGCCGAAGGTTTCCGCAAGCCAAAAAAAACCTTTATTATCGATCCATCTCTTCCAAGATTGCTCAATATTTGTCCGTAATTTGCGATTTTGTGTAGTTTGATACAGCTGATTGAGATGGAATGCCGTTTGCCCCATTATTTCCCCTAAAAGACCATCAGAATCATCGGAATGCTGAATAATCTTACTTAATCGACCGTAAAGAGTCTTCAATAATTTGAACTGATAATCTTCAGATAAATCCTCTAAATTATCGATAAATATAGAAAGTTCATCCGCAAAACGTTGTGCTTCCCAGTAATCACAACCACCAGAATATTGATTACAGATATTTCTTAAATCACGGATATATAACTCATCTTCTGTGGGTGGAACAATTTTGGTTTGAGACAGATTATGAATATTCCCCATTTTAGCTAATACTTCAAACCACACAGCAACAATATGTTTACAGCGATATTCATACGGACAAGTACATTCTGCTTTCGACAGACCGCCCTGTTTATTTAGGGAAAGTGTTACATAATAAGGGAAAGTACCTTCAACCTTAGCAAACCAAGTAGAACGAACTTTCTCTAATTCAGACACTTTATTTTGTTTGAAATAATCTAACCCTCGTTGTGTGATGGTATCCCCAAAGATTGAAGTGATTTTTTGAATGTTCATAGCTTATTCCTTATAAGAATATTTAGTTAAAATGCTACGCTCTATCAATTAAAAATACAATAAACTCACTTGCATTACCTTTTCGTCCTTGATCAAAAACTTTTCAAAAAACAGACCGCACTTTTTGCTATAATCTTCCCATAATCAACACTTATCGGAAGGAAAATTATGTTTAGCCTCGCAGAAAAACGTGAAATGTCAGAAACGGATATTCGTTCCAAATTTATTACGCCAGCGATTAAAAATGCAGGTTGGGATGATCGCCAAATTCGAGAAGAATTTTCTTTTAAAGCCGATAAGCAGTTTACTGATGGTCAGATGTTAGTTGATCCCAAAACCAAGAAAGCCAGTCGCAAAGATGGTAAACGTGCTGATTATCTGCTCTATCACTCAGCTAACCACAAAATTGCTGTCGTTGAGGCAAAAGACAACAAGCATACTGCAAGAGATGGACTGCAGCAGGCGATGGATTACGCTTTGTTACTCGATATTCCTTTTGCTTACAGCTCTAATGGCGATGAATTTATTGAACATGATTTTCTCACAGGTAAGCAGCGTACTCTGCCGATGACGGCGTTTCCAACACCAGAAGAATTAGTAGAGCGTTGGCAACAACAATATAGCCCTGAACAGCTAAAAATTATCCAACAACCCTATTACACCAGTGCGAGCGATACCTTCAAAGAGCCTCGTTATTATCAAGAAATTGCAATTAACCGCACTGTTGAAGCTGTTGCTAAGGGACAAAATCGCATTTTGTTAGTGATGGCAACGGGCACAGGCAAAACCTATACCGCTTTTCAAATTATTCACCGCTTAAGAGCTAGCGGTGCGAAACGTAAGGTACTATTCCTTGCGGATCGCAATGTGCTTATTGATCAACCGATGACGCAAGATTTCAAACCATTCAAAGACAAAATGGTAAAGGTATCGAATAAAAAATTAGATAGTGCCTTTGAAATTTATCTTGCCCTTTATCAACAGTTAGATGGTGAAGCGGATAATGAGCTGTTTAAACAGTTCCAACCTTCTTTTTTCGATTTAATTATTATTGACGAATGTCATCGAGGTAGTGCTAAAGAAACCTCCAACTGGCGTGCTATTTTGGATTATTTTAGCAAAGCGACTCATATTGGGATGACGGCTACGCCAAAAGAAACGGCAGATGCTAGTAATATCACCTATTTTGGCGATCCTATTTATACCTACAGCCTTAAACAAGGAATTGAAGATGGTTTTCTTGCCCCTTATCGTGTGATACGAATGGATTTGGATTGTGATTTAAAAGGCTGGCGACCAACAAAAGGCTTAAAAGATAAAAATGGAGACTTAGTTGAAGACAGACTTTATACCGTCAAAGATTTTGACTACAACATTATTTTGGACGACCGTACCAAATTAGTTGCAGAGAAAATTTGCGAATTTCTCGCCAAAAATAACCGCTTGGATAAAACCATTGTCTTCTGTGCCAATATCAATCATGCTCAACGAATGGTGCAAGCCCTATCCGAGCTGAACGCCGATATGTTAAAGCAAAACCCCAAATATATTCGCCAAATTACCGGCGATCAAATCGGGAAAAACAGTGATTTAGAAGAGTTTTGTGATGTTAAAAATGAGGGGAATAGCTATCCAGTGATTGCTGTGACCTCAAAGCTAATGACAACAGGCGTAGACAGCAAAACCTGCAAACTTGTAGTACTAGATGCCAATATTCAGTCAATGACCGAATTTAAACAAATTATTGGACGAGGCACCAGATTACGCCCCGATGCCGGCAAAGAATTTTTCACCATTATGGATTTTCGTGGTGTAACCGATCTGTTTGCTGATCCTGATTTTGATGGCGAGCCTTTAGTTATTATCGATCCTGATATTGAAAAGCCATCGCCCAATAAAGGTGATGAAAACTCAACAAGTTCAGATAATGGAAATACAGTTGATGAACCAACTCCGATTTACAAGCCAGTCGTCATTATTGAAGCGGGCAAGCTAAAACTTCGCATTATTGATGAAAAAGTTCAGTATCTCAACGAACAAGGCGAACTGGTTTCCAAAGATATAGATCTCTACTCCAAACGTCATATCCGCCAAGATTTCACTTCTTATGAGCAGCTACAAGAAAGCTGGCTAACAAGCGGTGAGATTTTCTCCAAATTTTACACCAACCAAAAATGGATCAACTCCCTGCGTAATAAACATAAATGGGGCAATAACGTGGATGATTTAGATGTCTTCCGCAACATTGCCTTTGACAAACCTGTGCTAACCAAAACCGAACGTATCACCAAAGCCAAAAACAGCGGTTATGTAGAACAGTACGACGAAGAAAACCGTCAAGTGTTAGGGCTATTGCTTGATGAATACAGCAAATCGGGCGTGAAAGATTTAAGCAAACCTGAACTGCTTAAAAACAGCCAGTTTGAACCTTTTGGTGGCTTGATTTCTATTGTCAAAAAATTTGGTGGCAAAGAGTTATACCAAAAAGCAGTGAAAGGTTTAGCAAAAGTGCTTTATGCGGATTAACAAATGAAAAGAGAAAAATTACAGCAATTATTAACTAAGCTTATCCAACAACCTAAGGAATGTGAGTGGCTTGAGTTTAAACATAATTACCATTTTGATTTATTGTTTGTTAATTAAACATTTTATTTGATGGTTTTCCATCTACAAAAACAATAAAAATCATAACCATCTGATTAATAAAATATTTTTTATTTGATGGTTATTTGATTGTCCGAAATGAAAAGTATAGAAATGAAGGAACAATATGAGCTTAAATAATTTAGTAAAACGCCTGCAAGATGTAATGAGAAACGATGCAGGGATTAATGGTGATGCACAGCGTATTGAACAGATCGTGTGGATTTTATTCCTGAAAATCTATGATGCAAAAGAGCAGGAATGGGAACTCATCAATGATGATTACCGCTCGATTTTGCCACCAGCGTTAAGATGGTCAAATTGGGCGAAAGACAATAAAGATGGGCAAGCGATGACAGGCGATGAGTTGTTGAATTTTGTCAATAATGAGCTTTTCCCAACGCTGAAAAAATTGCCTATTTCCTTTAATACACCGATGAACCAGAAGATTATCCGAGCAGCTTTTGAGGATAATAACAACTATATGAAAAATGGTGTGTTGTTACGCCAAGTAATTAATATTATTGATGAAATTAACTTTGAACAATATCAAGAACGCCACGCCTTTGGCGATATTTATGAGAATATTTTGAAAAGTTTGCAAAGTGCGGGGAACGCTGGGGAATTTTATACGCCAAGGGCTGTAACAGATTTTATGGTGCAGATGATTGCGCCTAAATTAGGCGAAAAAATCGCAGATTTCGCATGTGGTACGGGAGGCTTCCTTACTTCTGCGTTGAAATTATTGGGAAAACAAATCCAGTCCGTTTCTGACCGCACTTTATTTAACAATTCCGTCTATGGCATTGAGAAAAAGGCATTGCCACATTTACTCTGTGTAACCAACTTGCTGTTGCACGATATTGATAATCCGAATGTACATCATGACAATGCTTTGGAGAAAAATGTCAAAGACTATACCGAAAATGAAAAGTTTGATGTCATTTTAATGAACCCACCCTATGGGGGGAGCGAAATTGAGCAGATAAAAATGAATTTTCCTGCCGCATTGCGTAGCAGTGAAACGGCGGATTTGTTTATGTCTGTGATTATGTATCGCCTGAAAAAGAACGGACGTGTTGCGATAGTATTACCTGATGGCTTTTTGTTCGGTACGGATAATGCCAAAATGGCGATCAAACAAAAACTGATGAATGAGATGAATTTACACACCGTTATTCGTCTGCCTCATAGTGTTTTCGCACCCTATACATCAATCACTACCAATATTCTCTTTTTTGATAATACAGAACCGACCAAAGAAACTTGGTTCTATCGTTTGGATATGCCAGAAGGTTACAAAAACTTCTCGAAAACCAAGCCAATGAAATTGGAACATTTTAATCAAGTGATGGAATGGTGGCACAATCGACAAGCTATTGAAATTGATGGCTTCGACAAAGCCAGAAAATATAGCTATCAAGAAATTGCTGATCGCCAATTTAATCTCGACCTTTGTGGATTTCCCCACGAAGAGGAAGAAATTCTCCCGCCAGATGAATTAATTCAACAATATCAGCAAAAACGTACCGCACTTAATGCCGATATTGACAAGATCTTGGCTGAAATTACGGGAATTTTAGGGATTAAATTGTAGGATTAGGTGCAAAATGAAAGCTCAACAACTAAAAAACGCTATTTTACAACTTGCCATTCAAGGAAAGCTCGTTCCACAAGATCCAAATGATGAACCAGCCTCCGTACTGCTTGAAAAAATTAAGCAAGAAAAAGAAAAATTGATTGCAGAAGGTAAAATAAAAAAAAGCAAAAAAGCTTCTGATAACCCCCCTTATCTGAACGAGAGCGAATTACCCTTCGAAATCCCTGAAAGTTGGGTTTGGGTGAGGTTGGGGGATATATCTTCATACATACAAAGAGGAAAATCTCCTCAATATTGTACTAAATCCCCTTTTCCTGTTATTTCACAAAAGTGTATCCAATGGGAGGGGCTAAAAATGGAATATGCGAAATTTATTACAACAGACAGCCTAGACAAATATGCAGATATTCGTTTTTTAAAAAATAAAGACCTTTTATGGAATTCAACTGGGCTGGGGACATTAGGCAGAATTGCTATATATTTTGAGAAACTTAATTCATATGAATTATCCGTTGTGGATAGTCATGTCACAGTAGTTAGATTACTTAAAGTAGTTCCAGAATATATCTATTATTATTTATCAAGTTATTATGTTCAATCTGTAATTGAAGATAAAGCTGATGGATCAACAAAGCAAAAAGAGCTTTCTTTAGCAACAATATCAGGATATTTACTTCCACTCCCCCCACTCTCCGAACAGAAACGCATTGTTGCTAAAATAGAAGAATTACTGCCTTTTATTGAGCAATATGCAAAAAAAGAGCAAGAGCTGACCGCTCTTCATCAAGCTTTTCCTGAACAGCTGAAAAAATCTATTTTACAGGCGGCTATTCAAGGTAAATTAACAGAACAAAACCCAAATGATGAGCCTGCTGTTGAGCTTATTAAACGCATTCAAATGGAAAAAGAGCGGTTGATTTTAGAGAAAAAAATCAAAAAACCGAAGCAACATTCTGAAATCATTGTTCGTGATAATTTCCATT
>NZ_MUXZ01000025.1 GCF_002015075.1 Canicola haemoglobinophilus
TGTTTCCAACGGATGATTCGGTGTTCAAAGTAATTTGGCTTGCGATGAAAGATGCCTCAAAAAAATGGACAATGCCGATTCAAAACTGGAAACTGGCGATGAATCGATTTATGATTGATTTTGGTGCTCGCTTAGACGAGCACCGTTAAGTTGAAATGGGTGTTTACACAGAATTTGGGATGGGGTCAGCCCTGGCGGTGAGAGTGGTTAAAACTGTTGTGAATGCGATGACAGGGGCGGTAAATTATGATTTATCGGTCACTGCGAAAGCACCAGAATTTACTTTCGGCGTAGGTACAAGAGACGAAATTAAGTTCAAAGACGGCGGTCATTTAAATATTGTTGGTGGTTCTGATGCGATTGAAACCAAGGTAGATGGTAATACTATCAAGGTAGATTTATCAGAAGCAGGTAAAGCGACATTAGCCAAAGTGAACAATGGTATTCACAGTCAAACAGATGATGGGAAAACGCTGAATTATCAGTTAGGCGATACCATTAAAGTTACAGGTGATGGTAAAAACCTTACAACCACAACAACAGCAGAAGGCAAAGTATCGGTTCGCTTGAAAGATGATGTAAAAGTCAACTCCGTTACAACAGGTAACGTCTCTATTTCTACGCAAGGCATTAATGCAGGTGGGAATAAAGTGGTGAATGTGGCAAATGGCCATATCCGTCCAACATCAAAAGATGCTGTCAATGGTTCACAATTGTATGCAACCAATATTCAAGTGAATCAAAACACCCAAAATATTGCAAATTTAGGTGAGCGAGTTAATCATTTGGATAACAAAATAAATCGTGTGAATAAAGATTTGCGTGCAGGCGTGGCAGGATCTGCGGCAATTGCAGGGCTTCCGCAAGTACGTGGTCATGGAAAATCAATGATAGCTGCTTCGACGGGTAATTATAAAGGGCAAAGTGCCATTGCGATTGGTTACTCTAGAGCAAGCGATAATGGTAAAGTGCTATTCAAGTTAAGCGGTAGTGCAAATACGCAGGGTGATATTGTAAGCTCCATTGGTCTTGGTTATGAATGGTAATTTCTAAGCGAAAAATATTATTCATAATCATGTAAGTAAAGGCAGCGGTATTCGTTGCCTTTGCTTTATCTATTTTGGGTTGAGTATTCGAATGTAAGGTATTTTGATCTTATGAGATGTTTCTCAAAGAAGATTTCAGCCTCATAAATGAATTATTAACAATATTATAGTTTGAATTTCAGACTCTTCTCATTACTCAAAATCCATAGATGTTGCAATATTTGGTTTTAAGTCAAAATGTAGCATTTCATTTAGGAATGGTATGCTCAAATTATGGAATGATTGATTTATGACTATCACATCAAAGAATGTTCAAAATATC
>NZ_MUXZ01000026.1 GCF_002015075.1 Canicola haemoglobinophilus
ATATACGACGAATGCAGTGGAATCGCTTAATAGTGTGATTCGTCGTGTAATTAAGAAACGCAATGTGTTTCCAACGGATGATTCGGTGTTCAAAGTAATTTGGCTTGCGATGAAAGATGCCTCAAAAAAATGGACAATGCCGATTCAAAACTGGAAACTGGCGATGAATCGATTTATGATTGATTTTGGTGCTCGCTTAGACGAGCACCGTTAAGTTGAAATGGGTGTTTACACAGAATTTGGGATAGGGCCCAATTCATTTATAAATATTCTTTTTTCACCATTGTAATATCATCTTTTCTTGTGAGAATGACTTTATAAATCTCATCTGATGTATAAGGGGAATCTTTTCTATAGTGAGCACCTCTACTTTCATTTCTAGCTAGCATACTTAATAATAGTAATTTCATTGTTTCCATTCTTAAATAAACTTCTAACCCTCTTTCATAAATATTTTCTTCTATGCTGTAATTATTTTTTAAGATTTCAATATCTTTTAAAGCTTGCTCAAGTTTTGTTTTTTCTCTTTCAATGCCCATTGTGTTATTTGCAATTTTCTTTAGTTCTTCAATTAAAGCTGCGCTGGATAATCTATTCTGCCCATCACTCTTTAATAAACCTTGAATCCAAGCATGAAATTCGGATAAGAGTTGTTTATCATTAAATTCTTGTTTATTGGTTAAATCTTTAAAGTATTGCTGAATATGTTCTACTGCTTTTTTACCAAAAACCAATGCTCCACCAACAGAATTTCCACCTAATCTATTTGCACCCTCTATAGCAGATGATAATTCTCCTACCGCATATAATCCCAGTATACCAGTATATCCATTTGTGTCTATTTTTATTCCACCATTGCAACTATGTGCAAAATGAGTGATAACAATTTCGTCTTTTAGAAGATCAATGCCAATATCATCTTTAAGCCAATTTAAATATACCTTATAAAATTCTTCTTCATTTTCATAAAGTTCTTTGTTGAATTTTAACTTTGTGCCACAGGAATTTATATGTAAATCAATTTTATGACTTTCAAAATCAAAACTAAATGGTGCATAAGCACTTCTTTCTAACCAAAGTTTATTCCAATTATTATCGTCTATTCCTGGTAGTAACAATTTATTATTGAGATCATACATTCCAGAGCAATATTTTAAGGTATGTTCACCAAATAAAATATTATATTTAGGTTCTAAAAATGCAGGTATGAATTGGATAAACTCCATATTTTGAGCTTTCGCACCAGCATCTAAAGCTATGATATGTCCTGTTCCTGTAATTGTATTTGGATATAAACTATGTTTATAATTTCCCGCAATCCCTCCCGTGGCTAGAATAATTGCTTTCGTTTTAATAAATACATATTCATCTTGTTTTTTTAGAATTGCCCCAATAACGCTATCTTTATCTTTTATTATTCTTATTAATGCACTATTTTCTAAAAGCGTTAAATTTTCATATTTTTCCAAATTTTCTTGGCATTGCTTTTTAGCTTCCTTCCAATTGTTAATTAAATAAATTTCTCTAGGGTATTTAGCAAAGCAAGCAGGGCGATTATCTTTTCGTAGCCAAGGTTTGAAACCTATATTTTTTAAAAGAAAAATATTTTCTCTTATTTCATTAATATAGGCTTCTATAAGTTCAGGATTATCCATATGATTTCCCATATTAGAAATATCCTCTTTATATTTCTCTTTATCAGAAATATCCTTAGCTGTAACTTGTATCCCTAATGTTGCTTTTATGGGGAAAAAACTTGCACCACCACAAAGTTTTCCTGTTGTAGATAAACAGACTTTATTACCTGCTTTTAATGCTTGGTCTGTGGCAATTAACCCTGCAATACCACTTCCAACAATTAAAATATCAACTGCTTCTACATTAACTATGTTTAGTTCCATTTTATTCCCCATATTCAACATTATTTTCTATTGTTTAATAGTAAAGTAAGTTAAGTTATCTGTTTTTTCTTGTTTAGGAGCACCAAATATAAATGAAGCAATCCAAGCTGAAAAAACGCAGCTAGAGATAATCACGCCTGAGATAAGAATTTCAAACACTTGAGGTTTTTCATATCCTGGAATTAATTTTGATAAAATTGATGCAGGATTTCCTAAATAAACCGCTAAAATTACTGAAATAATAAATCCAACCCAAGCAGCTCTATGATCTACTTTCTTAAAGAAGATTCCAATAAGGAAAAGTCCAGCGATTGGGCCACCTAATAATCCTGTAATAGCTTGGAAATATAAGAACATATCTCCTTGTCCAGCATTTAAAAATTGTACTGCTAAAAGTGTACTTAAGATGCCCGCTATCCAACTGGTAAATTTAGCGATTTTAAGTTTTTCTTTATCAGTAATCTGTTTTTTCAACGGTGAAATAATGTCAGAAGTTACACATGTCGATAAAGAATTCAAACTTGATGATACGGTTGATTGTGCCGCAGCAAATATGGCAGCAAGAATAACTCCTGAAAGCCCACTTGGTACATAATTCACCACAAAATAAGGTAATATGGCATTACCATTTATATTTTCTGGAAGGCTTGCACTTCCGTTGAAGAATAAATATAGTGCGGTTCCCATTCCACAGAAAATGAAAATACTCATACATAATAATGGAATATTAATTAATAAGCTTTTCTTCGCTTCTTTTTCATTTTTGGTTGTATTGTATCGTTGAACAATATCTTGAGAACCAACATAAGAATAAATTGAATTTAGGAAACCACCAATCAATATGCCAAAAAGCGTCATTCCACTTAATGAGATTTCCCAAGCATTTTCAGGAAGTGCCTTATGATTTTCCACTAAAATATCAAAGCCGTGGAATATGCCACCAGGCACAGAAAAATATCCAATTAGAATAATTAATAATGCTCCGAATAGTAGAACGATGGTTTGCATTGCATCTGACCAAACAACAGCTTCAATCCCACCCATAGAGGTATAAACAACACATAAAAATGCGACAATAACTAATAGTAAGGTTGGATTTATTTCTGGAAGAGCTTCTTTTAGGGCTAAAGTTGGAAGATATAACACAACTGCCATTCTAATAAGATGGAATATGATAAAAGAGATACTACCAATCCATCTAAAATTATGATCAAAACGCTTTCCTAAATATTCATAAGCGGTTGTCACTTGTATTTTACGGAAAAATGGAACAAAAACATAAGCTGCCCAAATTACCATTAAAATAATCCCTAAAGGCGCCATACCTAGAATAGCACCATTATGGAAGACAGAAGCAGGGATTGCGATAAAAGACAAAGACGATAATGCTGTTGCATATATACTGCAAGCATTCACCCAAGATGGAATGCGTCCACTTGCAGTAAAATAATCTTGCGTAGATTTATTTTTATTAGAAAAATAAACGCCTATACCAACAATAAATAGAAAATATCCAGCTAGTACAAGCCAGTTACTCCAATGCCAACTCATAATTTTCTCCTAATGATGTGTTAATTGGGATTTTAGAATATACGCTCCAAAAAAAAAATAAAGATGGAGTTATTATTTTTTTTAGATTATGTGAACTAGATCAAATAATTTAACTTTACTCTTTGAGTAAGTAAAAGTGCGGTCTATAATTTTCGGCATTTTGTTGTGGGAGATTGGTATGAAGTTAGATGAAATTGCAAAGTTAGCAGGGGTTTCTAGAACGACTGTTAGTTATGTGATCAACGGTAAAGCAAAAAAATATCGGGTGAGTGATCGCACAATTGAGAAAGTAAAATCTGTTATTAAGCAATATGATTTTAAGCCTAATATTATGGCGGCAGGATTGCGTGCTGGGAAGACGTACAGTATTGGCTTGATTATTCCAGATCTTGAAAATACGAGCGAGTTATGCAAAATTGCTAATTTATTAGAAAGTAAATTTAGAGAGAGAGGTTATCAGTTATTAATTACTTGTACTAATGATAACCAGGATATTGAATTGCAATGTGCGAAACATTTAATTCAACGTCAAGTTGATGCTTTGCTTGTATCTAGTGCTTTGCCTGCTGATACTGTTTTTTACAATGAATATGCACAGATACCTATTTTGGGATTTGATCGTTATTTGAATGGAAAACATGTAACAAATGTATTGGGCGATGATGAAAATGATGCGCAATGTTTAGCCGATAATTTATTTAAGAAACAATCTTACTCCAAGGTTTTATTCCTAAGTGCATTAGTATCTTTACCTGTTAGCCAAGCTCGTGAGAGAGGTTTTCATAAAGCCTTTTCCTCACATAACAATATTGCCGTTGATTATTTGTATGTTGCACAATTTAATAAAGCGGTGGCTAAAAGTGCGGTGGAAAAATGGCTAGAAAATAATGAGGTGCCAGAAGCTATTTTTTGTACTTCATTGACTTTATTGCAAGGATTTTTTCAAGCGTTATTAGATAAATTGGGCGAAATTCCTAAATCTTTAGTGATTGCGACTTTTGGTCATCATGAAATGTTGGAGATCTTAAGTAACCCAGTCGTTTGTATGGTGCAGGACTATCAAAAAATTGTGCAAACACTTATTAATTTATCTTTAAATGAATTAGAAGATCGCCAGTTAGGTAGTGATACCAATAGTATTCAACGTAAAGTGGTATATCATCATTATGATTAAATTACATCTGTGTTTGTACTGGCGTAGGCAATGGTTCTGGCTTTCCTAAAAAATAAGGCTCTTTTTCTAATAAGACATCTAAAACAGCTTTTACTCGAGCAAATAACTCACGGAAACGTACTAAAAAATAATTTGATGGATGTTCGGCGGCAAAACAGATTGCATCAATATTGTAAAATTTGGCAATAAATAGTGCTCGTTCACAATGGAATTGTTGGCTAATAATTGTCATTGGTTGTGCTTTAAAAACTTTATCAGCGCGAATAACAGAGTCTAAAGTTCTAAAGCCAGCAAAGTCCATATACATAAATTCTTCAGGAATATTCATTTTACGCAGATCTTTAAACATAGTCATAGGTTCATTGTATTGAACTGTTCTGTTATCTCCGCTTAGAAGCAAATAATCAATTTTCTTTTCTTTAAACATTTCTGCGCTAGCAAGTAATCGATTGTAGTAATAAAGATTTAAGTTATTTTTACTAAAGTATTTTGAGGTTCCTAATACAACACCATAAGGGCGATAAGGGAGATCATTGATATTGTCATAAACTCGATCTTGTACATACCATGCCACACCACGATCAACTAAAACTAAGAATACAAAAGCAAAGATCATAAAAGCTAAACCATAATGGAGTAGGAGCTTGAGAAGTTTCATAATCCATTGTGTGATAGGTAAATTCTTTAAATTAGTACGCATGCTTTTATGTATAACCAGTTGAGGAAGGTACAAAATAATGAAAAAAAAGGCTAAATACAAGTAAATTTTCAATAAAACGTCTAGATGTTTAGACGGCTAAATATTCCTTGACAATGAAACTGAGTATCGGTAGTTTATCCCCATTCGATTTATAAAAGAGCGGTGCTTTTCGCTGGAATTTTTGAGAAAACTCATGGCTGTACAGACTTTAACGCTTTTCACAGATGAACCATTGTATTTAGTTCAAGGTGGGCAATTAAATCACATTGAAGTGGCTTATCAAACCTATGGAACCTTAAATGAAAACAAGACGAATGTTATTTTAATTTGTCACGCTTTGACTGGCGATGCGGAGCCTTATTTTGTCGAACAATCTAAAAATGGTTGGTGGCAAAGCTTTATGGGAGAAGGATTAGCACTTGATACAAGCAAGTATTTTTTTATTTGTTCTAATGTACTAGGTGGTTGTAAAGGTACAACAGGCCCATCCTCAATTAACCCTGAAACCAATAAACCTTACGGTAGCCAGTTTCCCAATATTATTGTGCAGGATATCGTGAAGGTTCAGCGAGAATTACTTAACAAGCTAGGTATAGAACAACTTTATGCAGTGATTGGTGGATCATTTGGTGGCATGCAAGCAACACAATGGGCAATTGATTATCCTGATTGTGTGCATAGAGTCGTCAATCTTTGTTCATCTCTTTATCTAAGTGCGGAGGCAATTGGCTTTAATCATGTCATGCGTCAAGCAATAATTAATGACCCTAATTTTAATCATGGCGATTATTATGATGCCGAACCGCCAAGAGAAGGGTTATCTATTGCTAGAATGTTAGGAATGCTCACTTATCGCACTGATATTCAGCTTGCCAAAGCCTTTGGGCGAGCAACAAAAGGTGAGCCTCAGTATTGGGGGGATTATTTCCAAGTAGAATCTTATCTCACTTATCAAGGGAAAAAATTTTTAGAGCGCTTTGATGCAAATAGTTATTTACATCTATTACGAGCGCTAGATTTATATGATCCTGCTTTTACCTATGATGATATCAAGTCTGCATTGAGCCGTATAAAAGCACGCTATACCTTAGTTGCCGTAACCACTGACCAACTATTTAAATTAACGGATTTACATAAAAGCAAAGCCTTGTTGGAACAAAGTGGAGTGAATTTAGATTATTACGAGTTCCCTTCTGATTATGGTCATGATGCTTTTTTAGTAGATTATGATTTTTTTGAAAGTAAGATCATGGCTGGTTTGGTATGATTTTAAAATGTATAAGATAAGATTTTAATTATTTCCTAGTATTCAAAAAAGAGCGGTGAACATATGAGTTTTTCATTTTTTCTCCATATTTCAGAAAAGGTGGCTTAAAGCCTTTTGCTATAAGGCTTTAAGCTGGTTTTTTGCAACTATTTGTCCATTACACATTATAAAAAAAAAATATCGCAATTAGGGAGCTTAGATTGTAGCCAGTCAATGTCCTGCTGAGTAATGGGAGAAAGGGGATTGTTGTTCAGGTTTAACCTTTCCAAATTCTTTAATTTAGTTAAAGGCGAAATATCTTGGATTGGGTTACCTTCAAGATTAATCCAAGTCAACTGGGTTAGCTTGCTTAAAGCTGAAATATCTTGAATTTTGTTATTGCTAAGTGAAATAACTTCCAAGCTAGCTAAATGACTTAACGATGAGATATCTTGAATGTTATTATTAGCAAGTGAAATACTTTCCAAGCTAGTTAAACTACTTAACGATGAAATATCTTGAATTTTGTTATTGCTAAGTGAAATACTTTCCAAGCTAGTTAAACTACTTAATGATGAAATATCTTGGATTTGATTACCAGGAAGATAGAGAGTTCTTAATTTAGTTAATTTCTCTAAGCCAGAAAGAGCTTGAATGTTGTTAGAGCTAAGAGCAAGCCACTCTAAGTTAGTTAACTTCTTTAAGATTGAAAGGTCTTGAATGTTGTTAGAGCTAAGGTCAAGCCTGTCTAACTGAGTTAACTTCGCCAACGCTGAAAAATCTTGAATGTTATTGTTGTCAAGATCAAGATGTGTCAACTGAGTTAGTTCCCCTAGGCTTGAAATATCTTGGAGTTGGTTGCGACTAAGATTGAGGCTCTTTAACTGCTTTAAATTGCTTAATGCAGAAATATCTTGGAGTTGGTTGCCAAAAAGGCCAAGCGATATTAACTGAGTTAAATTCCCTAAGGGGGAAATATCTTGAATTTGGTTGCAATCAAGCTCAAGGTGCTTTAAGTGCTTTAAATTCCCTAAGGCAGAAATATCGTGAATTTGATTAATGCCAAGCTCCAGCGATGTTAACTGAGTTAAATGCTCTAGAGCTGAAATATCTCTCAAAAAGGACAAGATATATTAACTGGGTTAAATTCTCCAAGGGCGAAATATCTTGGATTTTATTAGTCCGAATATAAAGGTATTTTAACTTCGTCAAATTCCTTAAGGCTGAAATATTTTTGATTTTATTATCATCAAGGCAAAGGCTTTCTAGTTGTATTAAATTCCTTAAGGCTAAAATACTTCGGATTCGATTCTCTTGAACGTCAAGTTCTGTTAATTGAGTTAAACGATCTAAGTACTCCTGTGGTTGTTGTTGAAACTCCTCTAAGGTAATTGCTAATTCGTACAAAAAAATATCTTTCCATTGTTTAGCCAGTTTATTCCAGCAAGTCATTGGGTCACTAGCTTTTGGTGAATTGGCGGTTGCTAAATTGTTTGTCATTAAAGATTTCTTAGTCATATTTGAATGCTCTATTTATTTCTATTCTTCTACTATACCCAAATTCCAATTTTCTGCTGATTTTGGGCGTTTTTCTTGTAATAAGAAACGTTGGTTTGCTTTAGCTTGTGGTTGAACGACTTTACCTGATGGCGTTGAGAATGAAATACCGCCTTTTAGTAATTGCTGTACAGTACCAGTGTTTATGGATAATCCGCTAAAACCAAGTTCCATACCGTAGCCAGAAGATACCCAAAACTCTGTATTTTGGCGGACAAAGTGTTGGTATTTTTTGGCAATGAGTAAATGCACTAAAACACGATCTCCTAATTGATTAAGCTCTAGCTTAGAAATCGTACCTACTTCTACGCCACGATACATTACAGGAGATCCTGTACTAATATTGGTAGCATCATTGGTTTCAAGAATAATTGGGAAACCATTACCATATTTGTTTGTTGGTGGCACAGATGATTGTAAATTAAAGTTTGTTTTAGTTGCGCCTTTGCCAATTTCTACATCAATATAAGGTTGCAGAAGGCTATCAATATTCTCAATACCACCCGCTGAGATTTGCGGGGAAATAATACGGAATTGACTTCCTTCTTTTGCAATCATATTCATGTAATTGGATTGGATAAGTGCGGTCGCTTTTATCTTATTTTCTTTGGTAAGGCTAATTTGCTCTATTTCGCCAATGTGTAGCCCCATATAGCGTAATGCCATACCTTTGTTTAAATTTGTGGCATCCTCAGCGGTAAAGGTAAGAACTTGCCCTGCAGATTTTGCTCTAAGCTCATTGTCATAAAGGGTTTTATTTTTACCAACTCCAGAATTATCAAAGCTAATTGCACCTTTCAATGTACGCCCAAATGGCGTTGCTTGGATACTAATCCCTTTCGGTGTTATATCAATTTGCGCTGCACTTTCTACCCAGAATATACTTTTTTCGGTCAGTAAATGCTGATATTTAGGATAAACAAATACATCTACCTCAAAGGTCTTTGAAGTTGGACGAATATCTAAAATTTTGCCTACTTCATATTGACGATAGAGAACGAGCGAGCCTTTGCTAATACTCGGTAAGTTTTTGCTTGTTAAAGTAATGCTTGGGTTTAGTACATTTTCCGTGATGCCCATTTCAGCGCTACTCAGATCTTTATATAAAGGATATTCTTTTTTTGCACTACCTTGTTTTTTCTCGCCTGGAATAACTCTAATTCCACCTTGTAGCCATTTTTCTGGGTTAGCGGCTTCCATTCTTAAGCCATTGAAATCTAAATTAATGTCAAAATTACTGGCAGCAACAAATAGAGTATCTTGATGAATAAATTGACGGTATGGCTCAGCAATGGCTACTTGAAAATTAACCTTTTCAGTTTCTGCATGAATTTTAACGATTTTGCCAATGTTTTGGTGGTTGTAATAGAGCGGTTGCCCCTCTGTAATCCCATAAGTCTCAGGCGAGGTCAGATTTATGACTAAAGTATTAGGTTGCTTGAGCAAAAGTTCATTTTCTTTAATTACATCAAATTCTGTTTGTGATTCACCTGTGCCAGCAATAACCTCAATATATTCTCCACGTAAAACTTTTTTCACATCAGTTAAATCGCCAAGAGAGAGTTTTTTGTTGCGTAATACTAGAGTTGATCCTGTTTTAAAAAGATATTTCATATTGGGATCAACTAATAATTTACCCTGTAAAATTTCTTCGTTATTTTCGACCGCACTTAATTCGGATAACACACCGATTTGTACATCTTGCGAATAAACTTTCGTTTGACCTGCATTTAATCCTGCCACATTAGGCACAATGACTTTGATTTCAATGCCTCTTTTAGCCGCTTGAATATTGGCATATAAAGTATATTGGGTATTACTTTCAGCAATAGGGCTTTCTGTTGGTGAGTCGAAGGCAACTGCACCTTGAACAATAGCATTTAAACTGTCAGCTTTAATATTGATGCCTGATAAACTTACATTGGCATTAATGCCACTAATATTCCAGAAATGACTGTCTTTTTTAACAAAGTGAGCATAGGCTTTATTGATAATGACATCCACTTCCACTTTTTTCTGATCTTTGCTGAAACGGTAATCGGCAATTTGCCCAACAGGAATTTTTTTGAAATAAACTGATGCGCCACTCGACAGCGAACCGAGATCATCTGCTAATAAATGAATTAATAAATCGCCTTCGTTAACTTGTGTTAGTGAACCTTCCGTTTCGGCAATAAATTCATTTTCTGTATCGCCATCGCCAGGTTGCAAGGTGATGTAATTACCTGAAACTAAGGCATCAATTCCAGAAATACCTGCTAAAGAAGCACTTGGTCTGACCAACCAAAATTTTGTATTTTCTTTAAGGACTCTTTTAGCTTCTGGATAAATATTCGCTGATACCTCAACTTTTTTTAAGTCACCTGTAAAATTGACTTTTTTCACTACGCCTATTTGTAATCCTTGATAGCGAATTTGAGTTTTACCAGCAACTAGGCCATCTCCATTGGTAAAAGTAATCTTTATGGTTTCGCCTTGTTCCTTGACGATTTGAAAGAATAAAATTGTGCAAATACATAGGGCGATAAAAGGTAGCAACCAAAAAGGCGATATACGCTTGGTCTGTTTAATTTTAGCTTTCAATTCTTGTTCTAAAGTTTCTGGTTGATTATCTAATTTTTTGTTTGTCATAAATATTCCAAAGTAAACGGCTATCAAATTGTGAAGTGGAAATCATGGTTAAAAACACGGTTGCCCCAAAATAAAAAGCAGCAGGACCAACTGAAAAATCAATAATTTGCCCTCTTGTGACTAATGACATCATAAGTGCAAGCACGAATAAATCGAGCATTGACCAGCGTCCAACGAAATGCACAAAATGAAGTAGGCGCATTTGTAGATGAATAGAATGTTGCCATCTAAAATGAACGGAGAACAAAAGATAACACATAATTAAAATTTTACTAATAGGGACAAAAATACTAGCCATAAACACAATGAATGCCACAAAGTAACTGCCTAAATCAATAAAGGTCAATACTCCTGACATTAGCGTATCTTCTGTTGCTACACCATTAACATATACGATGGACATAGGAAGCAGATTAGCTGGAATAATCATCACAATACCTGCCAATAAAGTTGCCCAAGTTCTTTGTAAATAAACTTCATTAGCTAAATCAAGACGCAATGAACAGCGGGGACAAATAGGACGTTGTTTTTTATCCGCATTGCTATGGCTGAAGGTATATTCACAATATTTACATACGGCAATAGAATGATTTTTTTGTTGTAGCGGTTTTTCTTGAGGATAAAAATTATTCCATAATTCAGTAGGATTAACTTTTATGAACAGCAATGTGGTTAAAAGTGCGGTAAAAATAAAAGCAATTAAATAACTATCAATATGCAAGCTAGCGTATTCTCGTACTTTAAACATGGTTACTCCTAAAGCCACCAAATAAACATCAAACATAACCCAAGGTTTTAGGTAGTTTAAGGTCAATAGTAAATTACGAGGCTTGATTTTTAAGCGCTGTGATAAGCGAAGTAAAATAATGAGCAAGGCAAAACTGATAGGCATAAACACGGCACATAAAAAGATCATAAATGCAGTGTAAGGATAACCTTGTGTTGCCATTTTCCAAACGCCTTGCCAAACTGATGCATTGATCGGCGTACCCAGTAAATCAATAGTTAATAATGGGTAGCCCAAAGCAAATGGCATCAAAATCAGAATTGCCAACGCAATGATTGCACAACGTTTCAAGCTCCAACCAGTAGTACTTTGTAATACTTTGTGGCAACGAGGACAATTTGCAGATTGATTTTTTTCTAATAAGCCAACAGAAACTAATGCATTGCAGTCAGTGCAACTGATTAGGCAATATTGAGCTTTTGATAGATCCGTTTTTTTCTGCATGTTGTCTTATTGAAGGGTTAAATAAAGGCACTATTCTAACCCAATTTATAGCGGAAATACTATTTTACATTTATAAGTAAGGGGAAAAGTGCGGTTGTTTTCTGGGGAGTTTCATTTGCTTTGATTATTAATTGTTTATTTTTTTTTGATTTAGGCTAAAATGGCGCAAGTTTTTCTATCTAAAAAGTCATTTAAGGCAGGAATATTCAACATGACTGAAGTTCAAAAATTAACAAATAACAAAGAAATCATTGCATATTTAGCAGAAAAGTTCCCTCTATGTTTTTCATTAGAAGGTGAGGCAAAACCATTAAAAATTGGTTTATTTCAGGATTTAGCTGTTGCATTAGAAAATGATGAGAAAGTAAGTAAAACGCAATTGCGTCAAGCATTACGTCAATATACGTCTAACTGGCGCTATTTACATGGCTGCCGTGCGGGTGCTGTACGTGTTGATTTAAATGGTGAGCCTGCAGGTGTTTTAGAACAAGAGCATGCTGATCATGCGGCGGTTCAATTAGCTGAGGCAAAAGCGAAATTTGCTGAAAAACGAGCTGCAGAAAAAGCGAATAATCCAAAAGTAAATAAAAAGCGTCCAGTTCGTCGATTCGAAAAGAAAACAGAAGAGGGTAATATTGTTAAGAAAAACGTTACTAAATCTCAGCACATCAAATCTAAATTTGTAAATGTAGATCTTGATAGTTTGGATAAAGGTTCTGTAGTTAGAGTTAAAGTTGGCGATAAAGCAACTAAAGCTGTCGTATTAGACGTTGTTAAAGATGGAGCTCGTGTTGAATTAGATAACGGTCTTACCTTAACGTTAAGTGCAGATCGCCTATTTATATAAATTTTATAATACTTTACTGATTGAGTTCGATGTTAGAACTTGGAATTAATTCAGTATTCTATTGCTTTAGGAAAGTATTCAATGAAACTAAGTAACAAAGCGCATTATTTGTATAAAATTATCTGTGGTATTGTTTTTTGGGGCGTTTCTCAAACTTTTGCAGTTACTCCCAAATTAAAAGCAACAGATATTGTTACTCCTCAAATTACAGATGAGAATCGTCTTGCGGCTAAACGAGCGACTGCACGTTTAATTCAATCTCATTACCAAAAAGTAGAGCTCAATGATGAAACTTCGAGTAAGGTGTTTGATCGTTATTTGAAATCTTTGGATTTCAACCGTAATACTTTTTTGCAATCAGAGATAGATGAGATGAGAGCAAAATATGCGGATAAAATTGATGATGAATTAAATGCTGGATCATTGGATATTGCCTTTGATATTTATGATTTGATGATGAAACGCCGTTATGAACGCTACCATTATGCATTATCTTTGTTAGATAAAGAGCCTAATTTGAATGGTAATGATCAAATTGAAATAGATCGAGAAAAGGCAAGTTGGCCAAAAGATAAAAATGAGCTAGATAATTTATGGTTACATCGGGTAAAAAATGATGTAATCAATTTAAAATTAAAAGGTAAAAAATGGAGTGAAATCAAGAGCAAACTGACCCAACGTTATAATTTAGCCATCCAATATTTAAGTAAAACTAAGTCAGATGATATTCTTCAGACTTATTTAAATGCTTTTGCGCGGGAAATTGATCCCCATACTAGCTATCTTGGGCCACGTACTGCGAAGAGTTTCAATGAAAGTATGAATTTATCTTTGGAGGGGATTGGAGCAACTTTGCAGTCAGAAGATGGAGAAACAACGATCAAATCTCTTGTTCCTGGTGCGCCAGCATATCGTAGCAAAAAACTCAAAGCGGGCGATAAGATTGTTGGTGTTGGACAAGCAACAGGAGAGATTGAAGATGTTGTAGGATGGCGTATTGATGATGTCGTTGACAAAATTAAAGGGAAGAAAGGTACAAGGGTTCGTTTAGAGATAGAACCAGCAAAAGGTGGAAAAACTAGAATTATTACATTAGTTCGAGATAGAGTTCGTTTAGAAGATCAGGCGGCTAAACTAACGATTGAGAAAATGTCAGGTAAAAATATTGCTATCATTAAAATACCTAGTTTTTATAATGGATTAACGGCAGATGTTCGGAAATTATTATCTGAGGTTTCTACAAAAAAATCTGATGCATTGATCATTGACTTGCGCCAAAATGGAGGCGGGTCGTTGCCTGAGGCCATTGAGTTAACTGGCTTATTTATTACTGATGGACCAGTTGTTCAAGTCCGTGATGCTCATCAGCGTATTCGTGTTTATGATGATCCTGATTCAAAACAAGTTTATTCTGGTCCGTTACTTGTTATGATTAATCGCTTTAGCGCATCAGCATCAGAGATTTTTTCAGCTGCAATGCAGGACTATAATCGTGCGATTATCATTGGTCAAAATACTTTTGGAAAAGGTACTGTCCAGCAAAGTAGATCGTTAAATTTTGTTTATGATTTGAATGATGAGCCTCTAGGTTTAATTCAGTACACTATCCAAAAATTTTATCGAATTAATGGAGGTAGCACACAGCTAAAAGGTGTTTCTCCAGATATTATTTTCCCTTCATCTATTGATGAAAAAGAGTATGGGGAAGAGAAAGAAGATAATGCTTTGCCTTGGGATAAGATTCCATCTGCATTTTATTCTGAAGTCGCTAATGCGCGTTCTAATATTGAAAAGTTAAATCAGAAACATATCCAACGTATGGGAAAAGATCCTGAATTTATAGCTTTAAATGAGGAGTTGAAAATTCGTGATGAAAGAAGGGCGAGAAAATTTTTATCCTTGAATTTTGAACAACGTAAAGCTGAAAATGACAAGGATGATCAAAGACGTTTGAAAGATCTTAATGCTAGATTTAAGCGAGAAGGTAAAAAAATCTTAAAAGATTTAGATGATTTACCAAAAGATTATGAAGCCCCTGATTTTACACTCAAAGAGGCACAAAAAATGGCCTTAGATGTAATTGAGTTGGAAAAAAAATAGTTAATGAGGTTAAGTGAAAGACTCCGCACTTTATAAAAGTGCGGTCGTTTTTTTGTTATTTAAGGAACTAAAATGCAGAAAGTAAAATTGATTAAATTCATACAATTAATACCATTTCTCTTAGGCTTTACCGCAAATCTTTATGCTCAAGAAAATGTGAGTTCTTCTGGAGATATGAAGAATATAACCTTGACAAAAAACCAACTAATAGATGAGTTAGGTAAACTTGAGTTACAGCTATCAGATGAATATCAGTTTAGGTTAGAAGAGCAACTGAAATCTTTACTTGGAGATAAAAACTTGCAATTTAAATCACATATTGCTCGTATTTATGCTGAGAATGATTATCTGCTCCTTTGGGAAAATAAACAGGCTGAAAAGTTATTTTTACGCGAGTATGCGGCTATGGTTGCAAGTGGTGTATCTAAGAGAGCAGCAGAGTCACTTGATGATATTTATAAAGAATCTCAGGTAGGTGGTTTGCTCTATGATATGTTATTAACTGATGCTTTTTTAGACTATGTTTATTATTCTAAAAATGCTAAGGAATTTGCACAAAGATGGTTCTATTCTGTTAATAGTTATAAAGCGAAAGCTCCAGCTGAGCAGGATATCCAGAATTGGTTATCATCAATAAAAAATAATGACACACTAAACTTCATTCAAGAATTAGCTCAACATAATTCGCTTTATGAGCAGATTTTAGATTATTTAGCTCGTTTAAGTGGAAATGAAAGCAAGTCTTCGTTGTATAAATTGGCTATTAATGCGCAGCGTCTAAGAGCTATTCCTGATTTTAATAATGGTATTTTTGTTAATATTCCAAGCTATCAATTACATTATTATAGAGATGGTCAGTTAGTTTTAACATCAAAAGTGATTGTTGGAAAACAAGCTCGCAAAACGCCGGTAATGTATAGTAAATTAAGCAATGTTGTTGTAAATCCCCCTTGGACTCCTACAACCCTTTTAATTAATGAAGATATTGTTCCTAAAATAAAACGTGATCCTGATTATGTGGCACGGAATGGCTATACGATAAGTGATAGCTCAGGTCAGGTCATAGATCCTCATTCGATTGATTGGAGCAGTATTGGTTCTAGATTTCCTTATAGAATTCGTCAAGCTCCAGGAGATAGCGCATTGGGCAACTATAAATTTAATATGCCTAGCTCCGATGCTATTTATTTGCATGATACTCCAAGTAGAGGATTATTTGCTAAGAAGAATAGAGCGTTAAGTTCAGGTTGCGTTCGAGTTGAAAAGTCAGATCAGTTAGCTACAATTTTATTGCAAGAAGCTGGCTGGACAGAAGAGCGCAAACAGAAAGTGCTTAGTAGCAAAAAAACAACTTCTGCGAATATTCGCTCCGACAATCCCGTTTATTTGTATTATGTAACTGCTTGGGTTGAAAATGGTGTGGTGCAAACTTTGCCAGATATTTATGGATATGATCAAACTCCAAATTTAACTTATATAAATTGGAATGTAATACAGCAGTATTTAAATTAGGTTTTGATAAAATCTTTTTGAACTAATCTTTGCGCCTTCTGTCGAAAGCAAGCGTTTGTAAATTTTAGAATGAAATAGAATATGAATGAAATTAATAAAAATCGTCGTAAATGGTTATCTTTAGGGGGAATTATTCTCGGTAGTGCATTATTACCTCAAAGTGTGTTAGCGGTATTACCAAAGACTTCAAAACCTAGAATTTTGTCTTTTAGAAATATTAATACAGGCGATACATTTCGTGGTGAGTTTTTAGTCAACAGAGGATTTTCTAGCTCTAGCTTGAAAAAAATAGACTATTTAATGCGCGATAAGCGTAATAATCAAATTCATAAAATGGATCCTCGATTGTTCCATAAGTTTGCTCGTATTCAGAGTAACTTAGGTCTAAAAAATTCAGAAATTCAAATTATTTGTGGATATCGCTCTCCCGTAAGCAATTCTGCAATGCGTCGTAGTGGACGTGGAGTAGCGAGTAATAGTTACCATACTCGTGGTCAAGCTATTGATTTTCGCATTGATGGGGTTTCATTAGCTAAGCTTCGCCAAGCAGCTGAAAACTTGAATAATGGTGGGGTAGGTTATTATCCTCGTAGTAATTTTATCCATGTGGATACAGGTCCTGTTCGTACTTGGCGTGGAAGTTAAAAATAAAAAGTTTAATATTTTCAACCGCACTTTATTCAAAGTGCGGTTTTATTATTTGTGTAAATGAGGAGATGATATGAATATTGAAATAGTACCAGTAACAGCATTTCAGCAGAATTGTTCTATTATTTGGGATGATAATAAAAATGCAGCGATTATTGATCCGGGTGGAGAATCTGCAAAATTAATTAAACGTGTAGAAGAATTAGCACTCAATCTTAAATTAATTTTACTTACCCATGGGCATATTGATCATGTCGGAGCAGCTTTAAAGCTAAAACAATATTTCAATGTGGAAATTTGGGGTTCTAACGAAAAAGATGACTTTTTATTTAAAAGTTTACCACAGCAATCTGAGAAATTTGGCTTACTTTTTGAAACAGAGGCATTTCAACCTGATAGATGGTTAAACGATGAAAATGAGGTCATTCATGTTGGAGAGATGAGTTTTGAGGTGTTACATCTTCCAGGACATACTCCAGGCCATATTGGGTTCATAGAACATAGTAAAAAAGTTGCTTTTACTGGAGATGTTTTATTTCAAAATAGTATTGGTAGAACAGATTTTCCCGGTGGTAATCATGCTGATTTAATTCAATCTATCCAAGATAAATTATGGAAACTCAATGATGATATGATTATTATTGCTGGACATGGCAGTTATACAACTATAGCACAAGAGAAAAAGCATAATCCTTATGTTCGCTAGTAAGTAAAAGGTAAATTGTTTTATTGATTTACACCTAGAACACAATTCACTAAAATAGCTAGTATTTCTTAATTAATATTGAATTCAGTAAAGGTAGAAAAATGATTGATCCAAATTTATTACGCAATAATCTCTCTGAAGTTGCAGAAAAATTAAAAGTAAGACGTGGTTTTATTCTTGATGTGGAGCAGTTTTCAAAGCTAGAAGAACAACGCAAAACTTTGCAAGTTAAAACTGAAACTTTGCAAGCTGAGCGCAATACTCGTTCTAAAGCAATCGGTGCAGCAAAAGCAAGGGGCGAGGATATTTCTAGCTTATTAACTGAAGTTGATAATATGGGCGCTGAGCTAGATACAGCAAAAGACGAGTTGGCGAATGTATTGGCTGAAATTAATCAGCTGGCGTTAACAATTCCAAATATTCCAGCCGACGAAGTGCCTTTAGGCAAAGATGATTCTGAAAATAAGGAGATTTTACGCTGGGGAACTCCAAGAGAATTTGATTTTGAAGTTAAAGATCATGTTACATTGGGTGAAACATTAGCTGGGTTAGATTTTGCAGCTGGCGTTAAATTAAGTGGCGCACGCTTTGCTGTAATGAAAGGGCAAATTGCAAGAATGCATCGTGCTTTATCACAATTTATGTTAGATCTACACACCGAACAACATGGCTATACAGAAGCTTATGTGCCTTATCTAGTTAATCATGCAACATTATATGGAACAGGCCAATTACCTAAGTTTGGTGCGGATTTATTCCATACAGATCCATTGGAAAATGAACAGCCTTATGCGTTAATTCCTACTGCGGAAGTACCGGTCACAAATTTAGTGCGTGATGAAATTATTGATGAATCAGATTTGCCAATAAAAATGACCGCACATACGCCTTGTTTCCGTTCTGAAGCTGGATCTTATGGTCGTGATACAAGAGGTTTAATTCGTATGCACCAGTTTGATAAAGTGGAGTTAGTGCAAATTGTTGAACCAGAAAAATCAATGGATGCATTAGAAGAATTGACAGGGCAAGCTGAAAAAGTATTACAACTTTTAAATTTACCATATCGTAAAGTTCTGCTTTGTACAGGGGATATGGGATTTGGCTCAGCTAAAACTTATGATTTAGAAGTATGGGTTCCGGCTCAAAATACTTATCGTGAAATTTCTTCTTGCTCAAATATGTGGGACTTCCAAGCCCGCCGTATGCAAGCTCGTTACCGTGCTAAAGGCGATAAGAAGACGCATTTAGTGCATACTTTAAATGGTTCTGGATTAGCTGTTGGCCGTACTTTAGTTGCAATCCTCGAAAATTACCAGAATGCTGATGGCTCTATTACTGTACCAGAAGTATTACGCCCTTACATGAATGGTTTAGAGGTTATTGGTAAATAACCAACTCCCATAAGATAAAAAAGCACAAGATAAAACTTGTGCTTTTGCGTTTATTATATGCTGAAATTATTGAGCAATTAAACTCGCAAATGCGATATCTGTTGCTTGCAAAGTGCAGTCAATATCTTCCTCATTATGAGTCAATGACATGAAAGCTGTCTCAAAAGCTGATGGTGCCAGATAAATCACTTGTTCTAACATCTTATAGAAAAATAGATTAAATTTTTTAAGCCTAATGCTAATTTTTCTGCCAATTGCGCTAAACGTTGCTCATTACCTTCTTTTTTCCGTTCATCCAAACTGGCAATTCCGGCTGATAATGTTCCAGCTTGGTACACAGATCCTATTGGTACAATATATTGCATTATTTTTTACCTCTAAAAGCACCAACAGACATGCAGCCTCCAATGATTTTTCCTAATATTGTAAGAGCTGACTTCACACCATAATAAGATTGTGCACCAGCTAAGGAGACACGAACTCTAGTCATTACTAATAATAAAGAGTGCACCATATTCATCACAAAGTTGACGTAAACCTTGTAAAAAATCCGGTATTATGTAGCAGTTG
>NZ_MUXZ01000027.1 GCF_002015075.1 Canicola haemoglobinophilus
CTTTTTGGGGTCAGATCAAGAAGAGGGCTTTATATCAGTTAGTTAAGTTAACTCAGCTAGCTTAGATTACCATTGATAACCCACACCAACACCACCAGAGTATTGACCTGTGCTGTTTGCTGTACCTGTTAATTTCAAGATAAGTTTACCATTATCACTTGCTCTTGAATAACCAACAGCTACTGCAGAAGCCCCGTTGTAACCACCTGCTGCCGCAGAGATCATTGATTTACCTGGAATGTAAACCTGTGGTAGAGATGCAGCCGCTGCTACATTCGCACCAATACCTCTCATGCGTTTGTCTAGTTTATTGACGCGGTTATTAATATCGCCAAAGTTATTATTGATATTACCAACAGCCTCTTTTAACTGCTTAACGTTAACAGCATCAGTATCTGCTGTGCCTGGTGCAACATTGGTAATCTTAGTTGGACCACCAGTGCTGTTACTCACTTTAATATTGTCACCATCTCTTTGGATCTTCGGTCCATTATCACCAAACTGAACGCTGTCGAAATTAACATCGTCTTTCGTTGCATAAGTAATCTGACCGTTTTTATCATGTTTTACAGACATATTTTTACCAGCAATCATTTCCACAGTTTTACCTGGGTTGATTAACTCGCCTTTAGTTTTGTCTGCTGTACCAGTTTCGAGCTTACCTTTATTTTCAACTGCACTTGCTTTCAACGTAAAGCCAGAATTGTTAATTACATCAACAACATTTTCTACTGTTGCGACTTTATTAAACGGCTTAGAGGCATCAGCTAATGCTTTATCAGCCTTATTTAATGCTGTTGTTGCCGCAACAAGCTCTTGTGCTTTCGCTAATTTTGCTTCAGGTGTTGTTGCAGCCGTCAAGTCTTTAACAGCTTTCTCATACTTAGTTTGAGCATCTGTTAAATCTTTAGCTGCTTTCTCAACTTCTTTTTGTGCACTTGCTTTAGCTTCTGGAGTAGCAAATGAACCTTTTACAGAACCATTTGGATTATCAGAAATCTTAGCAGTATCCACATCAACTTTAACTACGGTTGTAGTCTGGATATTGCCAGCTTTATCTAATTCTTTCACAGTACCTAAAGAAACGCTTGTCCCCTTACCATCTGCGAAACGCAAGTTATCATCAGGGTTGACTTTCTCATCTTTATTATTGAAATCAACCGTTGCAGTATCGGTTGCTTTACCCACAGTAAATCCAGATTTTTGGATAGCCTCAGCTACAGTATTACCAGTAACAAAGTCCTCACCTTTGTTTTCAACTTTATCTTTTGTCTCATCGACTTTAACTGGTTTTTTGCCTTCTATTGGTTTACCTGTTGTTGGATCAATATCGTCTTTATTGAAGTATTGATCACCCACTTTAATCACATTGATAGGCTTATCTGCCCCCTCTTTTGTCACAGAGAATTCGTTAGATTTAACCACTTCACCTTTCTTAAGTGCGATAGTAATTTCACGAACACCATCAGCATTGGTTTCACCAGTGACAGAAATACCGTCTTTGCCTTTGAAGTTCACTTTATTCGCATTACGAACTTGGTCAGCATATCCATTGTCTGATGTACTTACGATCCAGCCAAGGTTACGAGCATCTTCAACAGTTAATGCATTATTTGGGTTTGAATTATTAAAGTCGATTAAGCCCGCTTTAATATTGTTATCCCCTTTTGGTGCAGGGATTGCTGTTGCATCTGCTTTAGGTTTACCTGTGGCCTCAACTTGATCAGCTGGATACCATTTACCATCGTTAGCTAATGTCACAGGATCTGAACCTAGGTTTCCACCGACTTCGTTATCAAATGTTTTCGCACCTGCAGCGATATTACCTAATTGTAATGGATCACCTTTTTTATTCGGTGCAGCTGCTGCAGGATTGATAACGTTTGCAACAAGATCACTTGCTTCAACTGGTTGAGCTTTATTTGGCTTACCTTCTGCATCAACTTTATAGAACTTATTATCATCACCTTTGATTACAGGTGTTCCATCTTGGGCTGTTAATCCCACTAAGCTGTTTACACGGATTTCGCTCACTTTTTGCTTGTCATCCGTAGTTACGCTTACTGTTGTACCAACGCCATTGACAAAGTTCACTGTATCAGTATGACGAACAAAGTCTTTCGCTTCGCCATTACCTTGTAAATTCCAGCCTGCATTTAACACATCACCAATTGTTGCTGCATTATTGCGTAACGGACTATCTGGATTTTCTAATGCTTTTGATAACGCTGGCGCTGATTTTCCATTAAATGGATTTGCAACTGGTACACCTGTTTCAGTAAATACAACTTTTGTATCTACTGGTGATAGATTGCTCGCAATATTCGTCAACGCCATTGGGTTCGTTGTTGAACCTGCTGCGTTGTTCATTGATGCAATAACATCGCCTGTTGCTTTTGGTTGAAGTTCCGTTGCTGGCTGACCATCTTTCTTAACAACATCACCATCTTTTGCAGAACCTTTCGGATAGTATTTGCCATCAATCTTCACTGAATCAGCTGGGTAGAATTTACCGTCATCGCCTTTGATCAACTTATTACCATCTTTATCAGTATAAACCACTGGCAATTGTGCAGTTTCTGCAACGGCTTGTGCATCAACTTTATAAGTGATCTTCGTTACGCCAGCATCAGTTTCCTTATCAACAGTAACAGTTGCCAAGCCTTCAGCAGCATAAACCACTTTATCGCCTGGGTTAACTAAGGCTTTTTTATTGCCATCAGTGGCTTCATCTTGATAAATCGTAAATCCAGATTTATTGACCGCACTTACAACATTTTCAACAGTAGCAACTTTGTTATCCACAGCCAATAGATCTCTGTCTGCTTTGGCTTTTAGAGAATCTTTATTAGCTTTTTTTGCTTTAGCCTCAGCAAGGGCATTTTGAGCTTCATCAACTTTAGCTTGAGCTTCTTGTCTAGCTTGGTTGTTATTTTCACCTTCTGGTACAGCTGCAAGAGCTTCTTTTGCTTTTGTTAATTCAGTTTCTTTTGTCTTAACATCTGCAGCGGCTTTTTCAGCGTCTTTTACTGCTTTTTCTAAGTTAGCTTTTTCTTCTGGTGAAGTACCTTGTAATGCACCGCTTTCTAAGGCTGTGGCTGTGCCATTGTCGATGTTAAAGGTCACATTTGATACCTTACCGTCTTTAGTTTCCACGCTTGCAAGCGTACCTTTGCCATTAGCGAAGTTCACTGTATCGTAAGGTTTAACAAAATCTATTTGGCTATCGCCGTTAAGACTTAAATTCCAACCTGAATTTAGTACATCACCTACAGTTGCAGCATTGTTGTAAATTTTCTTCATCTCTTCTGGAGATGGTTTTGTTGCGCGCTGAGTGTAAGCTGGAGAGATATTATCAGTTAATTGACCGTTAGGTTTGTCATCCGTACCACCTTCTTTTAGGTCACCTTTGTTATAAGTTGGTGCTAAATTACCAGCGATATTTTCAACAGTTTTAGGTTCACCTTTAACAGTGATATTGACTTTATTTTCTGGAACTGCTGTTGGTGTAACTCTTCTACCATTATTATCCTTAAAGGTATTGGTATTAGGGTCGTAAGTTAAGTTAGCAATATCTTCTTCTTTATAGTAATTATCCCCTAAACGCACGAGTGGTTTATCATCGTCTTTGTGGGTATAGTCAAACGGAATATTATTGTTTACATCATTAATCGCTTTATGAGTTAAGTAAAGTTGTGAGCCGTTGATAGCTTCAGTTGAATTACTTTCAATTTTACCAGCCGCCATATTAATAATTTTGCGCTGATTTACTCTACCGTTAGAGTCTGGAGCACCAATACTGACAAAACGCCCTACATCTCTCACTTTACCAGCAAAGCCAGAGTAAGAAATCCCCGTTACTGTCGCACTTGTTACATTCTCCACAATGTGAGATCCTGTCTGAGAAGAACTATCCCCTAACACTACCGAGCTACTTGTGTTTACCGTTACCCCATAACCTAAAACAAAGGTACCGATTCCAGTGATATTGTTTCTCGCACCAACCGCAAATGAGCCCAATCCACTATCTTGCAATGTTTTGAGTTCAGTTGGGTCTGTTGGTAGTGCTGCCGGTGGTGTCATACCTACAATGTTACCAAAACCAATAGCACCTGATTCTTTCCCAAAAGCACGAGCTGACTGACCTAATGCAGTAGCCCCACCTCCAGCATTTGGTGTGGCTTTCGCTTCTAAACCTAGAGCAATGTCCCCCCAGCCTTTAGCTGTTGCACTATAACCAAAGGCGGCACTGTTATTACCTATCGCTCTAGCCTTTGTACCCACAGCAACAGATTGCACCCCGCTTGCATTTGCTAGATAACCAAATGCATTCGCCTGATTTACAGACTTAGCCTGACGACCAACCGCAGTAGAGAAACCGTTTTTTGCATGAGCGTCAACACCAACAGCGAGGTTATAGGCACTCTGGTTATGAGGTACTGGTTTACCGTTTTTATCTAGGTTGTACGTACTTGCCGAATAACCAATTGCAATATCATAATGCCCTTGTGTTTTAGCTGAGAGACCTACCGCAGTACCGTACTCACCAATCACTTTGGCACTAGCACCTACTGCTACAGAACCTGGATATCCCTCTACTGTTGCATCCGGACCAATGGCAACGCCTCGGTGTGCATTGGCATTCGCATTATGACCGATAGCAATCGACTCGCCCCAGTTACTGAACGCTGCGCCATCTGAAGTTTGTCCTGGTGCAGCAGTTGCGTTACTACCAATAGCAATCGTCTGACGCCCTGATGCCTTTGTGTTAAAACCGATGGAAACAATTTCTTCATCTCGATTCATTTTATGATCGTTACCACCTTGAGCGGTTTTCCCCACTAAAACATGCTTATCTGAGGTAGTAACATAAAGTGTATTCGCAGGAGTAGCAGTAGTACCATCATATGTAATTGGATCGGCTGTTGCTGCACCTAATACTGTCCCTGCCACCCCGAAAGTTCCTAAGGAAATTAACCCTAGACTCTTAGAGAGATTAATTGTGGTATTTGTCTGGGATTTTGACTTTGTTTTGGATTTACCTAGCTCAGAAACAGCAATCCAAGTTTGAGTAGTATGGTTCCAAATTACTTTAAAAATTTTATTCATTAAATATCTCCCTATATAGATTGAAATTAGTCATGTTAGTTATAAGTAAAAAAATCGACCAGATTGTACGTTTTTTAGCGCAGATAGTCTTTTAAAGAAGAGTAAATTTTTGTAAATGAAGAGTAAATTTTTGTAAATAAAGCCGGAGTTATATTTTCTATTTTTTTTTTTTTTTTTTCAGTAGGTTAGCTCAGTATTGAGTGAGAAAAAGAGGGGAGAGTGCGGTAGTTTTTTTAAGAAAAAACCTCTTAAATTTCAGAAGATGCCGTAATTTAAGAGGTTTGATATTTAGCTATTTCTTGTTTGGTTCATCACAGTTTTGTATATCGCTACATTTTCCATAGAGATATAAGCTGTGAGTTTTTAATTTGATACCATGTTCAGCGCTGATTTCACGTTGGCGTTTTTCAATAACTTCATCATTAAATTCAAAAACTTTGCCACAATCTACGCAAATAATATGGTTGTGATGTTCTTCTGGTGCTAATTCAAAAACGGATTTGTTACCTTCAAAGTTATGGCGAATTAGAATATTGGCTTCATCAAATTGATTAAGTACACGGTAAACTGTGGCTAAACCAATATCTTCGCCTTGCTCTAGGAGCATTTTATAAATATCTTTAGCAGAGAAATGTTGCATATTTTCTCTGTTATTTTGCATCAGGGACAAAATTGTTAGGCGAGGCTCAGTGATTTTTAGCCCAGCTTTTTTTAATAGCTTGATATTTTCTTCAGACATAGTTGTTCCTCAAATTTTATGCCAATTCCGCTAAACACATTTCATCATAAACTTGTTTAACCCATTTTTCCACACGTTCTGCGGTTAATTCTGGTTGACGATCTTCGTCGATACATAAGCCAACGAACGTATTATCATCAACTAAGGCTTGTGAAACTTCAAAAGTGTAGCCTTCAGTTGGCCAATGTCCAACGATAATAGCGCCTTTAGGTTCAATAATATTGCGTACTGTGCCCATTGCATCACAGAAATATTCTGCATAATCTTCTTGGTCACCACAGCCAAAAATAGCCACTAATTTATCAGTGAAATCAATTTCTTCTAATGTTGGGAAAAAATCATCCCAATCACATTGAGCTTCGCCGTAATACCAAGTTGGGATACCAATCATTAAGAAATCATAGCTTTCGATGTCTTCTTTGCTACTTTTGGCAATATCACGAATATCCACTAATTCTGAGCCTAATTGTTTTTGTATCATTTTAGCGATATTTTCAGTATTACCTGTATCACTACCATAAAATAAACCGACAATAGCCATTTTTATCTGTTTCCTTGAATTTTAAAATAATCTTGTAAAATCGTTACAATTAATTCTGAACGACTCATCGCCTGTTCAGACGCCTGATCTTCTAATCGTTGAACTAAATCCGCATGTAATTTCAACTCGATACGCTTTAGCCCACTAAATTTATCGCGTCTAAGTTGATTACGTTTGTTTATGCGGAGTTGTTGTTCACGAGACAGTGGGTTTGTTCTAGGCCGTCCTACTTTGGGAAGATTCGTAAACAGATCTAATGTAATACAATCTGCATCTTGTTTAGCCATTTTCAAACCACTGAAAAATACATCAATTGTAGCTTAATTCGAATTGAGAATGAGATTCTAATTGAGAATGATAAGCTACAAGCAAAATTTGGAGCGAACTATACCATAATTTATAGGAGAGTTAAACCCTAGAAATTAAGTAAGAATTGGAATTTTTTCTTACAAAAATCGTTGAATTGCTCGGATGACAAAATCTGCTTTTTCAGCATGTACCCAATGCCCACTTCCACTGATAGTAAAAGCACTTACTTGTGGGAATTGAGTAAGAATTTGAGTTTCATATTCTGGCAAAATGTAGTTGGATAATCCGCCTCGGATGAAAAGCGTTGGTTTATCAAAAGTGCCATTTTCCCAGCTCATAATATTGGCGTAATTTTGTTTAAGTGCGGTCAAATTAAAACGAAATTTTTCTTTTGCTTGTGCATCAAAAGATTTGAGCATAAATTGCTGGACGCTTTCTTGCGGAATGTGTTCAGCTAAAACTTGTTTGGCTTGTTGGCGAGTTTCTGGTTGTGCTTTACTCACTGCAAATAACCCAGCAAAGACGGTATCATGCCCATTATTGCCATAGTTCACAGGAGCAATATCAATAACGATGAGTTTTTCAATTAAGTGCGGTCGTAAAATCGCACATTTCATCGCTGTTTTTCCTCCCATAGAATGACCAATTAAAATGACTTTATCTAAATTGAGATGATCAATTACCGCCAAAACATCTTCTGCCATCAGTTGATAATTCATTTCTTCACTATAAAAACTTTGTCCATGGTTGCGTAAATCCAAGCGCAAAATAGGGTACTGTTCGGAAAAGGCTCTGGCAATCACACCGAGGTTATTCATATCGCCAAATAAACCATGAATAAATACAAGCGTTGGGTGATTTTGTACGTTGTTGACGGGATGAAATTGATAGTTGAGTAATTTGGTTGAGGACATAATTTTTGCGTGAGTATTTGTAAAGAAATCGTTATAATGTGCGAAAAATCTAAATAGATCAAGTAGAAATCTATTCACAAACTTGAACAAGAGGAATAAGTCGGTTATGAAAATTATTGAAGTCGATGAAGAGCTTTATCAATACATTGCAAGTCAAACAAAATCTATCGGCGAAAGTGCATCTGATATTTTACGTCGTTTACTCAATTTCCCTTATTCTAATCTTTCAAGTGCGGTACAAAATTCAGAAAATTTATCTACTGAAAGTGTCACCTCTGAGCCTATTACAAAAGCACAAAAAGAAGCTCCAGCTGACGTAGTGAAAACAGACGAAGTCATAATTCCGGTTAAAAAACAGTCTGATGAAGCTATTCAAAAAATTGTTGATAAAGTAAGAAGCATTTTATCTTCAGAAGAATTTCAACAAGAGACAAAAGCGGTTGTACGTTTTCTCAGTTTGCTGCGTGCGCTTTATCGTACCAACCCTGAAAGTTTTGCGTTAGCCACAGAAAGCCTACAAGGGCGTACCAGAGTTTATTTTGCTCGTGATGAAGGCACCTTGTTGATGGCGGGTAATCATACTAAACCGAAACAAATTCCTGACACACCATTTTGGGTTATAACCAATACAAATAGTGGGCGTAAAATGCTGATGCTAGAAGGTGCGATGCAGTCTATGCATTTACCACAAGAACTAATCGAAGAAGTTAGACCTTTTTTTGTGACAAATTAGTTATGTTCCTTTGGCATAAATATGCAACCTCCCCTTTATTTCAATCCAAAATTGCCTTGCGAAATTCGCAAGGCGATGTTTTTACATGGCAACAGCTTTGTTCTTTAATCTCTCAGCAATCAGCACTTTTTCAACAACAAGGCGTTAAAACAGGAAGTGGAGTAGCGCTTTGTGGCAAAAATAGTTTTTCATTGCTATTGGCTTATTTAGCCGCTATTCAGTCTGGTGCTAGAGTGTTAGGGATTAACCCGAATTTTCATGCTGATAAAATTCAGCAAATTATGGCATGTTATCAATGCGATTTTATCTTTAACGCCACATCATCGCAGTTTGAAAATAGCAAAAATTTAACCGCACTTTCTATCACTGAAAATCAACAACAATATACGGATTTTGTACCTGAAACAGAGGCCAATATAGATTTGCACACAGTGGCAACATTGACCTTAACTTCGGGATCAAGCGGTTTACCCAAAGCAGTTGCGCATAGTGTACAAGGGCATTTAGATAATGCACTTGGCGTTTGTGAGTTAACCCAATTTAGTGCAAAAAATAGCTGGCTTTTATCCTTGCCTTTGTTTCATGTTTCAGGGCAAGGCATTATTTGGCGCTGGTTGGCAATGGGGGCGGAGTTACATTTGCCTCAAGAGGATTTTTATTTTTCTGTAAGCCAAGCAAGCCATTGTTCATTAGTGCCAACCCAATTACAGCGCTTGTTAGATTATTGGCAACAACATCCTCAAGCGCCACGTTATACGCAACATATTTTGTTGGGAGGTGCGCAAATTCCTACCGCACTTACGGACAAGCTGGCGCTGTATGGCGTAAAAAGTTACAGTGGGTATGGTATGACAGAAATGGCATCCACAGTTTGCGCTAAGTTGAGTAATGGTAAGCACGGGGTCGGGCAACCTTTAGCTGGGCGTGAAGTGCGGTTGGTTTTTGATGAAATTTGGTTGCGTGGTGCGGGGCTTGCCTTAGGCTATTGGCAACAAGGCGAGCTTCATTCTTTGTTGAATGAGCAAGGTTGGTTTGCTACAAAGGATAAAGGTATTTGGCAAGATAATGAATTGCGCATTTTAGGGCGCTTGGATAATATGTTTATTTCTGGTGGTGAAAATATTCAACCAGAAGAAATTGAACAGATTATCGGGCAAAATGAAAAAGTCGAGCAGGTTTTTGTATTACCTGTTGATGATGCAGAATTTGGGCAACGACCTGTAGCCATGATTAAGTTTTATGATGTTTTTTCTGAACAGGCAGTACATGAATTACAGATTTGGCTAGTGGATAAATTAGAAAAGTTTAAGCAACCTATTCAATATTTCCCACTCATTTTGCAAGCACAAGGGAACATTAAAATTTCACGTCATCAGTTAAAATCTGAGCTAACTCATTTATTAGGAAAGTAATATGAATATCAAGAATAAAATTAAACAGATCGCAATTCTAGGGTTATTTACCTTAGCTCAGTTTGCACTTGCAGGCACCATTTTAACGGAAAGTGATGTAAAGATACGACTTGATGAGGCGAAGAGAGCGGATCAATCTTTACAAGAGAATAAAAGTGCGGTGCAAAATTTAGAAGATACGCTTGTCCTCTTGGCTAAAATTGCAAAACAGAAAGACGATAATTTGAAGCTACAAAAGCTCATTCAAGATGCGCCAAATGAACAACGAAAGGTGCGTGAAGAGATTATTAAATTAAAAAATGAACCAGAAAATTATGATTTTGCTAAATTTTCTATGGAGCAATTACAAACTGATTTAGCCAAAACTCAAGTAGATTTGCAGCAAGTTCAAGTGGATTTAGCACAAGTAAATGCACAATTAGTTAACCAGCGATCTGCTTCTGAGCGCACACAAAGCGCATTAAGTGCTAATCTAGCTCGCTCGCAAGAAATTGATAAATTATCTTTTAATGTAGATATTGGGCGGATTGAACAAAATAAATTAGCCACGGAAAGCACATTAATTGAGTTGCAAAATCAATATAATCAAAATTTGCTGCAGGGTGATAATGAACTTACCGCACTTTATACCTTGCAGTTGGAGTTTAAAAATCTTGCCCAACAACATTGGCAAGAGAAACAAACCGCTCTTCAAAGCGAAATTAATCAACGTAAACTAGCGGAAACCAAACAGCAAGCAGAGCAATTGAAACAAGCGCAAAAGGAAACAGATGGCAATCCTTTGCTAGTTCAACAACAGCAAATCAATATCCAAATTGGTCAAGAGTTAGTTGCTCAAACAACAAAACTGAATGCGTTATCACAAGATAATTTACGCATTAAGTCAGTTCTAGACAATTTGCAACAAACTGAACGTAATATTAATGAACAGATTAGTGCCTTACAAGGTACTTTGGTATTATCTAAAATTATTAACAAGCAAAAGCAATTATTACCACAAGATCAGATCATCACAGGCTTGTCGAAGCAAATTACTGATTTGCGAGTAAGAATTTTTGATTTAACAGAGCTGAGAGATAGTCTTTATGACGTAAATGGTTATATTGCCAATTTAGAGAAAAAACAAGAAGTTAGTTTGGATAAATCCGAACGAAAGCAGTTAGCGCAAATTTTACAAGAACGTCAAAAGGGAATTTCTGATTTAGTTTCTATTTTAAATAACCAGCTTAATCTCTCTATCAATATTGAATTAAATCAAAAACAGGTAACCTTAATTAGTGATACTTTGCAAGGAAAACTGCAACAACAAAGTTTCTGGGTTAAAAGCAATGCGCCTATTGATTTTGATTGGTTTAAAGCTTTTCCATCGGCATTAAAAGCTGAATTAGAAGATATTCGAGAACAATTTAATTTTAGTAATTGGAAAAATAATCTTGTCTCTGGGGTTACTTTAATTACTATCTTTTTAGGTTTGGCTTTTTTTGTTTCTTGGCGTAAAGAGCAGATTAAACAGCGTTTAAACTATATTAATAGTAAAATCAATACGTTAGGAGATAAACAACTTTACACTCCAGAAGCTATTTTTTGGACAATTATCCTTTGTTTACCTATGACGTTATCTGTCTTAGCTGGTTTAATTTTAGTGACCTTTATTTGTTTCAATGAGCCAGAAAAATTCTGGTGGTGGTCGCTAAAAATGTCCGGATATTGGTTACTCTTTTCTTTTATGTTAGCCATGTTCCGTCCAAATGGTATTGCTTATCGCCATTTTAATATGCTAAAACATAATGTAGAGCTATTTTCTAACGTTATGACACGATCCGTATGGATTGCTGTACTTTGGTTAAATGCTTCCATGTTTACTTACCTAGAAGGTGGAATTACAAATGATGTGATTGGTCAATTAATGACTATTGTGGTTTTAGTCATTTCCTTATTTATTGTTGGTCCTCGTATGCGTTATGCAGTTCAAGCCTACGAAAAAAATTCCGAAAAAAGTTTATTACTTAAAGTCTTTCGTGTTGTATTACTGATTTCGCCGATAGTGCTTATTGTTTTAGTGGTTTTAGGTTATTACTACACAACTTTAAACCTTATGGATCACTTAATGTCTTCTTACTTCGCACTTATGATATGGTTAGTGGCTCGTAATATGGTTTACCGCGGTTTTGCTGTTTCGGCTCGCCGTTTGGCTTATCGCCGTTTACAAGAAAAACGTGAGCAGATGCAAGCTCAATCTCAAGAGGATATTGTCGAAGAAGAATTTAGCGTTAATACGCAAGAAGAAGTCTTAGCCATTTCTGCTGTTAAAGATCAAGTCTTGCGTGTAACAGATTTAGCTTTACTCGTTGGTTTAATCGGTTTGTTATATTGGGTGTGGTCAGATTTAATTACAGTTGCCTATTATCTGGAAGGAGTAACTTTATGGAAACAAATTGTTACTACTGAAACAGGCACAGTAACAGAAGCTATTACATTATGGAATTTATTATTGGCACTGATTATTTTAAGTGCTACCTATGCTTTAGTGAGAAATATTGGTGGGGTGTTAGAAGTTCTTGTTTTCTCAAGATTTAATTTTTCCCAAGGCACACCTTATACCATAACAACCTTGCTGACGTATTTTATTATTGCCATAGGTAGTGGTGTGGCATTTTCTACTTTAGGTATGTCATGGTCAAAATTGCAATGGTTATTCGCCGCACTTTCCGTTGGTTTAGGTTTCGGTTTGCAAGAAATTTTTGCAAACTTTGTGTCGGGTATCATTATTTTATTTGAACGTCCTGTGCGTATCGGTGATGTAGTAACTATTGGCGATTTTTCTGGAACCGTATCAAAAATTCGTATCCGTTCTACAACCATTATTGATTTTGACAAGAAAGAAGTCATTGTGCCTAACAAAGCTTTTGTAACAGAACGCATTGTGAACTGGGCATTAACTAACTCAATGACTCGTGTTGTGATTAGTGTTGGTGTTGCTTATGGTTCTGATTTGGAGCTTGTGCGCAAGTTGTTATTACAAGCCGCTTATGACACGCCAGCAGTATTAAAAGAACCTGAGCCATCGGCTTATTTTATGACTTTTGGTGCTAGCACCTTAGATCATGAGTTGCGTGTTTATGTAGGCAAAATTGCAGACCGCACTAAAACCAAAGATTTCTTAAATCGCCGTATCAATGAATTATTTGCTGAACATAACATTGAAATTGCATTTAACCAGTTGGATGTATTTATCAAAAACCAATCCACGAATGAAGAAGTAAAAGTGCTTTCAGAGAGCTTAAAAGGATAAAAGGAAGAACATATGGCAGGAAACAGTATTGGTCAACTTTTTAAAGTGACCACATTTGGCGAGTCACATGGTATTGCGTTGGGTTGTATTGTCGATGGCGTTCCTCCTGGACTGGCTTTATCAGAGGAAGATATTCAACCTGATTTAGATCGTCGTAAACCAGGTACATCAAGATATACCACGCCACGTCATGAAGATGATGAGGTGCAAATTTTATCGGGTGTATTTGAAGGGAAAACCACAGGTACGAGTATCGGCATGATGATCAAAAATGCCGATCAGCGTTCACAAGATTATGGCGAAATCAAAGATCGTTTTCGCCCAGGACATGCGGATTTTACTTATCAGCAAAAATATGGCTTGCGTGATTATCGTGGTGGCGGTAGATCTTCAGCGCGTGAAACCGCTATGCGTGTTGCAGCTGGTGCTATCGCAAAAAAATATTTGCGTGAGCATTTTGGTGTTGAGGTTCGAGGTTATTTATCACAAATTGGGCATATCAAAATTGATCCGCAAGTTGTTGCTGATGTGAGCAAAATTGATTGGGAGAAAGTCAACAGTAATCCTTTCTTCTGTCCTGATGAAAGTGCGGTGGAAAAATTTGATGAATTGATTAGAGAGCTAAAAAAAGAAGGCAATTCTATTGGCGCAAAATTAACTGTGGTTGCAGAAAAGGTGCCTGTGGGTTTAGGCGAGCCTGTTTTTGATCGTTTAGATGCAGATTTGGCACATGCGTTAATGGGTATTAATGCGGTCAAAGGGGTAGAAATTGGCGATGGTTTTGCGGTTGTTGAGCAAAAAGGAACGGAACATCGTGATGAAATGACTCCTGAAGGTTTTTGTTCTAATCATGCAGGTGGTATTTTAGGTGGCATTAGCTCAGGGCAACCGATTATTGCCACTATTGCATTAAAGCCAACTTCAAGCATTACGATTGCAGGACGTTCAGTGAATTTAAATAATGAGCCTGTTGAAGTTATAACGAAAGGGCGACATGATCCTTGTGTTGGGATTAGAGCGGTGCCTATTGCAGAAGCTATGACTGCAATCGTTTTATTAGATCATTTATTGCTTTTTAAAGCACAATGCAAATAGGGATTTTCCTATGCAAACAAAAATAATATTTAAATTGAACAAAACTGCGGTAATTACTACCGCACTTTTTTTCATGTCAATGCTTAATGCCAATCCACAATATTGGCAATCGGTAAAACGCCCTATTCGTGGTGAGACGATGCCAATTGGAAGTTATAGCAATGGTTGTATTATTGGTGCTGAAGCCTTGCCTTTTAATGGGGAAGGCTACCAGGTTATTCGTACCAATAAAAACCGTTATTATGGTCATCCAGATATGATTGCTTATTTACAACGATTAGGCAAAAAGGCAAAACAGGCAGGCATTCCAACCATTTTAATCGGTGATATTGCGATGCCTGGAGGAGGACGTTTTTTAACAGGGCATGCGAGTCATCAAATGGGGCTTGATGCGGATATTTGGTTACGTTTAGGTAAGCTTTCAGCAAAAGATGCACAAGATCCGAGTGGTATGGGGTTATTGGTTGTGGATCGTAAAAAACAACGAGTAATAGATAATTTATGGTCAAAGGATCATGAAAATCTTATTCGTCTTGCAGCGAAAGATCCGCAAGTAAGTCGAATTTTTGTCAACCCAGCAATTAAGCTTAAATTATGTCAAACAGTACAGGGTGATCGAAATTGGTTACAAAAAATTCGCCCTTGGTTTGGGCATGACAGCCATTTTCATGTACGTTTGACATGTCCAAAAGGGGCTGCATATTGTGAAAATCAATCGCCAGTTCCTGCTGGAGAAGGTTGTGGCGATGAACTTTATTCTTGGTTTGAACCGCCTAAACCAAGTACCACGAAGCCGAAAAAAGTCGTGCCAGAGGCGCCGTTCCTTTGCCAGCAATTGATTAGTGCCCCAAATCGTCATGAATGGTTAGAGTAGGATAAGAAGATGGCAGAAATTACTATTCAGTTAATGTTAATTTTGTTTTTGGTTGCAGGCATTGCTGGTTTTATTGATGCCATTGCTGGCGGTGGTGGCTTGATTACCATTCCAGCTTTATTGATGACGGGCATGCCTCCTGCATTAGCCCTTGGTACCAATAAATTACAGGCTTGTGGTGGTTCTTTTTCTGCAAGTTTATATTTTCTACGTAAAAGAGCGGTAGATGTACGAGCCTTTTTTTTGATTATTCTGATGACTTTCATTGGCGCTACTCTAGGCACTTTATTAATCCAAAATGTAGATGCTACCTTGGTTAAGAAAGTGCTGCCTGTGCTTGTATTGATTATTGGTTTGTATTTTCTATTTACCCCTTCACTTGGCAATGAAGATAGAAATGCGCGTATTTCTTATAGCTTATTTGCTTTTAGTGCTGGATTAGGGATTGGTTTCTACGATGGTTTTTTTGGACCGGGCACAGGATCTTTACTTAGCCTTGCTTGCGTAACCTTGCTTGGTTTTAATTTAGCAAAAGCAACGGCACATGCGAAAGTATTAAATTTTACCTCTAATATTGCATCGTTGATTTTTTTCTTACTCGGTGGACAAATTTTGTGGAAATTAGGCTTAGTTATGATGCTTGGTCAATTTATTGGTGCTAACTTAGGCGCGAAAATGGTATTAACTAAAGGAAAAACCTTAATTCGCCCTATGGTTGTATTAATGTCCTTTATTATGACTGCAAAAATGGCTTATGACCAAGCGTGGTTTAGTTGGTAAAACAAGCGATTGGAGTAACAATGATGGAACATAATGATCTACGTTTAACAGCTCGAGTGGGTTACCAACCTCATTGGTCTTGGTCTTATTTATTGCCTAAATATTGGGCTGTTTGGCTTGGTATTTTTGCTTTATTGATTTTGGCTTTGGTGCCTTTTCGTTGGCGAGATAAGTTAGCGGAGAAATTGGGCAAAATTATTGCATATAAAGCGAAAAAACAAAGACATCGCGCTGATGTGAATTTACGTTATTGTTTTCCACAATGGTCAGAAAAACAGCGTAATAATGTGATTGATAAAATGTTTATTACTGTCACTCAAGTGATGCTTGGAATTGGCGAAATTGCTTTTTGTTCAAAAAAACATCTACAGAAGCGCAGTGAATTTACTGGCTTAGAACATATTCACCAAGCAAGAGCAGCTGGAAAAAATATTATTTTAATGGTGCCACACGGTTGGGCAATTGATGCCTCGGGAATTATTTTACATGCGCAAGGAATGGCGATGACGTCCATGTATAATCCGCATCGTAATCCTCTTGTGGATTGGTTATGGACGAGAACGCGCTTGCGTTTTGGTGGAAAAATGCATGCTCGTCAAAATGGAATTAAGCCTTTTCTTAATCATGTGAAAAAAGGAGAGATGGGCTATTATTTACCAGATGAAGATTATGGCGAAGAATTGAGTGTTTATGCTGATTTCTTTGCTACTTATAAAGCAACCTTGCCAGGATTAAATAAAATGGCAAGGCTGGCAAAAGCCGTTGTTATTCCAATGTTTCCACGTTATAACGCACAGCGTGGAAAGTATGAAATGGAAATTTGTGCGCCTTTAGAATTAACGGAAGAACCTCTGCAATCGGCAAGAGTAATGAACCAAGCGATTGAATATTTTGTTACGCCAACGCCAGAGCAATATGTATGGATTTTGCGCTTATTAAAAACACGCAAAGATAATGAAGATATTTATCGTTAGCCAGGGCAATTTGTGCTAAACTTTGCGCCGTTTTGTCAAATACACTTTTATCATAGTTTTTAGGGAATAAAATGAATAAATTAGAATTGATTAAATCCTCTATTAAATCTATTCCAAACCACCCAAAAGAAGGAATTATTTTCCGTGATATTACTAGCCTCACTGAAGTGCCAGAGGCTTTTCAAGCGACAATAGATTTAATTGTTGCACAATATAAAGATAAAGGTATTACTAAAGTTATTGGTACTGAAAGTCGTGGTTTTATTTTTGGTGCTCCAGTCGCTTTAGCGCTAGGCGTGCCTTTTGTTTTAGTGCGTAAGCCAGGGAAATTACCGCGTGAAACTATTTCCCAATCTTATCAATTAGAATATGGTCAAGATACCTTAGAAATTCATGTAAGTTCTATTCAAGCTGGCGATAATGTGCTAGTAATTGATGATTTATTAGCAACTGGCGGTACAATTGAAGCGACGGTAAAACTGGTAGAACGTTTACAAGGTCAAGTCAAACATGCAGCTTTTGTGATTAGCTTACCAGATCTTGGTGGCGAAGCTCGTTTATGTGATCTTGGTGTAGAACCATTTACTTTAGTTGAATTTGCTGGTCATTAATTTTCTCAAATCAATAGAGATAGATAGGTAATGAGTTATCAAGTTCTGGCAAGAAAATGGCGACCAAAAACCTTTACTGAGGTCGTTGGTCAAGAGCATATTTTGACCGCACTTTCTAATGGTTTGCGAGAAAATCGTTTACACCATGCCTATTTATTTTCCGGAACTCGAGGGGTTGGTAAAACCTCTATTGCTCGTTTATTTGCGAAAGGTTTGAATTGTATTAATGGCATCACAGCAGATCCTTGCAGTCAATGTGAGCATTGTAAAGCGATTGAGGAAGGTCGTTTTATTGATTTAATTGAAATTGATGCGGCCTCACGCACTAAAGTTGAAGATACCAGAGAGTTGTTAGATAACGTCCAATACAAGCCTACTCAAGGACGTTATAAGGTTTATCTTATTGATGAAGTCCACATGCTTTCTCGTCATTCTTTCAATGCGTTGCTGAAAACCTTGGAAGAGCCGCCTGAGTATGTAAAATTTTTATTGGCAACAACGGATCCGCAAAAATTACCTATTACCATTCTTTCTCGTTGTATGCAATTTCACCTAAAAGCTTTGTCGCAGCAGCAGATTGCACAGCATTTAGCCTTTATTTTGCAACAAGAAAATATTCCCTTTGACCACCTTGCCTTAGAAAAATTAGCCAAAGCTGCTGAAGGTAGTATTCGAGATAGTTTAAGCCTGACAGATCAAGCGATTGCTATGGGCAATGGTCATGTGAGCATGGATATTGTAAATATCATGCTTGGATTGTTAGATGACAATCAGCCTATTGATATTTTATATGCGCTACAACAAGGTAATGGCGAAATGCTAATGAAGGCTATCCAAGCTGTTGCGGATAAAGGGGCTGATTGGGATAATTTATTGGCGACTTTAGCCGAAACATTGCATCAAATTGCGATGTTACAACTTCTGCCACAAAAAATAGACGAAGAAAATTCGCTGGGATTTTTGGCTAAACATATTGCGCCAGAAGATGTGCAGTTCTTTTACCAAGTGATTGTGAATGGACGTAAAGAGTTGGCTTTTGCACCTAATCTTCGTGTAGGTGTGGAAATGACTTTATTAAGAGCATTAGCTTTTCATCCGAAGTTAATAAGCCCTTCTTTAGCGCTATCTTCTCAGCAAAGTGCGGTACAAAATCAGCCGAATTCAGCAAAGATTGAACCAACACCTGTAGTTAAAATTCCTGTTGTTTCTGCAGCTAGTCAATTTCCTTCAACAAAACTTAATACTAAGGTTGATAATACTAAATTCAGTAGCTCAGCCTTAGGGGCATTAGATGCCTTAGAACAGTTATCGCAATCTGATAGCGAAAAAAAAAAGTCACAAGTAGATAAACAAAATATCAACAGCCTTTCCTCAAGCGAAACTTCTGAAAATATCTCCGCTCTTTCTGTTCTTGATATTAAGCCACAATCTCCAGATGGATTTATTGCTAATTTATTAAAAGCCTCAACTGGAGTTGAGATTGAGGAGAATATTGACAATGATGATGTGCAAGAGGAAACAGCAGAAAATTATCGTTGGGAATGGAGCAATCCACAAATGACAGTGGAAGAAAGTGCCATTCGCCCTTCTGAAATTAAGCAAGCGATTTTAGAACAAGCTAGCCCAGAATTAATGCAACGAGTTATTGATGCTGCAAAAGAAAGAGATCAATGGACTTCTGTTATTGAGCAATTATCTTTAGGTGGTATCACAAAAGATATGGCGCTCAATACCGCATTATTAAGCCAGACTGAAGATCAAATAATCTTATCTTTAAAGCCAGAGAAAGAACATTTATTAGATCGTTGCCAGAAAGAATTAAAACAAGCCTTATCAGATTTTTATCAACATGATATTCAGCTGTCTATCAATATTTCTGAGGAGCAGAATTTAGCTACACCTTTGTATTATCAAAATCTGGTGTACCAAGAGTTTAACGAACAAGCGAAACAAGCCTTACAGGCAGATAAATCGGTGCAATTATTGGAAAGAGAATTTGCGGCCAAACTTGATTTAAATAGCGTTAGGCCAGTTTAATTTGGTTCTTTGTTAAAAAATCCCCAAAAACAGACCGCTCTTTTTTCATTTTGCGATCTAGATCGCATAAACTTCGCTTTATTTCTCTTTTTCTTTTTTCTATCAAAAGAAAACTGCTAGATTAATCCTATCGAACAAAGTACAATCTCCGCCTATTTTTTATCATCAATTAATGCCGCAAGGTGTAATAACGAGGCAATGAATGTCGGACAAAATTAATTTAATGAATTTAACTCGCCAACAAATGCGAGAGTTTTTTCAGGAACTAGGCGAGAAACCTTTTAGAGCAGATCAGTTAGTTAAATGGATTTATCATTTTGGCGAAGATAATTTCGATAATATGACTAACATCAACAAGAAATTACGTGAAAAGTTAAAAGCAGTTGCTGAAATTAAAGCACCTGAAGTTGCGGTAGAACAACGTTCTGCTGATGGGACGATTAAGTGGGCAATGCAAGTTGGAGATCAACAAGTAGAAACTGTTTATATTCCAGAGGCTGATAGAGCCACTTTATGTGTATCTTCACAAGTTGGTTGTGCTTTAGCTTGTACTTTCTGCTCAACCGCTCAACAAGGGTTTAATCGTAATTTAACCGTATCAGAAATTATTGGACAAGTTTGGCGTGCCTCAAAAATTATTGGTAATTTTGGTGTGACAGGTGTTCGTCCTATCACGAATGTCGTAATGATGGGTATGGGCGAGCCATTATTGAATGTGGCTAATGTTGTGCCGGCAATGGAAATTATGTTGGATGATTTTGCTTATGGTTTATCTAAACGCCGTGTGACTTTGTCAACATCAGGTGTTGTACCTGCATTAGAGAAGTTAAGTGAAATGATTGATGTGGCATTAGCGATTTCTTTACATGCGCCAAATGATGAATTACGTGATGAAATTGTACCTATTAATAAAAAGTACAATATCAAAATGTTGATAGATAGTGTTAATCGTTACTTAAATGTGTCAAATGCAAACCATGGTAAAGTCACGATTGAATATGTGATGCTTGATCATATTAATGATGGAGTAGAGCACGCGCATCAATTGGCGGATGTGTTGAAAAATACACCATGTAAAATTAATTTAATCCCTTGGAACCCGTTCCCAGAAGCACCTTATGCGAAAAGCTCAAATACGCGCATAGATCGTTTCCAGAAAACCCTAATGGAATATGGTTTTACCGTAATTGTGCGTAAAACCAGAGGCGATGATATTGATGCTGCTTGTGGACAACTTGCAGGTGATGTAATTGACCGAACAAAACGTACAGCACAGAAAAAACGCTTTGGCGAAGAAATTAGTGCTCGTCAAATTAATTAACTATTCATAATGAAAAAGGAGAGAAAATCAATGCGATACTGGACTAAATTTAATTTTATGATTTTCTCTCTTTTCCTTTCCGCTTGTGTTTCTCAGCCTACAACTGTGAGCTTTGATAAGCAACAAGCAGCTAAAGCCAGAGTTGAATTAGGTTTAGGTTATTTAAAATTACGCAATTTTTCACAAGCTAAGCTCAACTTTGATAAAGCCTTGTCTTATCAGCCTGATTATTACTTGGTTCATTCTGCCTTTGCTTATTTATATCAATTACAAGGCAATGTTCAACAAGCTAAATCTTCTTATGAGAAGGCGATTAGTTTGGATAAATCACAAGGCGATGTGAGCAATAATTATGGGGTATTTTTATGTAGTCAGGGAGAGTTTGCTCGAGCTTATGAATTATTTGAACAAGCTCTAGCTACGCCTAATTATTATCAACAAGCAGATACATACGAAAATATTGTGCTTTGCGCCGATGCAGAGCGAAATACTCCTCGTTATGAAAAATATTTCAAACTTTTACACAATATTGATCCTCAAAGAGCGGATAAAATAAAGAAACTTTTTTAATAAGCTTTTCTAAATTTATGAAAAAGAAAATGGCAAGAAAGTAAATATCTTGCCATTTTTATATTCTTGCTTGTTATGATTAAATCTTACAAGCACCACCAGCACAGGAGTCTAAATCTTCTTGCACATCTTCCGCACCATCTCTAGTGTTTTGATAATACAGTGTTTTTAGACCATATTTATAAGCCGTTAGTAAGTCTTTTAATAAGACTTTCATTGGAACTTTACCATCTTCAAAACGTTTTGGATCATAGTTCGTATTGGCAGAAATGGCTTGGTCAACGAATTTTTGCATGATACCGACTAGATGTAAGTAACCATCATTACTTGGAATATCCCATAATAATTCATAGTTTTCACTCAAGTTTTCATAATCAGGAACCACTTGTTTCAAAATCCCATCTTTCGAGGCTTTAATGCTCACATGTCCGCGTGGTGGTTCAATACCATTGGTTGCATTAGATATTTGCGAAGATGTTTCTGATGGCATTAATGCGGTTAATGTTGAGTTACGTAAGCCAAACTCTTGGATCTCTTTGCGTAAGGTTTCCCAGTCATAATGCAACGGTTCTTTGGTTAAGCCATCAATATCTTTTTTATAGGTATCAATAGGTAAGATGCCTTTTGTATAAGTAGTTTCATTAAAGTATTCACAAGGGCCAATTTCTTTGGCTAAATTCATTGAGGCTTTTAATAAATAATATTGGATTGCCTCAAAAGTGCGGTGGGTTAAATCATTTGCTGAGCCATCAGAATAACGCACATTATTTTTAGCTAGATAATAAGCATAGTTGATCACGCCAATACCAAGAGAGCGGCGACCTAATGAGCTACGTTTTGCAGCAAGTACAGGATAGTCTTGATAGTCTAATAAAGCATCTAAAGCTCTTACAGCAAGATCTGCTAATCCTTCTAATTCATCTAAATTTTCCAGTGCGCCTAAGTTAAAGGCAGATAACGTACATAACGCAATTTCGCCATTTTCATCATGGAAATGCTGTAATGGCTTAGTTGGTAGCGCAATTTCCAAACATAAATTGGACTGACGAACTGGAGCAACAGCTGGGTTAAATGGCGAATGTGTATTGCAGTGATCTACGTTTTGAATATAAATACGACCAGTTGATGCTCTTTCTTGCATTAATAAAGAGAACAATTCCACTGCTTTCACACTACGCTTACGAATTGCAGGATCTTGCTCATATTTAAGATACAGTTCTTCAAATTTATCTTGATCCGCAAAGAAGGCTTCATAGAGTCCAGGTACATCTGATGGACTAAATAACGTAATTTCATTGCCTTTAATTAAGCGTTGATACATTAATTTATTGAGCTGAACACCATAATCCATATGGCGAACACGGTTATCTTCAACACCACGGTTATTTCTTAAGACTAATAAGCTTTCAACCTCTAAATGCCAAATAGGATAATAAACTGTTGCGGCACCACCGCGCACACCACCTTGCGAGCAAGATTTTACGGCTGTTTGGAAATATTTATAGAATGGAATACAACCTGTATGGAATGCTTCTCCACCACGAATTGGGCTACCTAATGCACGAATAGCGCCAGCATTAACCCCTATTCCAGCACGTTGAGAAACATATTTTACAATTGCTGATGCTGTTGCATTGATCGAGTCAAGACTATCACCGCACTCAATTAATACACAAGAACTAAATTGGCGAGTAGGTGTACGAACCCCAGCCATAATTGGTGTTGGTAAGGAAATTTTAAAAGTGGAAGTCGCATCATAGAAACGACGAATATAGTCTAAACGAGTTTCTGCAGGGTATTTTGAGAATAAACTTGCGGCAACTAATAAGTATAGAAATTGTGCAGACTCATAGATTTCACCTGTTACACGATTTTGTACAAGATATTTACCTTCCAATTGTTTTACTGCAGCATAAGAGAAAGTCATATCACGCCAATGATCAAGGAAACCATCCATTTCATCCCATTCTTCACGAGTATAATCAGCAAGCAGAGCTTGATCATATTTACCCATACGAACTAATTTTTTTACATGATCATAAAGTTTTGGTGGATCAAAATGCCCATAGGCTTTTTTACGCAAATGAAACACGGCTAAACGAGCGGCTAGATATTGATAATCAGGGCTGTCTTTGCTAATTAGATCTGCTGCAGCTTTAATAATAGTTTCATGAATATCTGAGGTACGAATCCCATCATAGAATTGGATATGAGATTTTAATTCAACTAATGATACAGAAACGTTTTCTAGTCCTTCTGCTGCCCATGTAATAACTCTGTGAATCTTATCTAAGTCAATAGGCTCTTTATTTCCGTCACGTTTAGTGACCATCAATGCTTTGTTCATAAGGTTTCCTGGGAGTGATTAAAACACAAGATATAGTTGTCAATTGAAAAACGTGCAACAAGATAATGTGTTAAATAGAAAAATTCAAGTAATAAATTTGATACTCAATTATTGACAGAAAATAACTTACTTATAAATAAGTAAAAATTCTAAATCGAAGTGAAAAGAATTATTAAAAATTGTGCAGTAGATCAAATTCTATATCTTTGTCGTATTAAGAAAAATTATGCTTATTCTAGAGTTAATAAAAAAGCTGTTCAAAAGAACAGCTTTGGTTGAGGTATTATTTACCTAAATTATCAAAGAACTTTTTCACTCCATCTAGGAAACCTGAAGATTTAGGGCGTTGAGCACTTTTACCTTCTAAGCTCTCCTCAAGTTTTCTTAATAGTTCTTTTTGTTCTTCGTTTAATTGAATTGGCGTTTCAACCACAATTTCACAAATTAGGTCTCCGGCATAACCACGAGTAGTAATACCTTTGCCTCTAAGACGTAGCAATTTCCCCGTTTGTGTTTCTGCTGGGATTTTAACTTTTAGGCGACCATCTAAAGTTGGGATTTCTACTTCGCCACCTAGTGCCGCCATTGTGAAACTGATTGGTACTTCGCAATAAAGATTATTGCCATCTCGTTCAAAAATATGATGTTTTCTAACATGGATTACAACATATAAATCGCCAGCTGGAGCGCCGTTTTCTCCTGCTGCCCCTTTACCTGCTAAACGTAGCTGATTTCCTGTATCTACGCCTGCAGGAATTGTCACTGAAAGATTTTGCGTTTTATGAACTCGTCCATCGCCATGGCAAGTATGGCAAGGTTTTTCAATTTTTTTACCAGTACCATGGCAGTGTGGACAAGGTTGTTCAGTGACAAAGAAACCCTGTTGGCGACGAACACGACCAGCACCATGACAAGTTGGACAAGTTTCAACTTTTGAACCAGCTTCAGCTCCAGAACCATGACAGGTATCGCATTGAACAAGGGTATTTATCTGGATATCTTTTTTACAGCCACGAACAGCTTCTTCGAGCGTTATTTCAATGTCATAACGCAAGTCTTCGCCACGCACAACTCGTTGGCGAGAACGTCCACCGCCGAAAATATCACCAAACATGTCGCCAAAAATATCGCCAAAGTCAGCATCACCAAAGCCACCAAAACCTCCAGCTCCTCCTCCTTGCTCAAAAGCAGCATGACCATATTGGTCATACATTGCTTTTTTTTCTTTGTCAGCAAGAACTTCGTATGCCTCATTTATTTCTTTAAATTTTTCTTCACTTTCTTTGTCGCCTTTCGTGCGATCAGGGTGATATTTCATCGCTAGGCGTTTATAAGCACGTTTAATTTCTTTTTCATCCGCACTTTTTTGAATACCTAGTATTTCATAGTAATCTTGTTTTGCCATAGTTTGTTTCTTTAACTCTTAGTATGCTGCCGTTTCTTGTTATATATAACCTAAAAAATGAGTTTTATAGTTAGCTCAAAAGGGCGTGTGATAACGCCCTTTGTTGCTATACAGATGTGGTCTAAAAGACTACTTATCTTTCACTTCTTCAAACTCAGCATCAACAACATCATCTCCGCCTTTTGTGTTTTGAGCTTGTTGTGCATTTGCATCAGCTTGAGCTTGTTGCTGGCTTGCTTGGATAAGTTTTTCAGATACTTGAATTAATGCTTGTACTTTTGCATCAATGTCAGCTTTATCTTCACCTTTTGCTGCTTTTTCAAGATCTGCTACCGCACTTTCAATCGGTGCTTTATCGTCAGCTGATAATTTATTGCCAACTTCTGCTAATTGTTTGCGAGTGCTGTGAACTAAATGATCTGCTTGGTTACGAGCTTGCACTAATTCTTCAAATTTACGGTCTGCTTCAGCATTAGCTTCTGCATCACGAACCATTTGTTGAATTTCTTCATCACTTAAACCAGATGATGCTTTAATCGTAATTTTTTGCTCTTTGTTTGTACCTTTATCTTTTGCAGATACATGGATGATACCGTCCGCATCAATATCGAAAGTTACTTCAATTTGTGGCATACCACGTGGTGCTGGATTAATACCTTCTAAGTTGAATTGACCTAGAGATTTATTCGCCGATGCTTGTTTACGTTCACCTTGAAGTACATGAATTGTTACCGCACTTTGATTATCTTCAGCAGTTGAGAACACTTGTGATTTCTTAGTTGGGATTGTTGTGTTTTTCTCAATTAAGGTAGTCATTACGCCACCCATAGTTTCAATACCTAATGATAATGGTGTAACGTCTAACAATAATACGTCTTTAACATCACCCGCTAACACACCACCTTGTACTGCTGCACCGATTGCAACAGCTTCATCTGGGTTCACGTCTTTACGAGGTGCTTTACCAAAGAACGCTTCTACTTTTTGTTGCACAAGTGGCATACGAGTTTGTCCACCAACAAGGATAACATCGTCAACTTGTGATACGCTCAATCCAGCATCGTTTAATGCGACTTTCACAGGCTCTAATGAACGAGCAACTAAATCTTCAACAAGTGATTCTAATTTTGCACGAGTTAATTTGATGTTTAAGTGTTTTGGACCTGTTGCATCTGCTGTGATGTATGGAAGATTTACATCAGTTTGTTGTGCTGAAGAAAGTTCAATTTTTGCTTTCTCTCCAGCTTCTTTTAAACGTTGCATTGCAAGTGGGTCATTACGTAAATCAACACCTTGTTCTTTCTTGAATTCATCAACTAAATAGTTAATTACACGGTTATCGAAGTCTTCACCACCTAAGTGTGTATCACCATTTGTCGCTAAAACTTCAAAAGTTTTTTCGCCACCCACTTCATCAATTTCGATAATAGATAAGTCAAATGTACCGCCACCTAAGTCATAAACAGCAATAGTTTGGTTGCCTTTGCCTTTATCTAAACCATAAGCAAGAGCGGCTGCTGTTGGTTCGTTAATAATACGTTTCACTTCTAAGCCAGCGATACGGCCTGCATCTTTGGTTGCTTGACGTTGTGCGTCATTGAAGTATGCCGGTACTGTAATGACCGCTTCAGTTACAGTTTTCCCTAAGAAATCTTCAGCTGTTTTCTTCATTTTTTTCAATACTTCAGCAGAGATTTGTGGTGGTGCCATTTTATCGCCTTTTACATTTACCCAAGCATCACCATTGTCAGCTTTAGTAATTTCAAATGGCATAATATTCACATCACGTTGTACTTCTTGATCTTCAAAACGACGACCGATTAAACGTTTGATTGCAAATAAAGTATTTTTCGGGTTAGTAACCGCTTGACGTTTTGCTGGTTGACCCACTAAGGTTTCATTATCATTTGTATAAGCAATAATTGATGGGGTTGTGCGTTCGCCTTCTGCGTTCTCAATTACACGTGGTTTATCGCCATCCATTACTGCAACACAAGAGTTTGTTGTACCTAAGTCAATACCAATAATTGTTCCCATAATATGTTTTCTCCTAGTATAAATTCGTTTGTTGTCTCAAGATTGGGATACTGATCACAATTTCAAGTGCATTTATGCAATTTTTTTAAAAGTGCGGTCATTTCCGTTCTTGCTCGCTAAAATGTGAACGGAAATAAAAAATTCAAGAGGGGGAAATAAAACTTTTTGAGCAAAACAAACTAAATTTTGCTCATTAACTGATGTTTTTTAGCTTGAATAGCTAATTTTCTACGGTGATCGAGTTCTGTGCGGATTGCTTTTTGTTGAAAACCATCGGCAATCACTTGTTTTACATCAACAGCTAAAGCCGCTTGATAGAGTTGCCATAAAAAATCACGCTGTGGATAATCTACATTCTCAAATCCAGTACGCCCACGACTGTCAGCAATACAAACTAACATTAATTCTGCAAAGCGTTTTGGTTTCCGCCAAACATCTAATCTATTAAATAATTTCAAAATTGTTTCAGGACGTAATTCAAAGGCTTTGTGGATATGGGAATGATATTGGCAGGTTAATTCTGCTAATTCTTGAATATAGCTAGGCAATTTAAAGCGCTTGCAAATATTTCTTGTAGGTGCAACACCAGCTATCTCATGACCATAATGATGAGGAAGAATATGTTTCGGGGTAAGTGCTTTGCCTAAGTCATGACAAAGTGCCGCAAAACGTACCGCACTTTTATGATAATCCGTGTTCTCGCTTAGTAATGTAGCTTGTTTTAGTACCAGCATAGTGTGCAAAAAGCTATCCACTTCAGGATGATATTGTACAGGATTAGGAACAGAATAAAGGGCATTGATTTCTGGAAATAAAACTTTCAGCGCTCCGACTCTGCGTAGGACTTCAAAATAAATTTGGGGATCTTGTTCGTTTAATGCTTTTTCTGTTTCTTGCCATACTCTTTCGGGGGTAAGTTGTTGAAGTTCGCCTGATTTAGCAATTTTTTTCATTAAAGCTAAGGTTTCAGTTGCGATTTTAAAGCCTAAGTTATGGTAACGGGCAGCAAAACGAGCCACTCTTAGTACTCGTAGCGGATCTTCAACGAACGCTGGTGAAACATGGCGTAAGATTTTTTGCTTTAAATCATTAATACCATTGTAAGGATCATGATATTTACCCTCCGTATCTTGTGCAATAGCATTAATGGTTAAATCACGGCGAATGAGATCTTGTTCTAATGTAACCTTTGGATTGAAATCGCAAATAAAACCTGTATAGCCAGCATCCGATTTTCGTTCGGTTCGAGCAAGGGCATATTCTTCTTTGGTTTTAGGATTTAAGAAAACAGGGAAGTCTTTGCCAACTTGTTGGTAGCCTTGAGCAAGCAATTCTTCAGCGCTAGCACCAACCACAACCCAATCACGATCTTTAATGGATAATCCAAGTAATTGATCGCGAACAGCACCACCAACAAGATAAATTTGCATCATATAATTAAGACCAACGATTTTGGCGACGGCGTCTTGGTACTAGCAGAGGTAAGATAAGACCGAGCAATAAGCCTACGCCTAATACGGAACCGCCATAGATAAACCATTGGATAGCAATTTCTCGTTTGCCAGCATCTAACATAGCTTCTAAATCTCGATTTTTATTTTTGGTAATTTCTAATTCACGATTAAGCAGTGAATTTTGTTCAAGTAATTTACTGCTTTGTTCTTCAGCTTGTTTAGTACGGCGTTGCATCTCGTTTGTACGCTGTTTCCAATCATTATCTATATTATTGAGTTTTAAGGTTAATTCTTGGATTTGAGCTTTTAATTTCGGATTTTCTTCTTTACTACTTGGTGTATTAGTTAACTCATTAGTTAAAATCCAAGCTTCACGATTGCGTTTATCACGAATTAAGGAATATTTATCTTTTTTATCTAATACTGTAACTTGCTCGCCAGCTTGAATCGCGCCAGCAATTTTAAATTGATCTCCGGCACCTCTGCGCATAAAAGTAGTTAAGTTTTCACTTATATATTTGGTTTCGGCATAGGCATGAGAAAAAGAAAATCCAGCAATAAGCGTGGAAAGTAAAACGGTTGTTATTTTTTTCATAGTAAATCCAGAGAATAGGGATAATAAAAATATGACAAATAAAAAGTGCGGTAGATTGTACCGCACTTTTTATTGATGACAAGTAATGATTTATTCTATCTGTAATTCTTAATGGAAAATTGCATGTAGAACATAATAAATCACGATGGCAAAGAAAGCGCCAGCTGGTAATGTTACAACCCAAGAGGCAACAATATTGCGAATAACCGTTAAGTTAATCGCTGCAATACCACGAGCAAATCCAATACCTAAAATTGTCCCTACTAGCGTTTGTGTAGTTGAAATAGGCAATCCTGTCCCTGAGGCTAAAACGACGGTAACCGCTGTAGCAAATTGAGCTGCAAAGCCACGGCTTGGTGTTAAATCTGTAATGCCTGTTCCAATTGTTGCCATTACTTTATAGCCCATAACGATTAAGCCTACAGCAATACCTGCCGCACCAAGTGGCAAAATCCACCAAGCTAAAGCAGTTTTCCCCATGATTTCGCCACCATTTTCTACAATAGAAACAACGGCTGATAATGGACCGATAGCATTTGCTACATCATTTGAACCATGCGCAAATGCCATAGCACAAGCAGTTAAGAGCATTAAAATACTAAATACTTTTTCAACAGCGCCAAAGGTGCCTTTTGCCACATTTTGAATAAAACGTTGGCTACGAAAATAGAAATAACTTGCGATAATTGCAATAACACTAATAACACTAGATATAAGCAATGTTTCCATCGTTGTTAAATGTAAGCCAACATGTTTCAACCCTTTCGTCATGGTAACAATCGCTAAAATCAGAATAGTAAGTCCCATGTAGAATGGACCATATTTTTGTGCATTAGCTAAAGGTTTTTCTGTATCAAAAATCAGTTTTTGTGTGCTGAAGAAAATCGCATAAGCAATAATTCCGGCTAGTACAGGTGTGATAAACCAACTTCCGACGATATTGCGTATAGCGGTCCAATCTACAGCGTGTGTACCAACGGTAATGCAAGCAAATCCGACAATTGCACCGATAATGGTGTGAGTAGTTGACACAGGCCAGCCCATTCGTGAGGCAATTAATAACCAAATTCCTGATGAGAAAAGAGCCGCCATCATACCAAATACAAGGACTTCAGGTGTTGAAATGAATTGCATTGGATCTATAACGCCGCTTTTGATGGTTTCTGTTACTTCACCACCAGCTAAATAAGCTCCAGCACATTCAAAAATCATGGCAATAAAAATAGCCTGTTTAGCGGTAATTGTGCCCGAACCTACAGAGGTTCCCATTGCATTTGATACATCGTTAGCGCCCACACCAAATGCCATAAAAAAGCCAAAAACTGCGGTAATAATAACGAGGATTGTTCCGTATTCTTGTAAAATTTCCATAGTTTATTTTCCTATGTATTTGTTGCGTCGTTTTATGAACGAGCTAACATTAATTCAATGCGTGAACCCACACGTTGTGCTTGATCCGCTAAAACGCCGATCCATTCTAAAGTTTTATATAAGAACATTACATCAATAGGGCTATATTGAGTTTCAATATTTCTTAACATCATACGAAGTTTGATTTGCATATGATCTGTATCGTCTTCAATAGCATCTAATTCGTGGATCATATTATTGACAAAATTAAGTTCACGTCCTTTAAATCCTGTTTCTAATAACCCGTCCATTTCTTCAATAACACGATGTGCTTGAACTGTTGCATCTAAACTACGACAAACATATTTCATAAAATCTTCTTGCATTTCTTGAGGAAAGGTAAATTGACGACCGATCATTCTGCCAGCCACATCTTTAGCATAATTGGCCAATTTATCTTGTTGAGTCGTGAGTTCTAATAAATCAGTACGATCAATTGGCATAAATAAGCCACGAGGTAATTTCAACCGAATTTCACGCTTTAACGTATCGGCTTGGCGTTCAAGTTCTGAGATTTGAGCGCGGATATTTGTGGCTGTATGCCAATCGCCAGAGAAGGTGCTTTCAAAGAAGGGAACTAATAGACTGCAACATTCAGTGACTTTATCAGAGTGTCGTTGCAAGGGTTTTAGAGGTGAATGGGCAAATAATCCTAAAATATTATTCATTGCCATATCAATTAACTCCTATGGGGTTGCTAAAAAATTCACGCGCATATTACCTTATGCTAGTAGAAAAATATAGAAATTTCATCGAAAAAAATAGGCTTTTAGTAGATAATACAAGGGCGTTATTAGGGAAGGAAATAAATATGACTAATGAAGTGGAATTAAAACTTAGTGTATCAAATGGCTTTGCTCAATTTTTAAGTCAGGAAATGACAAGTTTTCATGTATTGCAGCAAGATAAGGTGTTTTTAGGTAATACCTACTACGATACTAAAGATCAATATTTTGCCCAGCACAAAATGGGCTTACGAGTTCGTCAATATAACAATGATTTTACCCTTACGTTGAAAACCAATGGTGATGTGCTTGGTGGGTTACACTCTCGCCCAGAATATAATGTAGCGCAAAAAAGTGCGGTGCCAAATTTAGCGAAATTAGCAGAAATTTGTGATTTACCAAATTGGCAGGAACTTGAGTTACAACCTGTTTTTAGTACGGATTTTGAACGTCATTTATGGCTAGTTGAATGTGGTAATGGTGTCGAAATTGAAGTGGCTTTGGATCAGGGGAAAATTGTTGTAGGGGAAAGATCGGAACCTATTTGCGAAGTAGAATTTGAATTAAAACAAGGTAAAACAGAAGATTTATTAAATTTTGTGGCTAATTTACCTTTAGAGCGTGATGTACGTTTAAGTTCAGCAAGTAAAGCACAGCGAGGCTATCAATTAGCCTTAGGCTCAAAACCAAAAGTGCAAGATTGGTTGTCGCAATGGCGTGATTTTATTGAATTAGCAGAGCATGAAAAAATCCCTCGGTTATTAAAGTTAGAGCAACAATTAATTGAAGAAAGTGTAACTTTGGGGAAAGATTATTTTGCGCAAGATTTTTTGCGTACAGTAGAACGAATTGGCGCATTTTTTAATCTGTACCATTTTTACAGTGAAAATGGGAAGTTATTGGAAAATCAATTAAATACACAATTGGAGAAAGGGATTACTGGTGTAGATCAGAATTTGCTTGTAGATCTTGTCGATCGCAATGGATATTTATTTGCACAAATTAAAGACATTATTCGTTTGCACAGCGAAAGTAAAAATAATGGGCTTGCGATAGAAAAATTATTTGCATTGTTTCATAACGGTCAATATGTCAAACGTATGTTGGACTTAACCTTTTTAACACTTTAAGGATATAACATGGCAAAAGCGCCAAAAACGGCTTATGTATGTAATGATTGCGGTGCGGAGTTTGCGCGTTGGCAAGGGCAATGTTCTGCTTGTAAAGCATGGAATACGATTAGCGAAGTGCGGTTAGTTTCTACGGCAAAAGTGAAAAATGATCGCTTTAGTGGCTATGCTGGGGAAACCAAAGCTAAAGTACAAACTTTAGCGGAAATCAGTTTGCAAGAAACGCCTCGTTTTACCAGTGGTTTTAAAGAGTTAGATCGTGTACTTGGTGGAGGAATTGTTCCCGGTAGCGCAATTTTAATTGGTGGACATCCTGGCGCTGGTAAAAGTACCTTGTTATTGCAAGTGATGTGTGGATTAGCACAGAATATGACCGCACTTTATATCACGGGTGAAGAAAGCCTACAGCAAGTGGCTATGCGAGCTAATCGTTTAGGTTTACCAACAGATCGTTTGCAACTTTTATCTGAAACTTCCATTGAACAAATTTGTAACCTTGCAGATCAATTAAAACCTCAAATTATTGTTATTGACTCTATTCAAGTCATGCATCTGTCTGATATTCAATCTTCCCCTGGTAGTGTGGCACAAGTGCGTGAATGTGCGGCATTTTTGACCCGTTATGCAAAAACGCGCCAAGTAGCCATCATTATGGTGGGGCATGTGACCAAAGATGGAACATTGGCAGGGCCAAAGGTTTTAGAGCATGCCATTGATGCTTCTTTATTATTAGAAGGAGAGTCCGATTCTCGTTACCGCACTTTGCGTAGCCATAAAAATCGTTTTGGTGCGGTCAATGAATTAGGGGTTTTTGCCATGACAGAACAAGGCTTGAGAGAAGTGAAAAATCCTTCTGCCATTTTTTTAAGTCGTGGCGATGAGCAAACCCCAGGAAGTTCAGTGATGGTGTTATGGGAAGGAACTCGTCCTTTATTAGTGGAAATCCAAGCCTTAGTTGATCATTCAATGTTAGCCAATCCAAGACGTGTTGCTGTTGGTTTGGAACAAAATCGTTTAGCATTGTTATTGGCGGTCTTACATCGTCATGGTGGCTTGCAAATGTCTGATCAAGATGTGTTTGTCAATGTTGTGGGGGGAGTGAAAGTCACCGAAACTAGTGCGGATCTTGCCTTATTATTAGCATTGATCTCTAGTTTTCGTAATCGACCTTTGCCGCAGGATTTAGTGGTTTTTGGCGAAGTGGGACTTGCTGGGGAAATTCGCCCAGTGCCAAGTGGACAAGAACGTATTAGTGAGGCAGCAAAACATGGCTTTAAGCGAGCGATTATTCCTTTTGCCAATAAACCAAAAAGTGCGGTGGAAAATATGCAAGTTTTTACCGTCAAAAAATTGGCAGATGCGTTAGCTGTGCTTGATAATTTTTAATCATAAATTATCCTAATAAAATCGAATAAATATCTAAAAAATAGTGTAAACTTAGAGAAAAATAAATAGTTTATCTCAATTTATCTATATTAAAGGGGCTAGAAAATGGAAAAGAAAATGAAATCTCTTGATAGCATTGATATAAAAATTCTGAACGAATTACAAAGAAATGGGAAAATTTCCAATATTGATTTATCAAAAAAAGTGGGGTTGTCGCCAACACCTTGTTTAGAACGTGTGAAACGCTTAGAAAGACAAGGGGTTATTATGGGGTATAGAGCTTTATTAAACCCAGAATTATTGGACTCACCTTTATTAGTTATTGTGGAGATTACGTTGGTCCGTGGGCGTCCAGATGTATTTGAAGAATTTAATGCGGCAGTACAACAATTAGATGAAATTCAAGAATGTCATTTAGTTTCAGGGGATTTTGACTATTTATTGAAAACTCGTGTGGCAGATATGGCAGCATACCGTAAATTACTGGGTACAACTTTATTGCGTTTACCGGGTGTAAATGACACTCGTACTTATGTAGTAATGGAAGAAGTTAAACAGACTAATTTTTTACAATTGAAATAATATGATTAAAGGTATTAAACAATTTTTCTTACCGAAAAGAGATTTGGTGGAGTTTCTTTTAATTTCTACCGCACTTTTTGGTTTTTATTTGATTATTGCTTGGTTCAGTTATAGCCCTTTTGATAGTGCGTGGGCTGTGTCTTCTTTTCAAACAGAAACACTTAATAAAGCCGGTGCCTTTGGGGCTTGGTTGATTGATTTATTTTTCACTTTCTTCGGGCAAGTGGGGAATATCATACCTTTTGTTTTGCTCGTTTCGCCGCTTTATTTTTTACATACTAAGCGAACTCAAGGATTAAGTTGGACAAGATTTTTCTTGCGAATTTTTGGTTTTATTACCTTGCTTATGGGATTGACTATTTTGGCAACTTTAATGTTAGCAAATACCACATATCATTTATCTGGTGGCGTGTTAGGTGGTAGCTTAGTTGTGAGTTTATATCCTTTATTTTCCAATCAATTTCCTTTGATTATTATTGGTTGTATAACTTCTATTATTGGCTTTATTTTCTGTTCAGGCGCTTCCTTATTTTATTTAGTGATGAATTGTTATGATTGGATCACAATGAAAGATAAAGGTGTTGCGTCAGTCCAGCAAGCTGATGCAGAGCCTACAGAACAAGAGCTAGAAGAAATTATCATTGCATCGCCTTTCACAGAACAGAAAGTTGAGGATAATCAAGCAAAAGAGCAAGAATCTAATTTAGTCAATATCAATAACTTTATTAATATTCAAGGCTTGCCTGACGAAGAAAACCAAGATGAACAAAAGAAAGTCACGGAAGAAGAAATACCAAATCTTGCTGAGCCAATTTTAGTTGAGAAAAATGAGGTAGTTGATATTACTCAAACTTTGGGTAATTTGGATCAACAAGATTTAGTTATCCCAACAGTTTCTTTACCAACAGAGGAAAGGGATGGATTAGGATGGGAATTGAAAAATGAGCTAGAACAGACCGCACTTTCTGATGATAAACATGTTGAAGACAGCAATATGGATGAATTAGCCAGCCAATTCTCTGCATTTAAGCAACAGCGTTTAGATGCAATGGAGCAACGAGCAAAAGAAATTGGGGCAGAAGATACTTTAAAAGTAATTTTATCTAATGACGTTAATCAAGATGAGAATCTTGTTGAAGAGACAGCAGAGAATAATACAGTGGCACAAAGTGCGGTGAATTATAAGCCTTATGGTAATAGTCTTATTCATCCAGCATTACAGCAGCCAGTCACTGTTAAGGAAAAACCTAGCACACCATTGCCAAGTTTAGATTTATTAGAACGTAGAACTGTTCAAGCCTATAACATTACTCAAGATGAAATTTTAGAAACCTCTCAACGTATCATGCAACAATTGCGTAATTTTAATGTGAAAGCTGAAGTGAGAGATGTGCTAGTGGGCCCAGTAGTAACTCGTTATGAATTAGAATTACAACCGGGGGTAAAAGCCTCGAAAGTCACCAGCATTGATACAGATTTAGCAAGAGCATTGATGTTCCGATCTATTCGTATTGCGGAGGTTATTCCGGGTAAACCATACATTGGTATTGAAACTCCAAATCTACAACGTCAGATTGTGCCTTTGCGTGATGTCTTGGACAGTGATGAATTTCGTCAATCTGAAGCCTTATTGCCAATGGCATTGGGGAAAGATATTAGTGGTAAACCTGTAATTGTGGATTTAGCCAAAATGCCGCATTTGTTAGTTGCTGGTTCTACTGGTTCAGGTAAGTCTGTGGGCGTAAATACTATGATTTTAAGTTTACTTTTCCGAGTTAAACCTGAGGAAGTAAAATTTATCATGATTGATCCAAAAGTGGTGGAATTATCTGTCTATAACGGAATTCCTCACTTACTTACAGAAGTGGTCACGGATATGAAAAAAGCAGCGAATGCATTGCGTTGGTGTGTAGATGAAATGGAACGCCGTTATCAATTATTATCTGCTTTAAGAGTGCGTAATATTGAAGGATACAACGAAAAAATTGCGGAATATGAAGCCTTAAATATGCCTATTCCAAATCCACTTTGGCGACCGGGCGATACAATGGATACGTTGCCGCCTCCGTTAGAAAAATTAAGCTATATCGTTCTTATTGTTGATGAATTTGCTGATTTGATGATGGTGGCAGGTAAGCAGATCGAAGAACTTATTGCCCGTTTAGCACAAAAAGCGCGTGCGATTGGTATTCACTTGATTTTGGCAACTCAACGACCATCAGTCGATGTAATTACTGGTTTGATTAAAGCCAATATTCCAAGCCGTATTGCCTTTACCGTAGCGAGTAAAATTGACTCAAGAACCATTTTGGATCAAGGTGGAGCCGAGGCATTATTAGGGCGTGGTGATATGCTTTATTCTGCTCAAGGCTCATCTGAATTATTGCGTGTACATGGTGCGTTTATGAGCGATGATGAGGTTGTTCGTATTGCAGATGACTGGCGTGCTCGTGGCAAACCAAACTACATTGATAGTATTTTGGAAAGTGCAGAGGAAGAAAGTGCGGATAATAATTCGGACTATGATAGCAATGGCGACTTAGATGATTTATTTGATGAAGTTGTTGAATTTGTAGTCAATACTGGCATTACGTCAGCCTCCTATATTCAACGCCGTTTCCGAGTTGGCTTTAACCGAGCTAGTAGAATTATGGATCAATTGGAAGAGCAAGGCATAGTTTCACCACCACAACAACAAAAAAATGGCAAACGAGAAGTTCTGGCAAGGAAAGGGGATTATTAAACTAGACTTATTATTGAGCTTTAAGTATAAAAAATGAGGAAAGTATTTTTCCTCATTTTTTTATCTTTGTTTACTGCAAGGGTTTATTAGTTACTTTTTTGATTACGTTTATTTTGTAGAATAAACACTAAGATTAGCAGTAATGCGCATGATAAAGAAATTACAAATAATGTTCCGAAGAAACCATTCCATTTAAATTGCTCAATAATTAATGAGAGCGGTAATCCAGCTATTGCAGCACCAATATATGCAAATAGACTAACAAACCCAGTTGATGCTCCAGATGCATATTTATGTGAATTTTCTGCAGCTGCCATCGCAATGAGGAATTGAGGTCCAAAAATGAAGAAGCCCATTAAGAAGAACAATGATGACATGATAAGTTTATTATCACTTGGAATGAGCCATAATCCTAATGCAACTAAAATGATCCCAACAACATAAATGATGTTCATTTGTGTGCGGTTTCCATTAAAGAATTTATCAGAACCCCAACCAGCAAATAATGCACCTAAAAAACCACCAACTTCAAAAAATGCAATGACAGTATTGGCTTGTAGTAAATCATAATGATGAGTTTCTGTTAAATATAAGTTACCCCAGTCATTAATCCCTGTGCGCACGATATAAACTAATCCATAGGAAATCGCTAATGCCCAAATAATATTATTTTTGAATACATAGTTTTTTAAGATTTCCCATCTAGATAGCCCAACACCTTCATTCTCATGTTTTTGTTCAGCAACATCATTGCGCCATTCACCTACTGTAGGTAATCCCATTGAGCTAGGTCTATCTCTTAGTAAGATACATAAACCAAGACCAATAACTACCGCAATAGCACCAGGAATAATCATTCCATATCGCCATCCTAAAGCGAGGGTAACCGCACCAGCGATAATCGGAATAAGTGCTCCTCCTAGATTATGGGATGTATTCCAAATCGCCCACCATAATCCACGCTCATTACGAGAATACCAAGTATTTAGAATTTTGGAGCATGGAGGCCATCCCCATCCTTGGAAGAATGCATTAATCATCCACAATGTGACAAACATAAAAATGGATGAACTCATACCAAATAAAATATTGACAATACCTGTTGCCATTAAGCCTAATCCCATAAAATATCTAGGATTAGATCTATCACCAATGACTCCCGATAAAAATTTAGATACACCATAAGTTAGGTAAAAAGCAGTTCCCATAATCCCTATATCTGCTTTTTGTAAGCCTAAATCGGATAGCATCGCTGGCATAACAAAATTAAAGCCTTTCCTTGTAAAATAGAAAACGGCATATCCAATATAGCTGACAATCATTAAGTGTAATCGCCAATATTTATATGTTTTATCAATTTCCTCTTTTGTCTTAGTAACAGGCAAATCAGGGGCTTCTTTAAAAATACTCATATTAATATCTCCATAAATGTTATATAACAAATAAAATTTACTTTTTAATATGTTATATTAAAATAAATGTTAAAAAATTGACATTTATCACAGTTTTTAAATTTTTTTGCTGTATCATGTAAAAAATTGAAAATAACCTAGAAAATGACGAAGGAGATTAATAATGAACTCAATGATAAATCCTAATGAAATCGCTAAATTTATTGATCATACAGCACTTACTGCTGAGAAAACTGAGCAAGACATAATCCAATTATGTGAAGAGGCTATTGAACATGGCTTTTTCTCTGTATGTATTAATTCTGGCTATATTCCATTAGCTAAACAAAAATTAAAAGATACTAATGTTAAAATCTGCACAGTGGTAGGATTTCCACTCGGCGCAAACTTATCCTCAGTGAAGGCTTTTGAGGCAGAACAAGCTATTCAAGCGGGTGCAGAGGAAGTTGATATGGTCATCAACGTAGGTTGGATTAAATCAGCGAAATGGGATCAAGTGCGGTCAGATATTGCAACAGTTTTAAATGCTTGCCATGGCGTTACTTTAAAAGTTATTTTAGAAACTTGTTTGTTAACAAAAGAAGAAATTATCAAAGCTTGTGAAATTTGTCGTGATCTTAATGTTGGATTTGTTAAAACATCAACAGGCTTTAACAAAGGTGGTGCAACGGTTGAAGACATTAAATTAATGAGACAAACTGTTGGTGAAACAATAGGAGTAAAAGCATCAGGTGGCGTGAGAGATACAGAAACAGCAATAGCGATGATCGAGGCTGGAGCAACTAGGATTGGTGCAAGTGCTGGTATCGCAATTATCAAAGGTTTGAAAGCGGATTCTGGTTTATATTAGGATGAAAAAATTCTAACAATTAAATTTGTAAGAATTTAACTTGTAGAGGATCTGGATTGAACCTCTACAAGTTTTTTATTTATGCAAAATCTTGCAATTCAGGGTTGATTGGTGTTTCTGCGATATTTACATAGTTACATAAAGTCGCCAAGCTTACACCTAAAATAACATCAATCGCATTTTGTTGATTGTAACCCGCTGCAAAAAACTCGTTGAGTTGTGCATCGGTGAGTTTAGCTTTTTGCAATATTACTGCTAGAGTAAAACGAGCTAAAGTATCTAATTTTAAATTGCTATCAATACGGGCGATTGTGCGAATTGCATTGACTACTTCCTCTGGCATTTTGAGCAATTTAAGTGAAATTTTCGTGTGTCCAGCCACACAGAAACCACATCCATTTACTACCGCAGCTGTAATTTGTACAACTTCACGTTCTTCAGGCGTTAAGCTGTTACGTCCATTAATAGCACCAACAGTGCGGTATGTTTCTAGGGCTGTTGGTGCATTTGCTAAAACGCCGATCAAATTTGGGATAAAACCATTGGCTTGTTGTACGGCTTTTAGTGCCTCTTGTGAGTCTGCTGGTGCGCTGTCAATAGTATGGATAGTAAATTTAGACATAAATGTTCCTTTTAAAAGTTAGATGAAGAAATTGGAGAAATAATAGAATGAAATCTTTGCTTATGGCAAAACGTTTTTGCGGATTTCTTAGATAAAAAGGCTATGCTATATAGCTATATTTTATAAGTTGTTCAGGTAACTTTTACCCAAGTTATTCATTTGCTGCATAATCCATTTTTGTTTGCGTTTGGTATAAGCACTAGGATTATTTGCTTTGAAAATTATAGGATTTGGCAAAATAGCCGCTAATAATGCGGCTTCTTGTTGTGTTAAATATTGGGCGGACTTCTTGAAATAATGTTGGCTTGTGGCTTCAACGCCAAAAATTCCACGCCCAAACTCTGCAATATTCAAATAGACTTCTAAAATACGTTTTTTATTCCACAGCAATTCCAGTGATAAAGTCACTGGGATTTCTAATCCTTTTCTAAGCCAACTTTGCCCATGCCATAAATAAAGGTTTTTTGCTGTTTGTTGAGAAATACTTGAACCACCTCTCGTTCTAGAGGATTGTTGATTATGTAGTATCGCTTTTTCAATGGAGTTCCAATCAAATCCATGATGTTGAGCAAAAAGTTGATCTTCGGCAGCGATAACTGCTAATTGCATTTGCCAAGAAATTTTCTCTAAAGGTACCCACTGATATTGAATTGAATAATTATTTGCAACGCTGAAATTGGCTATTTTTTGTTGCAGCATATAGGCAGAGAAGGGGATAGGCACAAAGCGCAAAAGTAGAGTCAGAGCGAAAAAAAGCAACAAAAAAGAGCAGAAAAGTTTTTTACTTTTCTGCTTGAGTTTTTTGATTAATCGCTGCCTAATTTGCTTTATCTTCATTGTTTAGTTGTTCTTTAACCCAATCCATAAATTCAGGCGGCATAATTTTAATCATATTTGAACCTCTCGTAATTGTTGCCGCACTTGTATTTAAATTTTGCTGGATTTCCCGTTGTGCTAAAGATTTATTGAGTAATTGAGATACAATTTGAACGCGTAAACCAACAGCATCTCGTTCATCGGCAGTGAGTAATAAGGTCAGTAATTCTTGTTCTTTACCTTGTTCAAAAGCTTTTCGCAGTAGATTAAGAAATTCATTCCACTGTTCCATATTTCGACTTACGTACATATTTCTCTCCTTACTATTAAACTAGTATGTTCTATTATATTCCTCTTCTGTGAATTTTTGAACAGGAAGATTTTGCAAAAGTTGGTAATAATAAGCATAGGTCAACACATTTTGTACATAACCTCTTGTTTCATAAAAAGGTATAGTTGCCACAAACTCTGCCATAGACAATGTACCATTCGATTTTTGTAACCATTGTTCAACACGTTTTGCTCCAGCGTTATAAGCTGCCGCAATTAAAATGCGATTATTGCCATATTTGTCATAAAGTTCTGCTAAATGTTGTGTGCCAAGCATAATATTATCAATGGGATCAAAGAGCTGATTTTCATTGTTATAAGGTAGATTAAATTTTTGTGCTGTCAGCTTTGCTGTGCTTGGCAACAGTTGCATTAATCCTCGTGCGTTAGCGGAAGAGGTCACATTCGCTTGCCATGCGCTTTCTTGGCGAGCGATTGCCATAGCAAAAGTGCGGTGGATTTTTTTATTTTTTAGAAAAGTGTCAAACCATGTTTGATAAGCGTTAGGCAAGCGCAAATGAATATATTGCCATGCTTTTGCTTGAATAGTACTTTCCACTTGTAGATCGTACCATTGCTGTGTTTCTGCATATTTTGCCAATGCTAATTTTTCATTTTGATTTGCTTGAGCAAGTAGTTGCTGCCATTCTTGTTTTACATAGCTATGTTCATTTAACAATTTCAATTCTTGAATTCTAGCGAATTCAGAGGCAAATTTTTGCGCAATATCTTGTTCCAGTTGTTGATTGTAAAAATACTGCATTGTTGGGCGGTATTCTGTTCCTAATTCCTGATTAGCTAGCATTGGGTAGAAACCGAGGGAGTTACGCATATTTTGTAAAATCTGTTGCGCTTGTTTGTGTTTGCCTTGTTTTTCCAATTCAACAGCAATCCAATATTGCCATTCCTCTTTCTTCTTCCCTTGTTCAGAAAGCTGGTTAAGCCATTCCCAGCGGTTTTCTTGCTGGCGAATAGCCATTCTGATACGTCTTTCAGTTAATTGGTCTATTTTCAGTAGTTGTAATTGCGTATCTCGCCATTGTTGTAACTGAGTAATATCAGTATCAAAAATATGACTAATTAAATACTTTTTCCATTGCGTGATTTGCTCTGCATTAAGTTGAAATTTGTGTGCCCATGTTTCAAATTGTGCAAAAGGTTCATTTATATTGAGTTGTGACTCTGGCAATTTTTTTATAAAAGCAGGAAAAATCGACAATAGAACACGTTGATGTACTGGATTATTCGGGTCAAGATTATTGATATGGAAACTGTTTTGACTGCCATTTTGCAATCTTAGTGGCGATTTTAATAACAAGAGTAAGTCATTCAACCAAGTCTTCATATCCCCATTAGCTTGGTTGATAAGATGACTAAGTAAAGCTGAATTGCCTTTTTCAAAAGCGAAGACTGCACGTTGTTGAAGTAATTCATCTGTTAAATATTCTTGCTGCCATTGACTAAAAATAGGATCACATTGTGTTGGCAAACTATTTCCATTAAGCCACAGCTTTTGGATTTCATTGGCATAATCAGAAAGTGCGGTGCTTTTTTGATTTTTTTTAGCGATTTCAATTTGTGCTTCAAGGGTAGTGCATTTAGTGGTGGTATCTTTTGCGAGGTAATGTGCATTATCGATAATATCTTGCCAATTTTGCTGTTGTTTCGCTTGTTTTAACCATGCTTTTTTCAACTCATTGAGCAAAATAAAATCAGGATAGCGTTGTGACAATTGTTTAATTTGTTCAAAAGTAAGTGGCTTATGTTGTTTCAGCCATTGATATTGAGCGTAAGGATAAAGAGGGTAATCCGCTAATTCAGCTAATAAGTTTTCAGTTATCTGCAAGGTATTTTCACTATCTGATTTTTTTAGATATTCCGTCAGCTTTTGATAAATTTCTCGTTGTTGATGACGTTTTTCTTGCAATAGAAATTGATCTTGTAATTGTTGAATTTGTTGTTGCTGTTGTGTGATTGTCTGTTTGAATTGTGCAATTTCTTCAAGAGAATTAGAGACAGTATTTGCCTTTGTTGCAAAGCTGGAAAGTGCGGTGGCAAAAAGTAAAAATCCGAATGTAGCTAATTTGGGTTGCATTGAGGTTCCTTTTATGTTGCTTTTATAGAAAACCAAACTCACTTTTCTTATCCTAAAAAGTGAGTTTTTAACTATTTTGACTGCTTATAGGAAAATAAGTCATTATTCATTGGTATTTAATACGCCAAATCTGGTTTTAGCTTTTTCAATAATTTCATCAAAGATAGGTTTTGCCTCGATAAGAATATCTAAAGCATTTTCAATTGGCTCAAAAGCATCATCGAAATCAGGATAGCTTTCTATTATTTTTTGCTTATCTAATGGCGGAATGATTATATAGAAACTTCCTTCCTTAGGGTTCCACTTAAACCCTAGTTGGTTTAGCTGAGGATATTCTTCATTCATTTCTTTGATAAAGTTTTTCCAATCTTTTGCGCTACATTTTATATAGCTATAAAATCCAAATACCATACTGTCTTGCTTATGTGAAAACAAGGGGGTAATGGATAAACAGGTCCCAACATTATTATTACTTTCAGCAGATAAAAAACCAAAATAGTAATGAGCATAGCTATTTTTGGGGTCTTCTTTATTTTGGGTAGAGTTGAGCCATTTTTCAGGATAAAACTTGAAATCCTTATTGTTGATAAAATTAAATCTTCCTGAATACTGACTATTCATTCTAATAACATCTTCTATTTTTTCAAAAATTTGCTTTGATATTTCCTTATCAATAAGCTGACAAGCTTCATCAAACATCTGAATATTCTCAATAATAAGTTTAAATGCTTCTTTTTTGCTGTTCATTTGAAAACTCCTTAGTTTTAAAAGGTTAAAATATGTTGAATAAATTGTTCTGCTAACCATATACCACGGTTATTAGGTTCAAGTTTAGATTTCTGTTTGGTTAAAACTTCTAAGGCTTTAGCTAACTGACGCCAAGAAATACCTACAACCCTTTCTTTATCATTAATTTCTTTTGGCAAAATACCATCTTTCGTAAGATAAATAATACCCCAAGGTCGAGAACCTGATTTTTTCTTTGCAACATTGATATAGCGTTCTAGCTGTTGCTTACTTTGCAGAGCATCAATTTTTACTTCAATAAAGAGTAATAGGTTATCTGAGTCTATTTCAATATCTACTCGCTCTGTTTCTTCGCCCAATGGGCAACATTCTTCCGTAGCTCGATATTCCTTTGGAAAAGGTAAAAAATCTTTTGGTAAACACTGATAAACAGCTTGTAAAAATAGGCTACCTTGTCCATGATTGGCATACATATCAAGAAACCAGCGTAATGTTTTACTATTTCTTACCTCATTTCTGCCTAAATTAGCGGCTTGCCACACATTAGCAAACATACCAAGCTGTCTTTCCGCTTCGATAGGTTTTTGTGCTTCTTGAAATGCGATAAAGAAGTTTTTTAACTGCTCGCTTTTTGGAATAGGAATAATTTGCTCTTTTTTAGGCTCAATAATGGCACCTAGTTTTTTCCACTGATTAAAAAACTCAGATAATTGTTTTGGGTCGAAATTATCATCATCCTTATCTGAAAAAGAGAGTTTATTCCATTCAGTAAAGAAATCTTCGAGCTGTTGGTTAAATTCAGTATCCATAATTTCATCTCTCTTATCTTTTTTCTTTAATAGTATATTTATTCAAACGACAAAATAGATCATATAAATTTAAATAAAACTGTAATACAACATTGGGTTTATTGAAAATCCAAATTTAACTAACTTGGGTTGCATGAGAATTCCTTTGTAGATGATCAATTTGGGTGAGTGAAAGGTTGAAATAAGGTTTGATTTGTTGATAAAAAAATCGGGCATAAAGCCCGACTATTTTGTTTTATAAGCCTTCTTCAAAGTCTTCTTTTTCAACAATTTGAATAAGCATGTGTTCACGTTTGAGTCCTAAATCAAGGGCTATAGTGATAGCGATGTAAATTGTGGAGTAAGTACCGAACGCAATACCTATTAACAATGCTAGTGAGAAACTATGAATTGTTGGGCCACCGAAAGCAAACAGAGCAATTACCACAAATAATGTAGTGATAGATGTCATTAAGGTTCTTGCTAAGGTTTGAGTTAAAGAAATATCAATGATTTCTACGGTATCAATGCGACGAATTTTGCGGAAGTTTTCACGCACACGGTCAAAGACCACGATACTGTCGTTCAAAGAATATCCCACTACAGAGAGAATAGCAGCAACAAAGGTCAGATCCATTTCGATTTGGAGGTAGGAAAATACCCCTAATGTCACAATAACGTCATGAGCAAGAGCGACTACTGCACCTGTTCCCAAACGCCATTCAAAACGGAAGGCAATATAACCTAGCAACATCAGTAATGTTGCTAATGTTGCGTAAATGGCGCCCTGTGTTAGCTCTTCTCCAACATTTGGACCCACAAATTCAATACTACGAATTTCTAGATCTTTATCTAAACCATTCAGTATAGTTTTGATTTTATTACCTACTTCGGCATTACTTTCTGTAGCAGGCAAACGGATCATCACATCTCGAACACCACCAGTCGTCTGTACTAGGGCGCTTTCTATGCCATTTTCTTTTAATGTCGATCTGACTTTATTAAGATCCGCTGGTTGAGAAAAATGAGTGTCAATTACTGTTCCACCCGTAAAATCTAATCCCCAGTTAAATCCTTTAGTAAAAATAAAGAAAAAACAGACCGCAGTTACAATAAGAGAGAAAATATATCCCCAGTAACGATATTTCATAAAAGGAGTTAATTTAAAAGGTAAAATAATCCCTTTATATTCATGAACTTTTTTATTGCGTGTAAATAAACTCATTATTCACCTGCCTTAAATTGATAATTTTTCAACACGTTTACCGCCATAAATTAAGTTCACGAGAACACGCGTTCCAGTAATTGCAGTAAACATTGAAATGGCGACACCTAAAGAGAGAGTGATCGCAAAGCCTTTCACAGGACCAGTACCAACAGCATATAACACTACTGATGTTAAGATTGTGGTTAAGTTCGCATCAAAAATACTGGTAAATGCACCGTTATAACCTTCATTTATTGCTTGCTGGATTGGGCGTCCATTACGAATTTCTTCTTTTATCCGCTCGAATATCAGAACGTTTGCATCAACGGACATCCCAACAGATAAAACAATACCTGCAATCCCCGGCATAGTCAAAGTTGCACCAGGTAATAAGGACATTGCTCCTACGAGTAGCACCATATTGGCAAGAAGGGCAATGCTGGCAAATAAACCAAAGAGTTTATAGTAAATTAGAATAAAGAGGATCGTGATAGCTAATCCCCATAAGCCTGCTTGTAATCCTTGTTCAACGTTTTGTGCACCTAAAGATGGACCAACAGTTCTTTCTTCAATAATTTGAATTGGAGCAGTTAAAGCACCAGAACGTAATAATACGGAAAGATTTTGTGCTTCTGCTGGGCTATTAATTCCAGTGATTTGGAATTGAGAACCGAAACGACCTTGGATAGTAGCCACGTTAATCACTTCTTCATGTTTAGCTAAAATCGTTTTACCATTTTCATCTTTTTTACCACTGTCTTTATATTCTACATATAAAGTTGCCATTGGTTTTTTCAGATTGAGTTTGGTGGTTTGTGCCATAATTTCGCCACCCTCAGAATCTAAAGTTACAGAAACCTGTGGAGAGGCGGTATTTTGATCCACACCAGAACTTGCATTAGTAATATGTTCTCCACCTAATACAGCTCGGCGGTAAAGCACAACAGGGCTACCATTGCGATCATATTTAACTTCTGAATCAGCTGGTACCATTCCTCTAAGTGCGGCATCTAAATTGGCATTTTGGTTAACTAAACGGAATTCTAAGGTTGCTGTTGCACCTAGAATTTCTTTGGCGCGAGCCGTATCTTGCACACCCGGTAATTCAACCACAATACGTTCAGCACCTTGGCGCTGAATAACGGGTTCAGCAACGCCTAATTCTTCGACACGGCGACGTAAGATACTTAAGTTTTGCTCAATAGCATGATCACGAGTTTCATTTAAAACGCTTTCAGCTAAACCTAAACTAAGGGTATTTTCTGAAATTGCGTTCACTTCAAGATTTTGATGTTGTTTGCGCAAGAAACGTTGTACATCTGAAAGTTGTTCTGGTTTAAGCAAAGTGACGAGAGTCGTGAAGTTTTCCCCGTTACGAATAGAGGTATATTGATATTTTTCTTTGCGTAATTCAGTGCGTAAATTATCTTGTAATTGTTCTTGGCGTTTACCTAGTGCGGTATTCATATCCACTTCCATTAAGAAACGGACGCCGCCACGCAAATCTAATCCCCATTTCATTGGACTACCGCCAATATCGGTTAACCATTTTGGTGTGGCTGGGGCTAGGTTGAGCGCAACAGAATAATTATTGCCAAGTTTTTCAATAATTTTATCTTTGGCTAAGAGTTGATCATCCGTGTTATTAAAACGAGCTAAAATTGAGCCGTTTTCTAAGATGATAGATTTGATTGGTAAACTATTTTGCTCTAATAATGTTTGTACATTACTAAGCACTTTTGTATCAGCGGTTTGACCACGTGTTCCAGAAATTTGTACAGCAGGATCTTCACCATAAAGATTTGGAAGAGAGTATAAAACACCAATGGCGATCACAAGGATCACCATTAGGTTCTTCCATAAAGGGTAACGATTTAACATAGATTTGTTCCCTTGCGGAATGAATAAAAAATTAGATAGATTTTAAAGAGCCTTTTGGTAATACAGCTACGATAAAATCACGTTTGATAGTAATTTCAGTTGTATCGTTTAATGCGATCACAACATAATCGCTTTCAGCACTGATTTTGCTGATTTTGCCGATAATACCACCAGAAGTTAACACTTCAGTGCCTTTGGCTAATTCAGACATTAATTGTTTGTGTGCTTTGTTACGTTTTGCTTGTGGACGATAAATCATAAAATAGAAAATCAATCCAAAAATGGCAAAAATAAATAACATTGAAAGTGGACTACCTTGTTGAGCTTCCATTATTTTATCCTTATAAGTTAGTTAAACATGAGTAAAAAACCTTGCGTAAAATAGCATAAAACGCCTTTAATGTGAAAAAATCTTTTTATTCCACCGCACTTTATTTATCTACGCAGGTTTTATAGATTATTTATCCAGCACTTGTTCTCGTATTTTATAGCGCTGGTACTGGCTTACCAATTTTGTTGTAAAACTCTACAACAAAATCATCAAAGCGATCTTCTTCAATTGCTTGACGAATTTGTGCCATTAAACGTTGATAATAGCGAAGATTATGAATGGTATTTAATCTTGAGCCTAAAATCTCACCGCACTTATCTAAATGATATAAGTATGCTTTAGTGTAATTTTTGCAAGTATAGCAATCACATTCAGGATCTAGTGGGGTTGTATCATTGCGATATTTGGCATTACGAATTTTTACAATGCCATTGCTAACAAAAAGATGACCATTTCGCGCATTACGGGTTGGCATCACGCAATCAAACATATCAATACCACGACGCACGCCTTCAACCAAATCTTCTGGTTTACCAACGCTCATTAAGTAACGAGGTTTATCGGCTGGAAGTTGTGGGCACACATATTCCAAAATTCTGTGCATATCTTCTTTAGGTTCGCCAACTGCTAAGCCACCCACAGCATAACCATCAAAACCAATATTGATTAACCCTTCAACAGAAATTTTGCGTAATTCTTCAAAGGTACTGCCTTGCACAATACCAAATAACGCATTCTCATTGCCTAATTCGTCAAAACGATCGCGGCTACGTTTTGCCCAACGTAAAGACATTTCCATGGATTTTTTTGCATAGTCGAAAGTCGCAGGATAAGGTGTACATTCATCAAAAATCATCACAATATCAGAGCCTAAATCATATTGGATTTCCATGGATTTTTCTGGCGATAAAAAAATGCGTTCGCCATTAATTGGGTTTTGAAATTTCACGCCTTCTTCCGTAATTTTACGTAATTTGCCTAAACTAAAAACTTGGAAACCGCCGCTATCCGTTAAAATTGGGCGATGCCATTGCATAAAATCATGTAAATCCCCATGTTGACGCATCACTTCTTGACCAGGGCGTAACCATAAGTGGAAGGTATTGCCAAGCAAGATTTCTGCACCAGTGGCTCGCACTTCTTCGGGGGTCATGCCTTTTACAGTGCCATAAGTTCCTACGGGCATAAAGGCGGGTGTTTCCACGCTAAATTCGCCTTGTGGACGACTAAAGGTCATTGTGCCACGGCGTGCTACGCCATTGGTTTTATGTAAGGTAAATTTCATTGTTGTAATCCCTCTTTTCAGATAAACAGTCTGATGTAAATTGGCTTCTAAGCCTTGGTAATAAACATGGCATCGCCATAACTAAAGAAACGATATTGATTTTCTACGGCAATTTTATAGGCATTCATTGTATGTTCATAACCCGCAAAAGCAGAAACTAACATAATTAATGTGCTTTCTGGTAAATGGAAATTGGTAATCAAACAATCAATCACACGGAATTTTTTGCCTGGATAAATAAAAATGGAAGTATCAGAAAAATAAGGTTCAAGTAATTGAGTGCTATTATTTTCTTCCGCAAAAAGTGCCGCACTTTCAATAGAACGAACTGAAGTTGTTCCCACTGCAATTACGCGTTTGCCCTTGGCTTTAGTAGCTAAAACTGCATCAACCACTTCTTGCGGCACTTCCACATATTCAGCGTGCATTTTATGATCTTCGATATTTTCCACTCGAACAGGTTGGAAAGTACCTGCGCCTACATGCAAAGTAACAAAGGCAAAATTAACCCCTTTATTCTTCAGTTGCTCTAATAATTCATTATCAAAATGTAAGCCAGCAGTTGGGGCTGCAACAGCGCCAGGTACTTTGTTATAGACAGTTTGATACCGCTCTTTATCGGCATCTTCATCTGGACGGTCAATATAAGGTGGCAAAGGCATGTGTCCGATTTGCTGTAAAATATCTAAAAGTGCGGTGCTTTTATCGGCTAATTCGAGTTCAAATAAACTCTCATGGCGTGATTTCATCAGCACTTTAACGCCATTACCTTCGCCAAGTTTGTCTTCTCCCAAAAAAAGTTCTGCATTTTCTTTGGGCGACTTTGATGAGCGAATATGGGCTAAAAAACTATGTTCGCTGAGAACTCGTTCTACTAAGACTTCTAATTTTCCGCCACTCGCTTTACGTCCAAACATTCTTGCTGGAATAACTCGAGTATTATTAAAAATCAGGAGATCGCCTTCATTTACGAGATCAAGCACATGGCTAAAAGAGCGGTGTGAAACGGCGCCAGTTTTACCTTCTAACTGTAACAATTTGCTGGATTTTCTATCTGCTTTTGGATAGCGAGCAATCAGCTCATCAGGTAAATCAAAATAAAAATCGGAAAGTTGCATTTTATTATGTTCAAGTAATTAATTGAGAAGTGGGCTAGTCTAGTGCGAATTGAGCGCTTTAACAAGTGAAAACAGAAAATTGTACAAATGAGGGATAAAAAAAGCCCTCTCAATTGGAGAGGGCGAAATATATTTGGAGTCATACTTTTTAGGGTATGGGCGCCATTCTATACTAAATTTTTACATTTGCAACATTTTTTTAACAAGATTATATATGGGAGTAGATGGCTTGTAAATCTTGGACACTACCTAAATTTAGTTTATCTAATGCCTTTAAAATCAACTTTTTGGATATTTCTTTAGCTTGATGTGCTTCTTTTTTACAAATAGCATCAAGTAAATGTTTATGTTGTGTTAACGCAGGTAAATTACTATTAATATCAATTTCTAAAGTCTGGTTAAAGGAAATCAGCATGGCGGCAGAAAGTAAATTATCTAAAGAAAGCAAAAATGGGTTTTTGCACCCTTTGGTGATTGATGAATGGAATAACTTATCACCTTGAATAAATAGGGAACGATTATTTTCTTGTGCCCCTTTCACCATTAACTCATAGCCTTGATGAATAGCAATAAGATCTTCCGTATCGGCTGAAAGTGCGCAAATAGCACATATTGTAGGTTCAAAAGTTAATCTTGCGGTCAGTAAACTTTTTATCAAAGAGGGAGCGATAGGACTATCAGATATAAAACATAAAATATCTTTATCTAACCAGTGCCATTCGTATAGTTTATTGATCATACTGCCTTTTTTGGGGGCGATTGTAATGATTCCTTTATTTGAGAGTATCTGTAACGCAGCACGAATAGAGCTTCTAGATACATTGAATTGAAGGCAGAGATCTATTTCTCCAGGTAACAAATCATCTTCTTTAAACTCTCCTGAAAAGCATTTTTGAATAAGTATTTTTGCAATTATTTGTGATTTTAACATTTACTTTTTACCCCTTTAATGCTCGGAGTATCAGCTTATCATATTTCATGATTTTTCTAAAAGTTAAAAAATTCTAGGACTTTATTTGAAGTATCTTCTCTAATTTGTGATATTTATCACAGAAATAGTATGTATTTTTATTTATCATCTTGTCATACAAGAGTTGAGGTGATTAATGAAACATTATGTTGCTGTTGACTGGGGAACTACAAATTTCAGGGCTTATTTGCTAACTGAACAGCACAGGGTAGTTAGCAAATTATCTGAAAATAAAGGCTTACTGTCAGTAAAAAATAGGGATTTTTCCACTGTGCTTTTGCAAAGTATTAGACAATGGAAAGATATGGTAGATATTGCATCTTTACCTATTTATATGGCAGGTATGATTGGATCCCGGAAAGGCTGGTATGAAGTCCCCTATCTTCCATCATCAATAGAATTATCTGATATTAAAGAAAATTTGTATGAATTTTCTCTAGACTGGGGAGCGAAAGCTTTTATTGTTCCTGGATTGCAAGGGAAAAACTGCTTTTCTCTTAATGATGTAATGCGTGGAGAAGAAACTCAGTTAGTCGGCCTGAGGAAATTAATTCCTGATAGTTCGATCTCAGCGATTTTTCCTGGTACTCATAGTAAACATATGTCATTAGTCGAAGAACATATTACAGATTTTTACACTGTGATGACGGGGGAATTATTTGCTTTGTTAAATCAATATAGCATTTTGACTAAGGATATTCCTGAATACTATGATGATCAAAATGGGTTTTTATTAGGTGTAGAGAAAGGGTATTGTAATCCGTTAAATTCTGTGTTGTTTTCTGCTCGCACCTTGTTGCTTGATGGTTCTATTTCATCTGATTCAGTGCGTTCTTATTTATCTGGATTATTGATAGGAAATGAATTAGCCTTATTAAGGCATGTGGATAATATTTTTATTGTAGGTGGGGAAAGTCTCTCTCATAAATACGATGTAGCTTTATCTTTTTTAGGAAAACAGGCACATACAGTAAACGGTGAAGCTTGTTTTTTAGCTGGAATGAAAGCTTTTTTAGGAGATAAGTGATGAACATGTCGGAATTAATTCAAAATAAATTACCTTTGGTAGCAATTTTGCGTGGAATTCAAACAGAAGAAGCATTGCGTTATGCGCAAAAACTGATTGAACTTAATTATTATTTTATTGAAGTTCCTTTAAATAGCCCGAATGCTTTAGTAACTATTAAGTTATTACAAGAGAAAATTGGACATTTATGTTGTATTGGAGCTGGGACTGTGACAAATCTTGATGAATTAAAAGCTGTTTTGGCAACAGGTGTTAAATTAATTGTCACGCCAAATGTTAATACTGAAGTGATAGCCTTTGCGAAGTCACAAGATTGTATTATTTTTTCCGGTGTAATGACTCCAACTGAGGCTTATAGTGCAATTCATGCTGGCACTACTTTTTTAAAATTATATCCTGCCGAGATAATCGGAATAAAAGGGTTAAAAGCATTAAAAGCAGTTTTACCTAAAGATATCGAATGTTTTCCTGTTGGAGGTATTTCGGCTGATTTCGAGCAAATGGAAAACTATGTTGCTAATGGAGCAAGTGGATTTGGTATAGGGAATGCTTTGTATAAGTCCGGTATGAGCTTTGCTGAGTTTGAGCAAAATGCACTGAGATTTAAGTCAGTTTGTGAGCGTATTAGTTGGCAAAAATAAGGAATGAAAAATGAAAATTATCGGTTATGAGACTTATATTGTTCCGCCCCGTTGGGGATTTCTTAAAATCATGACAGACGAGGGTATAGTGGGATGGGGGGAACCTTGTTTGGAAGGTCGAACTCATACAGTTCATGCCTGTATAGATGAGTTAATGGAATATTTAGTAGGAAAAGATCCGAGAGATATCGAAGATCATTGGAATGTTTTGTATCGAGCATCCTTTTATCGCGGCGGACCTATCATGATGAGTGCATTGGCGGGAATTGATCAAGCTCTTTGGGATATTAAAGGTAAGGCGTTGAATACACCAGTTTATCAATTATTGGGTGGAAAATGTCGTGACAGAATGAGAATGTATTCTTGGATTGGGGGAGATCGACCTGATGATGTAGCAAGGATGGCGAAAGAGCGGTTAGATTTAGGTTTTACTGCTATCAAAATGAATGCAACGGAAGAATTAAATTTTATTGATGATTATTCGAAAGTAGATGCTGTTTTAGCTAGGGTTCAAGCTATTCGTGATGCAACTAATCGTGACTTTGGAATTGGTATTGATTTTCATGGACGAGTCCACAAACCAATGGCTAAGGTATTAATGCGTGAACTTGCCCCTTTTAACCCGATGTTTGTAGAAGAACCACTATTGGCAGAGCATCTTGATGCTATTAAGGAAATTGCGCAATATGGGGCTATCCCTATTGCAACAGGGGAGCGCATGTTCTCTCGCTGGGAATTTAAATCGGTATTGATGCGTGGTGGCATTGATATTTTACAACCTGATGTTTCTCATTGTGGTGGAATAACTGAATTGAAAAAAATTGCCAATATGGCGGAAGCATTTGATGTTGCTTTAGCACCTCATTGTCCATTGGGACCTATTGCATTGGCATCTTCTTTACATATTGACACCGTATGTTTAAATGCGGTTATCCAGGAACAAAGTATAGGTATTCATTACAATAAAGATAATGATGTTTTAGATTATATGCACAATAAGGAGGTATATCACTTCAAGAATGGCTACTGTGAATTGTTAACTGAACCCGGATTAGGTATTCAAGTCAACGAAGAATTTTTACAAAACCAACGATTAAAAGATCCAAAATGGCGTAATCCAATTTGGCGCAATAAAGATGGATCTTTTGCTGAATGGTAAACTTTATTTTAGAGGAAATAACTATATGAAACTATTCAAAAAACTTTTAACTTGTTCTTTAGTTGCATTTTCTACAAGTGTGTTAGCTGCTCAATATAATTGGAATTTTCAGTCATCGGATCAGCCGGGTGATGATGCTTTCCAATATCAGCAAAAATGGGCGCAAGATGTTGAAAAATTAAGTAACGGTAAAATTCATATTAATGTATTGGGTGCCGGTTCAGTGGTAGAGCATAACCAGACTTTAGATTCAATTAATATGAATATTATTCAAGGGGATTTTACTGATCCATCTTATTTTTCTGGTAAAGATCCAGCATTTGCATTATATGGCAACTTAATCGGTGCATGGAGTAATCCTAAAGATTTAGTTGATTTTATGTATAACGGTGGTGGATTTGAGGTTGCTAACGAATTATTGAATAAATATGGTGTTCAACTTCTTGCAGTCAGTACAGTAGGTGGAGAGTCATTAGTATCTAAAAAGCCAATTCGTAACATTCAAGATTTGAAAGGTGTAAAAGTACGAGCTCCGGAAGGTTTAGTGCAAGCATTATTTAAAAAATTAGATGCTTCACCAGTTAATTTACCTGGTTCAGAAGTTTATACCTCTTTAGAAAAAGGTGTTATTGATGCATCTGATTATTCTATTTTTGCTCGTAACCAACAAAGTGGTATGAATGATATTGCAAAATATCCAATTCACCCTGGTTGGCACTCTATGCCAGTTAATCAAGTTACCTTGAATAAAAAAATCTATGATTCATTACCGCAAGATATGAAAGATGTGTTGGCAGAAGCAAGCAAACAGTATTCAGTCGGTTTCTTAGCGATGCACCAAAAATTAGATGAAGAAGCGGTGAAAAATAAAAAACCAGATATTACTATTGTGAGTTGGGATGAATCTGAAATTAAAAAAGTTAGAGAAACTGCAACTGAAATGTGGCCGGAATGGGCTGCTAAATCACCAATGTCACAAAAATTCTATGACATAGTCATGAAATATCTTAAAGATAAAGGAATGGTTCAATAAGGTATATTGGTGGGTGCATTCAAAGGGATTTGAGCGTATTCACCATTTTATTGTTACTTGTTCTAGCCATTTGCCACAATACTTTTTGCTAATAAGGATAATGAGATGGAAAACGAGAATGAAAAGTTAGATACAACTCACATGACCTTTATTGATAAGATTATTGAGTATACGGGGCACTATTTATCTTGGGGATATCTATTTATTGTTTTGATTTCCTTTTATGAAATTATCGCACGTTACATATTTAATAGTCCAACTGAGTGGGTTCACGAAACAAGTATTGCTCTTGCTGGTTTTTTAATGGTTTATGCTGGTTTGTTTGCGTATGGTCGAGATAAGCATATTCGAGTTCCTATTTTATTGAATAAATTATCTGAGAGTGGAAAGAATAAACTAGAGCTTCTAAGTAAGCTATTAACATTAGTTTTTTTTATTTTACTTGCTTATTCCGCTTATCTAGTAGCTGAAACGGCTGTATTTTCACCTTCCGGTGAAATATTATTGGAGCGTTCTGGCTCAGCTTGGAATCCGCCTATTCCAGGATTATTAAAAGCAGCAGTCTTTATTTTTTCGATAATTTTTATTATGCAGATTACTTGTAAACTAATATCCGGTTTTGTAGGAAACTGTAAGGATAAATAGTATGTTCGGTTTTAGTGAATTAGGGATAGAAAGCGTTACGACAATATTATTTTTGGTCATGTGTTTATTGCTCGTACTGGGTATTCCGTTAGCATTTCTAACGGGCTTAATTGCCACTATATTGGCTGTAGGTTGGTTTAGTCCTGATATCTTACCTATTGTTGTCAATCGTGTTTATGGTTTTATGACCAGCTATTCATTACTTGCTGTTCCCATGTTTGTCTTAATGGCATCATTGTTGGATAAAACAGGTATTGCTAAAGATTTATACAATGCAATGTGGCTTACTACTAGAAAATTTAAAACCGGTGTTGCATTACAAACCGTTATTATTGGGGTATTTCTCGCTACCATGTCCGGTATTATAGGTGGAGAAACGGTTTTATTAGGTTTATTGGCATTACCACAAATGTTGCGTTTAGGGTACGACAAGAAATTAGCGATTGGCGTGGTAGTTTCATCAGGCGCTTTAGGTACTATGGTTCCACCAAGTATAGTATTAATTATTTATGGTTTAGTTGCTTCAGTATCTATTGGTGATTTATTCACAGCTAGCTTTATTCCTGCTTTTATGTTAGCAGGTATGTACATTTTATATATTGTTATTCGGGGAAAACTCAATCCTGCACTCTTACCTGCAATTCCTGATGAAGAACGTTATGCACAAATTTCTAAAGAAGAAAGACGTAAAGCGCAGATTAACATTGCATTACCTTCTATGATCGCTTTATTGGTTCTAGGAAGTATTTATGGTGGGATTGCTTCAGTAACGGAAGCTGCTGCAGTTGGGGTTATTGCAGTATTAGGTGTTTCAATTTATCGTAAAGAGTTAACTATTAATGTACTAAAAGATGCTTCTTATACAACGATGCAAACTTGTGGCATGATCATGTGGATAGGTATTGGTGCATATATTTTGGTCGGTATTTATAATTTAGTTGGTGGAAATCGATTTGTTGAATCATTATTGATTAGTTCTGGGTTATCACCAATAGGAATCATTTTAGTTATGATGGTTATTTTGTTTGTATTGGGATTATTCTTAGATTGGGTTGGTATTGCAATGTTGACCATGCCAATCTTTGTTCCTATTGTACAAAACTTAGGGTTTGATCCTATTTGGTTTGGTGTTTTATTTTGTGTAAATATGCAAATGTCCTTCCTATCCCCACCATTTGGACCAGCATAGTGTTGCACCAAAAGGCGTAGAATTGGTGGATATTTTTAAATCTGTATTACCTTTTATTTGTATTCAAGCTCTATTGTTGGCTATGCTCATTATGTTCCCTGAGATAGCCTTATTTCTAGTAAAATAGCAACATTCAAAATTAAAAAAGCAGATCGTAGTGATCTGCTTTTTACTATTTTCCATGAGGATTTCTTGTATCAGCATCAACTAAATTGCGCATTAGCAAGGCATAATCAAGTTGAATATCTTGTGGCACATCTAAAAAGACAAAGTGTCCATCGCCAAGTGCGGCATCAACTGGCTCATTTTTACGATTGATCATGCGTTCAATTTTAAAAATCACATTGCCTTTTGGTGTCATTAATTCCACTTCATCGCCAAGCAAGAATTTATTTTTAACAGCAACTTCAGCCATACCTTGTTCGTTACGTTTACCAGTAAACTCGCCAACAAATTGTTGGCGCTCAGAAATAGAATAGCCATAATCATAATTTTGGTATTCATCATGAGTATGACGACGTAAGAAACCTTCCGTATATCCACGATGTGCAAGGCTTTCTAAGGTATCCATTAAGCTTTCATCAAAAGGTTTACCTGCGGCCGCATCATCAATAGCTTTGCGATAAACTTGCGCTGTTCTTGCACAATAATAGAACGATTTTGTACGCCCCTCAATTTTCAAAGAATGAACGCCAATTTGTGACAGTTTTTCCACATGTTGTACTGCACGTAGATCTTTGGAGTTCATAATATAAGTACCATGTTCATCTTCAAAGGCTGACATTTGTTCTTCTGGGCGTTGGCTTTCCGCGAGCAAGAAAACTTTACTTGTTGTATCGCCTTCGCCTAAAGTCGGTGCAACATTTTTGACTGGAATTTCTTCGCCCACATTGACAATATTGCCCACTTCGTCTTCTTTACCTTCGGTTACAGAATATTCCCAACGACAAGCATTAGTGCAAGTGCCTTGATTTGGATCACGCTTGTTAATATAGCCTGATAATAGGCAACGTCCTGAATATGCCATACATAATGCGCCATGTACGAATATTTCAATTTCAATATCAGGAACATGTTGACGGATTTCAGCAATTTCTTCTAAGGAAAGTTCACGCGATAAAATGACACGAGTTAAACCCAATTGTTTCCAGAATTTTACCGTAGCCCAGTTTACTGCATTGGCTTGCACTGAAAGATGAATATCAATATCAGGGAAATGTTCACGCACCAACATAATTAAACCTGGATCGGACATGATCAAGGCATCAGGTTGCATATCAATGACAGGTTGCAAGTCTTTGATAAAGGTTTTTAATTTGGAATTATGCGGTGCAATATTTACTACCACATAGAATTTTTTACCGAGCGCATGGGCTTCATCAATACCAATTTTCAAATTAGCATGATTAAATTCATTATTACGCACACGCAAGCTATAACGAGGTTGACCGGCATATACCGCATCTGCGCCATAAGCAAACGCATAACGCATATTTTTTAATGAGCCAGCTGGAGATAATAATTCTGGTTTAAATTGAGTTGTCATAAATTTTCTCTTAAGTCTGATTACAAGTCAGTAGCTCGACAAGGCAAGCTATTTGGGCGCCTTATTTTAGGCTGATTTTATGGCTTGTAAAGGAAAATATCAGCCGAGTAATCAGATCTTTACACAATTATGACCGCACTTTTATTCTTGTTTTTGGCGCCAATAAGTTGCAAAACGAGGTAGCCCATTTTTTGTTAAGCCACGATATTTATAGGTAACAATTGAATTGATTGCTGGGGGATTTTGACGTTCCGCTAAAGTAAACCCTGAACCAATTTTGAAAACACCTCGATGATTTTGACAACTAATGGCACCTAACATATTTTCAAATTGTCCTTTGCCTTGATGATGTGCAATGACAGTACATTCTTCATCAAGTGCGGTCTTTAATTTCAGAATTTGTGAACTTCGTTTTCTCTCGTAGGGAGCATTGGGATTGCGTAGTACAATGCCTTCGCCTTGTTGCTTTTCCACTTGTTGCAAAAATTCTTGCACTTGTTGCTTGGTTTTAATTGGGATTTGTTCAATGATTTGAATGTAAGGTGTAGGATTTTTAGCTAGATATTCTTGTAAAACTGCTAAGCGCTCAAATAAATTTCCTTGTGCATTGGGCACATCAAAAACATATAACTTTATATTTTCCCAGCCTTTATCTTTTTTAGAGCGCACAATAGAGGAGATTTTTTCAAATTGATTACGTTCGGTAAAAAGTTCGCCATCAATGGCAAAAGGGGGAAAATCTCGCAGAAAATAGTGCGGCGCCTTAATGACTTTATTTTGTCGGGTAAAAAGTTGTTCTCCGTCCCAATAGCCTCTAACCCCATCTAACTTTTCGCTCATGACCCAACCACTCACATCTTGATTTTTATAGCTTTCGAGCAACATTAATTCTGGCGTTTTTGTATATGCTTGGGGAATAAATAACATGAAAAAAGAACACAATAGTGCTAATACTCGCATGATTTCTCCTAATCTTCGTTTGAATTTGGCGCATTAATATAAAGAGATGAATTTTAAAAGGTTATGGAGTTGAGCGGTTTTTGTGAGGAAGATCGTAAAATCACAGAAAATAGAGGAGAAAAATGTGGTTAATAGGATAGTTAGAGGGCGGAGATTTCCGCCCATTTATTATTTAGCGTTTTGATTTCTTAATAAATTTCATTAAACGCTTACGTTTACGCAACTGGTTAGGTGTCAGTTTATTACGGCGACCCGCAAATGGATTGTTTCCTTCTTGGAACAGTAAACGAATTGGCGAGCCGATAATTTTTAAGCTACGGCGATAATAGTTAGATAAATATCGCTTGTAGCTATCTGGTAAGCGCTCAATTTGATTACCATGAACAACAATAATTGGCGGATTATAGCCACCTGGGTGCGCATATTTCAGTTTAATTCTGCGTCCTCCCATCATTGGCGGTTGATGCTCATCTGTTGCCATTTGTAGAATACGAGTCAGCAAAGAGGTTGTCATTTTTTGTGTAGCACAAGCATAAGCCTCTTTAACACTATCAAATAAATTGCCCACACCACTGCCATGTAAAGCCGAAATAAAATGTACACGAGCAAAATCAATAAAATCTAAACGGCGATCTAATTCAGATTTCACTTGATCTTTTACATCTTGATTTAAACCGTCCCATTTGTTGACTACAATCACCAAAGAACGCCCCGCATTTAAAATAAAGCCTAATAAAGATAAATCTTGATCGGAAACACCTTCTCTCGCATCAATGGTCAATAACACCACATTAGCATCTTGAATGGCTTGTAAGGTTTTGATTACTGAGAATTTTTCTACTGTCAAATGTACTTTGCCACGTTTACGCACACCAGCGGTATCAATGATAGTGTATTGTTGCCCATCTCGCTCCATTGGAATATAAATACTGTCACGAGTAGTGCCCGGTAGGTCATAAACAACCACACGATCTTCGCCTAAAATGCGGTTAGTTAGCGTAGATTTCCCCACGTTTGGGCGACCAACAATGGCGATTTTGATATTTTTATCTTCGATTTCTTCTTGTTCTTCAGCGAGGGCATCATCAAGCAGTTGTGCGTCTTCTTCATTCTCAAAGTCAAAATCTTGATCCCACTCGTCAGCATTTTCCTCTGAATTTTCCACCGCACTTTCTGTTGCCTGAGCTAAATTCATGCTTTCTGCGATAGGGGTAAGAACTTGTTCCATAAGCGCACTTACGCCACGACCTTGTGAAGCAGCAATTTGTGCAATTTCGCCTAAACCTAATTGATAAAATTCAGCACAATGAGAGTCCGCATCGATACCATCTGTTTTATTTGCTACTAGCACTGTGGTTTTATTTTGGCGTTGGCGTAAATATTGAGCGATACCAATATCAGCGGAAGTTAAGCCAGCACGAGCATCAACAAGGAATAGAACAATGTCAGCTTCTTCAATGGCAAGTAAGGACTGTTCCGCCATTTTTTCTTCTACGCCTTCTTCTGTGCCATCAATACCGCCGGTATCAATTACAATAAAGTCATAGCCGTTGAAATGTGCTTGTCCATATTTTCTATCTCGTGTGAGACCAGGGAAATCAGCCACTAAAGCATCACGAGTACGAGTTAAGCGATTAAATAATGTCGATTTACCTACATTTGGGCGACCAACTAAAGCTACTACTGGAGTAGTCATAATAAACCTCTTTGGTTTCTATTAATGTGTATATGTTAATAGGTACGTTATGTCAAAAATGCTGGCTATTATAGCGGATTTTAGGTGAGATGAGAAATAATAGGGGAAATGCTATTTTGAAAAAATAAGCTTAAGGTTTATAGAAAACCCTAAGCTTATTAAAGTTTTTTACTTGTGTTTACCAACGATAGCTTACATTAACGCCAAAATTAGTTTCTGAATGTTGAGAGCCATATTTCTGTAACTTAAGATTAGAACCAACAGTCAAGCCATTGTTAAAACGTTTTTCAAGTCCTGTAGAAAGCCCATAAATAACATTACTTGAACCTACTTTATGGTTATTTGCAGAATAGTTAGATTGAGATAATGTCATATCATCATTGATTAGCGCAACATTAGGGCGAATATTTACGCTCACATCATTAAATTTATATTCTACATTGAAACCCACATCACCAGCATATAAGGTTCGTTTATTGACTGCTACATCTTCATCAATTAAGGTTCTTGATGAACGTGAAACATAGGCACCGAGAGATGGGCTAATACTGAGCTGTTCATTAAGTTTTAGTTGATAAGCATAATTGACATAAGCATCAATGTTATTATTACGCTCTAACATATTTTGATGTTTCACACCGCGATAGCGTACAAATCCAGAAACTTGGTGAGCATCTTTTTGATATTGTGCTCTAATACCTGTTTCATAGCTATCCAGATCTTTATGGCGATGCTCAAAGAATAAACCTACTTTAAAGTTATCGCTTAGTGCAGCATTCGCACCTAAGGATAATCGGTTATATTTCGAACCTACATCATAATGGGCAAACACATTATCAAAAGAGCGGTATAAAATATCATGGTTATATTCATTGAGTGCTTGAGCCGATTTTGCATATTTATCAAAATCTAATTTAGTATTTGTTAAGGCTAAAAATCTACTATGTAAATCATCATATAAGCTATTTATACCAAGGTAATCAAGATAGGTTGTATCATCAGGCGATGTAATACGATTTACATCTGCAAGACCAGCAGAAAAGAAACGACTGGATGAAGGTAAAGCGTTAGCCACTGCTTTAGCTTTTTCTTTAAGATCATTGGTTTTTTCTTTTAAGTCCTCCATTGCACCATCGATAGCAACAGATAATGGAATTGCATAATCGTTCGCTTTACGCATTTTTGCAATTAACTCATCTTTCTGTGCTTTATTTAGATTATCCATGGCATTAATTTTTTCAATTTCTTCAGCCATTACATCAGGCAAATTCCACTCTAATGCTTTCGCCTCTATTTTTTCCATTAAGTTAGTAAGGTTTTTGACGGTAATATCGCCGTCATCTTCATAAGCAATAAATAAGTTTCCGTCTTTATAAGCAAGAGATGAGTAACCTGCTCCAGCCGCATTTCCAGAACCTGGACGAATAATTTCAACTTGATATTTATGGTTAGGATCTTTAGCATCTAGCATCCAAAGTGCCAGGTTACCACGAGACCAGTTATCGTTATTACCATTTGGTTTAGATACCAATAATACTTTACGACCATTAGGCAAAGTTACATAAAGAGAAGAACCTTGCGTTGTCTGAGATGTGGTACCACTAAAACCATTTACAGGGGTAAATTCATGCCAAGTTTCTCCTAAGTCAGTTGTATAGTATGCCCATCGGTTATTGCCTCGACCTGTCACTACTAATTTTCCAGGCTCAACTTCAAAAACCATGTTTTCTAGGGATTGTCCATTCATTGAAAGTGGTGTTTTTGTTGCCTTCATATCCCAAGTTTTTCCATTATCCGTAGAATACATGAGTGTTGTTGCAATAAATGTATTTGTACGGTTTGGACTACCCGCAGTATTAGAATTTTGGTGCGTAGTTTGGATAGGAAATACTAAGGTTCCATCACGCATCACAATACCTGAACCTACCCCACCCAAGAAACCAATAACTGGATTTCCATTCCCTTTTTGTACTTTTGAAAACACCTCTGGATTACTCTGTTTACTAAATTCAGCATTTTTCCCCCAAGTATGACCATCATCGGTAGATTTATATATTGTTGTAGCCCATACATTATTATTGAAATACTTTATACGATCTGTATTCCAGTTATGCACTCCATTAGCCCAGTTACCGTGCATTACATATAAGCTGCCATCAATAGGGTTGTGTAAGATCGTAGGGTCCATTGCACGACGTCGAGGATCTTTACCTACATCAAAGGTCCAAGCTGTTTTCCTAGTCCAAGTATGCCCACCATCTTCTGAGATTGCGATACCTGGATCGATTCGATTTTGGTCATTAGCCCCATTCCATCTTAAATCAAACATAACAACCAATTTATTATCCTCAGTAATTGTCATAGCAGGAATTCGGCTGTAATGTAAATTTACAGTGCCTGGTGCTTCACCATTAGGACCCACTCCTTCCCAAGGTTTACTAGGGACATTAACTGTAAAATTATCAATCCCTTTTCTTTTTGTAATATTAGTAAGGTTTTCATTTAAATCAGCTTTCCAAAAACTGTTCGCATGCAATGTTGAAGATAAAGCAAGAAAAATAAGCGAAGGGATAAAGGCATTTTTTAGACGAAACTTTTTCATTTGAGCTCCTTAAATTATTTAAAATTATGAGTTTCTAGGGTGGATATAGATTAAAGGATATAAATGAAAAATTCTGTGAGCTGTGTAACATTTGTGAAAAAAAACACCAAAATTTTTACTTTAAATGGAGTTTTGCTATATTTTTAAAGAAAATATAAAAAAACTGTAAATTTTATAAAAAATATTGAAAGTTTGATTTTATTTGGGGCTGGGTATATAAAAATGGTGGACTTTTGAATTGCCCACCATAAGAAGAAAGGATTTTATTCTGCAGAGAATTCACACATAAATTCTTCTGCTTTTTTAACCATTTCTTTTGAACCAATAAAGAACGGTACTCTTTCGTGAAGTTCTTTTGGTTGAATGTCTAAAATACGATTTTTACCATCGCTTGCAATGCCGCCCGCTTGTTCAGCAAGGAAGGCCATTGGATTACCTTCGTACAATAAACGTAATTTACCGTTTGGATAAGTTGTTGCACTTGGGTAAATATAAATTCCGCCTTTGAGCATATTGCGGTGGAAGTCAGAAACAAGTGAGCCAATATAGCGTGAGGCATAAGGACGGTTGGTGGACTTATCTTCTTCTTGGCAATATTTAATGTATTTTTTTACCCCCATTGGGAATTTTAAATATTGTCCTTCGTTAATGGAGTAAATTTTGCCACTTGGTGGAATTTGAATATTTTCATGGGATAAACAAAATACCCCTAAAGATGGATCGTAAGTAAAACCATTTACCCCGTTACCTGTGGTGTAAACAAGCATGGTTGATGAACCATAAACGATATAACCAGCAGCAACTTGTTTATGTCCCGGTTGCAAAAAGTCTTCTAAGGTGACAGGCGTTCCAATTGGAGAAACTCGGCGATAAATAGAGAAAATAGTACCAACGGCAACATTAACATCAATATTTGAAGAACCATCTAGAGGATCAGTGAGAATAACATATTTGGCATTGCGCCCACGTTCTGTATCAAAAGCAACGAAATTTTCTTCTTCCTCTGAAGCAAAGCCAGCAACTTCTTCTCTCGTGATTAAAGCCTGTTTCATCGTGTTATGAGCAAACAAATCTAACTTCATTTGTGCTTCGCCTTGAACATTTTCAACGCCAGAATTACCGATAATATTATTAGTTAAACCAGCCTTGTTTATATCTCGATGAATGATTTTAGCCACTAAGCGTAAGGACGATAAAATCCCAGAGAGTTCCCCCTTTGCGTTGGGATATTCAGCTTGCTTTTCTACAATAAATTGTCCTAATGTTTTCATAATTTTGATCCTTCTATATTTAAATTTACTCTCAGTTGGAGTTGATTTATTATAGCAACCTTCATTTTGAACGAATAAATTGATTTCTAACAATGTGATCTATCACACATTTTTTAATGAATTTGAGGGAAGAGATATAAATGCACAATAAACATATTCATATTTTGGGTATCTGCGGTACTTTTATGGGCGGTGTAGCCATTATTGCAAAACAAATGGGCTATAAAGTAACTGGTTCAGACACCAATGTGTACCCACCTATGAGCACTTTCTTACAACAAAATGATATTGAAATCATACCGCACTTTGAGGTTTCTCAATTACAACCAGCACCAGATTTAGTGGTAATTGGCAATGCCATGAAACGTGGTAATCCTTGTGTGGAATATGTGTTGGAAAATAACTTGCCTTATATTTCAGGTCCACAATGGTTACATGATCATTTATTACGTGATCGCTGGGTATTGGCAGTATCAGGAACCCATGGCAAAACCACGACAACAGGTATGTTAAGCTGGATTTTGGAGCAAAATGGCTTACAACCGGGTTTTTTAATTGGTGGTATTGCAGGTAATTTTGGTGTTTCCGCTCGCTTAGGTAATAGCCCATTTTTTGTTATCGAAGCAGATGAATATGACACAGCATTTTTTGATAAACGTTCTAAATTTGTTCATTACAATCCGAAAACCCTGATTATCAATAATCTTGGTTTTGATCACGCTGATATTTTTGACAACCTACAAGCTATTCAACGTCAGTTTCATCATATGATTAGAACGATGTCAAAAAGTGGGCGTATTCTTGCTTTTGCAAATGAGCAATCAGTTAAAGAAACCTTGGATATGGGATATTGGTCTGAAACACAATTTGTCGGACAAGAGCAAGAGTGGTACGCAGAAAGACTGACACATGATAGCTCACATTTTGCTGTCTATCACAAAGGTCAAAAAGCTGGCGAAGTGCGGTGGAATATTGTAGGGCAGCATAATATGCACAATGCATTGATGGCGATTGCTGCAGCTTATCATGCTGGTGTGCAAGTTGCAGATGCTTGCCAAGCGTTAGCTTCTTTTGTTAATGCGAAACGCCGTTTAGAAGTAAAAGGCGAAGTGAACAATATTACGGTTTATGATGATTTTGCTCATCATCCAGCAGAAATTCTTGCAACTTTAACCGCACTTCGCGATAAAGTTGGTGGGGGCGTACGTATTTTGGCTGTGTTAGAACCAAGATCAAATACCATGAAAATGGGCGTGCATAAAGATGAAATTGCCCCAGCTTTAGCAAGAGCTGACTATGTATTTTTATTACAACCAGACAATATTCCTTGGGATGTGGTTGAAATCGCCAATGATTGTGTGCAGCCAGCAAAATGGTCAGGTAATTTAGATAATTTAGTGGATTTAATTGCTGCAGAGGCACAACCAACAGATCATATTTTGGTAATGTCAAATGGGAGTTTTGGCGGAATTCATCAAAAATTATTAGATAAGTTACAACTGAAAAATAAATAATTTAACTGAGTTTATAGGCGAAAATTTTCGCCTATTTTTTGCGTAAAGATATTTGGGACAATAGCCAGTATATAAGTTAATTGAGCATATAAATAAAAGTGCGGTATCAAAATCATATGACTCGAATATAAACAGTAATTTCTTCTCTATCATGATAAAGATGTTTTGCTTGTAATTGAAAAGAGATATTTTGTTTGGCTAAGCTCTCTTCGATTTGCTCTAAGCATTGTTGAACTTCAATATAACGTTTTTTCATTGGTAATTTTAAATTGAAAATGGTTTCCTTACACCAACCTTTGATAAGCCATTGACTGATTAAATTCGCTATTCTACGTGGTTGTTCAACCATATCACAAACTAGCCAATCAATTTTACGGCGCTTAGGTGGCTGAAATTTAAAACCGTCTTCAGCACAATGCTCAATTCTGCCTGTTTCATGTAAGCTAGCAGCCATTTTGCCATGGTCCACTGCATATACAAAAACGCCACGTTTAACTAATTGATAAGTCCAACCACCAGGACAAGCACCTAAATCAACGGCATATTTATTTTCATTCAAGCTGAGTGCTTCTTGCTCACGAGGAATAAAATGCAGAATTGCCTCTTCTAATTTTAGGGTTGAACGACTAGGTGCTTCGGCTGGAAATTTTAATCGTGGGATGCCCATAATATGTTCAGAGTGGTTATTGTTATAAGAATAGCCAACATAACAACTATTAGGCTGAGTGAAAAAAATATGCAAGGTTATACCGCTCTTTTTGTTTTTAGCTTGTAACCAACCTTGCTTTTTGAGGGCTTGACGAAGAGGAACGGTAAATTTCCGACAAAAAGTAGCCAATGTTTTTGCGTCATTTGTATCCGCTGTTTCAACCCAAATATCAGAGCTTTGCATGAGATTAATATGATTGCTTACTTGTTGATATTGCGCAATGATTGGCGTTATTCGATCTTGTTGTGGTAAATCTTGAATTTGCTCAGAAATAACCATCATTTGTCGAGCAAAAATGAGTTGATTAAAAGGAATTTTTCTAGCCAAAAGATCTGCATCACCAGCTTGATAACATTCAAAAATAACATAAGCGGAATTTTCTACTACTCTGGCAAAACCAAAGACACCAAGTGCGGTTGCTTTTTCAGTTATTTCTGCGGCTAATTCTTTCTCAAAGCCACTGCGGCAATATAATGCTAATTTATTCATATTCATTTTTTATCGCTTGTATAATCCATTGACGGAATAGGTTTATCTGCTCGTTATTTGATCTATTTAAGTGATTAACGACATAAAAAGATTTTGGATCAGGTAAAGATTCATCTAATATCACTTGTAGATTTCCATTGTCAATTTCATGTTGTGCTAGAATTTTATTTGCTAAAACAATACCTTGCCCATGAACTGCTGCTTGTAGAGCCATAAAAGTATGGCTAAATAAAGGACCGTGCTGAATATCTAGATCCTCAATTTTTAATAACTGCGCCATATTACGCCAGTTGTCGCGAGTATGGATATGGATTAATGTATGTGCATGTAGATCTTTTTCTTGGGTTACTGGTTGTTGTTGCAATAATTTAGGTGAGGCAAGCAATAATAGATTTGCATCAGCCAATTTTTCAGCTTGTAAACCGTCCCAATTTCCTTTTCCATAATAAATAGCAATATCAATTTCGTTATTTAAAGTAACCTCATCTTGATCTTCGCCTTTAAGACGTACTTCAATATCAGGATATTGCTGGTTAAATTCACTTAATTTAGGCACTAACCATTGCATTCCGAAAGTTTGTGGAACACTAATAGAAAGATGCGGTTCATTTTTTTGGGTTATTAATTTTGTTGTTGCATTAGCAAGACTATTTAAAATTTTACTGACATCAGTAAAATAAATTTTACCCAATTCGGTTAATTCTAAAGAGCGATTTTTGCGCTTAAATAATCTAACGCCTAAAAAATCCTCTAATAATTTTATTTGATGACTCACAGCAGCTTGAGTAACAAAAAGTTCATCGGCAGCTTTTGTAAAACTTAAATGCCTTGCGGAACTTTCAAAAGACTTCAATGAATTCAATGGAGGCAAACGTTTAAACATAATTCTTCTCAATTTTATTTTTTTAGATTATAATAGTCAGGATTTTATTCGGATTAGTTTTTCTAAAATATCATATAAAAAAATATCAGTTGTCTGACCAGTCCATTCCCCATAAAATGCACGCATACTTAATGATTGGTAATTCCTTACTGGTTAAAGAGTTTCGGACTTAAGTATGATGTTGTGTTTGCATATTGTTCGGGAAACCGAACCGAGTAACAAATTTTGAGTTACTCATTCACTTCCTGTATATTTTAAACCATTTTTTAGGTTACATACCGCTCTTCTAAGAGCGGTATTTTTTCATGGGCGCAATTCTAACATAAAATTGCCTTAGCTTATTCATTCCATTCAATAAAATCCTTTTAAATATTTTCAATACCCAGTTTTCAACCCGCTGAGAATGGTGTAGATTAAATTCCACTATTTGATAAATATAAATAAGGAAGTAAAAATGAGTAAAAATATTGATTGGGAAAATCTTGGTTTCAGCTATATCAAAACAGATTATCGCTATATTGCTTATTGGAAAAATGGTGAATGGTCAAAAGGCGAATTAACCCAAGATAATGTCTTACATATTAGTGAAGGCTCAACTGCATTGCATTATGGCCAACAATGCTTTGAGGGCTTAAAAGCTTATCGTTGCAAAGACGGTTCAATTAACTTATTCCGCCCAGAACAAAATGCGCTGCGTATGCAAAAAAGTTGCCAACGTTTGTTAATGCCTGAAATACCAGTAGAAATGTTTGTAGATGCTTGTAAACAAGTTGTGAAAGCAAATAAAGACTGGCTAGGTCCTTATGGTTCTGGTGCAACACTTTATTTACGCCCATTTTTAATTGGCGTTGGCGATAATGTTGGCGTTAGTCCTGCACCTGAATATATATTTTCCATCTTCTGCTGTCCTGTTGGTGCCTATTTTAAAGGCGGCATGAAACCCACTAATTTTATTGTTTCTGACTATGATCGTGCTGCACCACAAGGCACTGGAGCCGCGAAAGTTGGCGGAAATTATGCAGCAAGTCTTTACCCAGGAAAAATGGCTAAAGCACGCAATTTTGCTGATTGTATCTACCTTGATCCAGCGAAACATACCAAAATAGAAGAAGTTGGCTCTGCAAATTTCTTTGGTATAACCAAAGATAACAAATTTGTTACCCCATTATCGCCATCAATCCTACCTAGTATTACTAAATATTCTTTGCTCTACTTAGCAAAAGAGCGGTTGGGAATGGATGTGGTTGAAGGAGATGTTTATATCGATCAACTTGACCAATTTAAAGAGGCTGGAGCTTGTGGAACAGCAGCAGTAATTACGCCAATTGGTGGTATTCAATATGGCGATAATTTCCATGTATTTTATTCCGAAACAGAAGTGGGCGAAGTAACAACTAAACTTTACAATGAATTAGTCGGTATTCAATTTGGCGATGTTGAAGCGCCAGAAGGTTGGATTGTTAAAGTGGAATAATTAAACGAAAAACAAACCGCACTTTTTGAGGTTAAATCAGAAAGTGCGGTTGTTTTTTTAATCTCTTTTCCTATTGAGAAGCCACCAAATTAGCACAATAAAGAGTAGGCTTGGAATGAGAGCTGCGAGAGCTATAGGAATATCATATAGAATGCTTAATCGCCCAAAGATTTCATTAATAACGTAGAAGAGGAAACCGAAAAAGATCCCAGTTACAATTCGTGCTCCAGCTGTAACGCTGCGTAAAGAGCCAAAGATAAAAGAAAGCGCTAACATCATCATGACTGCCACAGAAACTGGCTGAAAGATTTTTTGCCAAAAAGTGAGCTCAAAACGTTTCGCATCTTGCCCTGTTTCTTTCATGAATTTAATGTAATTATATAATCCACTCATAGATAATGATGTCGGTCGCAAGGAGGCAATCCCTAGCTTATCTGGTGTTAAGTTTGTATTCCATGTATCTCTAAGTCTACTAATAGTTTTTATCTCATCATGAGAAATCTCTGACTGATTAATGTTACTTAACTCCCATTTTCCATTTTCAAAACTTGCTTGATTAGCGTGAATGACCTGTTTTAATTGGCGATGATCATCAAAGCTATAAACATAAATATCGTTTAATTTAATATCATTGGTAATACGTCTTACATAGACAAAATCATTGCCATCTTTTGCCCAGATCCCATTTTTGACAGAAAGCATAGAGCCACCAGAAATTGCTTTTGAGCGCATATTTCTTGCGAATTGTTCAGTCTGTGGAATTCCCCATTCTCCAATTAGCATCGTAATAAGTACCAGTGGCAATGCCGTTTTCATTACTGCCAAACCAATTTTAAAACGGGAAAATCCAGCGGATTGCATCACAATAAGCTCACTACGGCTAGCAAGGTTACCAAGAGTAATTAGTGAGCCTAATAAGGCTGCCATAGGAAAAAATGTTTCTATGTCTTTAGGCATGGTTAATAGAGTAAAAAGCGTTGCTTGAATAACATCATAAGTTCCCTTGCCAACGCTACGGAACTGCTCAACAAATTTAATAATCGCTGACAAGCCTACTAACATTAATAACGTAGCAAAAATAGCACCTAAAATATTTTTTCCAATATAACGATCTAAGGTATTCATTATTTTCATTTTTGATTACCTTTGTTTGTATTGAAGTTAAATAAATGACGAATTTTATACATAAAAGCGCTATTCCAACTATTCAATAAAATTGCTAAGCATAAGAAGAAAATACTCACTAATGGCATGAAAATATTAGCATCAATTTTGCCAGAAGCGCCTGCCGATTTTAATGAGCTTTGTAGTAAGAAATAAATTAAATAGAGTAAAAGTGCGGGTAAAATTTTGGCAAAGCGCCCTTGACGAGGGTTAACTCTGCTCAATGGAACCGCAATCAGAGCCATAATTGGCACTGCAAAAATTAAGGTTAAACGCCAATGTAGCTCCGCTTTTGCCGCGGGTGATTTGGAGTTAATTAATTCTTGTAAACTTAAAACTTCTGTTTCAGATGTATCAGCATCTGTCGTTTTATAACCTAAATAAGCTTGATATTGGTCAAAATGAGTAATACGAAAATCGGGTAGAACCGCTGAGCCTTCAACCCGTTGGCTATTTTCCAAACTAAGAACTTGATCGCCATTAGGTAGTGCCTTTAATTCACCACTTTCAGCAACAATAACAGATGGCTTTTGATTTTTCTTATTTGTCATTTGAAAAACATAAATATCTTTAATTTTGTTATCTTCGATTTCATCGATAAATAACACAACATCTGTATTTCCAGCACTGACAAATTGTCCAGATGCTAAGGCTCCCATTGTTGGGTTGGCTTTTGCATCTTCAATAATTTGAGCTTGTTTTTGAATTGCCCAAGGGGATAAATAGAGTGCATTATAGGTTGCAAGTCCTGCTGTTAAGACAGATAAAATTAATGTTACTCGCACTAAAATACGTTGCCCTACACCACAAGCACGCATAACGGTAATTTCACTTTCTGCATACAAGCGCCCAAAGGTTAGCAATATAGCAATAAATAAGCAAAGAGGAAGCATCAGCTGTGCCATTGCAGGCATGCCCAAACCAAGTAAAGAAAAAACTAAATCAGCAGGAATTTTGCCGCTGGTGGCAGAACCTAAAACACGAACAAGTTGTTGGCTAAAAAAGATCAGTAAAAGAATAAATAAGATCGAAATTTGGCTTTTAAAAACTTCTCTAGTTAAATATCGAGTTAATATCACTGAATTACCTACATTTTTCTTGCAATTTTTTTAAAAAGCAGTAGTTTACCGAAACAAATAACAGTCGCGTATGATAGCGTATTTTTTAATTGAAAACAGTAAATTCGTGAGGTTTAAATGAAATATAGTGTAAAAAACACCGCACTTTCTCAAATCAATAGCAATATTATTTTAGTGGTATTTGAGGGTGGGGTGTTATCCCCTGCGGCAGCAGAATTTGATCAGCTTAGTCAAGGCTATTTAACCCAGTTAATTCAAGTAGGTGAGCTCAGTGGAAAACAAGGGCAAGTATTGATTTTACGAAATGTTGCTAATTGCCAAGCGCAACGTATTTTTGTTGTGGGTTGCGGAAAAAAAGATGAGATAACAGAGCGTCAATATAAGCAAATTATACAAAAAGCTATCCAAGCTGTTCATGATACGCAAGCAACGGAAGTGGTGAGTTTTTTAAATGAAGTTGAACTGAAAGATCGTGATGTATATTGGAATATTCGTTTTGCTATTGAAACTATTGAGGCAAGTTTATATAAATTTGATGCGTTCAAAAGTAAAAAAACGAACGAAAGTGCGGTCTTAAATGAGGTTGTTTTTAATGTTCAAGATGAGTTGCAACAAAATGCACTTTTGGCGATAGCGCATGGACAGGCTATTGCACAAGGCGTGAAGTCAGCAAAAGATATTGCTAACTACCCACCCAATATTTGCAATCCAACTTATCTTGCAGAACAAGCTCAATCTTTAGCTCAATATTCAAATTTGATTAAAGTGCAAGTGTTGGGCGAAAAAGAAATGGCGGAATTAAATATGACGTCTTATTTGGCTGTTTCGCAAGGCAGCCAAAACGAAGCAAAAATGTCAGTTATCGAATATCGTAATCACCCAGACAAAAATGCTAAGCCTATCGTTTTAGTGGGTAAAGGGTTAACTTTTGATGCTGGCGGTATTTCCTTAAAACCAGCAGATAGCATGGATGAGATGAAATATGATATGTGCGGTGCGGCTTCTGTATTTGGTGTAATGCAAGCCTTGGCTGAATTAAAATTGCCATTGAATGTGATTGGTGTGCTAGCTGGCTGTGAAAACTTACCAGATGGTAATGCCTATCGCCCAGGAGATATACTAACTACGATGTCAGGATTGACGGTGGAAGTGTTAAATACTGATGCTGAAGGACGCTTAGTTTTATGCGATGCGCTGACTTATGTTGAACGTTTTGAGCCAGAGTGCGTGATTGATGTTGCGACTTTAACGGGGGCTTGCGTGGTGGCATTAGGTCAACATAACAGCGGCCTAATTGCGACCGATGAAAAACTGGCTAAAGGATTATTAAATGCAGCGGAGCAAACCACGGACAAGGCTTGGCGTTTACCTTTAAGTGAAGAATATCAAGAACAGTTAAAATCTAATTTTGCGGATCTTGCTAATATTGGTGGGCGTTGGGGCGGAGCGATCACAGCTGGCGCATTTTTAGCTAATTTCACGAAAAACTACCCTTGGGCACATTTAGATATTGCTGGCACAGCTTGGTTGCAAGGCGCGAATAAAGGTGCAACAGGACGCCCAGTAAGTTTACTTACACAATTCTTAATTAACCAAGTTAAATAACTGAAAAATCCCCCTGTTTTTAGGGGGATTTTTTATAGCTGAATTTCTCGACGTCCGATTAGTGAATGGCTTAGGGTTGTGCCATCTACGGTTTCTAATTCTCCACCTACAGGAATACCATGAGCAATACGGCTGACTTTTATATTATGTTGAAAGCACATCTCCGCAATGTAATTGGCAGTAGCTTCGCCTTCAACAGTAGGATTGGTTGCCAAAATAACTTCATAAAAACTTTCATTTTGTAAACGCTTTTGCAATAAATCCAAACCAATTTCTTTTGGTCCAATCCCGTCTAAAGGCGATAAATGCCCCATTAACACAAAATAGCGCCCAGAAAATTGCCCCGTTTGCTCAATGGCAGGAATATCCGAAGGTTGCTCTACAACACAAAGTAACCCTGAATTTTGCCGTCTTGGATTATTGCAAATAGCACAACTATCCTCCTCAGTGAAAGTACGGCAATGATTACAATGACCAATTTTTGACATAGCTTCCGTTAAAGCTCTGGCTAAATTCATACCGCCGCTTCGATCACGTTGTAATAAATGATATGCCATACGCTGTGCAGATTTCGGGCCAACGCCCGGTAGGCAGCGTAAATGTTCAATAAGATTTTCTAATAGAGGACTACTTTGCATAACTAATTTCTAGTATTAAAAAAATGGACGCAAATATTGCGCCCTATTGATAAATAAACTGATTTAGAACGGCATTTTAAAACCAGGAGGTAAAGACATTCCTGCTGTTACTGATGCCATTTTTTCTTTTTGCATTTCTTCAGTACGGCGAACTGCATCATTAAATGCCGCCGCAATAAGATCTTCTAACATTTCTTTATCGTCTTCCATTAAAGATGGATCGATATCAATACGGCGACAATTATGCGCACCATTAATAGTAATTTTAACTAAACCAGCGCCAGCTTCGCCTGTGACTTCTAATTGTGCAATTTCTTCTTGCATCTTTTGCATACGCTCTTGCATTTGCTGAGCTTGTTTCATCAAGTTGCCTAAGCCACCTTTTCCAAACATAATTTTTCTTCCATTTTAGTTAATCAAAAACGCTGGGCATTTTAGCGAAAATTTAGCGAATTTGGAATAGGCTGGCTTTATGTTAGAATGGCGCGCTTTCATCAACTAACAAAAGTTACTAGTCAATGCGATTATTTATAGCAGAAAAACCAAGCCTTGCTCGAGCTATTGCCGATGTATTGCCAAAGCCTCATCAACGAGGCCAAGGTTTCATAAAGTGCGGTGACAAAGATTATGTAACTTGGTGTGTTGGACATTTGTTAGAGCAGGCTGAGCCAGATGCTTATAATTCAGCCTTCAAACAATGGCGTTTAGAGCATTTGCCGATTATTCCGCAAAAATGGCAACTATTGCCTAAAAAAGAAGTGAAAAGCCAATTAGATGCTGTGCTTAAATTAATTCATCAGGCGGATATTTTAGTCAATGCAGGCGACCCAGATCGTGAGGGGCAATTATTAGTTGATGAGGTATTTAGTTATGCCAACTTGCCAGCAACAAAATTAGCCGAAATTCAGCGTTGTTTAATCAGCGATCTCAATCCAAGTGCGGTAGAAAAAGCAGTCAAAAAATTACAGCCGAACCAAAATTTTATCCCTCTTGCTACATCAGCCTTAGCGCGTGCCAGAGCCGATTGGTTATATGGCATTAATATGACAAGGGCTTACACTATTCGTGGGCGTCAATCAGGCTATAACGGTATTCTCTCTGTTGGAAGAGTGCAGACGCCAGTGTTGGGGTTAATAGTGCGCCGTGATTTAGAAATTGAGCATTTCCAACCAAAAGATTTTTTTGAAGTGCAAGCCTTTGTAACCACAAAAGAAGAAACACCACAAAAATTCACCGCACTTTGGCAACCAAGTAAAGCTTGTGAAGATTATCAAGATGAAGAAGGGCGAGTATTATCTAAGGCTTTAGCGGAAAATGTAATCAAACGTATCAGTGAGCAACCTGCGATCGTTACGGAATATATTGATAAAAGAGAAAAAGAAACCGCTCCTTTACCTTATTCACTTTCGGCATTACAAATAGATGCGGCGAAACGTTATGGCATGTCGGCACAAGAAGTACTAGATACTTGTCAGCGCTTATATGAAACTCACAAATTGATTACTTATCCACGCTCTGATTGTCGCTATTTACCCGAAGAGCATTTTGCCGAGCACCATGCTATTTTGCACGCGATTTCAGCACAAAGTCCTTTGTATCAAAAACTTCCTGATATTGTTGATGCTGAGCTTAAAAATCGTTGTTGGAATGATAAAAAAGTTGAGGCACACCATGCCATTATTCCAACGGCAAAAAACAAAGCTGCGAATTTAAATCAAAATGAGCAACAAATTTACAATTTAATTGCTCGCCAGTATTTAATGCAATTTTGCCAAGATGCCGAATATCGTAAGAGTAAAATTACCTTAAATATTGCGGGAGGGACGTTTGTTGCACAAGCAAGAAACTTGCAAATTGCAGGCTGGAAACAGCTTTTAGGTAAAGAGGATGAAAATGAACAGCAAGAACCTTTGCTCCCTATTGTGAAAAAAGGCGATGAATTATTTTGTGAAAAAGGCGAGTTGCTCAGCAAAAAAACACAAGCGCCGAAACCTTTTACTGATGCTACTTTACTTTCTGCCATGACAGGTATTGCACGCTTTGTACAAAATAAAGAATTGAAAAAAATCTTGCGTGAAACTGACGGATTGGGTACAGAAGCAACCAGAGCTGGCATTATTGAGTTACTTTTTAAGCGAGGTTTTTTGTATAAAAAAGGACGTAATATTCACAGTACCGAAACAGGTAGAATACTTATTCAAGCTTTGCCCGATATTGCAACACAACCTGATATGACAGCACATTGGGAGGCTCAGCTAGACAGTATTAGTCGTAAACAAGGTTCTTACCAACAATTTATGCAAAACTTAAATGAGCTTTTACCTGAACTATTAAGATATTTTAATTTTTCTGCATTACGTCAGTTAGGAAAGTTAGCTAGAGAGGATAAAAAGCCACCACCAAGAAAAAGTGCGGTTAAAAAAGTTTAAGTTTTGTCTGAAATTAAAACAATTAATGGGAATTTTATTAAAACTACTTGCGAAGATTTTCGATATTAGATAGTATTCGCACGTTATTTTTATTGTGAATATTATTTAATTTAGAGAGAAGAAATAATGTACCAAATTTTACTTGTTGCTTACTTAATTATTGCTATTGCTTTAATTGGTTTTATCCTAATCCAACAAGGGAAAGGCGCTAATGCAGGGGCATCATTTGGTGGTGGCGCATCAGGCACCGTTTTTGGAGCTGCTGGTGCTGGTAATTTCTTATCTCGCACAACTGCTGTTTTAGCAACCGCATTTTTTGCTATTAGTTTAGTGATTGGTAATATCAATTCACATCGCAACAATGTTGAAACTGGTAAATTTGATGATTTATCAAAAGTTGCCGAGCAAGTTCAAGAAAAACAACAAAGCGCTCCAGCAGTTGATAAAAAAAATAGCGACATCCCACAATAAACAATCTAAATTCAATTTAACGCTCTGATGGTGGAATTGGTAGACACGCTATCTTGAGGGGGTAGTGTCCATAGGACGTGCGAGTTCAAGTCTCGCTCAGAGCACCAAAAACAGAAAGATCGCAATTTTGCGGTCTTTTTTTTTCTTTCGTTTTCTTTCGCATTTATAAAGTGAACCCTTATCAGATAAGGCTTTAACAGCGCTTTCTCTTTTTGTGTTCTTTCGTGTTCTTTCGTGTTGATATGTTTACAGCAACAAATAATAAGGGTATAAATGGGGGTACGATTAAGGGTACATACCCAAAAACCCTAAATCATATAAAATCGTACCCTTATTATCGAGATAAACCCTTATGGCAAAAGGCACTAGCGAATTGACTGCTACACAGATAAAAAATGCAAAACCAAGAGAAAAAGACTATAAATTAATGGACGGTAAAGGGCTTTTTTTATTGGTAAGAAAGAACGGATCTAAATTATGGCGCTTTAGATATAAAAAACCATTCACAGGCAATCAAACAGATTTAGGCTTAGGCACATTCCCCGAAATATCACTATTACAAGCAAGAAGAACGAGAGAAGACTATCTAGTCCTACTTGCTCAAAATATCGATCCAAAACAACACAAGGATCAAACAGAGCTATTAGAACAGCAACGCATTTCTAATACTTTTAAAAGTGTGGCTGAGAGTTGGAGAGATAGCAAGCAAGATAGCATTAAGCCTTTAACATTAAAAAAATACTGGAGCATTGTAGAAAAGTATTTATTGTCAATGTTATCGGATTATCCAGTTGCAGATATTACCCCTATTATTGCTAAAAACGCCTTAAATACCCCTTATAAGCAAGGTAAAGCGGAGATATTTAGAAAGTCTATAAAACTGCTCAATGCTATCTTAAATTATGCGGTATATTCCCTTTTTATCATTCCTATTAATCCATGTTCAAATATAAATACAGCCTTTGAGCCGCTTAAGCGTGGCACAAACCCTAATATTAATCCTGATGCATTACCTGAATTTTTAGATAGATTAGAACATTCAGATTTAAACCTAATTACTAAATATTTAATTCAATGGCAACTTCTCACAATGGTAAGACCAAATGAAGCAGTTACAGCGGAATGGGGAGAGATAGATATTAAAAAGAAATTGTGGATCATTCCACCGCATAAGATGAAAAAGACTAAAGCAAACGAAAATAAGCCGCATATAGTCCCGTTATCATCACAGGCTTTAGAGATATTAGAGAGAATTAAACAGCTTAATTATAATTCTGTTTATGTGTTCCCTAGTTTGAGAACCACCAGTAAGCATATTAATAGTCAAACAGTAAATAAAGCGATTAGGGATAATCTAGGCTATAAAGAGGAACAAACAGCGCACGGATTAAGAAAAATCGCTAGCACTTATCTACATGAAAAAGAAGTTTTACCCGATGTTATAGAAATGTGCTTAGCTCACACCATAGGAGGAATAAGGGGAGTATATAATAACGCTGAGTATCTCAAGCATAGGGCTAGAGCCTTGCAATTATGGGGCGACTATGTAGAACAATGCAGACTAAAATCAAAATCTAAGCATTTAAAGATTGTGGCATAAGCCTATAACCTGATTAATAAAGAGCCTTGTTATTCCTGATCTGACCCCAAAAAG